>JAHBSF010000110.1 GCA_019639255.1 Acidobacteriota bacterium | reverse complement strand
CGTAAATGCCACGCGGATTTCTAGTTTCCACGTCTGAACGGACGTGGCTCCATTGAAGCCGTCATCGACCGAGGCGATCAACCACGCCGGAATTCCGGTTTCCACGTCTGAACGGACGTGGCTCCATTGAAGCCCTGTGTGGATAATTTCCATGCTGGATTCTCCGTGGTTGTTTCCACGTCTGAACGGACGTGGCTCCATTGAAGCCACGTATATCTAAAGAGTGCAATACTGCACGAATTAGTTTCCACGTCTGAACGGACGTGGCTCCATTGAAGCACGCGAAAATACTCAAACGCAGTGCCGGCTGTGCGCGTTTCCACGTCTGAACGGACGTGGCTCCATTGAAGCCTTGTCGTGCATTTTTCTTCCGGTCGCTCGCGGCTAGTTTCCACGTCTGAACGGACGTGGCTCCATTGAAGCAAAGTTTTGATGAACTTGTCGAAGTCGCCGCCCGCGGTTTCCACGTCTGAACGGACGTGGCTCCATTGAAGCTATGGCGGTTATAGTAGAACTAGCAAAAGACTTTCTCGCGTTTCCACGTCTGAACGGACGTGGCTCCATTGAAGCACGCGTTGGAGCGTCACCTCAAAAAATTGATGGCCGTTTCCACGTCTGAACGGACGTGGCTCCATTGAAGCTGCCGGATTGTCAACCATTAATTCAGGAAGCGACACGTTTCCACGTCTGAACGGACGTGGCTCCATTGAAGCGATGTAGATCGCCTCGTCTACTACCACAAACGCGCGTTTCCACGTCTGAACGGACGTGGCTCCATTGAAGCGCGGATTGCTCGCTGCAAACCGAACGCACACGTCGAGGTTTCCACGTCTGAACGGACGTGGCTCCATTGAAGCGCCGTTTCCACTGCATTCTGCAACGTCTGTTCGGCGAGTTTCCACGTCTGAACGGACGTGGCTCCATTGAAGCGCCCCACTGATCCAACCCCCAAACCCCGGTAATGGAGGTTTCCACGTCTGAACGGACGTGGCTCCATTGAAGCCGAAATGGCGAACGTTTGCCTTACTCGATAAGATTTACCTAATGTTCGACTTTTTGAGGGCTGTCCATAGGCCGATCCACCGTTAAAATTGCGGGGTACCAAACCTGCAATTCGGGAGGATCGAACCTATGGATCGGGATAGTTTTATCATTCACGTGTATTGTTTGGTAGTGGAGCGCTACGGGGAAATTGTGGCGACTCAACGACTTCGACACGGAGGATTTGCGCCGGAACTCAGTGATGAGGAAGTCATCACGCTGGAAATCTGCGGCGAATTCTTCAAGTTGGGAACGGGCAAGGACTTGTTCGCTTATTTTTACAGTCACTATCGGCACTTCTTTCCGAACCTGAAAAACCGCAGTCTGTTTGTGCGGCAAGCGGCCAACTTGTGGGCGGTCAAAGCAGAGATTCAACGTCAATTGGTTCGTCTGAGCGGGCAAGACCAGGATCAGGTGCAACCGATTGATACTTTGCCTTTGCCCGTCTGCGTTTACACGCGCGCGTCGCGCGATCGTTGTTTCCCGACAGAAGCCGATTGGGGGTATTGCGCTGCGAAAAAGATGAACTACTACGGCTTCAAACTGGGGTTGCGTGTTTCTCGGATCGGGATGATTACCCATTTCCCTTTATTGGCAGCACGTCCGCACGACATCAACCACTTGGATACTTTGGTCGAGGGATTTTGCGGCATCGTTCCCGCAGATAAAGGGTTTATTGACGCTTTCCGCCAACAACAGTTAGTGAACCGGCACGGGATTATGGTCGTCACCCCTGCACGCACACGCATGTCGCCGCCGACACACGCCCCCGCCTTGATGGTCGCTTGCCGCCGGTGGCGCAAGCTGGTCGAAACCGTCGGCTCTCACCTCACCGAACGCTTTGGTGTCGCACGCATTCGCGTCCGGGACCGCTGGCATTATCATCACCGTTTAATTCGCAAAGTTCTCGCTCACACTGTGGGCGTCTTTCTCAATTTACTTCTACACCGACCACCTCTTGATCTCGATGGCTTGCTGTCTGTTTGACTTCAAAGTGTCGAACATTGGGTAAAGAACTTAATTGGCAGAGTACTGAACACCAAAATCGAAACCGCTGTAGATGTATAGATCTCCGGCTCAAGGTTTAAGATTGGGGGCGATAATCGCGAATAGTTCGCGTGCGTTGACGATATCGGTAGCGACCCAGCGCTTGGGGAAGTGCTTCTTATTGCCGGTCACAAGATAATCGGCCTTGGCCTCTTCTGCGCATTCAAGGAAGATATCGTCCTTCGGATCGATCGATTCCGCCACACGGCGTTTTGGAGAAACCATTTTAGCCGTCGAGCAAATCTCTTTAATGAGAGCTTCGACCATCGACGGGGGAAACCGGAACTTCGGGCGCACTAGCACCCCTTCGTATTCCTTCAGGACCGGCTCTGAGATATAGATCCTGATTTTTCCGGCCAGGCCCAGGGCGAGGATGGCCGCCTCAAACCCGGTCTCGTTAATAGCGGCTGAGACGATGACGTTGGTATCGAGCACGATGCGGATAGGTGTCATCGGGCTCTATTGTTGTTTACGACGGTACGCGGCGACCTCGGCGTCGATTTCGCGCATACTGAGTTTATCAGTACCTTTGCGGCGAGACTCCGACCAGATGGCTTTGAGTACATCGGGCGCAGGCGCGACGGTATCGACAAAGTCGCGGACGCTCATGATGACGACCTTCGGCTCGCCTCGGCGATCAACGATAAAACGCTCGTCATTCTCTGCAGCGCGCTCCATGATCTGTCCGAACTGAGTGCGAGCAGTCAGGGCTGAAATAACTTTCGGCATTGTTTTGATTTTCTTCTTAATGGCGGCCTCTCCTTCCGCGAACTGATTAATCAGTTCATTTGAAGTATAGAGAAGATCGAAGAAAGCGTCAAATCAGGCAGCAATCGCAGCTTGTAGATACAATAAAACCGCCTCGCTCGGCGGTTTTGAATGGGCTACCGATTACGTATTATTTTTTTGGCAAGTTTCATAAACTACAAAAAGTAGATAACAGTTTCCATGGGCAAATTTCTGCTACTCGACACTGCCCCCTATGTCGCGACATCGATCCCGACCTTGATTCAATCATTGATCACACTGGGTCAGGCCATTTCCAACAACGAGTCGAGCCAGGTCTTATCCATTTCTTTGCCGGTCAGGATTTCGATCGGCGCCTTGCCCGCTCGCTTGCCTCGATTGAATCGACGATGGTTATGCACATACGCGAAGAGTTCAAGCATCTCCTGATCAACTTGGCCACGACAGGTATCCAGCAGCGGTCGCACGACAGGCGTGGGCGCTTTCAGACGCCGAACGCGATTACGACACGAACTTTATGAAGGAAGTCCAGAAACTCAACGGCAAGCCCTATTACAAGCCGCGCCGGTTGAAGACGGACAAGCCTTGAGAAGAAGTCCTGAGTGCGAAGAAGAAGTGCTGAGTGCTGAGTGCTGAGTGCTGAGTAAGGAGCGCAGGTTTCTGACTCAGCACCAGCAATTCCCGGTATAGGAGGAAAGAGAGATAACGGAACACACGAAAATAGACGGAACAGGCGGAAATATTCAACTTTTCGTAATTTTCGTCTTATTTCGTTTGTTCCGTTATCTCTCTTCTAATTGAACAGCCAAACGCGCCGTAAATAATGACCAGCGGAGATTCAAGTACGAATGGCCAAAGTCGAGCTAAGGGGCTTCAGGATTGATCACTGGAAGCCCCTCGTCTTTGGCCACTATGCATAGGTGATTATCTGCACAAACAAAGTGGGCCAATCGGCCCTGCCTATTCAAATCAAGCGATACAGCAAGCTGAACTGCATCCAAAGCGCGGAAGCTCTTTTTCAATGCATGCTTTTTGAGATGAGTTCTTCAGCTTCCTGAAAGTGTAGTGATTTCACACGAATGACCTGGATAATGCGTTTCGCGACATCCGTTTGAAACAGACTCATCAGATTGTGAAAGTCAGGCTCTGAAATTGTCTGTTTACGAACTTTTAGAGCAAAGGCGGAATGTAGATCGACAACAGCCAATCTGGATATGTAGATCTCAGCGCTCGACTCTTGAAAAATATGCTCAACTTCCGGAGTGCCCACTTCCACGTGATAACGCTTTCCCAGCGCGCTCGTATCAAGAAAGTATCCAGCCATCAGAAGCGATCTTCTCTTTCAGCTATAAAATCAGCGGTCATTGCGCCTGGGATTTTTGATAGTGCAACGCGCACTTCCTCAAGTGAAATGCTTTCATCGGCGTGCGCCTCACAGTACCGTAAATATTCTGTATCGAGTAATTCATCTTCATCAAGGTCAGAAACTTTGACTCTGACGCGCTGATTTTCAGATAAATCCAGCGGCTCTAATGGTCTCAGCACCCCTCCTTGATAAATTGCTTCAAGTTCTATGGTCATAGTTGTCTCCCGCCGACTAATAAACTCTTACCGAGCAATGATGATATACATTTTTGACGGAGTACGACAATCTGCTAATTCTCGATCCCTGAAGAGTTGAACGCATCCAGAGCGGCGGCTGCTTTTTTCAACTGCTCATTGGTCTGATTGAAATAACGTGTCAAAGTGTTTAGCTGCGAGCGCGGAAAGGGATCGATTCTTCCGTGATTGGCGAAAATACGGCTTCAGCCTCGTCGCCGGATCGCGGCTGACCAATGATGCACTGATCGCCGTCTCGGTCGCCGGCCGCGGATTCACCGTTCATACGAAGAATCCCGGAGATTTCGCACTCATCGCCGAGTTCCGCCCGTTCGACCGGCAACAGATCTGACAGATCCTGCGAACAACCGCTACAGCACCGGCCCCACGCGCCACGGCACAAACTCCTTGTGGCCGAGCAACTCGCTTTTTGTGCGCTCGCCCGAAGCCACGCGCCGTATCAAATCAAGTATCCGCCTGCCGACCTCTTCTACCGTCTCTTTGCCTTCAACAATGCCGCCGGCGTTGATGTCTATGTTGTCTTCCATGGCAGCGGCAATGCGCGAATTCGATGCGATCTTGATTACCGGCACGACCGGAAAACCTATGCCCGAGCCGCGCCCCGTCGTAAAAACGATCATATTTGCGCCGCCAGCCGCAATCCCGGTCAGCGAGACCGGATCGTAGCCCGGCGTGTTCATCAGCACAAAACCCTTCCGGTCTATCCGCTCGGCGTAGGCATAAACTCCGGTCAACGCCGTCGTCCCGCCTTTGGCCACGCCTCCCAGCGCTTTTTCGGCTACGTTCGTGATGCCGCCCGCCTTGTTGCCCGGCGACGGGTTGTCGTCCCATTTGCCGCCGAAGCGATTCAGGTATTCGCGATACCAGTTCACTACATCGATCACCTTGCGCCCCGTAGCTTCATCGATCGCCCTGCGCGTCAGCAAATGTTCAGCCCCCATACATTCGGGGATTTCGGCGAGCACCGAAGTGCCGCCCGAACGCACGAGCAGATCGCTGCAATAACCGACTGCGGGGTTGGCTGAAATCCCCGAAAACGCATCCGACCCGCCGCAATTGGTGCCGAGCAGGATTTTGCCGAGCGGCTGCGCAGTGCGCTGCATGCTGCGGCAATGCTCGATGAGTTGTTCTACCTGACGGACGCCCGCCTCTATGGTCTTGCGCGTGCCGCCCGAGGATTGCATTTCGAGTCCGACGATGAGTTTGCCTTTGCGGAAGGCCTGCTGTCCGAGCTGCGTAGTGCCGAGATATTTCGATATCTGATTGACCTCGCAACCCAGGCTGACCATCAGCACCGCCCCGACGTTCGGATGAAAGATCATCCCGGCCATCGTGCGTTCTAGTTGCCAGGTATCCTCACCCTGCGAATGGCCGCAGCCCTCCTGATGCGGGATGGCGATGACGCCGTCTACGCCGTGCGTCTCCGGCCCGACGTGGCGGAGTTGTTCGGCGATGCCCGCTACGACGTGACTCGAACAATTGGACGTAGCAATGACTGCAATGTAATTGCGCGTGCCTACGTCGCCGTTGTCGCGCAGGTAGCCCATAAAGTCGGGAACCTGCTCCGGCGGGAAGAACTCGGTTGCGGGCGTGCGCGTAGCGTACTCGTACTCGCGCCCGCTGAAATCGGGGACGGTATTGTGGGTATGCACCCAGGCGCCCGGGGCGATATCGCAGGTCGCGTCGGCGATGATTTCGCCGTATTTGATGACCGGCGAGCCCTCGGCAATCGGCAGCAGCGCGATTTTGTGGCCGGGGGCCAGGGCCTCGCGCACCTCGATCCGGCGGTCGTTTACTTCGATGACATCTCCGGCATTCAGGGTCTGACGCACGACGCCGACGTTATCGCTTGCTCGCAGCACGAGCACCGGCTTGATAGTCGCACCGGGAGCTTCTTCCATCGTTGCTTCATTCTTCATCTGAAAATCTCCTGAACTTCATGCGAACATCTCCTGAACATCTCCTGAACATCTACATATCGTCAAAACGCGATAAGCGAGCCCTGATCTTCAAACATCGGAGACGGATCGCCTAGGATTTCGACCCTCTCATTGATTTCCTGCAGCACCGCATCGGAGACGTACATTTCGCTCAGGTGCAGGGTATCGGCAATGCGCACGATCTTTTTCGGTTGGCGTGGTTTGTGGCAGGCGTGAATGCCCCATTCGAGCGCCTGCGCATCGGTCGCGGCGACCATCGGCAGCGAGAAATGCGAATAGATCCCGCTTGTGACGCCGTTGGTATAGGTTGCATCCCAATCCACCTTGTCGAGGAGCCTGCGCGTGGTGACATCCGCCAGACCGACGCCGCAGGCGTTGCCGTGCGAGCCTTCGGTCAGATCCGTGACGATGATGGATTTGATCCTGGGCAATTCCGGCTCCGGCTCGCCCGGGATGCGCAATCGCCCGATGATATTCGGATCCATGCCCGAACCGCTGATGTCCTTGCCCATACGATCTACCACGAGCACGTCGAATTCATCCAGCGGAAAATGCGGCAACATCCGTTTGGCGGCATTCAACAACTCGGGCTCGCGCGCGAGGATTTCCGCGGGGGTCAATGCTTCGATGATAGCGGTTTGATCGCAGGCGTTTTCGACGATGCCGAGGCCGAGCAGGATTTTTCCGGTCGAGAGCATTTGCCTTCCGGCCTGCGGCAAAAGCGTCTTCAATCCCCATATGCCGTAACTGTGAATCTCCGACGCCAGCCGCTCCTTGCCCAGGCCGATGACGCTCATTTTCACCAGACCGCTTTCATATTCGCCGTGAAAGGCCGTATGCGGCTTGATGCGGTTGATCAGGATCACGCCGTCGGATTCCCAGGCGCACCGGTCCATAAACAGGGGCAATTCCGGGCCGCCGTCATCGAGTTGCACGACTTCCATCGAAGAGAGAATCGGACAACCCATCTTTGCTTCGTCGATGCCGTAGGAGGCGAGAATCCTGCATTGGCCCTCTGCGGTCGCGCCGCCGTGGCTGCCCATGGCGGGGAAAACGAACGGCTCACCTCCTCGCGCCCTGACGATATCGACTACGGCCCTGGTGATGCGGGCGATATTCGCTACGCCGCGACTGCCGGCGGCAATGGCGATACGCGCACCGGGCGGGATCTGCAATTTGCCGGAATTCAGTTCCCGGGCGACGGCCTGCTCGATGTCGGCGATGGCGAGGCAATCAAAACGCCGGCGGATTTTGGTGAAGTGATGGCTCGTCATGGTCTGAGAGGTTGCACGGAGATAACGGAACAAACGAAATAACACGGAACAGACGGAATTATTCAGGTTTTCCGTAATTTTCGTTTCATTTCGTTTGTTCCGTTATCTCTCTTCCTGTCTCACGCTTTGCATCAATCTCGTAAGGATCAATTTATACTTTCCCATTGCCGCGTCTTCGCGGATTTCAGCACGGCATCGGTCACCAGATCGGTGGCCAGCGCATCGCGGAAGGTGGGCGCCGCCTCCCGCCCCGCACCCACTGCATCCAGAAAGTCGGCGAACTGATGAATGAAGGTGTGTTCGTAGCCGATCTGCAGCCCCGGCACCCACCAGTGTTTCATATAGGGATGATCCCCATCGGTGATGTGAATGCTGCGCCAGCCGCGCGTTCTCCCCTCATCCCGGTGATCGAAGTACTGCAGGCGATGCAGGTCGTGCAGATCCCAGAAGGCCGAGGCGTGCTCGCCGTTTATTTCGAGCGTGTAAAGCGCCTTGTGGCCGCGCGCATAACGCGTCGCCTCAAAATTCGCGAGCGATCCGTTGCTGAAGCGGCACAGGAAGGCGCTCGCATCGTCGATTCCTACCGGCTCGACCCGGCCCGTCAGATTGTGACGGCGCTCCTTGATGAACGTTTCCGTCATCGCCGTCACTTCCTCGATCGGACCGTTGAGCCACATCGCGGTATCAATGTTGTGCGCCAGCAGATCGCCGGTCACGCCGCTGCCCGCTACCGCAACATCCAGCCGCCACAAACCTTCGCCGCCCTGCGGCAGGTCCTCAGAGATCGTCCAGTCCTGCAAGAACCTGGCGCGGTAATGAAAGATGCGCCCGAAGCGCCCCTCGTCGAGCAACTGCTTGAGCAGCACAACGGCCGGCACGCGCCGATAATTGTACCAGACCATGTTGGCGACGCCGGCCCTCTCGACCGCATCAACCATGGACGTGGACTCGACGGCGTTGCGCCCGAGCGGTTTTTCGCACATCACCATCTTGCCCGCAGCGGCGGCGGCGATGGCTATTTCGGCGTGCGTATCGTTGGGGCCGGCGATGTCGATGAGGTCTATATCCTTGCGTTCGATGAGCCTGCGCCAGTCGGTTTCCCAGGATTCATAACCCCAGTTTGCGGCAAACGACTGCACGCGCCCGGCATTGCGCGCACAGACGGATTTCAGTACGGGCTCGAACGGCAGATCGAAATAACGCCCGGCCTGCAGGAATGCATTCGAATGCGTGCGGCCCATAAAGCCGTAACCGACCAAACCGATATTCAACTGTTTTTTGCCCATACTATTACCAGATCTCTGCGTTCTGCCGCCGGCGATTCCCATCCTGGAAGGAAAGAGAGATAACGGAACAAACGAAATAAGACGGAAACTACGAGAATATTCGACTTTTCCGTGATTTTCGTTTTATTTCGTTTGTTCCGTTATCTCTCTTTCCTTCCAGCCGTGCGCCTCCCGCACTGCAATCATCGTAGCCAGAATGTTATTCCACGTCTGCGGATCAAGCATTGTTTCGTTCGGGAACATGCAGCCGTCCCAGTTGATGTGCTGCGTGCTGCGCGTCGGCGCGCCCGTCTCATCGCGCAGCCACAACCCGGCGGCGCGCACCACATCCATCTTGCCGTTCGGGTCCTCGGGCAGGCAGTGGCGCCCCGTCTTGTCGTGCGAGCCGGAGCCCTTGACCGTAGCGTCATTCTGCGCGACGTGAAAATCCTTCACCCACGGACGCAATACGCTCGTCATCCTCGCCAGGGCTTCGTACAGCACTTCCTTGTCCGACCAGTCGTAATCTTCGGGAAGCAGGCGGTGTTCGGGCGCGTTGTAACCGAGCGTAAAGAGCATGGTATGCGCCATGTCGGCCTGTATGCCGAGCGTTTCGGGTCGCCCGACCTCTTCAAGGAGTTCGTGCAGATACTTCCAACTGTGCATACCGCCCCAGCAGATTTCGCCTTCGGCGGCGAGCCGCTCGCCGTAACCTTCCGCGATGTTGCAGGCTTCGCGGAAAGTCCCGGCAATCTTCTTCGTATTGCCCAGGGGGTCTTCAGCCCAATCCGCCGGACTGCACGAGGAGTCTACGCGGACGATGCCGTACCGGCGAATGCCGAGGTCGTTGAGTTTTGCGGCGATGGCGCAGGATTTCCGCACCTGCGTGAGGAATGCCCTGCGTTCTTCTTCCGAACCCATGGCCGAACCGCCCCCGGTCGGCCCCCAGACGGGCGCGACGAGCGAGCCGATTACAAGACCGCGCGAGGCTACCTGATCCGCCAGCGCCTTCAACTCATCGCCGGTTGAATCGATGTCGGTGTGCGGCAGCGAAAGGAAGATGTCTACGCCGTCGAATTTCCGGCCGTCGACCTCGGCGGCTGCGGTCAGATCGAGCATCGTTTCAAATTCTATGATCGGTTCGGCGTCGGGGCCGCCCTTGCCGACCAGCCCCGGCCAGGTCGCGTTATGCAGTTTCGGGTATTGGTTTGTGTTCTCTGTGGTCATAAGGTCTGATCCTCGAAATGGGAGCGAAACCGGGGAATTCGCGGTTTCTCTGTTACTGCGCGGCCAGCGCCCGGGCGATCGCGGCTTCGGCGAGCGGCGCCATCACTGCATAACCCGCCTCGTTCGGCAGCAGTCCGTCGCCGGTCAACTCTTTTTTGAGATTGCGCCCATCGGCGAGCGCAGCATAGTAGTCAAGATATACCGAACCGCTCTCGGCTGCATACTCCCGGAGCCAGCCGTTCAGACCGATGATCTTGCCGTGCGGCCGCAGCCGCGTCTGTTTTTGGTAACAATCGCAAACCGGCGTCAGCGAAGCGAGCACGACGCGAATGCCGTTGGCCTTTGCCAGTTCCACCATCGAGGTGATGTTTTCTGCGGACATCCCCTGGGTGATCGGCTCCCTGAGGCTGGCAATATCGTTCATTCCCGCGAGTATCACTACTACTTTCGGTTTGAGCGCTATCACATCCTGGCGAAACCGCACGAGCATTTGCGGCGTGGTCTGGCCCTCGATGCCGCGATTCAGCCAGGGCTTGCCGGGAAAGAATTTCCCCTCGCCGCGCCCCCAGTATTCGGTGATTTCATCGCCCAGAAAGACTACGCGGGGCTGCCCTGCTGATGGACGCGGGAGTTCGGAATTTTCGCTGCCGTAGCGAATGAGTCCGGCCCAATCGGCGAGCAGCCGGCGCTGCGCTTCGAGGCGTTGTTCGAGCGCCTCGGTGACCGCAGCGCAATCCTGCGGCGAGCGGGCTGCGGCAAGACCTGCCAGCAGCATCGCTCCCGAGATTACAAGCGTGATTTTTCCGAACCGGTTTTTCATCATTCGAATATCAGGCGATCCTTCTTCGCCTCGATCGTGGCCGCATCCACGCCGGGCACCTTCTTCAGGTCCTCGATGGTTTTGAAGGGACCGTGTTTTTCGCGGTGCTTGACGATGGCCGCGGCCTGCGAGCGTCTGAGCGACAAACCGCTCTCGAAATCTATCGCCTCGGCTTTATTGACGTTGATCTTCGGCACATCATCGGCCGGGAAGTTTTTTATCAGGTATTCGTGCACGGCCCTGATTTCCTCATCCGCGCCTTTCATGCCGAAGGCGACCATCTTTGCGATGGTACGCTGCCAGCCGGCCTGATCCTGTCTGAGCGAAAACGATTTGTCCAGGTCGTGACACTGCGAGCACAGGCGCTGGGTTTCTTCCTTGCCCGGACCATCCGGCACGGGCCGGCCCTGCATCATTCGCGCAGCCGCGGACTGACCGATAAAGAACGCCATCGCAGCCGCGAGCAATGCTGCGCGCATTCCGGTTGATTTTGCCGCGCCTTCCGCGATTTCTCTTCTACTCATCGCCGCTTCAATGCTCCATCGGGAAACCGAAGGCGTAGATCGTGCCGTCGTAAGTCGTCAGATAGATCTGCCCCATCCCGCCCGACAGCGGCCCGCCGCGCGCAAACGAGGTGATCGTCGCGCCGCTCGACCACAGTTCTTTGCCCGTCCGACCGTCGAGCGCATAGAGCACGGCGCGCGACGAACGCTGCGCACGCTGCGCCGCCGTCATCTGTTTGTTACCGGTGCGATACTCGCCGCTCGAAGTGACGAAAACCACTCCGTTGATGATCGTAGGCGCAAGCGGCGCAATCAGATCTCGCGAAGCCCATCCCGGTTGCAGCGTGGGCGAGCCGTTCTGTTCTACGATCTTCCAGGCTACGACCGCGCCTTTTGTTACCGCGCCGGTAAACCCTGCATCGATCGCCTGCCTGCCCGTAGTGGGCGCCAGAATCCAGCGCGTGCCGCCCGCGTCCTGCCAGCTTGCCAGCGCGCCGGGCGCGAAATCTTCGCTCGCGGTCAGGGCCCGAGTAGAGTAAAGCGGGGTCCGATGATCTGCGCCGCCCGGCCTGGCGGTATCGAGCAGATGCACGCGCCCGTCTTTTGTCGCCGCGGCGATCAACGTCCTGCCCTTGTACTCGAAGATCACCGGCGAACTCGAAAACTCCCGATCCGCCGTATACCAGTCCTTCACCGTCAAGGTCTTCGGTTCAAGCGCCACCAGCGAGTTGGCCGATTCGCCGCCGCCTGCCGTCGTCACATAGACCGTTCCATCTCCGCCGAAAGCGGCGCCGGCCTGACCCGCCAGATTGCCCTTCCAGTTGCTGACCTGTCTGGAAACCAGATCCAGCGCCCATACGCCGTTCGGGACGCCGCCGCAATTCCCATCGGTAACGACGTAAGCAACGTTATCGACGACTATAAGCCCCTGAGCGTTTGCATTCGGCGGCAGAAATTCCACGGGCGGTTCGTAATCGTCGCCGTTCGAGAGATGCATCGAGTGCAGCCGGCCGTCGCTAGAGAGCGCGTAGACCAGAAAAGGTCCGCTCCCGAACTGGCCGCCCGGCGGATTTGCGGGATTGAGGCGCGGCGGAGACGGAGGTTGAGCGGGCCGCGGGGTTGCGGCAGGCGGCGGAGACGGCGGGGACGGCCGGACGTTTGCCAATGTAACCGCCCCCTGACCGGGCTCGCCGACCGCGCTTCTCGCCGGGTTGCTGCGCCCCGGGCCGCCGCCCGAAGGCAACGGCGGCAAGGCGGCAAGCGTTGGGCGCACGACTCCGGTCGTCATTCCGCCGGGGCAGGCAAGCGTTCCGGGCCGCGCCGGAGCGGTTGAGGTTAGTTGTTTTTCCCACTCCATGCGGCCGAGGTCGGTGTCTATGGTAAAGATCCTGTCGGAGCTGCCGCCGACAAAGCCGAGCATGCGAAAGCCCCGGTAGCCGATCAGTCGTTCGAGCGTAGCGGGCGGCGCAAGCGAGTTCAACTGTCTGGGCCGATTATTGAGCTTGAGCTTCCACAGGAAGGTGAAGCCCGGCTTCTGCATCGACTCGGGCGAAATCTTCGCATCCGTCCTGATCCAGGCCGAGCGCTGCGCATCGCCATTGCCGGTCATCCAGTCCCGGCTCTGGGCTTTAGATTTGCTCATCCAGACCAGACCACAGCCGAAACAACAGATCAGCACGGCAACAAGTCTTCTCATAATCGGGAGTCCTCCAGATTTGATGATCCATTTGATGACCGATTTTGACGATCAATGGTCAAGCAGCGCTACGCCCTTGATGAAATCGGCGCTGCGGCGATCCTCTGCGAAACCGCGCGGTACTTCCTCAAGCGTGCGATAACAATGAGTGATGAACCTGGAGACGTTGATACGGCCGCTGCTCAACAGATCCAGCGCCTGCCGGTAGGTGCCCGGCCGCCCGTCTTGATCGAAGCCGCCCGATGCGCCGATCGGTGAAACAAGCGTCGGCTCCAGAAACTGCACATTGTTGAGCACGCCCAGATCCACTCCGTGATGCCCGTGCCCGTAAAGCAGAACCGTCGCCTGCTTGCGCAGCAGCCCCGGCATCTGCCTGAACAGTTGCGCCGCGCCCGCCGATTCGATCAGGCAATGAATGCGCTCGCCGCGGGTCAGATCCTGCACCGCAGGCGCCAACTCGGTCTGCGCCGGATCGAGCGCCGCGCTCGCCCCGTAACCGAGCGCCAGTTCGCGCCGCTGCCCAGACGGTTCGCTGACTATAAGCAGCCCTTCGAATCCGAGCACGTTGCGCAGGTATTGCGTAAAGAGCAGACCGGCCGGGCCGGCGCCGCATACCAGTACATTGCGCACCGGACGTTCGCCATTGAAGGTGTATCGCGCGCGCGCCTGCTGAAGCATCGCGCTTGAATGAATGATGCAGCCGAGCGGTTCGACCAGCGCGCATTGCTCCATCGGCAGGTCGCTTTCCACTTTGACGGCGTTGACCGCAGGCGCCGCGATGTATTCGGCGAGCGCGCCCTGCAGTCCCGTAATGCCGTGCTCGCGATATTCGATGCACTGATGCGAATTGCCCGTCGCGCAATATTCGCACAACTCTTCGGCGGCGCGGCTGACGCAACTCAACCCCTGATCCACGACGACGCGGTCGCCGACGCGCAGATCCGTCACCGCACTGCCCGTTTCCACTACCGTGCCGCAGAACTCGTGCCCGAGAATCTGCGCCTGCTCCGAAAGCGGAATCAGGCGGCCCTGCGCATCGCTGTGGTAATTGGCGTGCCCCTCGAAAATGTGAAAGTCGGTGCCGCACAATCCGACGCCGCCCACCCTCAAGAGCACTTCGCGCGATTGGGGTGCGGGCCGGGCAATCTCGCGTACCTCCATCCGCCCGGGCGCGACGAGCGCCAGCGCACGCATGACAGATGTTGCAGTTTGTCTGCTCATGGCAATCCTCGAAATCTTGAAGAGAGATAACGGAACAAACGAAATGAAACGAAAATTACGGAAAAGTTGAATATTTCCGTATGTTCCGTCTATTTTCGTTTGTTCCGTTATCTCTCTTCCTGTTACTCACCCGCCCTCTTGATGCCGAAGCAGTATTGCATACCGTCGAAAGTATTGATGTAGACGCGTCCGTTGGCGACCGAAAGCCCGCCCCAGTGGCTCCAGGATTTGATCTCGTCGCCGCTCGACCACAGTTCCTTGCCCGTTTGGGCGTCGAGCGCATAAAGCACGGCGCGCGTCGAGCCCTTGATGCGGTATTCCGCGCTGTTGTAAGCAAGTCCTATGTCGAACCTGGCCTGGTCGGTGTCTTCGCCGCTGCCGTAGGCGAAGATGACGCCGCCCGCGATTACGGGCGGTTCGGCGCGGTTCATATCGCGCGAAATCCAGGCCGGCGCAAGCATCCATTTGCCGGCTTTCTCTTCGACCTTGAAGGCGGCGATGGCGCCGTATTTGACCGCGCCGTGTTCGATCGGCGCCTTGAATTTCGAATGCTTCGGCCCCCAGAAGGGCGTAAGCACCCAGCGCGCGCCTCTGGCGTCTTCCCACGACGCCATCGAACCCCAGATGCCCGCGGAGGCGAAGTTGACCTCTTCGTTGCAGATCAGCGGCGTGCGGTAAAGCGGCGTGCGATGGTCGTCTCCGCCGATGGATTCGGTATCCATCAAATAAACCACGCACTCCTTGCCCGCATCGACCATCAACTCCCTGTCCTTGTACTTGA
Organism: Acidobacteriota bacterium; assembly: GCA_019639255.1. Classification (GTDB taxonomy): domain Bacteria; phylum Acidobacteriota; class Blastocatellia; order RBC074; family RBC074; genus JAHBSF01. The sequence goes on along the minus strand of JAHBSF010000110.1, from coordinate 1,064 downwards.
AGATCGCCGGCGTGACCTGCATGTCCAGATCGCGCTTGAAAAGCCACTCGGCGTTCGACGGGCCGTAATAATCCACGAGCTTGCCGGCTTTGGTCTCCGGATCCTGCCTGACGCCGATGATGCCGTTGCCGTAGATGCCGTTTTCCGGATCCCAGCGCCCGTCGCCCGTTCCCGTATACATCACGCCCTGGCTGCTGATCGCCGGACCCGTGCGCCCCCACATCCCGCCGCCCGCCGGCCCCCACGAGCCGACTTTATCCGTCGCCAGATCGTATATGTAAACCATATTCGGGTTGCCGCCGCAGCCCTGTGCGGTGTGCGTATAGATGGCGTTGTTGTACAGATTCAGCGCATAGGGCTTGCCGTTGGGGGGCATGAATTTGGCGGGCGGGACGATCTCTTCACCCGTCGCCAGATCCAGCCGGCGCAAGGTTCCGTCCCAGGCTGCGGCGTAGACGATGTATTTGCCGGGCGTCGATGCCGGCCCGATTACCGGCGTCGCGGTGATGCCGCCGGGACACAGAATGCCCGCGCCGCGCCCGCCGCCCGGAGGTGGAACCCAGTCGGTCTTGAAATGATGCTTCCAGAGCAGCGCCCCGTTTTCGGCATCGAGCGCGTACAGGTTGTCGGAGACGCCGGTGACAAGGACGATCTGTTTCGGGCCGTTTGCCGTCGTCACATTGCTCGCAATCAGAGCGGGCAGCAGATTGTGCATCTGGCGCGGTTCGTTATCGAGCTGCGTCTTCCACAGCAGCTTCATGTTTTTGACGCTCGCAGTGGAGATCAGATCTTCGTTCTGCTGCCAGGCGGTGCGTTCGATGTTGCCGCCGTCGGTCAGCCAATCCGCCGGTTTCCTGTTCTGCGCGCGCAGGCCCGGACCCCAGATGAGCGCGCCGCCGAACAGCAAAAATGCCAAAACTTTCCCGAGTTTTCGATACTCCACCTGGAATACTCCTTCTTGACCGTTTTGAAACGGGTGTAATTCAAAGTGCGACACACAATCCAGCAAGAACTTGACAAATCGGAGTCACTCAGCCGGCGAAGCCGGCGGCGGAATACAGCCT
>JAHBSF010000011.1:62500-101661 GCA_019639255.1 Acidobacteriota bacterium | reverse complement strand
TCTTCTTCCCCGTCTGCACTTCTTCTCTCCTCAGTTCGATCTATAGTTTGTAAACTGCATGTCGATTCCGAAGTCGCGCTGCCGCAACGAGGCTATCACCTCCTGCAGCGTATCGCGGTCCTTGCCCGTCACCCGCACGAGATCTCCCTGAATCGAGGCCTGAACCTTGAACTTCAGATCCTTGATGTGTTTGACGATCTCCTTGGCCTTCTCCTGCGGAATGCCCTGCTGCAGCTCGATCCGCTGCCGCACCGTTCCGCCGAGCGCCGAATCCACTTTGCCGTAGCTCAATCCCTTGAGCGGCACGCCGCGCTTGACCAGCTTCGACTGCAAAATGTCGTCCAGACTCTTCAGCTTGTACTCGTCGTCCGCTACCAGAACGATCCCCGCCTTGCCTTCAATCTCAATCGTGCTCTTGCTGCCCTTGAAATCAAACCGCGTCTGCACTTCCTTGAGCGCCTGATTCACGGCATTCACTACTTCGGCATGGTCTATCTGGGAGGTGATGTCAAAGCTGTTCTGCTGCGCCATAATTCACAAGTTCCACGACAACAGAGCCTACGGCAAAAGTGTCGCCTGACGGTGGATGTTCGTTCAAATAAGTATCACGGACAAGCGTGAAGTTGTAACCCGGGGCCGCCCGTTGTGTCAATCATTGGGTTGCAGGTTGGGGGGCGCGCCCTCGGGTTGGTCCTGTAACCTGAACAGGCGGCGGAAGTTGGTTGTGGTCGCAAGGGCGATTTCTTCGAGCGATACGCCCCTGACTTCGGCCATACATTCCGCCGTTGCGCGCACAAAGGCCGGCTCGTTGCGCCGGCCGCGATGCGGTATCGGCGCAAGATAAGGACAGTCCGTCTCAACGAGCAGTCTGTCCAGAGGCAGACGCGCCGCAATCGCCCGCAGATCTTCCGCTTTCCTGAATGTCAGCACCCCGGAAAACGAAACAAGAAAACCCATATCCACGGCCGCTTCGGCGAATTCGGCTGTGCCCGTAAAGCAGTGGATTATGCCTCCGATTTCGCCGCCGCCCCCGAGCGCCCACGCGCGCCTTAAAATCTCAAGAGTGTCGGCTTCGGCCTCGCGCGTGTGGATAATTGCGGGCAATCGGCGGTCGAGCGCAAGTTCGAGTTGGCGCCGGAATGCGCGGCGCTGCGCCGGGCGCGGGCTGTTGTCGTAGTGATAATCGAGCCCTATTTCGCCCCAGCCTATGACTTTCGGGCGCAGGCTCGCGGCAATGAGTTCGGCTTCGAGCGCATCGTCGTAGATGCTCGCCTCGTGCGGATGCAATCCCACGGCGGCATAAATAAAAGAATGATCCTCGGCCAGGCGCAATCCCTTTTCGAGCGATCCTTCGCCGATGTCGCTGCCCGCAATTTCGAGCATCAGTTCGACGCCCGCCGCGCGTGCGCGCGCAATGACTTCGGCGCGATCCTCGTCGTAAACCGGCGTATCCAGATGTGCGTGAGAGTCGATCAGCATAGAAGGGAGAGAAGAAAGTGCTGAGTGCTGAGTGCTGAGTGCTGAGTGCAAACAGGAAATCAGGAAATCAGGAACTTTATTTACAGATGTTCTGTATAGAAGTTCTTCAGTTCCTGATTGCACTCAGCACTCAGCACTCAGCACTCAGCACTTTCTTCTCCTCCTCGCACTCAGCACTTTCTTACTTCAGCTTCGCCCCGTTCGGAACTTCTTCAAGAAATCCGGCCAGCACGGGACGGCCCTCTTCTCCGATCGAGGCGGCAAGTATCATCCCCTGAGATTCCAGGCCGCGCAGCTTTCGCGGCGCGAGATTCGCCACTACGATCACCTTGCGTCCGATCAGCTTCTCCGGCTCGTAATACTGTGCAATGCCGGCCAGTATCTGCCGCGGCTGCGCCTCCCCGAGGTCGATCGTAAAGCGCAGCAGCTTGTCGGCCTTCGGCACGCGCTCGGCGGTCAACACTTCGCCGGCGCGCAGTTCGACTTTTACGAAATCCTCGATCCCGATCCAGGCAATCCCCGGTGTTTCCGTTTCTACGACGGCGGGTGGAGTGTCCAGCGGTTGCGTGTCGGCGACTACGACGGGAGATGCGCCCGGTTCGCCGGTGGTTTTTTCTTCCGTGATTTGGTCTTTTATCTCTTGCTGTTTGATTTCTTCCATAATCCTCTTTTTGTCCAGACGGGGGAATACCCCCTTGATTTCGCCGATGCGCTGTCCGGGCGCCGCGCCCCAGGCGAGCGATGCGGGGGCGACTCCGATTGCTTCACCCTGTTCGCCGAGTTGCTCCCAGATCTGCTGCGCAGCTTCGGGCAGTACCGGAGCTAGCAGCGCCGTCAGACGCCTGAGCGCCGCCGTCGAAGTCGCAAGCACGAGTTCGAGTGCGGCGCGATTTTCCGGCTCTTTCGCCAGATCCCACGGTTTCGCATCGGAGATGAACTTGTCCACGCGCGCAATCGCGGCCCAGACCGCTTCGAGCGCGCGGCTGAAACTGCAGCTCTCAAAACCCCGGTCGAAATCCTCCACCGCCGATTCCACCGCAGCCCGCACTCCGATTGCCCCGTCGGTCAACGATGCCGGCGCCCGGTCTTCGCCCGTATCCGCTGCGGGAATTTCGCCGCCGCAGTAGTTCCGCACCATCGTCAGCGTACGGCTCGACAGGTTGCCGAGTCCCGCGGCCAGATCGGCGTTCACGCGGTCGAGGAGCGCTTCATAGGTGAAATCCCCGTCCTGCCCGAATACCATTTCGCGCAGGCAGAAATATCGTACCGCGTCGGGAGTGAAATGCCGCCGCAACGTGTTCAGGTCTATGACGTTGCCGAGCGATTTCGACATCTTGCGGCCGCCCGACATCCACATTCCGTGTGCATAAACCTGACGCGGCAACTCGATGCCCGCCGCCATCAGAAACGCCGGCCAGTAAACCGCGTGAAACCGCAGTATGTCCTTGCCGACCAGATGCAGATCTGCAGGCCAGTAGCGCCGGAACTGCGCGTCGTCGCCCGTCACTTCCCCCTCGAGATTGCGCGTATCGACGCCGAAACCAACGGCGGTAATGTAATTCGAAAGCGCGTCGAACCACACGTAAATCGTATGCGCCGGATCGTCGGGCGCCGGGATGCCCCATTTGACCGAGACGCGGCTGACCGAAAGATCGTTCAGGCCGCCGCTGACGAAACGTATGACTTCGTTGCGCCGCGCGTCGGGCTGTATGAACTCGGGTCGGCTTTCGTACAGGTCGAGCAAGCGCTGTTGAAAATCCGAAAGACGGAAGAAGTAACTTTCTTCCGAGAGCCGGTCGAGCGCGCGTTCGTGCGTGCGGCAAAACGGCGCGCCGTCAGGCCCCTCGTAGGTCTGATCCTCGCTCAGAAATTCGTTGCAGCCGACGCAGTACCAGCCCTCGTATTGTCCCTTGTAGATGTAGCCGGCGTCGCGCGCGCGCCTCCACATCTCGGCCACGCCGCGCTGATGGTAATCGTGCGTGGTTCTCACCCAGTGATCTTCGCGTATGTTGAATGCCGCGAACATCTCCTGAAACTCGGCGACGAATGCGTCTACGTGCTCGCTCACCGCAACGCCTTTGGCCTCGGCCGCGCGCTCTATGTTCTGTCCGTGTTCATCGGTGCCGGTCAGAAAAAACGTTTCGACCCCGCGCTGCCGCTTGTAGCGCGCAAGCGTGTCGGCCACCAGCGTCACGTACAGGTGGCCGAGGTGCGGGTGGGAATTGACGTAAAAGATCGGCGTCGTTATGTAGTATTTGTTCATGTCGATCTCTCCCCCTCCTGAAGCAAACGCGTATTTGGGATACGCTTTTTACAGCGGTTTCGATTTTGGTGTTCAGTACTCTGTAAACAAAGTTTTTGAGTTTTGAGCCGCGGAGCGGCGAAAGATCTGTAGCCCAGGGCGTAAGCCCTGGGTAGGTGTGGAAAAAACCTGTAAGCCCCGGAGGGGCGGAAGATCTTTCGCCCTTTCAGGGCTCAAACGTTTTTCGCCTGCTGACCTGGCGCTGACGCACCAGGCTACAGATCTTTCGCCGCTCCGCGGCTGAAAAACTCAAAGAACTTGATTGGCAGAGTACTGAACACCAAAATCGAAACCACTGTAAATCAAACCACACGACATCGAGACATAAAAGGAGAGATAACGCAACACTCGAAATGATAAGAAAATCACGGAAAAGCTGAATATTTCCGTAGTTTCCGTCTTATTTCGAATGTTGCGTTATCTCTCCTTTTATGTCTCACGCTTTGTACCAATCTGCTGTGGATCGGTTTAACGCGAATTATCGCCTGGCGTTACTCTTGTTTCGCCCAGAAAGAGATTGTCGAACCAGACCGCGCCGGGATCGAGCGCGCCGGCGTACAGTGCAGCGGCTGCGCTTCCGGGCGGCGGGATGACGATTCTTCCGTATCGTTCCCAGCGCTGGGCCACCTTGAAGATTTCAACCTGCTCCTTCAACAGTTTGCCTTCGGCGTCGAGCCAGTTGATCTGCAATCGGCCCTGCTGATCCGCGGCCGTTGCGCGAGCGTAGCATTCGACGAGATATACGCTGTCGGGTTTTACCCCAACCGTCTGGTAAAACACGTCGCGCACTCCTTTGGATTGCAGCGCCGTTTTTCCATCGGCGGCATACAACCCCAGAATGTCCACAACCGGATTGCCCGCGATTCCCCACGCGGTCGGCTTGCCCTCTGCCAGGTCTTCAAAGCCGGGATTCAAGAGTGCGTTTACGCTTCCGCGCTGAGGCGCCGAATCCCCGCTCGCGACGATCTCTGAAACCAGATTACCGCTGATGATTATGTCGGAGATCTCAAGGCGTCCGAGCGCCGCGCGGCGCTGCGCCTCGAACTGACCGCAGGAGATCTTTTCTCCCGTTGCGGCTACGTAGCACGTGGGCGGTTGCGTCGGGTCGGGCCGGTTGATGTACAAATGCCTGCCGTCGGCGAAGCTGCCGTCCCGGAACACAACCATATGCTCGCGCTCCGTAGTGAGATCCTGACCGAGCATCGCGGCTTGAGTGAAATCCTGCCCGAGCAGGCTCAGCAGCGTCGGCGCGATATCCAGATGCCCGGCGGCGATATCGATCTGTCTGGCCGCCGCTGCGTGAGGAAGCCGCACGATGAAGGGCACTCTCTTTTCCACCTTGAATCTGTAGTATTCATCCTGTTCCGATGCGCCGAGCAGTTGAGCAAGTTGCGGAATGTCCTTTGCCCATACGCCGCGATGATCCCCGTAAACCGCAATCACGCATTGATCCAGCAACCCGGCCTGACGCAACCCGTCGATGAATTCGCCGAACGACTGGTCGAAGTAGCGCGCCGAGTGCAGATAATCGCCGAGCACGGCGCCTTCCAGTTTGCCGAGCTTCAGCGTCCGAAACTTCTGCGGCATCTTGAACGGGTGATGGCTCGAAGAACTCAGCATGAATGCCATAAACGGCTGCTTCTGCGATTTGAGCAGCGGAACCACCTGCGCAAAAAAATCCCCGTCCACCATCCACGCCCCGTTCAGACGATCCCCTTCCTTGAAACTGTCTTCATAAAAAGACTGCTGAAAGTTATACCGCGAATGCATGACTTTCATACTCCAGACCGTGCCCGGAGCGGCGCAGGCCGAGAGCGTCGCATAGCCTTGATGCGCAAGTATTGTCGGCGCTCCGTGGAAAAAGTTTGCGTTGTATTGCGTCGGAATGTCCCCGATTGAAAGCGGATGCAGGGAATTGAGCGCCATAAACTCGCCGTCCGAAGTGCGGCCCTGACTTGTTTGATCGTAGAAATTGCTGAAGTACAGACTCTCCCTGATGAATGCCGAAAGCCGCGGCGTGACGGGCTGCCCGTCGACTTCCAGCCCGATGGGAAATGCCTGAAACGATTCCGCGCTTATAAGGATCAGGTTCTTTCCGCGCGCTGCACCGAAGAGTTCGGATTTCGGCTCGCCTTCCCGATGGACTTCGTCCAAATACAGTCTGGCCCGATTCAGATCCTCCTGCCTGCTGCGCGTTCGCTCCGACCTCAGGTTGTAGACTACGTCCCAGAAATGATAGGGAAAGAGTCCGAGCGCGGAACTGATTTCGCGTTGAAATCCCATCGTCAGCCCCTGCTGGTGTTTTTCCTCCATCACGCGTACTGACGGAGAAAAAAGCAGCAGCCCCACCACAAGCAGCGCTGCGCTGACCGAGGCCGTATGCCTGCGCTCAAGTCGCGGAATGCTGCGGCTGGCGCGCCGGTAATACGGCAGCGCGATGATGCCGAGTATGAAATCCAGGTAGAATATCAGATATGCGGGCCGCAACGCCTCGACGACGCTGGGAATCACGGCGCCGAGCATATGCGTGTTGGCCAGACTGAGTACGGAAACTGCGGCCCCGAAAAACTGTGCGTGGATGATGTCGGCGACTATGAGCGAGGTCAGGATCAGATTGAGCCCAAGCAGCAGCCCGAAACGGAAGAAACGGGGGATAAGCGGAAAGGGCCCGAACAAAAGCAGCAGAATCGCAAGCGACAGGCTCAGCACGCTCAGATGGCTCTGGCCCCATTGCCAGAATGATTCTTCCGGCGCAGCCCACGCCGCGCGCTGCGCGATGTTGAAATAAATCTGCTTGACCCACAACGATCCGATGATTGCGGTCAGTGCGCCGAGTTCGATCAACCATAAACGCACCAGCGCGCGCCGCCCGGACCCGATCGACTTTTCGCCGGCGGTATCTGCATTACTGGCTGCCGTTTCTTCCCACGCCATCCCGTTGTTCCCACACCTCCATTGCCTGAATATAATGCTTCGCGCCCGCCTTTTCAGCAACCGCAGGCAGGAAGCTAATCGGGTGGACACCCTTCCTGCGTGTGTTTGACCGTTACAGAAGCGATCGTAGTCAACGGCGTGAGCGGTTCGTCGTGCGATGCGTCCTGAAGATAAAATACCTGCCCGTTTACGACCCAGTCTCCCGTAGTCGTGCTGCCCGAAGATCCGGTGCGGCTGAGCAGCGGTCCGGCGGGCGAATCAACGTGCACTTCGACTATCAGGGTTCGGTTCGATGTCCAGGAAAGATTCGTCACACCGGTCAGCGCGTCCGCGCAAACCCGTATCGGGTTGGGCGAAGCTGTGATAGAGCCCGTCGGCCGCTCGTTGACGCCGACCGGTTGTTTGACCTCCGGCGATTGTTTGATTCCCGGTGGATTTGAGCAGCCGCAAAAGTACAATACGCACGCCCCCAGAATTCCCGCAACGCGCTTCAGGTCTGCAATCCTCCTGCGATGTCGAGCATTTCTTCTCAAAACGGGTACGGGCTCCAATCGGGTTTTTTTAACGCGCTTTGTTGTTGCAATAGACCTACTCAGGGGCAGCCCGCACTCGTTACCTTTATCTTCAGCACGGCAATCGTATTGTCGGGCGAAGCCTTCACTCCGCCGGAGACATCCTGAAGAAAAAACACCGTACCGTCCGATACCCATTTCTGCGTCTCTGCCGAGCCTTCCGCTTCGCCCGCCGCGAACGTCGGTCCGTCAGGATCGTTGATGTGTACCTCGATCCGGCTCGCTCCGGGAGCCTTCCATCTGAGCGTCGTTACGCCCAACCCCGTTCCGTCGCAGACTTTCAGTGGGTTTTGCGACGCTGAAAAATCGGCCTTATTGGGCGGCTCGGCAACCGGCTCCGGCTTCTCGTTTGCCCGGTACAGGCGATATACCGAAGTATGATTTCTCTCGAATTCAAGTACAGCATGTCGATCCAGAAACGTTTCGTCCAGAAACGGCCATGTCGAGGGATCGGACAGGGCTAATTTATTGATGCACAGATAAACGTAGTTTCTCCGCAGCAGTCTTTCGATCAGGTCTTCATCGGATTCAGTCCTGAGAATCGTCGTTACTTCGGGTGATACGCCCGGCGATCCCAGCGGCGCATTCAGATAAAAACGCGCCTGTTCGACGCCGAGTCCCAGCACTTTTTGCCCCGGCTGCGTCACTCCGTTCAGGTACTGCACGGCGCGGTACGGCGCCAGAGTCCGAACCAGAAATGCTTCGGGCCGCTCCCGCCCCAGCACCAGCTTCAGAGGAAAACGTCCCGGAATATTCCAGTACATCGACGGCGTCGCCGCCGACTGGATCACGGCCGCGATTGCCAGTACACCCGCAATCAGGCCCTGCCGCCGATTGCATGACTCGACGCCGAATATCGCTCCCGTGACGAGCAGGCAGATCAACGGATAAACCGGAATATAGAATCTGGCGTATTGAAACGTCAGCCCCAGCAGCAAAAGATACACGCCGGCGGCGCCCATCAGCAAATTGATCGCCGGAGTGCGCCGCTTCGCCAGTAGTACCGCGAGTGGCGTTAATACCAATGCAATGCCGATTGCGCCGTCGGGCAAAGCTTCTCCGAACAAGTGCGTATCGAATGTGAATGCAAACGGCAGTCGCAGCAACGCACCCGGTGATGTACCAACACCCCATAGTTCGCTCAGTCCCAGATCGTTGACCGGCGGAATCAGCGGATTCCGAAAAATCCCGTTCAGGAACGGAAAAAACGGATTGCCGGTAAATACCCAGGTGATGATGTACCAGGGCGCCGCAATCAGCCCAACCAGCGCAATATAAGCCGCAAGCCTGCCTGTTTTACCCGTGCCCGACAGTTGCCTGTCTCTGACCAGATCGTACAGTAGAACCAAAGCCACTACGGGAAATCCATACAGTATGCTGAACTTCGCCCCGATCGCCGCACCTGCCGCAATCGCGCTTGCCGCAAGCCATCCCGTTTGCCCCGATTCGCGCCACAGCAGGAAACAATTCAAACTGCACAGAAAAAACAGTCCCAGGCACAAATCAATATACGTAGTCGTTGAAAGCCATATCACCAGCGGCGTGGAGGCAAACAGCAGCGCAGCCCACCGCCCGCTGCGCGCGTTGAAAACCGATCTCCCCAGCACGTATACCGTAAGCGCCGTACATATGCCCATGCCGAACACCAGAAGCTTGGCTGCCATCTGACCGTGTACGGCCAGCGCAACGGTAAAGAGCATATCGGCCAGCCGCGCCAGGTAGGAGTGAATGTAGAGCGGAATGTCTACGAGCCGCTGCTCGGCAACATAAACTTTCGGAACCGCGAGATGATAGTTGACTCCGTCGTACTGGATTTCGGGCGTCAGGGCCCACATCAGGCCGAGCACGCAGAGACAGGAAAATGAGACCGTAAACATTGCCTGCTCGTATGTCGGCGAGGATTGGAACCACGAAGGAATCGTTTTGAGAATTCGTACGGTCCGCACCGCGCATCGCTGAAACGTGCGCCATTGCAGCAGCGTGAGGACCGAGAGGATTACGCGGACGCGCAGCGGCGCCAGTTGCCCGGCAAGCGCCAGCAGTAGTCCAAGCATGCCGAGCATCGTCAGTCCGACCGGCAATATTATGCTGCACCATCTCAACTCATCATCAGGCAGCGAAATTCTCAAACGCCGCAGCAACCAGTCGCCCCAGGCTCCGGCCAGCGCCGTCAGCCACAATGCGATCAGCGCCGCCGAAAGCTGCCCGCTGAGTACAACCATCGCCGCCCCGATACCCGCCGCCCCGATGCACCACGCAGCAGTTGTCCGCACCCGGCGCCCGAAAGCCGGCGTCAGCAATACCGCAATACCCCCAAGCAACCACAGCAGCGCCGTCGACTGATCGTTGGACTGTACGGCCGCACGGTGCACGGTCAACGTATACCGGGCAAGCATCAGCACCGCCCAAAGGGCCAATACCGTTACGGTGACCCATAGAAGGTTTACAGGCGCGATTCGGGATTTCAGAAAAGCGTTCAAGGTATTGAGCGAACCAATTCGGGAGGAAAGAGAGATAACGGAACAAACGGAATGAAACGAAACAAACGAAAATAGGTGAAAACCACCGAAATCATCAGCTTTTTCGTTTGTTTCGTTTCATTCCGTTTGTTCCGTTATCTCTCTTTCCTCCCGAACCGGAAATTGCTCTAGTGTACTCCCGCGCGATATTTGTGGGGTTTCCACTCGATGCCCCATTTGTCTTCAAATTTTGCCCGGTTTTCATTGAAGATTCGGAGATATTCCTTCTGGTCCAGCTTCTTGAACGAAGCGCCTCCCCAGTGATGGACGAATATGTCTTCGGCGCACAGCACCCTGTATCCCGCGCGCCGGACGCGCAGAGAGTAATCGTCATCCTCGAACATACCCACCGAGAAACGCTCATCGAGCAGTCCTATACGATCCAGCACCTCCTTGCGAATCCCCACGCAGTACATCGCCAGAACGGCTATTTCCGAAGTTTGGCCCGCGTGCACGTGGGTGTATTTTTCCGCGAATGCATCCAGGCCTTCGATACCGTGATAGTCGACGTTGATTCTGGCCTCATTGCCTATGGAATTGGTCACGGGCCCTGCCAGCCCCGTCGCCGGGTCGTCGAGATAGTAAATCAGTCTGCTCAGCCAGCCGCGGGTAACTACCGTATCGTTGTTGAGCAGTATTATGTATTCGCAGTCGCCGGCCGCTCTGATTCCTATGTTATTGGCGACTGAAAATCCAAGATTGTCTCCGTTGAAAATGACTTTAATACGAGGTTCGTTTTGCTGTGCGGCTTCGAGATACTCGATAACTTCGCTCTCCGATCCGTTATCCACAACTATGACTTCATAATTCGGGTAAATGGTTTTCGCCCATATGCTGTCGAGGCACATCTGGAGGTATTTGAAGTTGTTGTAGCTGACGATTACGATCGCGGCCTTGCCGTAGAGCCGCCTTACGGCTTCGTCCAATGCCCTGTATCGCATTTGCCAGGTCTGATATCTGGCGAAATCCACGCGGCGCTCGGCCTGTTCGGGCGAGTCTTCGAGCAGGGCTTCTTCGATTTGAAGTATGAAATCTTCGTGATTGCGTGCGGGATAATAAAACTCCCGGTACGGCTCAAGCTCCGGCAATTCGACCGAAACGACAGGCTTGCCTGCGCTGAGGTATTCGTAGAACTTGACCGGATTGGTGGCCATCGTCAGCGGCGTAATCAGAAACGGGATGCAGGCGACGTCGAATCGCTCCAGGTAACGGGGCAGAATATCGTAGGGCTGCTCGCCGAGCAGATGGACATTCTTCAGATGTTTGAGAGGTCTTACATCGGCTCCGTACGTACTGCCTATCAGCACGAACTGCCAGTCGGGGCGGGCAACGGCGGCGGATCGGATCATTTCAACATCGAACCAGTCGGATATGGCTCCGTAATATCCGATTACGGAGCCGTCCAGACCGGATAATATCGTCGACGGTCCCGATTGAATGGAGTGATTGCGGCTGAAATGGTCGAAGTCCGTAGCGTTCGGCAGTTGCAGCGTGCGGCGCGCAAGGCGCGAGGTCTTGGCGAGTAGAAGTTGTGATGTTGCAATCACGAGATCGCTGGATTCGATCAGTTCCTCTTCCTGTCTGAGCATCGCGGGCGTGTTTGTGGAAAAACCGCTGTGCTCATCCATGCAATCGTAAACGATCTTCCATCCCCAGCGTTTCCGCACCGCCTCGGCCAGCGTTTTCCAGAACGGCAGTTGAACCAGGACAACGGCGTTTGTGATGCCGGCCTCGTATTGAAACCGATCGATCGCGCGAACGAATCCGGCCAGGGTTTCATCATCGAGCACCTGCCGGTAAAGGTTCAGATCCTCGGGGCCGGGCAGTTGCATCCCGACGATCCTCTCGTCGATCTTCCGCAGCAGCATCTGCGATCCGTCCTGATGAAAGGTCGTGCTCAGGTAAAATACGCGGTGTCCTTTCCGGGCGAATTGCGTCAGCAACTGTTGCGGACGCTGAAAGCGGAAATCCCATTCGATTACGGAAAAAGACAATACATCGTAAATTTCAGGATCGCCGGACCCCGAATCTATATCTCCGGAAACCATCAGGTCGCGCGTCGTCATCAGGCCCGAAGTAGAATGAAACTCCGGGGTTTTGGATGATGCGTGCGACGAATCGTTTTTCCCTGAGGGGAGTTGAAAAGTGAAGCTGAGTTTGAGCGAGCGCGGCAGGCTCGTGGTGATCTGAACGATTATCCTGAAAAGTATCAGGTTGATGCGCCCCACAAATTCGGCCGGTTTCCGTACGGATTTCAACGCCTTGCGCGACCAGCGGAAAGAACCGAGGAACCGCACACAGCGGTTAAACGCCGACCATACCATACCGGCTGCACTCCGCATCCACTGCCGCAGCCGCCAATATAATGCAAGTATTCTGAAGAGCCGGGATTGCTGAAGAGCTTCTATGGCCTGTTGCCGTTCCTTGACGTGTGCAACCAGCGATTTTATTCGCCTGTCCTTTCTGGCCGACTCCTTCGCCAGTGCATCGAGTTCGTCCTGTTTCCGGCTCAAGGCCCATTCAACCGATAGTTTGGCTTTTCGCTCCTGAGCGAGCCTTCCCTGATGTTCGCTTAAAACGAGCATCAGCATCTCGATCAGTTCGCGGGATTCCTGATTATCGCTGCCCGGCGTAAGGTCCCGGGCCAGCAGTTCGTTGACCATCGACACAGTATCGATGTCTCCCGGACGCCATTTGTCCAGCAGCCAATCCGCTCCGTAAGCTCTGAGCAGCGTCAGTATGAGTTTGCCCGAGAGAATGTCGGGTTGGTGATTCGGAAACTTGAGTTCCGGGATGAAATCAAAAAGATTCTGGATGATGCAGCCGTGCCGTGCGTGGAAATGAGCTATGGCCTGAATAAAGGGCAGCGCAAGCCGTTTTCTTTCCTCTATGGGAAGCGACGAGTCGGGCACTTTCGGTTCGTGATGGTGCAATGCAAGCGCTTCAACGCTCCGGTAGAATGCGCCTTCGCCCTGCCCGTTCAGACGGTAACACCACTCCAGATCCTCGTAATACCCGCTCATTTCGAGGTCATACGGATGCTTGAGAAGCGTTTCTCTTCTAAACAAAGTCATGCCGCCGTTGACCCATTTGCAGGGGCCTGACTCACCTATGGAAGGATCGTCGAATCTTTTGCCGTATCCGAGCAGTTCGTAAAACAGCACTTCGTCCCGGACCCGATAGTCGCCCCCGCACAGGTGGAGCCGTCCGGTAGGCAATACAACGTTTCCTGCCGCGGCATTTATTTCGGGATGCGATTCCAGGCAATTGAACAAATGCTCCACGGTGCCGGGGAATACCTCGATGTCATTGTCCATAAAGCAGACATACTCGGTATCGGCGTAATCGAGCGCCAGTGCGCGTCCGCCTGCGCAACCCAGATTTTCTGTCAGGCATATGAGCTGAATGAAATCGTGGGCGGCGGCTTGCTCCCGAAGACGTTTTTGAACATTTTCGCCCGATCCGTTGTCTATCAGAAGAAGCCTGAACGGAATGCGCACGTGCTCCCCGATGGAGCGAATTGCGTTGAGGGTCTGCTCGATTCGTCCCCAGGAAAGGATCACGATCGTGACTTTGATGGGGTCGGATGTCCGGAAAACCGGGGCGGGAAGCCGTGAAAGATTCTTTTGCGCCGCGCGAAGAAGCGACTGCCTTATTATCCGAGCGCCGTCACTTCCGGGAAATGCGTCGGCAGGCGCGATCGGCTTGTGATCTTCTTTCTGGAACTGCGAATGCATCGGGGCACCTGTCAAGATCGCTGAGCGTCGCCTTTCGGAGGGCGCAAATCGGGACCGCCGACCGTTATATTTAAGAGGTCCGACCGCAAATTTGAATCGGGTTGCGGCTGATATACATGGCTTTGCTGTTTGCGGCAGAGGCACTTTACCACGACGTTCTTATCCGCGACAATCCCGTTTTACTTGCGCGAAGCAAAATTCACCGCCAATTTACTGCCAATGATAACAGAGAGGAAAAGGGAGGTTAATTGATGAACCGCAGTCGGGTTCTGTTTGATCATACAACCAAGGGACTGCCCTACGGCGCACCGGTTACGCCCGCACAAATTGCGTTGAAGGGGTGGAACGTGCTGCGCGGCGATATGCCGCTGCCCCTTGTAGTGCTGCGCGAATCGGCGCTTGCGCACAACCTGCGCGAAATGGCGCTGTGGTGCGCGGAAAACGGATTGCTGCTCGCTCCGCACGGCAAAACCACTATGTCGCCGGAACTCTTCGCCCGCCAGATCGAACACGGCGCCTGGGCCATTACCGTTGCCAACGTCCATCAGGCCGGCGTATGCGCCCGCTTCGGCGTCAATCGTGTAATGATCGCAAATCAGGTCGTAGACGCAGCCAACCTGCGCGGGCTTGCCGCGCTCATCAACGATTATCCGGAGCTGGAAATCTACACGCTCGCAGACAGCGTCGCAGGCGTCGGAATCCTCGCCGGGGGACTCAGACGCGCGGGTGCGTCCCGGAGCGTGCGCCTGCTGATCGAATGGGGAAAGTCGGGCTGGCGAACCGGTGTGCGCTCGCTTGCGGCCGGCGTTGACGTATGCCGCGAGGCGCTGCGCAATCCGGATGTTCTGTCCGTAGCCGGAATAGAAGCCTTTGAAGGGTTGGCATCGTCGCCCGAGGGAGTGGATGCGGCGGCGGGTCAGGTAGACGAATTTTTCGCCGATCTTCGCGCATTCGGCCGCGAATTGCGTGCTGGAATTTCATCTGCGACGCAAAACGAAGCGCCGATTCTGAGCATCGGCAGCAGCGCATTTCTCGATTGCGTACTCAGGCTTGCGAGCGCGGCAAAAGACGACTACCGGATAGTGCTGCGCAGCGGTTCCTACATAACGCACGACCACGGGTTTTACGAGCGGCACCAGGCGGCGGGAATTACGCGCGGCGCATCGCGCGTGCCGGAACTGCGTCCGGCGCTCGAATTATGGGCTGTGGTGCAATCTGCGCCGGAGCCCGGACACGCGCTGCTCAACTTCGGAAAGCGGGACAGTTCATACGATCTGGGGCTGCCGCTGCCGCTGTTTGTCTTGCCCGAGGGAGGCGATCTGAGCCGTGCGCAACGGTTGCCCGCATCGCGCATCATAGGACTCAACGATCAGCATGCGCATCTTGCTCCGGCAGAGGGTGAAACGGTCAGGGTCGGAGATCTGGTCTGCTGCGGGCTGTCGCATCCTTGCACGGTTTTCGACAAATGGCGCGTAATCCCCGTAGTCGATGACGATTACAATGTGATCGATCTCTATGAAACCTGCTTTTGAGGGCGACACCGGCAATTCTCGGTCGAAGAGGAAAGAGAGATGACGGAACAAACGAAATAAGACGGAACATACGGAAATATTCAACTTTTCCGTCATTTTCGTATCATTTCGTTTGTTCCGTTATCTCTCTTTCCTCGCCCGTGCGAATTCGTCATCCGGATTCCATTGCGGAGCTTCCGGCGTATTGGCGGTACGCAGTCCGACCAGGAATGCCAGCCGCGCCTGCTGCACGAGGCCGCGCAAATCCCAGCTCGGGCTGTATTCATCCGCGGGCTGATGGTAGCGATTCTGCTGATAGTCCCTGAGCTGTTCTTCCACCCATTTCTCCGAATGGCCTACGAAATTTGTTCCGGGATTGAAGCTGACCGCGGGCACGCCCGCCTTGGCGAAGGGAAAGTGATCCGAGCGGTAAAACAGCCCCTGTTCGGGGCGCGGGTCGGGCGAAATCGTCACCTGATTTTCCGTCGCAACAGCCTCGATAATTTTGCCCAACGTCGAGCGATCCCATCCCAAAGGCGAGATATCCGAAGTCGGTCCGAGCACGTTCATCGAATCCAGATTGATGTTGGCTGCGGTTTTTGCAAGCGGTACGAGCGGATGCCGCGTGTAATACTCTGCGCCCAATAAACCCTGTTCTTCGGCCGTCGTTGCGAGAAACAGAATCGAGCGCTTCGGTTTTACCGGCATTGCGGCGAAAGCCTGCGCGATGGTTATGATCCCGGCGATGCCGGTCGCGTTATCTATTGCGCCGTTGTATATGTTGTCGCCCGGCTGATCGGGCCGTATTCCGAGATGATCCCAGTGGCCGGAATAAATAATGAATTCGTTTTTGAGTTCCGGGTCGCTGCCGCGCAGCACCGCGGCGACATTCGGCGCAGCGATGCGGCGCACGCTGCTCTTGAGCGTCATGTCTACGCGAGCCTGAAGCGGCACGGGCCGAAAGTCGCGCGACGCGGCTGCGCGCTGCAGATCGTTGAGCGCGTGCCCGCCCATAAGCGCGATCCTGCGCGCGGCTTCTTCTGAAACCCAGGCCTTGAGCCTCAGCGAAGGGGCTTCCGCTTCGGGCGCGAGTCCGAATCTTTCGCCGCCCCACGAATTGCGCACCACGCTCCAGCCGTAGCCGGCCGATTCGCTGGTATGAACGAGAATGACGCCGGCTGCGCCGCGGCGCGCCGCTTCTTCATACTTGTAGGTCCAGCGCCCATAATAAGTCAGCGCGCGCCCGCCGAAGAGTTTGGGCTCCGCTTCGGTGGCGGGCGGATCGTTGACCAGACACAGCAGCACCTTGCCGCGCACATCGAGACCCTTGTAATCGTCCCAGTTGTATTCGGGCGCCTGCACGCCGTAACCGACGAATACGATGTCCGAAATGATGTTTATCGACGGGTCTTCGAGATCGGTTCCAGCGACGAATTCATCGCCGAATGCGAACTGCGCTGCATTGGCTCCTTCATTTCCGCCCCCTTCATTGGCGACATTGCTGCCCTCGCTTTTGATCACAAGCTTTGTCGACGGGTCGGATTTTGCGCCGATCATCTGCACCTGCTGGTAGTAGGTGCGATCCGGCGCAGCGGGTTCAAGGCCGAGGGCTTCGAACTGCGCTGCAATGTATTTTGCGGCCAGAAGCCCTCCGCGCGCTCCCGTTCCGCGCCCTTCGAGCAAATCGTCGGAGAGGAATTTTATGTGCGCGCGCAGGGCGGACTCATCAATCTGCGAGCCGAGGCTTCCGGGATCGACCGCGCCGGCGGCGGTGCTGATCATTACAGACTGGCCCGGCGCCACAGCACCCTCCGTGCCCATCATCTGATCGAAAGTCCGGCGCGGCGCAGGGGTGGTCGTCGTTCTCTTTTTGCGCGTGGGCTTCTTTGACGAACTCTTCTTGCGGCTTTGAGGAGCCGGCGCGGCGGCCAGTACATCGAGCGGAAATGCGAGTCCGAGACAGAGTAAAAAAATGATGGAACGAATCCATGCCCGATGGTTTTTGCCGTGTGTGTTTTTGCAAAAATTCATGTATGTATGATCTCCAGGCGGATGATTGCAGCAATAGTACTGTATTTTCTCTACCCGACCGCGCCGCCAAAATCAAGTGCACAAAAGATAACGGAACATACGAAAATAGACGGGACATATGGAAAATCCCCCTGTTTCCGTAGTTTCCGTCTATTTTCGTATGTTCCGTTATCTTTTTCTGTTTGTTTGGACTATCCGGCAGCTTTCGGCTCGCCGTATTTCTGCGTGGCGAAACCGACGATCAGCCCGAGTATGCTTCCCGGCAGCATGATCTCGAAGTAATACTTCCCCTGCATGTATGCGACGAGGAAAGCAAGGAATGCGCCTACGGCGAGGCCGAAGGCGAGGCCGAGCGGCAGCGACCGGAATTTACGCGCGAAGTATCCGATGGCGACTCCGGCGATGATGCCCTTGAACGTAGATCCGATGACTATGCCCATCAGTTCGTTGCGCACTTCGGGCGTAAACCATGCAGTCAGCCCGTCGAAGACGCCGAGCACTCCGCCGAGTATCAGTCCCAGTACCGGTTTCGACATAACGATTGATCCTCCTGTTGATCGAGTCCGGCGCGCGCGAAATCTTGACGCGCCCTCTTTCTATTCAACGCCGCCGCGATTTTCTTTAACTTCAGGCGAAAAAAATCAGGATCACGCGCATGAGGATATAGGCGAGCACCAGCAGAACGATGAAGCGATGGCGCGAAATCGCCCGCGCCAGGCGTTCAAGGGCCGTGTCGCGGTAGGCCGCAACCGGGCGGTCGTCCAGATAGCGGTCGATATCGGCTCCAAGCGCCTGAGCATCGCCGTAACGATCCTCGGGGAGCGCCGACATCGCCTTGGCGCAAATCGCTGCAAGCCGCTTCGGTTGCGGTGCGGATGAAAGCAGAAAACGCAGAATCGCACCAAGCGCGTATACATCGGCGCGGCGGTCTGCGTTTGCGCTTTGCCCGCTTACCTGTTCCGGCGGCATATACTCGGGCGTGCCCATTACGACGCCGTGCCCTGTCCCGCCCGAGGCAGCGCAGTTCGATACTGCGCCCAGAGTTTCAGTTTCCCCAAGCACCTTGGCTATGCCCCAGTCCATAACCAGCACCTCGCCGAACTGACCTACCATGATGTTTTCCGGTTTCAGGTCCCGGTGTATGACGCCGTGTGCGTGCGCAAAAGCCACGGCTTCGCATATGGTGCAAAACAGGCGCAATCTTTGGTTGAGAGTTTGCTGCGCGTCGATGTATTGATCCAACCGCCCGCCGCGCACGTACTTCATTACGTAAAATACGCGACCGTCAACCAACTCGCCTACATCGTGAACCGGAACTATTCCGGGATGTTCGAGCCGCTAACATCCAAGGACGGTTTCATAGGCGCGCGCGCGCACCTCGGCATCCGCGCTGCCGAGCGCGGCTATTGCCGAACGGCGCGTTTCCGGAAATCCGTCCATACAGGTTCCGTGTTTTTCGTCTGTTTTTCGTTTATTCCGTTATCTCTGTTCTATGCCCTAATGCCGTGTAGTCTGGATCATATTGGGGCGGTAAAGAATCAGCGGCGGGTTTTCATTCCGCCACTCGGGGCGCAGCCACTCGGGCGCTTTGTTCGGATCGCGCAGCGGTCTGAGTTCGGGCCTCGATTTGACCTCTCTGACTCCGAACGAGACGTAATCCACTTCGTGCGTCTTCAGCCATTCGCCCAGTTCTTCAACGGATTTCGTTTCGGGAAAGAATACCCATTTCTGGCCGCACATATACGCCAGATGCGGTTTGCGCGCAACCACGCGCGCATTGCTTACGCCGCGGCTGCGCAGGTATTCGCACGCCGCAGGCACTTCCCACGGATGGCTGTCGAGAAACTCACCGAGGTCGCTTCGCGCCATCACAAACGACTTCCACGCAAGCAGCGCAACAAACGCCGCAGGCAGCAGCGCCCACGCGCGATGATTGATGTATCCGCGCGCACGCGCAAATTCGAATAAGCGCACCGCCGCATATACGGCCATGCCGGAATATATCGCTCCGAGGAAAAAGTAATACCGCGTTTCCCAGTGATTGAGCCCCATCAGCAGGAAGTAGAGCAGCGCCGAAACGAGCACCGTCATCATTGCGCGCGACCGGCGTTCATAAAGTGCGATCAATATGCCCGCAAGCGCCGCCCATGCAACCCACGGACTCACGAGATCGCACGTCAGGCTCCGCTTTGCGCTTTCGTAAAGATTGCGCGGATAGTGCAGCAGCATGCGCTTCGGATCGTAAGCGATGACGTCGGCGAACGAATCGAATACGTTTTCAAGCGGGCGTGTAGCATCCTGATTCCAGCGCCCGTCCACGAGTTCGGGATAAAACTCGGTCGCCATGTTCAGGTAGTTCGCATTGTAGAGCGGCGATCCGCGATGCGTGTAGTTGGCCCACAGCCACGGCGATGCGGTGAGCAGGAATACGCCTGCAAACAGGAGCGCCCACTTGCATCGCGCCCTGAAGGATACGCCGAGCAGATCTATTGCAAGCACCGCCGTCAGCGCCGCGACGACGAGGAATACGCCGTTGTAGCGCGTCGTGTAGGCGAGCCCCGTGACTGCGGCCGCGCCGATTATGCGCGTGCGCACGGGCAGGCGGTCTTCGATCAGCAGCAGAATTGCGGCAAGCGCGAGCATCAGAAAAAGCGCATCGGTAGAAGCCGAGATTGCGAATTGCGGAAACTGCGGCGCGAGCCCGGCAAGCGCTGCTGCTCCGAGCCCCGTCCAGCGCCCGATCCGCCCGTCGCCGAGACGCGCAAACAGCATATAGACCAGCAGCAGCGCAAGCACCGCGCAGGCCACCGAGATCCATTTACCGGCGGTGAATGCATCGCTGCTGAATTTGGCCGTCAGCGCGACAAGCGCGGGATATCCGGGACCCTGATAGGGGTTTTCGGGGAACTCGCCTGCGGCTATTCTTGCTGCGTCCGGGCCGTAGAAGTGATAGAAATCCGTTTCCGTTGCGTAGGTTCCGAACGGATGGCGGCGCGCTGCGGTTGAATATGCGGCGAGCGCGGCGAGCAGAAGCAGGAACGGCAGAAACCTTTTTGTCATTGCGAGGACAAGAATACGGGAAGTAGAGAACGCGGAACAAACGGAATAAAAGGAATACATTGAAAAAACGCAGTGATTCGCCTCGTTCCGGGCGTCGTGGCGTGCGTTGCTTGACCGGTGCGGGGGAGAAAGCGATACTTTGCACTCCTGAAACAAGAGCCGCAGTCGCAATCTTATGGGAGTCGAGCGTTTCCCGCTATCGCCTATGCAGCAAGCGATGCTCGTGCATTCGCTGGCTGCGCCGGGCGCAGGGTTTTACATTCAGCAGATTTCCGTAGACCTTCCCGAACCGGTTGCATCCGAACCGCTGCGTCTGGCCTTCACGGAAATCGCCGCGCGTTACGACATACTGCGCGCCTGCATTCTGTGGGAAGGGCGCGATGAACCGGAACACGAAATCCGCTCCGAGGCGGTTGTGGACTGGAGCGAAATCGACTGGACCGACCCGGATATAAAATCGGATAACACAGATGAAGCGGATCAGGAGGAGTTGGAAACGCGTTTTGCCGTCTGGCTTGCAACGGATCGCGCGCGAGAGTTCGCTCCGGATGAGGCTCCGCCGTGGCGCGTTGCACTGATACGGCTCGGCCGCGAGCATTACCGTCTCGTCTGGACGTTTCATCATCTGCTGCTCGACGGCCGCTCGCATACGCTGCTGCTGAGGGAAGTTTTCGAGCGCGCCGCAGCTTTGAGTGAAGGCCGTGAAATCGACGCTTCCCGAGCATCCGCTTTCTCCGAGTTCATAAGGTGGCAGCGCTCGCAGGATTTTTCCGCCGGTGCTGAGTTCTGGCGCGAAATGCTGCGCGGTATGACGCGAAATGCTGCGCTGCCGGTTCGCCGTAATAAACCCGAAGATGCGCGCTCTATTGCCGCCGCCGGATTGTGCAAGATCAAAATTGCCGATCAGGTCGTGCGCGGATTGCGCGATCTGGCCGAGCGCGAGGCGGTAACGCTCAACACGCTTGTGCAGGCCGGGTGGGCCGTGTTGCTCGGCCGCCGCCTCGATGCCGATGATGTGGTTTTCGGCGCTGCTCGCGCC
Organism: Acidobacteriota bacterium; assembly: GCA_019639255.1. Taxonomy (GTDB): domain Bacteria; phylum Acidobacteriota; class Blastocatellia; order RBC074; family RBC074; genus JAHBSF01. Next base: position 80,477 of record JAHBSF010000011.1, on the reverse strand, counting down.
TGCCGTCACTGGACAGCGGACGGTCCCCGCCGCATAGGGCTGTTCATAAATACCCTGCCGATGCGCACCCGGATTCCGAACGACGCCGAAACGGGGCCGTGGCTGCGCGAGTTGCGCGAACTTCAGGTAGCCCTCAGAGAATACGAACATACCCCGCTGCCGCTCATACGCAAGTGGAGTCCGCTTCCGCCCGGAGCAAAGCTCTTTGAGACGATTCTTGTATTCGAGAATTTCGATCTGAGCGGCTATATGCAAAACCTCGGCGCCAACTGGGCGCGTCGTACCGTGGTTTTGCACGAACGCACGCCCGGGCTTTCGCTCGGAGCTTACGGCGGTGAAGGGCTCTCGCTTGTGCTGGAATACGATCCGGCGGTGTACGAGGCCGAGGCGGTAGCGGGCCTGCTCGATGAAATGCGCGGGATATTGGAGGGATTTGCCTCGGGGTTGCCCGTACACGCGCGCGTTTCAGCAATCGCCGCGCCCGATGCCCATACTCCTGATGAATACGGAGGAGAATCGCTGCCGAGGGCCGCCGATTATCCACCGCTTACCGAAGATGAGCGGCGCCGAATGCTGTACGAGTGGAACGAAACCGCGCTGGATGCAGATCTATCGCGCACGGTGGTTGATCGTGTAGACGAGATTGCGCGTATCCGTCCCGATGCGCTTGCGATTGCGGAACCCAAGGGCAGGGAGATTTCTTACAGCGAATTTGTAAACAGTGCGGGACGGCTTGCGCGCCGGCTGAATGAACTGGGAGTTGCACCCGAGCGCGCAGTCGCGGTGCTGCTCGAACACGGCATCGACCTGATCGTTGCAACTCTCGGAATATGGAAGGCCGGAGGCGCATTTCTTCCGCTCGATCCCGCCTGGCCCGAGCGCCGTCAGGATTTTCTGATCGATGATGCAGACGCGGCAGTGATCGTCACTACGGCGCGCCGCGCCGAGCGTTTTTCGGGCCGATTGCCGGTTGTAGTTATCGACGAGGAAACCGATGGGCGCGGGGATTACAAAACAGACGATGCGGATTTGCCGCCGGTTCCGGGGCCGCGTCCCGAAACGCGCGCTTATCTGATTTATACTTCGGGTTCTACGGGAGAGCCAAAGGGCGTAGAGGTCGAACATCGGCATTTGGCGAACCTGTGCGCGTATTATCAGGCGGGGTTGGGTTTGACGCCCGCGGACAGGTCGAGCACGCTTGCGGGCGTGGCGTTCGATGCGACGTTCACCGACGTATGGCCCTATCTGACGATCGGCGCAAGCGTACACGTCCCTCCCGCAGAGTGTCGCTACGATGCAAGGGCGCTTATAAGCTGGCTGCACGGCTCGCACATTACCTGCTCGTTCGTATCTACGGCGCTGGCGGAATCGGCGCTGCGCGAGCAGTGGCCCGAGGATATACCGCTTCGCGTCTTTCTGACCGGAGGCGACAAACTCTACGCGCTGCCCGTGCGCAATTATCCCTTTGCCATACTGAATACCTACGGCCCGACCGAATGCACTGTGGATTCCACCTGGGCGTGGGTAGACCCGGCAGGCGCGGATGCGGGAGCGGCGCCGCCGATAGGCCGTCCCGTAGCGAACGCGCGCGCGTATGTGCTCGATCCCGAGCGACAACCGCTTCCGGTGGGGGTTGCAGGCGAGTTGTACATCGGGGGAGCGGGAGTAGCGCGCGGGTATCTGAACCGGCCCGTGTTGACCTCGGAGCGGTTTCTGCCGGATTCGTTTGCGGGCGGCGGAGCACGTATGTACCGAACCGGAGATCTGGTGCGGTACAGGCCCGACGGAGTTATAGAGTTTATCGGGCGCGCAGATCATCAGGTGCAGGTGCGGGGCGTGCGCGTCGAACTCGGCGAAATTGAAGCGGCGCTCAAGGCGCAACGAATCGTGTGCGAAGCCGCGGTTATTGCGCACGAGGTAGACGGAGCAGGTTTGCAACTGGCGGCTTTCGTTGGCGTCGAAAAAGCATCGGAACTGCGTTCGGGCAATGGGGAATCTGCGGATGCGGCGGAACTGCTGCGCCGCAGTTTGCGCGAGCGCCTGCCCGAAGCAATGGTGCCTGCAAGCATTCAGGTGCTTCAGATGCTGCCTAAAAACGCTGCGGGCAAAATCGACCGCACAAGGCTTGCGGGGATGATTGCTCGGAGAAGTTCCGCTGCGTCGGGGACTGAAGAGCAGACGCCGAATGAGCGGTTGCTGGCCGGGGTGTGGCGGCGCGTGCTGGATGTAGAGGATGCGGGACGCGACGACGGTTTTTTTGATCTGGGCGGGCATTCGCTGCTGCTGATGAAATTGCAGGGCGAAATAGAGAAGGCAAGCGGCATAAGGCTCTCGATACCTTCGCTGCTGCAACACACGACGATTGCGCAACAGGCCGCGCTGCTCGACGGGCAACCGCTCGCGGCGCGGCGTACGGCGTTGATAGCGCTGCGCGAGGTTGGGGATGGGCGTCCGTTCTTTTTTGTTCCGGGTGCGGGCGGAGGCACGCACTGGTTCGGCGATCTGACCTCGGCGCTCGATCCTGCAATCCCGTGTTATGGGTTCGAACCCGCAGCGCTCGGTGTGAAGGCTTCTTTGCAATCGAGCATAGAGAAATTGGCTGAGGAGTTCATAGCCGGCTTGCGGCGTGTGCAGAAGCGGGGGCCCTACCGCCTGGTCGGTTATTCGATGGGATCGCTTGTGGCTTTTGAAGCCGCCCGGAGACTCGTGCAGGACGGGGAACGGATAGAGGTGCTGGCGGCGATTGAGGGCTGGGTGATGGAGCCGAATCTTACGGCGGCGCAAAAACTGCGCCGCGCTATGGTCAATTTGTGGCGCCTGGACCGCAGCAACAAACTGGAATACGTGCGCGACAAGTTGGGTTATACGCGCCGTATGCTGAATAAGCGCGAGCAACCGGCTGAAATCAGCGCGGCTGAAGCCGAAATAGCCCCTTTGCGCGAGGCGCATATCGCAGCCGCGCTCAATTATCGCCCGCAGGTTTATGAAGGAGGATTGCTGCTTTTCCGCGCTCGGCGTTATCCGGCTACCGCACCTTCGGACCCGCATTGCGGCTGGGGCGACTGGGTGCGCGGCGGCGTCGAATTGCACTGGGTGCCGGGCGATCATTATCAGGTAGTGGTCGCGCCTAACTGCGAGGTCATAGCGCGTGCGTTGATGTCCGCTGCGCATAGGGGGAAAAACAGATAATCATGCTTGAATGCGTGCGCAGGATCGAGACAGCGGAAATCAGTGATATGCCGGAGGTCGAAGTCTGGTGCGCGGATCTGAGCGATCCGGCGCTTTCCGCCGACAGGTGTGTGACGCTGCTGGATGCGGCGGAGCGCGAGAGGTTCGGCAGGTTGCGCCGTGATCTTGACCGTATGCGGTTTGCGCGCAGGCGCGCGCTGCGCAGGTTGCTGCTGGCGCGCACGCTGGGGGTATCTCCATTCGATCTCGAAATCATTGATGCGCCGGGCGGAAAGCCGCGCCTTGCCTGCGGATCTGTTCGTTTCAGCGCTTCGAGCGCAGATCGGGCGTTCGTGCTGGCAACCGCGCGCAGGAGCGAACTCGGTGTAGATATTGCGGCGCAGTGGGCGCCCGCGGGTTGGACGCGTATCGAGGCGCTGGGCAAAGCGCTCGGTTGCGGTCTGGCGATTGCCCCCGAGGAGATCGCGCGTATGGATATGTCGGGATGGCTGGAGATCGGGTTTGAACCGGCTCCGGGGTTTGTTGCGTCTCTGCTGGTTGCAAGGGGACAAAGAGGAGAGATAACGGAACAAACGGAATAAAACGAAAAATACGAAAAATACGAAATGGTTCGGGACTTTCGTATTTTTCCTGTGTTTCGTTTTATTGTCCCAAAACGCTAGTACAAAACCATGCGCTGTTCAGCGCAAGATTTTCAGTTGCTACACATTGTGTTGCTTGACCGGTGCGGGGGAGAAAGCGATACTTTGCACTCCTGAAACAAGAGTCGCAGTCGCAATCTTGATTTGCATCGAGTCCATTGCCGCCGGTGCCGCCGGAGCAATGCTGATAAATTCGCTCTCCGCGCCCGGCCGCCCCCCCATATAAGGAGACAAAGATGCATTTGAGCCGGGATCATTTACGCGAAGAGGTTCTCGCCCAACTGCAGGAAATCGGCGAGGTCGATATACTTGTAGGCATTCCGAGCTACAACAACGCCGACACCATCGAACACGTCGTGCGCGCGGTCAATAGCGGCTTTGCCAAATATTTCCCGGAGCAGCGGGCGCTGCTGGTGAATTCCGACGGCGGTTCGGTGGACAGCACGCCGGATCTGGTGCGGAACGCGGCGATTGACGATTACCGACTGTTGCTGACCGAGCATCCCGTGCGGCCCATTCACAAGATAGTCACGCCGTATCACGGATTGCCGGGCAAGGGAAGCGCCCTCGGCACGGTCTTTCTGATCGCGCGGGAGTTGAAGGCCAGGGCTTGCGCCGTGGTGGATGCGGATCTGCGCAGCATCACCCCGCAGTGGATCGAGTGCCTGCTTGGTCCGATCTGGCGCGAGGATTTCGATTACGTCGCACCCTTATACCACCGCCACAAATATGACGGCACGATTACAAACAGCATCGTCTATCCGCTGACGCGCGCCCTGTACAGCAAGCGTGTGCGGCAGCCTATAGGCGGGGATTTCGGATTTTCGGGCCGGCTCGCGCGCCACTATCTCACACACTCGGTATGGAGCACGGATGTGGCGCGATTCGGCATCGACATCTGGATGACTACTACTGCGATTACGGGCGGCTTCAGGATCTGCCAGACGTTTCTGGGCGCGAAAATCCACAATCCGAAAGATCCCGGCGTGGACCTCAGCGCGATGCTCACGCAGGTGGTCAGTTCGGTCTTCAGGCTTATGGAGACCAATGCCGCATACTGGCGCGAGACTTCCGGGTCGGCGCCGACGCCGCTGTTCGGATTCGAATACGCGGTAGGACTCGAACCCGTTCAGGTCAATGCGGATCGTATGATGGAAAACTTCAAGTCCGCGTCGGGAAAGTGGAGCGAGGTATGGGCGCGGATGCTGTCACCCGAATCCTTCTCGCGCCTCTCAGCACTCGCTGAATCGGATGGATCGGACTTCGACTTCCCCGATGAGTTATGGGTTCGCATCGTGTATGAGCTGGCGCGGGCGTGGAAGCGGGACGAGTCCATTCGCGAAAGCCTGCTTGAATCTCTCGTGCCGCTTTATATGGGACGCGTCGCCGGATTTGTCCGCAGCACGATAGATGCGGATTCGGCGGAAGTCGAACGCCGTCTCGAATCCCTGTGCCTGGAATTCGAAAGACAGAAACCCTTCCTCATCGAGCAATGGGATCTCTGAAATCATAGAACGGGGAATACGCGGAATAGGAGCGAGATCATTCCGTGTATTCCCCGTTCTCTCTCAAATGTTCCGTTTCTTCATCTCACCGGCGAGGTACTCGGATGCGCGCCACGCAAGCGCCATAATCGTCAGCGTAGGATTCTTGTGCGAACCCGAAGTAAACGACGCGGCATCGACTACGAAGAGGTTCTTTACATCCCACGCCTGATTGAACGGGTTGAGCACCGAACTCTTCGCATCCGATCCCATGGCGACGGTGCCCATTTCGTGGATCGAGTGCCCGGGTTCGTCGGGATTTTCGGGCAGCGTAATGTCTACGGCCTTCGCCGCAGTCAGTATTTCTTCGAAGGTTTGCCGCAGATACCTGAACATCGCGCGGTCGTTTGCATCCCACGGGTGGTGGATCTTCAGGACCGGCACGCCCCATTTGTCCTTCGCCTCGGGATCGAGTTCGACGAATTTATCAGGACCCGGCAGCATCTCGCCGTGCGCGGCCAGACGCGCGCGCGTACCGGCCCATCGCCGCACTTCGCGTTTGAAGTTGCCCCCGAATCCCTGAATGCGCTTCGGATTTTTTTCCGGACGCGGGCGAATGCGATTGGACGGTTCGATCTGAAAGCCGCGCACGAAGTCGCGTTTTTCGTTCGGCCGGAAATAACCGAACCACGGAATTACCATGTGCGAGCCGCCGATGCCGTCGCCCGCATAGGGTTCTACGAAACTGAGCGCCGGCAGATACCCTTCGGCCGTCGCGTCCAGGTGCTCCATGAAGTTGCGTCCGACAAGCCCCGTGGAATTTGCAATGCCCTCGGGAAAGAGTTTCGATTTCGACAGCAGCATCAGGCGCGTCGTTTCCAGCGTCCCGCACGCCGCTATTACCGCGCGCGCCTGCACGCGCCTTTCGCGCCCCGTTTTCTTATCGATATACGCAACGCCGCTGGCAAGTCCGCGCGCGTTGACCGTGATCTCGCGCGCGAATGCATTTGGAATGAGCGTGAAGCGGCGCGGGAATTTTTCTATAAGCGGCGCGACCTGACGAAAGGCGGAACTGTAGAAAGAGTGAGTCTCGCAGCCCTCGTCGCAGCCGTTGCAGTAGTGGCAGGGCGCGTATCCGTTGTAGCGCTGCGTCAGCATCGCGCGCCGCGCCGAGATCGAGGGGATGCCCAGTTTCGCCGCAGCGTGTTTGAGCAGCCAGTCCGGGCATTTCAATGCCACGGGCGGCAGGTAGTGATCGCTGTCGGGCAGGTCGGGATGGTTTTCCTTCTGCCCGCATACACCCATAAATATTTCGGCCTTGTCGTAGTAGGGCGCCAGGTCCTTGTACTCGATTGGCCAGTCGCGGCCGTGGCCGTCGCGCGAGTAGCCGCGAAAATCGCCCTCGTTGAAGCGGTTCGCATACCGTCCCCAGAACATCGTCCTTCCGCCTACGTTGCGTGCGCGGAACCAGTCGTAGGGCAGTTTTTCCGGTGTCGTGTAGGGTTCGTCCTTGTTGCCTTTCACGACGGTGTAGCGCTCGCGGAATTCATCGCTGCGCGACATTTCCTGTTTGAACCCGCGGTAGGGCAGGTCGTACGGAAATGGTTCGTGATAGGGGAAGTCGATGAGATGCCGGCGTTCGGCTCCGGCTTCGAGCATCGCTACGCGCAATCCGGCCTGCACAAGCGCCCAGGCCGCGGTTCCCCCGGCCGCTCCGGAACCGACGATGACCACGTCGTAGATGGGTTGCCGCGCGCGACTCGCCGCCGTCTGCCGACTTTGACTCCACATAAGCGCTCCTTTCTTTCCCGGTCCGGTTATATCAAACCACACGGCATTGGGAGATAAAAGGAGAGATAACGGAACAAACGAAATAAAACGAAAATTACCGAAAAGTTGAATCTTTCCGTCTATTCCGTCTTTTTTCGTTTGTTCCGTTATCTCTCTTTTGCGGAAAAGAAAACGCGGAATGCGCGGAAAAGAAATTCTTCTTTTCGTGCATTCCGCGTCTTTAATTTCCGCGTATTCCGCGGTTGCTGTTTTAGAACGAGTAGCGCAGCGCGAACTGGAGTTCGCGGTTGCCGCCCTTGGTCGTCACGCGCCCGAAGGTCGGGCTGCGCGGATTGGTGTCGGCGCCTCCCCAGTTCGGGTGGTTGAGCCAGTTGTAGGCTTCCGCACGGAACGAAATCCTGTGATTTTCCGTGATTGAGAAATCCTTCGACAGCGTGGCGTTGTGATTCTGGAAGCCCGGATTGTAGAGGATACCGCGCGCGCGTTGCGTCGATATCGTTCCAAGCGCGGGCTCGGTGAAGATGCGCGAACCATCCGCATTGGTGGTGCGGAACCAGAAGTTCTGATCGGCGTTGGCGCCCTGCGAGAACTGCTTGTCGCCGCGGCTCAGTTGCGGATCGCCGTTGATGAGCCAGAACTGCGCGCCGCTGCCCGTGCCGACGCCCGCAAAATCATCGCCCGTTGCGATCGTTACAGGCGTTCCGGTCTGGAACTGCGAAATCGCGCTGACCGTCCAGCCGCCGAGCAGCTTGCCCATCAGCTTGTCCTTGTCCCTGAAGATAGGAAGCTGATACACGGCGTTGATCACCACTACGTGACGGCGGTCGAACGTCGACGGCCCCCACAGGTTGCTTACGTCAAATGCGTTCGGAACAACGTCGCGCTGAGCCGAGCCGTCGTCCGAAGACTTGGCGAGCGTGTAGGCGAGCCCGAAGAGGAACCCTTTGGTGAAGCGGCGATTGACGCCCACCTGGAGCCCGTTGTAGTAGGAGTTCGCGTCGTTGTTGGTTACACGGATAGTTCCGAAGCCCCTGAAAGGCCGCAGAGTGTCGACGTTGATTCCGGGATTGCGCTGCACGGTGCCGAGCTGCAACTGGTTGATGTTGCGCTCGCGCTGCGCGTGCAGGCCGCGGCGTCCGACGTAGCCGACTTCGAGCAGGGTGTCGAATCCGATTTCGCGCTCGTAGGTGACGTTCCAGGTCCAGGCTTCAGGATTCCTGAAGATCCGGTCCTGCGAGGTGATCTGGAGCGGGAAGGCGTTTCCGGCCGTGCCGCCCGGATTGTCCGCGTTGCCGCGCGTGATCGATACGGTCGGCTGCAGCGGCGGGTTGCCGCCGAGGAACACCGAATCCGATACGCCGAGACGCGTCATAAACCGCCCGACTCCGGCGCGGATGACGTTCTTGTCGTTGAAGCCGTAGGCGACGCCGATGCGCGGCTGGAAGTCCCTCTTGTGTATGTCCGAATACTGCTTCGGCACGCCGCGGAACAGGAACGCGAAGTTCGGATCGTTGGCGATATCGACGCGGCCCTGCGCTGCGGGCGTGAACCCGTCGCCCGGAATCACCAACCCGTTGTAGCGCGCCTGCAGGCTGCCCGAGGTGATGAATCCGTTGGCCGGATTCTGCGTCAACGGAAGAGTCGGATCATAGAACCGCTCGTCGAACACCACCATGTTCCGCCACAGGCTGTAGTAGGGCTGGATGATGGTGTGGCGCAGTCCGAACTCCAGACGGAGCTTGGGAGTCGCCTTCCACGAATCCTGCGCAAACCACTCGAACATATGGCCGCGATAGGGCGTGAAGCTGCGTTGCCCGATTTCGGCGTAGGTTTCAAACAGCCCGAGCGCCACGTTGCCGATGGCCACGCCCGTACCGTTCGGCGTCGCGTTCGAGAACACGAAGCGCCCGTTCTGGTTGTTGGTGCCGCCCGGCGTGCCGGCGACGTTGATCTGGTCGAAGTCGTTTTGTCCGGACCGCTCGAAGTAACCGCCGAACTTGATGGTGTGGTTGCCGCGAATGTTGGTCCAGTTGTTGCTTACCTGATAGATCGGGCCCGTGGACTGCGCCGGGTACGGTCCGCCGTCGATGCTGACGAACTGATCCACGCCGTCGATGGTCGGAATCTTGTCGAAGATTTCCTTCCGCTCAGGGAAGATGTACGGGTAGTTGATGCCGTAGTTGCTTCTCTGGAAGCGGTTGCCTTCGGTATTGACGAAGATGAACACCTGATCGCGGCTGGCGGCTACGAGCGTTTCGCTGATCCAGTTCGGCGACAACGTCCAGGTCCAGTTGACCGAAGTCGTCTGGTTCGGACGGTCGATGATCTGCGGCGCGCGGTCGGTGCCGGCGCGGAATGCGCTGCGGTCGATGAAGTGGAACAGCGACAGACGATACTTGATCTGATGCCGCTCGTTCGGATAGTAGTCGATCGAGAGCGTATCCTTGCGCTGATCGGTAGTCGTAGGCCGTTCCTGGAAGAAGTTCTGACCAGACGAGGTGAAGAATCCCGGAATCGGTTCCGGCGCCGTGCGCAGGAACGCCAGTCCGTTCGGGCTCAGCCGGTTGGTCGGAATGATGTTGTTGGCAAAAGGCTGGCAGGTCGCGGGGTTGCCCGGCGTGGTGCAGTTGTTCGGATCGCGGATGACGCGCGAAACCTGAAGCTGCGGCAGGAAGTTCGGGTGGCCCGAGAGGATTTCGCTGAAATCGCCCTGGCGCATGCGCAGGGTCGGAACGCGGATCGTCGAGTTGTCGGTGCGGCGCTGGCGCACCCACTCCTGGCCCCACAGCCAGAACAGCTTGCTGCGGTCGCTGTTGTAGCCCGGAATCGGAATGGGACCGCTCAGCGAGTAGCCGAACTGGTTGTAGCGGAACGGATTCGGCCGGCAGTGCGCGAGCTTCTCGAAGCGCTGATCCGAGCACGGTTGATTGGCCGGAGTGTTGCGGTTGCGGCCCCACTCGTTGGCGTTCAGAGCGGCGTTGCGCAGATACTCGTAAAATACGCCGTGGAAGTCCTGCGTTCCACTTCGAGTGACGATGCGGATCTGCCCGCCCGAAGCGCGCCCGTATTCGGCGTTGTAGTTCGCCGTCAGGATCTGCACTTCCTGCGTTGCCTCGACATCAGCCGTTCCAATAGAAGTTCCATTCGAACGGGTGCGCACGCCCACCGCGCCGTCATAGGTAATCAGCGCGTCTTGCGTGCGGCCGCCGTTGATGTTCAGTCCGCCCGTGGTCAGACCGAAGCTGTTGCCGCCGAGAGCGCCGCCCTGCACGCCCGGTTTGAGCTGCGACAGAAACAGCGGGTTGCGGCCGTTGAGCTGAAGATATTCGACCTGCTTGGTTTCAACGAGCTTGCCCACCGTCGCAGTTTCGGTCTGCACCTGCGTGGTCGATGCTTCGACCGTGACGACCTCGCTCAATTCTCCGGTCTGAAGCGTCACGTCGAGACTCGTCGTCAGGTTCGGATCGAGCTTGCGCCCGGTTTCCTTGTAGGCCTTGAATCCGCTGGCCTCTACCGTAACGGTGTAATTGCCCGGCGGGAGGCTGGAAATGACGTAGTAGCCTACGGCGTTTGTTTGCGTTGTGCGCTCAAAGGCCCGGCTCTCGCTCGTCACCGCGACTCTGGCGTTGGCTACTACTGCTCCGGTCTGATCCTTGATGAAACCGGAAATGACGGCGTTGTCGGATTGTGCAAGAGCGTTCGATGTAAACGCCAGGCACAGCACCGCAGCCCCTAGCAGTGCCGGGATCGACAGGCGACCCCTCAACGTAGCTGTGTGCATTTTTTTAACTCCTCGGAATTATGGGATTACCAGGTCAACCGGCGCCTTGCGGGGCCGGCCGCTGTCGATCAACCGCCACAGATGATCGTTTTGCCTCCGCCTCCTCGCCGCCGCCCATTGGACGGAGTCCGGACACGGAGGGATGGTGACAACGGTTGTTAGAGACCCAGGTGCTACTTGCGGATTTGCGTCATTCCCAGCAACGCCAACTGAGGGAGCCCTCGCGGGCCGATTGATGTAGCGATTCGTTCTCGCCGCCTCGTCGGCTATTCGGGATTATCAGGATGGTTTGACCAACTGTCAAGAGAAAGATATTCTACCCGCAACTTTGCCGCGCAAATTTCGTCCGGGCCGCCTGCGCCGCTTCCGGCCGGAGATCCGGCGATCAAATCGATTTGAAAAGGGGAATTCGCCCATGCCTCGAATTACGTCTCGAATTAGGTCTCTACTCCTTGCAACTTTGTGTTGTGTTGCACTCATTGCAGCCGCCGCACCGCAGAAAACAAACGTATTGACGAAGCAGGAGAGCGCCGAAGGCTGGAAACTGCTCTTTGACGGCGCATCGCTGAAGGGCTGGCGCGGCTTTCATCAGCCGGCTCCTCCGGCCGTCTGGACCGTCGCCGACGGAACGATTACGCGCCGGAGCGGAGACTTTCCACGCGAACAGCGCGGCGATCTGATCACCGTAGATCAGTTCGAGAACTTCGAGTTTTCCTGGGAATGGAAACTCTCCCGCGCAGGCAACAGCGGCGTCAAGTACCTGGTCTCCGAAGACCTGCCCAAAACCGGGCGCTCGGGCATCAGCTTCGAGTACCAGATACTCGACGACGACAATCATCCGGATGCGAAAATGGGCATTGCGGGCAACCGCACATCGGGCGCGCTTTACGACCTGCTGCCGCCCGGACCGGGCAAAAAACTGCATCCCGTGGGCGAGTTCAATCACTCGCGCATAATCAAACGCGGCGCACACATCGAACACTGGCTCAATGGAGTCAAGATCCTCGAATTCGAACAGGGCGGCGCACTCATCAAAGAACGCATCGCAGCAAGCAAATTCAAGGATACCGCAGGCTTCGGCGAAACCCGCCGCGGCCATATCCTCATTCAGGATCACGACGACGAAATCTGGTATCGCAATCTTAAAATCAGGGAGCTCAAAGAGAAATAACGGAACAAACGGAAATGTACGAAACAAATGGAAATGACCCATTTTCCGTTTGTTTCGTACATTTCCGTTTGTTCCGTTGTTTCTCTTGATACTTATGGAACCTATCGTCCAGTTATCATTAGACCTCACCGACATAAACGAGGCGATAGCGACGGCGCGCACGGCCGTCGAAGCCGGCGTAGACTGGCTCGAAGCCGGCACCCCGCTGATACTCGCCGAAGGACTCAACTGCGTGCGCGCCCTGCGCGCCGAATTCCCCGACCATCCCATAGTCGCCGACCTCAAGACGATGGACGGCGGCTACCTCGAAGCCGAAATGATGGCCAAAGCCGGAGCCACGCACGTCGTCGTTATGGCGCGCGCTCACGAAGAAACCATCAAATGCGTCGTCGCCGCAGGCCGCGACCACGGCGTGAAAGTCATGGGCGATAACCTCGGCTGCCAGGACAAGGCCGCAGCAAGCCGCCGCATGGAAGACCTCGGCGTCGATTACATCGTTCATCACACAGGTTACGACGAACGCAACGGCATATTCGCATCAACCGGCCGGCGCCTCAGCCCGCTCGATGATCTGGACGCCGTAGTCTCGGCCGTAAACATTCCGGTGCAGGCCGTAGGCGGACTCTCGATAGAAGAAGCCATAAACATGCCGAAACGCGGCGCTCCGCTCGTCGTCATAGGCGCACCGCTCGCCATCGACGCCAATTCATTCAACGTCGCAAGCGGCGATCTCAAGGGACTGTTGCAGGAGATTACCAGGAGGATTCGCTCATGAGCGAAATGATGGCCGGCGTAGTGCAGTACGCGCTTACGCCGGGCGCAGTCGAACTGCGCGAACTGGAAGTGCCCGAAATCGGCGAGGATGAAGTGCTGCTCGCCGTCGGAGGCGTCAGCGTGTGCGGCAGCGACATTCACCAGTATCACAATACGCATAGCTGGCCCGTGCGCACCCCCGTCGTGCTCGGACACGAGTTCGGCGGCATCGTCGCAAAAGCCGGCAAAAGGGTCCGGAATTTCAGGGAAGGCGACCGCGTAGTATCGGAAACCGCGGCTGTGATCTGCGGCAAGTGTATTTACTGCCGCACAGGCGAATACAATCTGTGCCCCGAACGCAAGGGCTTCGGCTACGGCATAAACGGCGCTATGGCCAACTACGTTCGCGTGCCCGAACGCTGCCTGCACGCCATCCCCGACAATCTGCCGTTTTCGCGCGCGGCTCTCACCGAACCCTGCTGCGTCGCCTACAACTGCGTAACGGTCAACAGCCGCATTCGGCCCGGCGACGCCGTAGTCGTACTCGGTCCCGGTCCCATAGGACTGCTCTGCGCGCAGATGGCGAAAATCAACGGAGCGGGGAGGCTTGTCGTAGCGGGGATGGCGCAGGATGCGCCGCGCCTTCAGGCCGCGCTTGCGCTCGGCGCAACCGATGCGGTCAACGTTCAGGAAACGGATCTGGTCGAGTATGTACGCGGCATCGGAGACGGGCTTGGAGCCGAGCTTGTAATAGACGCTGCGGGCGCCTCGGCTGCGTTGAAGGCCGCGATAGAAATCGTGCGGCCGGGCGGGCAGGTGACGAAAGTGGGCTGGGGTCCGCAGCCTCTGGGCTTTTCACTCGATCCGCTCGTGCAAAAGGCCGTGACCCTGCAGGGCAGCTTCAGCCATACGTTCCGCCATTGGGAGAAAGTCGTGGCGATGCTCGCGTCAGAGCAGATAGACCTCGGCCCCGTAGTAAGCCGCGTTACGGGGCTTGAAGACTGGAAGGATTGCTTCGACGGCATGCACGACGGCGCTTACGTCAAAGCCGTGCTCGATCCGAACAACAACTTCGATCCGAACAACAACTGAAGAGCGATAACGGAACAAGCGAAAATAAACGAATATCGCTCCTCTCATTCGCTGAAGGAACTGTTTTAATGGCCAGATTGAGTGCATTTCCGAAATGTTACATGGACGACCTGTGCGTCGCCAAAACGATGACGCTGTTTGAGTGGATCGATCTTGCGGCTTCGCTGGGCGTCGACGGCGTAGAGATGTATCCGGGGTTTTTCGAGAGTTTCGAGCCCGAATATCTGGACCGCGTCAGGAGACATTTGCAGGCGCGAGGACTCGAAGCCCCGATGATGTGCGCTTCGCCCGATTTCACCATTCCCGACGCCTCCGCGCGCAACGCCGAAATAGAGAAGGAAAAACACATCATCGACGTAACGGCCGCGCTCGGCGGCGGCTATTGCCGCGTGCTTTCCGGGCAGCGCCGCGAAGAAGTCAGCCGTTCGGACGGCGTGCGCTGGACCGTAGAGTCTATAGCCTCGCTGCTCGATTACGCCGCCGCGCGCGGAGTCATCCTTACGATGGAGAATCACTACAAGGACGGCTACTGGCGGTACCCGGAATTCGCGCAGAAACTCGATGTATTCCTCGAAGTGATAAATCATCCGCTGCTTGCCTCGACTCCGCATTTCGGCGTCAATTACGATCCGTCGAATGCAATCATCGCGGGCGAAGATCCGCTCGAAGTGCTCTCCGCCGTCAAACACCGCGTGGTCACGATGCACGCTTCGGACAGGTATCTGATCAGCGGAACGATCGAAGACCTCAAGAACCAGGACGGATCGCTCGGTTATGCGAAGAACCTGCGTCACGGCGTAATCGGGAAGGGCCTGAACGATTACGACGCAATTTTTTCGACCTTGAACGGGGAAGGCTTCAACGGCTGGATCTCGATCGAGGACGGCGAAAACGGAATGGATGAATTGCGCGAGTCCGTAGCATTCCTGCGCGCGAAGATGGCCGAGCACTTCAACTGAAACCGGAAGGGAACACTGCAATACGCGGAACATACAGCGGTTTCGATTTTGGTGTTCAGTACTCTGTAAACAAAGTTTATGAGTTTTTCAGCCGCGGAGCGGCGAAAGATCTGTAGCCCAGGGCGTAAGCCCTGGGTGAGTGTAGAGAAGCGGTTCCAGCCCCGGAGGGGCGGAAGATCTTTCGCCCCTCCGGGGCTCTGACGTTTTCGCCTGCTGACCTGGCGCTCACGCACCAGGCTACAGATCTTTCGCCGCTCCGCGGCTGAAAAACTCAATAACTTAATTGGCAGAGTAATGAACACTGAACCGAAACCGCTGTAAACCGCCAAAAACACGGAAAGGACGCACATGGCAAGACTGGAAAACAAGGTTGCCGTCGTGACCGGATCAGGGGCCGGAATGGGCGAAGGCATGGCGCGGCTGTTTGCTTCGGAGGGCGCGCGCGTAGTGGTTTCGGACCGCGATGAGGCCGCGGCCCAATCGGTTGCCGCGTCGATCGTCGCCGACGGCGGCGAGGCGATCGCCGTGCGCGCCGACGTCGGCGTTGAAGAAGAATGCCGCGCGCTGATTGACCGCGCCGTAGAGCATTACGGACGCATAGACATACTCGTCAACAACGTGGGTTTGAGCCGCCGCGGCACGATCGAGACCACATCGGTCGATGACTGGGAGCTGGTCTTTCGCGTCAACGTGCGCTCGGCTTTCCTGTGCATGCAGCAGGCCGTCAAGTACATGAAGGAGCAGGGCGGCGGGTCGATCGTCAATATCGGTTCGGTCAACGCCTATATAGGCGAGCCGAAGCTGATGGCTTATTCGGCGTCGAAGGGAGCGATGCAGACGCTCAGCCGCAATACGGCGAGTTATCTGAATCGTTACAGGATTCGCGTCAATCAGCTCAACGTAGGCTGGACGCTCACGCCCAACGAACATCGGGTGAAGGTGGAAGAAGAGGGCAAGGGGGAAAACTGGCTCGATGAAGCGGTCAGGACTCGCCCGTGGGGAAGGTTGCTTCTGCCGAGGGATATAGCCTATGCTGCGCTTTATCTGGCAAGCGACGAAAGCGAGTGCATCACCGGGTCGGTGCTCGATCTGGAACAGCACCCGATCGGCGCGCCGCCGAATTGGTAGAGTGCGGGAAAGAGAGATTACGCAACATTCGAAATGAAACGAAAATCACGGAATAGTCAAATATTTCCGTCTGTTCCGTATTTTTTCGTTTGTTCCGTTATCTCTCTTTTTTGCCCCGAAGTCGTGTGGTTTGATTTAACAGGAGGGTGCGATGGGGCTGATGGATTTCATCAAGGGGCAGTTGCTCGAAATCATCCAGTGGACGGATGATTCGCGCGATACATTGTCCTATCGTTTTCCGGACGAGGACAAGGAAATCAAGCGCGGCGCGCAGCTCATCGTGCGCGAATCGCAGATTGCGCAGTTTGTCTATCTCGGCCAGTTCGGCGATACGTTCGGACCGGGCAAACATACGCTCACAACCGACAACATTCCGATCCTGACGACGCTCAAGGGCTGGAAGTACGGATTCGAATCCCCGTTCAAGGCCGATGTCTATTACGTAAACACGCGACTGTTTACCGGCAACAAGTGGGGTACGGCGAATCCCATAATGATGCGCGATCAGGATTTCGGAATCGTAAGGCTGCGCGCATACGGCACATTCGATTTCCGCATCACCGATCCGAAGCTCTTTCTGAGTGAAGTCGCGGGAACCGATCATCAGTTCCGCCTGGATGAATTTCACGAAACGATGCGCTCGCGCATGGTGAGCGTCTTCAGCGACGCGCTGGCTTCGTCGAAAATTCCGGCCCTGGACGTTGCGGCGCGTTACGTAGAACTCGGCGACGCTCTGTTGCCTCTGATCAATCCGGCGCTACAGACCAAATACGGAATCGAGCTTGCGAGCTTCATCGTGGAGAACGTATCGGTTCCGCCCGAGGTCGAGGCCGCAATCGACAAACGTTCGAGCATGGCGGCGGTCGGAAACCTGAACGATTACGTCAAATTCCAGATGGCTCAGGGCATGGAAAAAGGCGGCGGGGGCGCAGGCGGCATGGCTACCGAAATGGCCGTGGGCTGGGCTATGGCGCAGCAGATGATGCAGCAGCAGGGCGGGCCGCTCGGCGCTCAGGCCACGCCGCCGGTAGCGGGCGCTGCGCAATCTGCTGGGGCGGGTTTGCCCGAGTTGCTCAGTCCGGGCGAAGCCGCTCAGATCGTGGGCGTGAGCGAGGGCGATATTCTTGCAACGCTCGAATCGGGCGATCTCAAGGGTAAAAGGATCGGCAGCACGTGGCGCATCACGCGCGCGGCGCTCGAAGAGTTTCTCAAGAGCTGAGAAAAGAGAAACCACGGAACTCGCGGAATATACCAGCAATTCCCGGGTTGGAAAGAAAGAGAGATAACGGAACAGACGGAAATGTACGGAACAAACGAAAAGGTTGACCATTTTCGTGATTTCCGTCTATTTTCGTTTGTTTCGTCATCCTTTTTCTCCTGAAGAGCGCCCGGTTCAAATTACCAATGGCCGAAACAACAGCGCGACCGAAATACTCCTGCCCGGCCTGCGGCGCTGAAGCCAACTGGAATGCGGCGAAACAGGCGCTCGTATGCCCATACTGCGGTACGGAATCGCCCGCTTCGGCCGAGGCCGTAGAGTCCGGCGGCGAGATCGTGGAGCACGATCTGGTGCGCGCGCTTCGCGGCATTCCCGACAGCGAGCGCGGCTGGCAGGCGCAGAAAACCACCGTACGTTGCCAGAGCTGTCAGGCGATTTCGGTCTTCGATCCGGAACGCGTGGCGCAGCGCTGCGATTTCTGCGGCTCGGCATCGCTTGTGCCCTATGAGGAGATCAAGGACGCCTTCCGCCCCGAAAGCCTGCTCCCGTTCAAGGTCAGCGAAACAAAGGTGCGCGAAACCATACGCCGCTGGTACGGCGGCCGCTGGTTTGCTCCCAACAAGCTTAAATCCGCCGCACTCACCGATCAGGTGCACGGCATATACCTTCCTTACTGGACATTCGACGCACAGGTATACGCGCGGTGGCGCGCCGAAGCCGGCTATTATTATTACGAAACCCAGAGCTACCGCGACGCGCAGGGCAATCT
>JAHBSF010000011.1:0-52500 GCA_019639255.1 Acidobacteriota bacterium | reverse complement strand
CCATCTCCACTTTACCGAAATTGATGACGAAACAAACGAAAATAGACGGAAATCGCGAAAATGGTCGAACTTTTCGTTTGTTTCGTTTCATTCCGTCTGTTTCGTTATCTCTCTTTCTTGCCGTCATCCTCCCGCCGGCCGAATCATCGTGATCCACCAGGAAACGCCGAGGTAGTAGGCCGGATACGCAAGCGACAGCCATACCCACACCTGACTTGCCCACACTCCGGTCAATATAAACACGAGCATTGCTCCCCAGGCCACACCGAGTACGATCGTTGCGCGGCTGAACGGACCGCCGAACGACGGATACAGATAACGCGCCGGGATGAAGGTAAGAGCTGCAAAAAACAGTAGCACCGCTATTGTCGCCGCCGCGCCGGGTTGCAGCAGATACAGATAAATCGCGATTGCGTTCCAGTAGGACGGGAAACCGAGAAAGAAGCCGTCTTTTGTTTTTGCATCGGTCTGGGAAAACCCGTAGGCGCTGGCAAGCAGCGGAACGGCAATCACCCAGTTCCACGCTCCGTCAAGCAGACCGGCGCGCCATACGAGCAGCAGCGGCAGTGAGGTGTAGGTATGAAAATCGACTATATCGTCGAGCCTGCGGCCGTCGAATTCCGGCGTCCGGCGTTTTACATCGACGCGCCGCGCAAGCTTTCCGTCCGTGGCGTCGATGACGGTAGCGGCAATCATCAGCAGCATTGCATAACGGAAAGACGCATCGCCGCCGCGGATGATCAGCACGGCCATGCCGGCGGCTGCTATCAGTCCGGTAGCGGTATAGAAATGGACGCCCCAGGCAGGAAGTTTTTCGCGCACCTATTTCCCCGCAGCGTTATGAACCACTTCGCCGTTGATAACGGTCATCAGGCACAGGGTTTTAGGGATCTCGGCTTCCGGAATGTTCATGATGTCGGCCGAGAGGACCGTGAGATCGGCGAGTTTTCCCGGCTCGATCGAGCCGCGGAGCTTTTCTTCGAAAGCCGCGTGTGCGGCCCAGAGCGTGAACATCTTGAGCGCCTGCTCGCGCGTTGCTTTTTGTTCCGGATGCCAGCCTTCGCCCGAAAATCCGCGCAGATCCCTGCGTGCAACTGCCGCGTAAAATTCGATCATCGGCTCACCGCGCTCTACGGGCGCGTCCGACCCGCCCGCAATCACCACGCCCGATTTGATGAGCGACTGCCAGGCATAAGCGCCTTCGAGCCGTTTGATGCCGAGGCGGCTCGGCGCAAAGTGCAGATCCCCGATCGCGTGCGAGGGCTGCATCGAGGGTATTACGCCGAGGCTTGCAAAACGCGGGATGTCCGAAAGATCGAGTATCTGTGCGTGCTCTACGCGGAAGCGCGGATCCGCGATCCTGCGTTCACCGGCCGGAACTGCTGCGAATGCCTTTTCATACAGATCGAGGATTATGCGGTTGGCGCGGTCCCCGATTGCGTGCGTCTCGACCTGGATGCCGGATTTGAGCGCGTCTATGAGCATCGGAAGCACTTCATCTTCCTTTGCCGTAAGCAGGCCCGTAGTATCGTGATCGGCGTAAGGTTCAAGCAGCGCGGCTCCCTTTGATCCGAGCGCGCCGTCGAATACGACCTTGATTCCGCGCAGCGTAAACCGGTTGTCGAATTCGCCGATGCTTGCTCCTTCCTTGATCAATCGCGTAGCCGAGGGGCTTGGGCCGTGCACCGCCTGATATACGCGCAGTTTGATTTTGCCCTCGCCGTAGAGGCGGCGCAGGCGATCCACGTCATCGTAGCTTCCTCCCGCGTTCTGAATCCCGGTCCATCCGAGTTCGACGCTGCGGCGTGCGCCGACAACAAGCGCTTCATCGGCCTGTTCGGGTGCGCCCGAGGGCACGCGCGACCGCACGAGTCCCTGCGCGCGGTCGATGAGCATTCCCGTAGGTTCACGCGTCGTTTTGTCTTTCATTATCTCGCCGCCGAAGGGATTCGGCGTTTCTTTGGTGATGCCGGCGAGTTTTAGAGCGGCGCTGTTTACTACGCTTGCGTGACCGTCGGCGCGCGTGAGGTAAACGGGATTGTTGGGAGATATTTTGTCCAGGTCGTGGCGCGTCGGGAACTGTTGCGGTTTCCAGAAGGTTTCGATCCAGCCGCGGCCCGTGACCCATTCGCCGGGTTTTGCCTGATCGACGCGCGCTTTTACTTTGGCAAGAAATTCATCGAGGCTGTTTGCGCCTTCGAGGTTGAGCGTCAATTCGCGCATGCCGACGCCCGAAAGATGGTAGTGCGAATCGATGAGGCCGGGCACGATTGCGGCGCCGTTGAGGTCTATCGTTCGCGTCTGCGGGCCGGAGTATTTTGCGGCGTCTGCGTTTGAGCCTACGAACAGTATGCGGTCGGCTTTGACGGCGACGGCTTCGGCGCGAGGTTGAGCGTCATTGGCGGTATAGACTACGGCGTTGCGCAGTATGAGATCCGCCCGCTCGGTCTGGGTTGCGCAGGAAAGAAGCAGAATGAGAGAAGCGGCAAAGAGAATTTTTTTCATGAGTGTGACCGTAGAAGGAGAGATAACGGAACAAACGAAATGATACGAAAAGAACGGAAAAGTTCAATATTTCCGTAGTTTCTGTTTTATTTCGTATGTTTTGTTATCTGTCTTCAGTTTGGAGCGCGGCATCGAGTGCGCTCAGCAGTTCATCGACATTGTCTTTGGTCGCGACAAGCGGCGGTCCGAGCCTGATGACGTTTCCGTACAATCCGCCCTTGCCTACAAGCACGCCGCGCTTTTTCGTTTCTTCAAAAACCTTGACCACCGCCGTGGCGTCCGGTTCTTTGGTCTTGCGGTCCTTGACGAATTCTATCGCCTGCATCAGTCCCATCCCGCGCACATCGCCGATTACGTCGTACTTTTCATACAGTCCCGAAAGCCCCTCGCGCAGATACTCACCGACTACGCGCGCGTTTTCGGCGAGGTTGTCGCGTTCGATGACTTCGATTGTGGCAAGTGCGGCGCGCATCGATACGGGATTTCCGCCGAAGGTCGAAAAGCTGAGCGTCGGCACCGCATCGGCGATTTCGCGCGTCGCCACGGTAGCGCCGATAGGAATGCCGTTGGCCATGCCCTTGGCGAAGGTCATCAGATCGGGTTCGACATCCCAATGCTCGATGCCGAACAAACGGCCGCCTGTGCGTCCCCAGCCCGTCTGCACTTCATCGCATATGAACACGCCCCCGTACTGGCGAACGATGGCTACGGCTTCCTTGAAGTATTCTTTCGGCGGCGTGATGAATCCGCCGACGCCCATAATCGGTTCGGCCATAAACGCGCCCACGGCGCCCGATGTCGAGGTTTCGATGAGTTCCTTGAAGTCTTTGGCGCAGGCGAGGTCGCATTCCGGGTAAGTGAGTTTGAATGGGCAGCGGTAGCAGTAGGGGGCGGGAGCGTGAACGTAGCCGGGCACCTGCGCGGGCAGCGGCTTCCAGGGCGCGTGACCGCTTGCGGCCATGGCGGAAAAGGATCGACCGCTGTAGCTGTGGCGCAGCGTGATGATTTCGTGGCGGCCGGTGTAGAGTTTGGCGGCGAGCACGGCGGTTTCGTCGGCTTCGGTGCCGCTGTTGGTAAAGAAGCTTTTTTCGAGCGCGCCCGGGGTGATTTCAGCAAGTTTGGCGGCGAGCGCCGCCTGCGGCCCTGTGGGATAAAGCGTCGATGTATGCGCAATTTTCCCTACCTGATCGACGACCGCCGAGACTACATCGGGATTTGCGTGTCCGACGCTTGTCGTCAGAACGCCGCCGAAGCAGTCCAGATATTTGTTGCCGTCCTCATCCCATACGTGCATGCCCTCGCCGCGTTGGAGCGCTACGGGTTCGGCATAGTAGTTGGTGACGCATTTCCACAGATACTGCTGATGCTTGTTCGTCGTTTCGCGGTTGGACATCGGTGAACCTCGCAAGGAAGATTTGTTCGTCGCTCCGGATTGTATCGCTACAGAAAGAAGAGAAACAACGGAACACACGGAAATAAACGGAACACAGGGAACGAAATCGTTGGTGTGCGGCTGCTGATTCTCTTGTGCGGTGCTGGTCAAATTCAACGTACGTCGGGTAATATTCCGAGGCATTTGATCACTGCGTATTTCAGATACTTTATGACGCCAAATTACGATATTCGCCTTTGCACGACGTTCGAGGAGTACACGTCTTGTCTGCGCATGCAGCAACTTGTATGGCAGTTTTCCGACATCGATGTAACGCCGCTGCGATCTTTTGTAATCACGCGCCGCAGTGGAGGCATGACGCTCGGCGCCTTTGATTCATCCGAAGGGGGCGCGGGCAATCTGCTCGGATTTGCACACGCGCTTGCGGCGTTCGATTCCGGCAATCGGCCTTATTATTATTCGCACATGCTTGCCGTAGACCCGGCGCTTCAGAACGCGGGAATAGGACGGCGGTTGAAACTTGCACAGCGCGATTATGCGCTCGCGCACGGGATCGGGTTGATAGGCTGGACTTTCGATCCGCTGCAATCGCGCAATGCTTATCTGAACATCGTCAAACTCGGCGGCGTGGTGCGCAAATACTACGTCAATTACTACGGCAATGCGAGCACAAGCGCGCTGCACAGGGGCCTGGACACCGACCGGCTTTTCGTCGAATGGTGGGTGGGTGCAGAGCGGGTCAATCGGGCGCTGCATGGGGAGGCTCGCAATGATGCGCCGGTTGCTGCGGTAGAAGTGCCGCGGGAGATCGAACAGATCAAGGCGCGCGATCCGGCTGAAGCCGTCCGGTGGCAGCAATCGGTAAGATCCGGCTTCGATCGGCATCTTTCCGCCGGCCTGTACTGCGCCGGTTTTGAACCCGGACGCGGGGATGAGCCGAGCCGGTATCTTTTTTACAACGACGCTTATGAGGAAGGAATACTCCGGTACGAATAGGCAATCATGAAAATCGACCGAATCGAATTACGCGAAATACATCTGCCGCTTGTAGCTCCCTTCGAGACGAGCTTCGGAGTGACGACGGGGCGGCGCATCATACTGGTCAAGGTATTTTCGGAAGGCGCAGTCGGGTGGGGTGAATGCACGTGCGGCGAAACTCCGCTCTACAATCACGAAGCGACCGATACTGCGTGGATTGTGCTGCGCGATTTCGTCGCTCCGTACACGCTCGGAAAAGATATAGGTTCGCCCGATCAGGCCATTGCACTCACCTCGCCGATACGCGGCAACAAGATGGCGCGCGCGGCGGTTGAGACCGCGATCTGGGATCTGGCGGCGAAACAGCAGGGCGTTCCGCTGTGGCAACTGCTCGGCGGGGAGCAGGAAGAAATTCCGTGCGGCGTATCCTTGGGCATTCAGCCGACCGATGCGGCGCTTTTGAAGAAGATCGAAACCGAACTCGCAGCCGGCTACCAGCGAATCAAGCTGAAAATCAAACCGGGCCGCGACTACGAAATGGTCAAAGCCGTCCGCAGGGAATACCCCGACATCCTTCTGACGGTTGACGCCAATTCCGCCTACACGCTCGATGATGCGGATACGTTCAGGAAACTGGACGAATTCAACCTGCTGCTTGTAGAGCAGCCTCTTGCCTACGACGACATAATCGACCACGCAGAATTGCAGCGGCGGATACGGTCGTCGATCTGTCTGGACGAATCGATACTCGGCGTAGACGACGCCCGCAAGGCGCTCGCGCTCGGCGCCTGCCGGATAATCAATATAAAACTTGGGCGCGTAGCCGGGCATACCGAGGCGCAGAAGATCGAGCGTTACTGCCGCGAGCGCGGCGTGCCCGTATGGTGCGGCGGGATGCTCGAAGCGGGCATAGGGCGGGCGCAGAACATCGCAATGGCCACGCAGTCGGGATTCACGCTGCCGGGGGATGTTTCGGCTTCAAAGAGATACTGGACCGAAGACATCATCACGCCCGAAGTGGAAGTAACGCCGCACGGAACGATTCGCAGACCGGCCGCGCCCGGCATCGGATACGAAGTAAACGAAGCGCGCATCGAGGCGCTGACTGTGCGCAAAGAAGTAATCGAAGAAAGATAACGGAACAAACGAAAAAGCACGAAACAAACGGAACGGACAATCTTTCCGTGTTTTTCGTCTATTTTCGTCTGTTCCGTTATCTCTCTCCTTTCTCCCGATGGCTACCAAACCCGAGATAGCAGCCGGTTATTACCCCGGAGCCGAAGCGGTAATCGTCGAGGGCGACTGCCGCGATGCTCTTGCTGCGCTTCCCTCGGGTCTGGCAAAACTCATCATCACATCGCCGCCCTATAACATCGGAAAATCTTATGAAACTGCGGCGCGGCTCGACGATTATCTCGTATCGTTTCTGCCCGTAATCGACGAACTCGTGCGAGTGCTTTCGCCCGACGGGTCGCTGTGCTGGCAGGTGGGCAACTATGTTGCGGACGCGCAGGTGTTTCCGCTCGACATTTTTTTCTATCCGTTGCTCAGGTCGCGGGGCCTGCGGTTGCGCAACCGGATAGTCTGGCACTTTGCGCACGGCATGCACGAAAAGCGGCGTTTTTCCGGGCGGTACGAGGTGCTGTTGTGGTTTACGCGGGGCGACCGCTACACATTTCATCTGGATGATGTGCGCGTGCCGTCGAAGTATCCGGGCAAGACGCATTTTCGCGGTGCGCGGCGCGGATTGCCTTCGGGTCATCCGTTGGGGAAAAATCCCGGAGATTTCTGGAACGCGATGGAGCGGGACTGGGCTTCGGGCGTATGGGAGATACCCAACGTCAAGGCGAAGCATCCGGAAAAGACCATTCATCCCTGCCAGTTTCCGATAGAACTCGTCGAGAGGTGCGTGCTTGCGCTGACGGACGAAAACGACTGGGTGCTCGATCCGTTCGCCGGAGCGGGTTCGTCTCTGGTTGCGGCGCTAGCGCACGGCAGGCGCGCGCTCGGGTGCGAAAAGGAAGTCGAGTATGCGCGCCTTGCACGCGAACGCATAGAGGATCTTTACGCCGGACGTCTGGCGTATCGCCCGCTCGGCCGGCCCGTTCACGCCCCGACCGGGCGGGAGAAGGCGAGCCGCGCACCGACGCTGTTCGATGTCGAACCCTGATGACGGAAGAGAAGAAGAGAATACGGATGTCTCTCCCAAGTTATGAGCAAGCGCACAAGCCAATCAATCGAAGACGAAATCGTCGCATTGCGCCGCGAAATCCGCGAGCACGATTACCGCTACTACGTGCTGAGCGCGCCCATAGTCGCCGACGTGGAATACGACGCAATGATGCGCCGATTGAAGGATCTCGAAGCCGAACGCCCCGATCTGATTACGCCCGACTCTCCCACGCAGCGCGTTGCAGGCGAACCGGCCGAGGGTTTTGAAGAGTACCGGCACAAGCGGCCGATGATGTCGCTCGACAACAGCTACAGCATCGCGGATCTGCGCGAATGGGCGCAGCGGTGCGACAAACTCTCGGGCGGGCGCGCATTCGATTACGTAGCCGAACTCAAGATAGACGGCCTGAGCATATCGATGATTTACGAGCGTGGGGTGCTAGCGCGCGGCGTAACCCGCGGCGACGGCGTGCGCGGCGAACTCGTGACGGCGAACGTACGGACGATACGCTCGGCGCCGCTGCACATAGATGAAAGTATTGATGAAGCCGCAAGGTATGAAATAGAGGTGCGGGGCGAGGTATATCTTTCGCGCGATGTTTTCGAGCGGATAAACCGCGAAAGGATAGAGCAGGAACTGCCGGCGTTCGCCAATCCGCGCAACGCCGCTGCGGGCGCCATGCGGCAGCTCGATGCGCGCATCACGGCCGAACGCCAACTGGATGTTTTCTGCTATCAGCTTCTATTTGACGGCGCGCCGGGGCTGGCTACACACGACGAATCGCTCGTATGGATGATGCGCGCCGGTTTCCGCGTCAATCCGCATCACAGGCGCTGCGCGACCATCGACGAAGTCATCGAATACTGCAACGAATGGGAGCGGCGGCGCGACGAACTCAACTACGAAATCGACGGCGTCGTGGTGAAGGTCAATCAGACCGCCGTGCAGGAAGAACTCGGCGCAACGGCGAAATCTCCGCGATGGGCCATCGCCTACAAGTTTCCGGCGCGGCAGGCCTCTACGCGCCTGCTCGATGTGATCTATCAGGTGGGAAGGACCGGTGCGGTGACGCCCGTAGCGGTGCTCGATCCGGTGGTGCTGGCCGGAACGACCGTCGCGCGCGCAAGCCTCCACAACGCGGATGAAATGTTGCGGCTCGGTGTAAAAAAAGGCGACTGGGTTTTCATAGAAAAAAGCGGTGAAATCATCCCGCAGGTAGTGACCGTCATTACGGAGCGCAGAACCGGAGAGGAAACCGGGTTTGAATTTCCATCCGACTGTCCGGAATGCGGGACAAACCTCGTCAGGCCGGAGGGCGAGGCGGTAACGCGCTGCCCGAATCCCGATTGTCCGGCTAAAGTAAGGGAAGGGTTATTGCATTTTGCGCAGCGCCGCGCGATGCGCATCGAGGGCCTGGGTGAGGCGCTCGCGGTGCAGTTGACCGCGCCGCGCAAACAGGAAACCGGGAGCTTGCCTGCTCTGGTGCGTGATGCGGCGGATCTTTATCATCTGGCCGAACGGCGCGACGAACTCATCGCGCTCGAACGAATGGGTGAGAAGTCGGCCGACAATCTGCTTCGGCAGATAGAAGAGAGCAAGTCGGCGGGCCTTGCGCGATTGCTCTACGGACTGGGAATACGCCACGTCGGCGAACGCACGGCCGCAATACTCGCCGATCATTACCAGAGCCTGGATCGGTTATCGGGGGCGAGCGTAGAGGACCTGGCCGGGATCTACGAGATCGGCGAGGTAGTAGCGGCCTCGGTTGCAGGATGGTTTGGCGAGGAGCGCAATCAGAATCTGATTGCGAGATTAAGGCGCTCGGGCGTAGAAATGAATGCGGTGCGGACCGGCGAGGCGGTCAGTCGGGTATTTGAGGGAAAGCAGTTTGTGTTGACGGGGACGCTTCCTACGATGAAGCGCGATGAGGCCAAAGGGTTTATCGAAGCGCGCGGCGGGCGCGTCACGGGCACGGTCAGCAAGAAGACGGATTTCGTGGTTGCTGGAGACGAAGCGGGATCGAAGTTGACCAGGGCGCAGGAATTAGGGATTGCAATTCTCGATGAGGCGCAACTGCTTGCATTCGGCAAAGAGGCGTAAAAATTTTTTTGCCATGTATTGCGAAATTTAAGGGGGATGGTTTATAGTTTGGAGCAATTAGCAGCGGTAAATACCCTAATGGCTGAGGACGCTGCTGAACTGGGTGGACCTAACGGTCCACCCCTTAATGTTTTTAGGGCAAGATAACGGAACAAACGAAAAAAGACGAAAATTACGGAAAAGTTGAATATTTCCGTAGTTTCCGTCTTTTTTCGTTTGTTCCGTTATCTTGCCCTAAAATCTCACCCGCACCCGATAGCTGAGCACCGCTTCGCCGTCCTTCGCTACCGGCACGTTGAACCGCGCGGCAAACGCGGCCGTCTTTTCCGCCGGGAAAGTCGAACTCAGGATTTCCCACTCTCCGCCTATCGGCTCATTGACCACTAAGGTTATGGCCTCTTCCTTGTGGTTGCGGATGCGGATTTCGTAGGCGTATTCGAACACGCGCCGCGCAATACTGCGATAGTCGGTCTGCTTGCGCTCGGCAACTACGTCGAATGCATCGCCGAGTTTTACGCGCACGGATTCATCCTTCGGCGTATGGCCTATGCGGTTTTCGCCTATGAACTGCTGCGCGCCCGACGCATCGGCCTTGTAAACGCGGACGATGCCGGCCGGGAGCGGCTGCCCGAGGTTGTTATCCTTCGAATTCTTGAATTCGATGAATACGCCGACTTTCTCTTTTATCGGTTCGCCCGGGTTGTTGTAGCCCTGGTAGTAATACGCCTGTCCGTTGAGCACGAGCTCCTTCCTGACGTTGAAATTCGCGGCTGAAAGCAGATTGATCTGTTTGGTTTCGTTGTTTTTGAGCGTTGCGGGGCGTTGCAGGCTGTAGAGGTGATACTCGAAAAACGCCTGCTCCTCAAACTGCGGCGCGGCCTGCGCAGCCACCGCATCCATTCTGCGCATTTCTTTTGCCAACGTCACCTGATCCTGCACGCGGTTGACATCGCCCGCGACGAGTTTGAGTTCCGCGTTGCGGTAGGTTGTACCGCTGTTGTTGTTGATCGTCACCCATCCGTTGAGATCGGCTTTCGTGTCGTTCTGGTTTACGACCACTACGTAATCCGAACGCCAACCGATGCCGGTTGTGAGGTAGGAGGCTTCGACCGTATGAGCTTCTGCGCCCGTATTGCTGAGCGTCCATACGAGCGTGGGTTTTGCGATCAGGTCGGCGGGCAGGCGGTCAAACCGGATTTCGGCGATGTTGGTCGGATTGATGACTATCTGGTTGCCGATCTGCCAGACCTGCCCCTGATTGTTGGAAAGCAGCGTAGCAGCCGTAGGAATCATTCGTTCGGTATTGTTTTCGATCGTGCGCAAAACGAGCGTCAGTTCGCGCCCTACGTATTTGTCGAGCAGTTTTTGCGGATTGAGCAGATCGTATTCGTAGCTCTGTTCGATGACGCTGAGCGCATTCGGAGCAGTCAGCGATTTGATGTGAACCGTGGTCGGATTGATCTGCTGCGCGACGTCCATAAAACGCAGCATCGAGGCGCCGCGCGGCAGCCTCATCGCGCGCGTGTCCTTTACGAGTCCCAGATTCGAGTTGTAGACCGTGATGGCGACGTTCGACTGATCGTCGATCGTGCTTTGTCCCGAGGGCTGATTGCCCTGAAGATTTCCGGCAACGGATTCAGTCATTTTTTCTCGTCCTCCTTCGCCCCGCGTTTCATCCCGGTAATCGGCGGCAAAGCTCAGGTTGTTTGCCGTCATCGCCGCAAGCGCAAGCGCCAGTACATAGGCGCCCACTTTGCGCCGCAGCCCCTTTTTCGTTCTCATTATGGTCCTTTCCATCGTTTCCCCCAACATATTCTCCAGCCCTTATTCACACATCACCCGTTGAAACGCGGGGAGGGTTGACCGCGTTTCGACACCCAATGAACGGGTTCGGCGGCGCGGGCTTGCAGCGGTCTTTGGCGCCCGATGCATTATAATCCCCTGCGGGTTTTGAAGGAGATGAATAAAGAAAGAACTGTAATACACGGTACAACGGTTATAACGCTCGACGCCGAGAACCGCATCTTTACCGGGGATGTGATCATCGAGCGGGGGCGGATAGCCGGGTTTGCTCCGCCCGACGGCGCTGCGGTTGACGCCGATACGGATGATTACATAGACGGATACGGCTGCGTGCTGCTGCCGGGTTTCGTTCAGACGCATGTACATCTGTGCCAGACGCTTTTTCGCGGCGCGGCCGACGATCTTTCGCTCATAGACTGGCTCAGGAAACGCGTATGGCCGATGGAGGCCGCGCATACGCAGGCGTCGCTGCGCGCTTCGGCCCGGTTGGGAATCGCCGAACTCATACGCGGCGGGACTACGGCGGCGCTGACGATGGAAACCGTCAACCATACGGAAACCGTGATTGAAGCCGTCATCGAGTCGGGTTTTCGCGCCACGGTGGGCAAATGCATGATGGATGCGGGCGAGGACGTGCCGGCGGGGCTTGCGGAAAACACCGAAGCGTCGATCGCTGAATCCGTCGAGCTGATCGATCGATTTCACGGGAGCGGGGATGGGCGGGTGCAATGCTGTTTTGCGCCGCGCTTCGCCGTGAGCTGCACGGATACGTTGCTGCGTGAGGTTGCGCGGTTGTCGCGCGAACGCGGCGTGCTGGTTCATACGCACGCATCGGAAAACCGCGACGAGATCGCAATGGTCGAACGATCCACGGGGAAACGCAACATCGTATATCTGGCCGATACGGGGCTTGCCGCGCCGCACGTAGTTCTGGCGCACTGCATACATATAAATGATGAGGAAATGGAGATACTGCAAAACTCGGGCGCACACGTAGCGCACTGTCCGTCGTCGAACCTGAAGCTTGCGTCGGGAGTGGCGCGCGTGCCGGAGATGCTCGGGCGCGGCATACAGGTATCGCTTGGAGCGGACGGTGCTGCGTGCAACAACCGGCTCGATATGTTCACCGAGATGCGGACGGCGGCGCTGATACAGAAGGTGCTGCACGGCCCCGAAGCGCTGCCCGCGCCGGCGGTGCTGCGAATGGCTACGGTGCAGGGCGCGCACGCGCTCGGACTCGGCGAGGAAATCGGGACGATAGAGGTCGGCAAACGCGCCGATCTGCAGCTCATCAACCTTAATCGTATTCACACTACTCCGGCTTATGACGCGGTATCGGCCATTGTTTACGCTGCGCAGACGGGTGATGTCGAATGGGTATGGATCGACGGCCGCGCGGTGCTTCGCGAGGGGCGCCTGACCACGCTTGACGAAGCGGAGGTCGTCGATGCGGCGAGCCGTGAAGCCGAGAAGATGGGAAGAGGGATTACGAAAGGAACGAAATAATACGAAACATACCGAAAGAAGCACTCCTTTCGTCTTTTCCGTTTCATTTCTGTTTGTTCCGTTATCTCTTTTCGTCAGTATGACAGACGAATTTGCATTCATCGAACGCGTGCGAAATGAAGCGGCGCGGCGCGCCTCACCGGACGGAGCGCCGGTTATCGGCATCGGCGACGATGCGGCCGTGTGGCGCACGCGCGACGGTTTTGAAAACGTCATAACCGTTGATCTGCTGGTCGAGGACATAGATTTCAGACGCGATTATGCGGTTGCGCGCCTGCTCGGTCACAAGGCGCTTGTAGTAAGCCTCAGCGATATTGCGGCCATGGGCGCGCGCCCGCGCTACAGTCTGCTGACGCTTGCGATTCCGGGCGGGTTCGACGACGGGTTCTGGAGCGAATTCTTCGACGGGTATTTTGCGCTGGCCGCGCGTTGCGGCGTGACTTTGATCGGCGGCGACATTTCAACCTCGCCCGATCGTTTTGCGATCGACTCGATAGTCATCGGGGAATGCATGCGCGGTCGGGCGGTGCGCCGGGCGGGCGCGCAACCCGGTGATGCGGTTTACGTCACCGGCGCGATCGGCGCTTCGGCTGCGGGATTGGAATTGCTGAAAAACGGCGCGCGCGCGGGTCAGGCCGGAAATGACCTGGTGCAAAGCGCATTGATGGCGCATCTGCGTCCCGAACCGCGCACGGAGTTCGGAGCGAGGGTCGGAGAGTTGCAACTGGCGCACGCAATGATCGACATAAGCGACGGACTCGGGCGGGATCTGGCGCACATATGCGAGGCGAGCGGTGCAAGCGCAGTGATTGATTTTGACGCCGTACCTATTGCAGGGGAAGTCGGCCTGATCTGCGAGGACAGGGAGTTTGCATTTGCGTTTGCAGCAGGCGGAGGCGAAGATTTCGAACTGCTTGTTGCGGCGGACGGCGGCAGGGAACCGGAGTTGATGGATGCCGCTTCTGCGTGCGGTGCGCCGATTACGCGCATAGGCGAGATTATCGAAGCGCGCGATTCCCGGCTGTATCTGCGCCGCGACGGAAAACAAACGCCGATGATCGCGCGCGGTTATGAACACAGTGGGATTTGACGCGCGGCGCTCCCGCAACCGACAATACGGGAGAAATAACCGCGGAATACGCGAAAACAAGGATGCGGAATACACGGAAAGCGCGGGGAATGGATTTGCTCGATAACGGAGAACGACTGGAAAAAATACTGCTGCGGCGGATGGGCGAGGCCATAGGCGATTTCGGCATGATCGCCGAAGGCGACCGCATAATGGTGTGTCTGAGCGGCGGCAAGGACAGCTACACGTTGCTGGCGCTGCTGCGCGCATTGCAGCGCCGCGCGCCCGTGCGATTCGACCTGCTTGCGGTCAACCTGGATCAGAAACAGCCCGGCTTTCCGGCGCACGTTCTGCCCGAATACCTGTCGGGGCTCGGCGTGCCGTATCGCATAGTGGAACGCGACACATATTCGGTCGTAAAACGTCTCGTGCCCGAAGGCAAAACCTACTGCTCGGTCTGCTCGCGGCTGCGGCGCGGCATTCTCTACAACATCGCTGTCGAAGAGGGCTGCAACAAAATCGCGCTCGGCCATCACGCGGACGACATACTTCAGACTTTTCTGCTGAATGTTTTCTACATCGGAACGCTCAAGGCGATGCCGCCCGTGCTGCGTTCGGACGATGGGCGCAACACCATCATACGGCCGCTTGCGTATGTATGGGAGCGCGACATAGCCGATTATGCGGCTACGCAGGCGTTTCCCGTCATTCCGTGCGATTTGTGCGGATCGCAGGAGAATTTGAAGCGCAAGCGGATAAAGCGGCTGATCGACGAGTTGGAGGGAGAGATTCCGGGGTTGAGGAAGTCGATGCTGACGGCGCTCGGCAACGCCGTGCCCACGCATCTTCTGGATCACCGTCTTTTTGATTTCAGGGCCATATCGCAATCGGGCGGGATGATTGGGGATGTTGCGGCGGAACTCGACGCCGCGCTCGGCCATATTGACGACACGGGCGATGATTCGCCGGCGCTCGTCAGGCTTACAATGTGAGTTGGCGATATGATTTGTTCGGAATAAATCACGAACATGCCTGGAGATCGAGACAGCGAGATGAGCACAATACTTGAAGATGTAAAACCGGAGACGGCGGCGATAATCGCCGCCCAGGCGAAAGAACGCGGGTTGTCGGTAGATGAATATCTACTAAGCCTGCTTCCCGAGAGCAGCAGCGGCAAGGGGCGGCCTCTCTACGAAACGGCGTCGCCCGATGAATTGGCCGATGCGTTTGCCGAGTGGGTCAAAAGCCACGACCCGAACACTCCCGTCATTCCGGATACGAGACGCGAGGCTCTCTACGATTAGGATGGGCGTTAATGCCGTATCTTATCGATACCAATATCCTCGTTTGCCTGGCCACGCCCTCTCACCCGAATCACGCCGCGGCTTTCTCGGTCACGGATCGTCTCATCCGCAATGACATTCCTTATATCGTGCCGCAAAACATCATCGAGTTTTGGAGCGTGGCCACAAGATCCGCGGACAAAAACGGGCTTGGAATGACGGCCGTTAGAGCAGAGGCAGAGATCGTGCGCATAAAAAATCTCTTTCGGCTTCTTCCCGACTCGCCGCTTGTATATCCGGAATGGGAAAGGCTCGTCATTCGATACGGGGTGATAGGAAAGCAGGTTCACGATACGCGTCTCGTCGCGGCGATGTTGGTGCACGGTCTGACTCGCATTTTGACCTTCAACGTGGAAGATTTTAAGCGCTTTCCTTCCATCACTGCGGTATCCCCTTAAAATCATTGTATTGATTGCGACTGTAGTAGTCAGTCTTACGGCCGCGGCCTGATCTTCTGCCCGTAACCGAGGCATTACATGTGAGTTGGCAGCGGGCGTGCGGGAGTGATAAGATGCGGCGCGTTCCTCTTGCGGGTTCCTTCCTCGTATCGCTGTTAAAAAGGGTGCAGCGTGTTTTGTAGGGGCCGCAGAGCGTTCGCCATCATGATCTTGAGCGAGGGATTGAATGTCGCAACCAGTTCAGCCGCCCCAGCGGCTCGTGCAGATAGAGCCGCTTAACAAGCCCGCTGCGTCATCCGCTGCATCGGAAACGCCCGCGATCGAGATACCAAAATTCACGGACGCATGGGTCTACCGGACGAAAACCCGCATCACCTTCCGCAAGATAGCGAGCTTCTTTTACGCCCGACATTCTTACGGCGCGGCGCGGCGCTGGGTGCTATCAAGCTTTCTGCCCGATCGCATACTGTATCGCTGGAAACCCTACCAACGCGGCGGCTGCAACCGCTGCGGGCTGTGCTGCAAGCTGACGTTCCGCTGCTCGTTTTTCGTCGAGAACGAACATACTACGGCGTGCATGATCTACACCACGAAGCACGCCACGCCGCCCTGCGTGGTATTTCCGATAGATCCGATCGACCTGCGCGAGGTGCAGCGGGAAATCGCACCCGCGCCCTGCCCGTTTTACTTCGAGGGGCAACCCGAACACCCGACTACGTGGGGAGCGGTGAAGGCCGAATTGCGCCACGCGCTCGGCAAACGCGTCGACAAGCTCAAAGAAGCATTCGACTTTTAGATAACGGAACAAACGAAAATAGACGAAACATACGGAAGTAAATCGTCCTTTCGTATGTTTCGTCTATTTTCGTATGTTCCGTTATCTTTTTCAGTACTCGAAGCGGTCTTCGAACATCATATCCGCGACCTTGAACCGCATATTGAGTTTGACGTTTTTGCCGACTTCGGAATAGAAACGGACCTCGCCGCTTGCGGGCGTGATGAACGGTTCGTCATCCACCTGGCGCGGAAAGATGAATTTTGCGCCGAGGCCGTCCTGCGGGTTGGGCGGAGAGTACTGTGCGATGAAGAGCCGCTTGCCGTTTTTGGTTTCGAGGAACGTATCGTTTTTCAGCACGCCGAGATTTGCGGCCTGAAAAATCTGCATCACGGGACCTTCCACGCGCCGGTCCGCTGCGTCAAACGTCACTGCAATTACGATGTAGTCCTTGAAATCGCGGTCTACGAAATCCTTCATCGCATCGGCCATCGCGGGTTGTTTCGCGGTCATCGTGCGGGCGAAGGCTGCGCGTATGGGTTTGGCCGAGAGGAAGCGTATGCGGTAGTTGAGGTTCATCGCCTGATTGAACGCGCCGCGTTCGCTGCGTCCGCTGCTTGCGCCGCCGCCCGATTGCGATGTCGGGTTGAAGAACATCTCCGAGGTATCGGTTTCGGTCTGCGTATGCGCCCAGGGCGATTCTTCCAGAATCTTTTTGGCGTCTTTTTCGCTCCACTCCGTCCACGGCTTCATCTTTTTCTGCGCGCCGGCGGCGCCAACCATGGCAAATATGCACACGGCTGCAATGATCAAATAACGCATGGCATCTCCTGTTTCTATTCGCATCCGTAGTCAATATAGGTCGAGAACCGGTCCGATCCGTGGTCGAGCGCCAGATCGCGCCGCTCGTAATCCAGATGTACGGTTGACATCAGCAGCGTGGCTTTTTCATCCACGAGCCGCATCGTCATCATACCGTAGTCCGCCTCGTCCGCAACCAGATCCGACAGCCTCAGGTGGCGGCACGCAAACGGCGCAATCGCGCCGAGCGGCAATCGCCTTATGAATCCCTTCTGACCGAACAGTTCAAGGACGGGGCGCCCTTCCAGACCCTGATCGTCGATATTTATGACGGCAATCAGCTCGTCGAGTTGCACGGAATCCCGCCGTTTTTTGAGGCGCGCTCCGGAAACTATGTAATCCGTGGCGAGTCCGCCGCGCTGCGCCGGTTTCTGATAGGCGCGCGCCGAGCGCAATCCGGGGCGGAAATGCGTCCACGCGAAAGCGTTCCATTCCGGTATTCGCACTTCGATCTTGAGCATCGTGTGCGATGTATCGGGCGATACGGCTACGCCGAGTCCTCCACTGAATCCCGCTTCGAGCGACAGTCGATCAAAATCCAGCGCGCAGCTTTCGCCCGTGCCGAGTTTTATCACGCCGCGTTCGGTTTGTCGGGGCAGGCATTCGGCGAGCTTTTTATCCTCCATCCCCGACCATACGGCGCGGCCCTCGCCGTCCACCGCAAACGGATAGAACCACTGCACGGGTTCTATGGGCGATCCGGCGCCGAACAGAAACCGCGATTCGAACGTCAACTCGCCTATGCGTTTGCGGTGAAATGCAAGCGGCGTGTAAAGGACGTTTCTGGCCTTGAACTGTCCGGCGGCGTCGAAGGCGGGCGTCGAGGTTTTCGATTGAACTACGCCCTGATGTATCGGATGTTCGACGCTCACTCGCGATTGATCCGGCTTGCGGATCATAAGATATCCGAAACTCTTCGCCGTCCCTCGTTCGTTGATTGCTGCAATCAGGCCCGCTGACGATATGCGCGCCGCCCCGTCTTTTTCGCCGGTCCACGGCTGCGCGTCGGTCAAGCGGCCCGCATTAAGATCGAGCAGCAGGGATGCGTGCGGCGCGAGTTTATACGGCAGCGCAAGCATTCGTTTGCCGTGCGGATCGAACATCACGATTTCGCCCGCACTCGGTTCTGCATTGGGGTTGAACAGGCTGAACAGGCAGCGGTAATCGGAGAGCGGCGGAAAGGGCATCGAGTAGAAATAGCTCTCGGTATTCTGCCACTGAAGCGGGTCGGGGTTGGCGTGTACGTTGTCGAATGTAGAAGCGGAGCGCCAGCGCAGAAAAGCGGAACTGAACAGGTCGCTTGCATGCATGCGCTCGCGGCCCTGCGGGCGCAGCCTGATGCGTGCGCCGCCGAAAAATGTCTTGCGATCGCCAATCAGTTCGCGCGCAGAAATTACGGTGGTGCGCATCGCCGGCACATTGATCCTGAGCGCCGGATTCCCGCCGGGTTTGCCTGCGGCGTCGTAAAGGTGAATTTCGTAGTCGGTGGAATTGTGTGCGTCTTCGTGGCCGCGAATGCCTGCGAAGGTATCGGATGTGAGTACGAGTTGGCTTTCGATGCCCGAATCGGCGTCAGTGATGAAAAACGGGGAGCAAAGATCCAGCCAGCACGCGCCCGTAGAGGGCGTCTGCACGGCGGCGTATACGCCGAGCGAACAGGAGAGAGCAGAGAGGAATTGGCGTCGGTCGAGCGTAATCATCGGTCGACGGGGCCCGATAAGGAAAAAGATAACGGAACGAACGGAATGAAACGGAACAAACGGAATGAATCATCAATTCCGTTTGTTCCGTTTCATTCCGTTCGTTCCGTTATCTCCTCTTAAAAAGAGGATTAGAAGTTGATACGGGCTACGAATTGTATGAGTCGTCCGCCCGGATCGTTGGTCGTCGACAGGTCGCGGTAAGCCT
The DNA here is from genome assembly GCA_019639255.1 of Acidobacteriota bacterium. Classification (GTDB taxonomy): domain Bacteria; phylum Acidobacteriota; class Blastocatellia; order RBC074; family RBC074; genus JAHBSF01. The sequence goes on along the minus strand of JAHBSF010000011.1, from coordinate 33,688 downwards.
GCGTCGTCTGCCCGAATGTAGCGGTGTTGAATCCGCCGATGGCATTGACGTCGTTGGCCGCGTTGCCGACGATGAAGTTGACGTGGTTGAACGCGTTCAGGAACTCGGCCCGGAACTCGAAATTCACGCGCTCGGTGATCTTGGTCGTTTTGACGACCGACAGATCAAAGCGGGCAAAGCTCGGTCCGAAAAGCACGAGGTTCGCAAACCCCCGCTGTCCGCCGAAGGCCAGCGCATTGTTGTTGGCGTTGGTCGGTTCGATGTACCGGCCCTGCGGCGTGCCGAGAGCCGAACCCGGGTTGAACGCGCGGCGCGTGTTCAGGATGATGTCGTCCGGCAGGTAATACACGATGCGGTTCGGATCCTTGCGGATCTCGATTGCATCCTGCAGATCCTCGCGCGTCATCCCTACCAGATTGACCGCGCCGAAGCTGAACGGCGAGCCGGTCTGTATGCGGGTCGTACCGTGGAACGCCCATCCTCCGATGACCCGATCCATAACCCCGCCCGCGCCGCCGAAGAAATAGCGGCTCTTGCCGAACGGCAGTTCATAGATCCAGTTCGCCTTGAATGCATGGGTGATTCCGAAGGGCGAACGGACCTTGTTCAGGCTCGGATCGCGCAACGTCGTGTACTGGCTCGCCACGACCGAACTCGAGGCGAACATGTTGGTGAAGGCGCTCGCCCAGGCGTAGCTGCCCTGCACGAGCAGGCCGCGCGAGAGCCTGCGTCGAAGCTCGATTACGAGCGAATCGAAGCTCGTGCGCCCGCCGTTGTCCACGAGCCACGAACCCGATGTGCCGACGCTCGGATTGACTACGAAGATGTTCGCAGGCAGTCCGGCCGCAGCCCGGTTGGCGTCAAACAGCGCCGGATTTGCAAACAGCGTGTTGGCCATACCGGTCGGCGACGGGTTGCGCGGATCGAGTTGGTTCAGGAACGTCGTGTTGGCGAAGAATGTCGATGTATAGCGAGCGGCATCCTGCGCCTGCGCGGCCGTCAACCCGTTGAAGTGTCCGGCGATGATCGGCAGCGGAGCGGTGCCGGTGCCTGCGCCGAAGTAACGGAACGTGTTGCCGCGGCCTGCGGCCTGATTGGCCGCCAGGTTCTGCTGCGCGAGCCTGAACTCGTTGAAGAACCCGTTTTCGACCACGTTGATTTCGTTGATGTTGTACTGCCTCCAGAGCTTGACGCCCCGGTTGCCTACATAACGAACCTCAATGGCTGTGTCGCGGCCGATTTCGCGCTGTATGCCGAAGGTCCACGACTGGACGTAGCCCGTGCGCAGATCGGGCAGGAAGGCGTTGGCCGAAGTCTGCACCGTGGCCGCAATCGGGAAGTTGGGTTCGGTCGGCAGTCCCGTGGGCGACGGCAGCCCGTTGCGCAGCAGGATGCCGGTCGGCGGCAGGTTCCCCGCCGTCACGCTCAGACTCGCCGGCAGCGTTCCGCCCGGGTTCGAGCCGAGTATGCTCGACACGACGTTCATGCCTTCGCGGTTGTAGGCGACCGAATAACCCGCGCGCACGACGGTCCTTCCGCCCTCGCCGAGCAGCTTGCCAAGCATTCCGCTGCCGGGATTGGGCGTCCAGGCCAGCCCCACGCTCGGAGCAAATGCGTTCTTCTGTACGTTGTACGCCTGATCGCCGTCCCGGAAGGGCGTAAACTGCGGCGCCCTGCCCGAAAGCGTGCCCGGTCTGAAGATGTTGCCCTCGCCCGATACGCCGAACAGTTCGGCGTAGGTCGTCTGCGAGAATGCGTTGTTGAGCGAGATGAACGGCATCTGAACTTCCCAGCGTATGCCGCCCGTGAGGGTCAGATTCGGTCTGAAGCGCCACGAATCCTGGGCGAAGAAGCCAAACTCGCGCTGGCGTGCACGCTGTACGCGCGAACCGTTCAGTTCATACTTGTTGGTGTTTTCATTCAGCGCCAAACCGCCCGTAATCGCCGTTACGCGGCCCGACAGCAGCGCATAAAACGCCCGCGCCTGATTGAGCTGGGCAACAGATGCGCCGGGGAAGTTGGCGTCGGTAAACATTACCTGCGCCGGATCGCCCGTCGCCATCCCCAAAGTGACGCCGCGCACCGCGCCGTCTACGGGAATGTCGCTCCAGAAGTTGATCTGGCTGAAGTTGAACCCGAAATTCATCGAGTGCGAGGACTTGGTGAAGCTCAGCGTATCATTGAACTGCCATACGGGGGCGTTGCGCCGCTGCGTCGAACGGGTCACAAATCCGTTGGAGATGCCCGCACCTAAAGCAAGCGCCACGCCGCCCTGATTGGCGAATTGCCCGGCGTTGACCTCGGGGAAGAACAGCACCGTGCCGCCCGTAAGCCCGAAACGGGCTTCGTTTACCAGACGGTTGGTGAAGGTCGAGCGCAGCGCCGTCACGTTCGAGAAACGATGCGATACCTGGCTGCCCTTGTTCGGGAAGCCGGGGAATGCCGGATCCACGCCGTTGAGGAAATCTACCGTCGAATCGAACAGGTTATAGTTGTATATGTTCTCGATGCGGTGCTTTTGCGTCAGATTCCAGTCGAGCCGGAAGGTCGGGAACTTGCGCACCTGTCCGCCCGTGTTGGTGAAGGTTACCTGCTGGTAGTTGGGATCGGCAAGCGCCGTAATAGCGCCGCCCGAAGCGCTTGCCGAGCGGATTGCGGAAAGAAGCCCCGTAACCGTCGGATCAGCGTTCTGAAGCCCGTTGGCCTGCGCTACCTGAATGATGTTGACCGAACGGCGGCCCTGCGCCGTGTCGTACTGGAACAGGCCCGACTGCATTTCAGGGCTCAGGATCGTGCGCTGCCGCGTTACGGCCTCAGGCAGCCTGTATTCCTCGTAGTTGATGAAGAACAGAAGCTTGTCCTTGATGATGGGCCCGCCGATGCGCCCGCCGAACTGGTTGAGCAGCACGCGGTCGCGCGGTGCGCGACAGTCGGAAGTGAAGTTCGCCGCCGTGCAGCGCGCACCCGTCACTTCGTTGATCGGAGTCGAATCCCGGTTGTTGAACCAGTAGTTGGCGTTCAGGAAGGGGTTGCGGTGATATTCGTATACGCTGCCGTGAAACTCGTTGGAGCCCGAACGCGTGACGAACTTGATCTGCACCGCACCCTCGCCGCCGCTTTCGGCGCCCGGCGTAGCGGTCGACAGCGTCACCTCGTCAACGGCGTCGATGCGCGGGCGGATGTAGGTAAAGAACCCGTCCGAGGACTTCAGCACGTTGTCCTGAACGTTTACGCCGTCCATCGTGATGTTGAGCGAACCCTTGGGCAACCCGTTGACCGTGGATGTGCGCGGGCGTCCCGGCGTAGTAGTGCCGGGGAGCAGCAGCACCAGATCGAGCGCATCGCGCGAGGCGAAGGGAAGTTCGGTGATCTGCCGGCCCGTGATCGTAGTTGATATGTTCGCCGACTGCGTCTGCAGAATGTCGGCGCCGCCCTGAACCACGACGGATTCGGACTGTTCGCCGATTTCGAGCGCAATGCTGATGCTCGACGGGGTTCCCACGTCTACCTTGACGTCCTGAACCACCGACTGCTTGAATCCGCTCGCCGATATCGTCACCGTATATACGCCGGCGCCTACCGACGGAATGGTGAAGGTGCCGCCCGAGGTCGATGTGGTCTTGAACTCGGCGCCCGTCGCCGTGTTCTTCGCCGTCACAACGGCGCCGGCGATCACCGCCCCCGTGGGATCCTGCACCGCACCCACAATCGAGCCGGTGCTCCCCTGCGCCAGCGCCGACAGTGTTCCCGCAAAAACCATTACGGTCAGCAGGAGCATCCTGAGCATACTTGACTTCATATCGAGTAGTCCTCCTGAAGGATTAACGGCGGCTGCCTCAAGAGCAACGATCCGCCGCCCCAATCCGGGCAAATTGCTTGTTTCAAGCTTTCTTTTTACAGAGGGTGAAGGAGTGCTTCCGCCTTGCTGTCCGCTGAAGGCGACGACCTCACGCTTCCCGGAGGCCTCTTGCACATCAAAAATAAGGCAAAACTTATGCCCGTATGGTCGGCTATCCACTTTAATTGATACTAATGAACTTATGGTTGCACTTCTGTGTATGCGATCCATTTTTATGGATATTATGGATTTTTAATCTAATTTTCTGGATATGGAAGGAGTGGAAGAAGAAAACGGAACAAACTAAAAGAGACGGAACATACGGAAAGGAGATTAGCCTTTCCGTATGTTCCGTCTCTTTTAGTTTGTTCCGTTTTCTTCTTCCGGCAGAGACCTAGAAGTTGATCTGCAGGATGAAGTGGATGATGCGCGGCGAGCCGCGCTGTCCGGTGATGCGGCCGAAATTGGCCGTATCGAAAGCGGTGATGTCGCCGAAGATGAAGTTGGCCTTGTTAAAGGCGTTGTAGAAGGTGGTCCTGAACTCGACGTCCGCGGTTTCGGTCATCTTCGTCCTCTTGATGAGGCTGAAGTCCCACTGGGTGAAGCCGGGGCCCACCATCTGGTTGCGCGGGAAGTTGCCGAATGTTCCGGGTGCGGGCGATTCGAAAAGGCCCGGTTTGATCGTAGCGCCCGTGGCCTGTCCACGCGCGTTGGTGGTGACGTTCAGGAGGTTCGGGTTGACGAAAAACACGCCCGACGGGGTCTTGAAGACGCCGGCGTTTCTCTCGTATTCCTCGAAGCTGATTCCGGCAAGCTGCACGGGATTCAGACCCGGATTGGCCTGGTTGAACGTCGTGCGGCCCGAATAAACCGAAATCGGCGTGCCGGTCTGCCAGGTGATGATGTTGCCCACCTGCCAGCCCTCGACCACCTTGCGCAGCACCGGGGTCGAGTTCAGCCATCTCTTGCCCGTACCGAACGGCAGTTCGTAGATGTAGTTGCCTACGAACCGGTGCGTCTGGTCAAACGACGACCGCGAGCGGTCCAGACGGATGTCGCGGAACGTGCGGTAGGATTCGAGCGTGCTCTGCGAGTTGCCCTGGCCGGCGCTGTCGGTGATCGCCTTGCTGAAGGTGTAGCTGATGCCGCCGAAGAGTCCCTTCGACATGCGGCGGTGCACTTCGACCTGCAGCGAGTTGTAGTTCGAGAACGACCCGTTGGTGAGTCCCTGCGCAAAACTCGCGTTCGGGTTGGCCAGGAAGAAGTTCGGCGACGGCTGGCCGTTGAAGGTCAGGTTGCGCCGGTTGTTTGCATAAACGGGGTTGTTGGCCAGCGTGAATGCCATCGTTCCGACGTTGTTGTTGGTCAGGTTGTTGATGAACACGGCGCTGCCGAATGCGTTGCCTGCCGCCACTCCCGCAAACAGCGTGCTCAGAATCGGAAGCGGCACTGTGCCCGGCGCGCCCGGCGCAAAACTTGCTCCGCCGTTGACCTGCAGGTTCCTCTGCGCGTTCAGGAACTCGTTGAGGAATCCGTTCTCGAAGATATTGACTTCGTTGTAGTTGAGGCCGCGGAAGAGCTTCACTGCGTGGTTGCCCACGTAGCGGACCTCTACGGCGGTGTCGCGCCCGATTTCGCGCCCGATGCCGAACGACCACTGCTGCACGTACGGGAGGCGCAGGTTCCGATCAAACGCATAAATGCCGTTGTTGTTGTTGATGGCGAAGTTCGCCGCATCCGTGGTCGGAATGGCGAAGGTCGGCGTCACAAGCGGCACGCCCGCGCCGGTCAGCACGCCCGTGGGCACGTTGTTCGCTGCGGTCTGGATCAGCCCCGGGTTGGTTGTGCCCACGCCGAGAGCGTTGCTCACGACGGTGAAGCCTTCCTGCAGGTAGGAAATCGAGTAACCGCCGCGGATCGAGCTCTTGCCCTCGGCGCCGAACAGCCAGCGCAACGGGCCGCTCTCGAAGTTCGGAGACCAGGCTACGCTCAAAAACGGAGCGAAGTTGTTCCAGTCGTTGTCATAGAGCTTGATGCCCGTATTCCCGTTTACAAAGTCGATGTTGGTAGCCGCCGGGCCCGTGCGCACGCCGGGGTTGAACAGGTTGTTGCGCCCCGAAACGCCGAACACGCCGTCAATTCCGCCAACGGGCTGAATCGCAACGCCCTTGGACTCAAACGGCACGCCCTGGAATTCCCAGCGCATACCGTACCCCAGCGTGAAGTTGCGGCGCACGCGCCACGAATCCTGCGCATACAGGCTCACCATACGCTGCTTGAACGTACGCGCGCGCGTAGCACCCGGAACGAAACCCGAAGTCGGGCTCGTCACGTTGAAGGTGGCGTTGGATGTGCCGAGCAGCCCCGTCAGCGTGCGGTAAAGGAAGCGGCCGCGATCGGCAATGCCCTGTCCCGTGGCGCCCGCAGGCAGGTTCGGAAACTGTGCATTGACGATCCCGTCCGGGTTCGCCGCGTTCGTGCCGATGTTGATGAGCTGGTTGATGCCCGCGTCGTTGAATGTCACCGCCGTAATCGACTGGAAGTCGCCCCCGAAACGCCACGTATGGGCGCCCGAAATGAGCGAGAAGTTGTCGATGTACTGATACACCATCGTGTTGCGGCCCTGCGACATAAACGTGTTGAACGGCGTCGTGAGGCTTGCGCCGCCGACTCCCGTAAAGGCGATGAACGGCGTGGTCGGATTCGATTCGCGAATGAATCCGACGGGCGCGCGCTGGTGGCCTACGCGCACTTCGTTCGTCATGCGCGCGCCGAAGGTCGAATGAATCGCCGCGGTAAGCAGCGTGCGCTCCGAACTCTGCAGCGCATTGACGCCTCCAGGGAAGGGGGCATCCAGGCCGTTGAAGGTGTCGGGCGTGAGCAGGAATTCGGCGTAGTTGTAGACGAATTCAAGCCTGTGCGAGCCGATCTTCGAGTTTTCGAGCAGTTGCTGGTCGAAGCGTCCGACGTACTTGTTGTTCGGGCTCGATCCGCTGGCATTGAAGCGGAATCCGGCCGTGTTCAGACCGTCGCCCACTTCGGTGTTGTTCGGAAGCGGAGTCGGCCCGAGCAGCGACGCGATGATCGGGTTGGCCGACTGCCGGTTCCCGATCGAGAAGATATTGAGCGACTGGAGCGATCCGTCGGCGCCCGTGTAGCGATAAATGCCCTGGCGCGCCTGCTCGGTCAGCACCGTGCGGTTGCGCGTGACCGAAAACGGCTCGCGGAAGCCCTCATACGAGAAGAAGAAGAAGCTCTTGCTGCGCCCGTCGTAGGCCGCGGGTCCGAAGATCTTGCCGGGCAGCCACAGCGGTCCGCCGATGGTGCCGCCAAAGAAGTTCTGCCGAACCTTCTGGCGCGGGACGCCCGCAGCGTTGTTGAAGAAGGTGTTGGCGTTCAGCGCATCGTTGCGGTGCTGCCAGAACAACGTGCCGTGAAATTCGTTGGTTCCCGACTTGGTCACCATTCGCACCTGCGCCACGCCGCGTCCCGAATCGGGGCTGATGGTGCCTACGGAAATCGAAAACTCGCTTGTGGAATTGAGCGACGGTGCGCTGATGGCGAAAAACGAACTCGTCTTGACGAAGTTGTCCATCGCGTTGATGCCGTCCTGCGTGACGTTCGTAGCCGAACCGCGCAGTCCGCCCACGCTTGCATTGCGCGCATCGTCGCCCGTGACCGAAATTCCGGCCGAAAGCCGGATCAGGTCGAGCGGGTTGCGGCCCGTAAGCGGCAGATCCTGCACCTGACGCGTGCTGATGACGTTGGTGAGCGTCGCGGTCGTCGTGTTGAGCAGCTCCTGCGCCTCGGCGCTGATTACTACCGCTTCGCTTACCTCTCCGACCTCAAGCCCGATGCGCACGCCAGTGGGCGTGCCTACCTGCACCACGACGTCCTGAATCTCGGCGCGCTTGAAGCCCGCGGCCTCTACCGTGATGTTAAATCCCCCGAGCGGAACTGAAGGGAAGTTAAATCCCCCAAGCGAATCCGTGGTAGCCGAAAACTCCTCGCCCGTGCCCACGTGCTTGGCCACTACCCTGGCGCCGGAAAGTGCTCCTCCGCTCTGGTCATTGACCTGACCGCCGAGGCTCCCGCGCGTCTGCCCCAATGCCGTGAGGCTGAGCAACATTAACGCCAGCAATGTCACCGGCGCCGATACTATGAGACGGTTTCTATGCATCTCGAATTGTCCTCCGTGCTGCATACTGCAACCTGCTGCCGTATGCTGAGCCGTTTGACGCCGGGCCGGCAAATCCTGTGTCTACTCAACCGGACTCCCCTTTTCCAAAGCGCCGCTTCCTGCCCGCAACATCGCTGCCGCGGGTAATTCGCTGTCTCTGCTGCGTGCGCAGAGACTGACTTTACTAAGTTTTGCTTAATCTAATGATCTTTAACCTAATGAACCTGGTTGCAGGACAGAACTGCCCTTGCAACCAGGGAAGGCAATATGTATGCCTGCCCCGCATCGTCTTCCCCACTCTTGAAAATACTTAACTTACACCTCTTCCTCGTTCCATTCATATGATCCTGTATCCATATTTATGTAGATTTTGAGATTTCTAATCTATATTTTTGGATCTTTGGATTGGGGAGAGATACAGGAGAGAAAACGGAACAAACGAAAATGATACGGAACAAACGGAAGGGAATAATCTTTCCGTTTGTTCCGTATTCTCTCTGTCAGGAGGCGGTAATGTGGTGGTAGAGATCGGGGTCTGTAGCGCCCTCGGTATTGAAAACCAGTATGCGGGAGCTTGAAGTAATGCGTGATTGGGCGAGGATGGGGGCGAGGGAATCGCTTTCGAGCAGGGCGGCGAGCGAGGCAAGTCCGCAGGCGCCCGAAGCGCCGGCAACTACTTTAGGGTCTGTTGGTTCGGGGTATGCGAGCCTGCGCATGGTCTGAAAGCTCCACTGATCGTCTATGGCGACGAAGGCATCTACGATTTCGTCGATCGTGGGCCAGGCCGACGCCGAGGGTTCGCTGCAGCGCAGGCCCTCCATACTGGTTTCGAGGTTGCCCCTCGCCCTGGCAAGTCGTCCGGCCTCGGCCGATTGCATCAGGCAGGCGGCCTCTACCGGTTCGCAGCATATGAAATACGGCCGCCTGTCGCCGAAGTGATGCGCAAACCAGCTTGCCGCTGCGCATACGAGCCCGCCCACGCCCCCCTGTACGAGCACTACATCGGGCGGTTCGGTCCATTGCCGCGAGGCTTCGTCGCAAAGGCGCGTATAACCGGCCATAATCAGGCGGGGTATTTGTTCGTATCCCGGGTACCCGGTATCGGAAATGACGGTCCATCCGGCCTGCGCCGCCTCGGCTGCGGCGCGGCGCACGGCATCGTTGTAGGAGCTTTCGGTGACTACGACTTCAGCGCCCTCGCCGCGAATGCCCTCTATGCGCGAGGGGCGGGCGTCGTGCGGGACGTAGACTCTTGCACGCAGTCCGAGCCTGCGTGCGGCGTGCGCCGTGGCGCGTCCGTGATTGCCCGAAGTGGCGCACACCAGCGTTGCATCGGCGGGAATCGCTCCCGAGCGCTGCAGTTCATTGATTGCGTACCACACGCCGGCGATCTTGAAGGCGGGCAGGTTGAAGCGCGCGGATTCGTCCTTGACCATTATTTCGCCGACGCCGAGAGTTTCAGCAAGCGCAGAGAGCCGGTGCAGCGGCGTGGGCGAGGCTGCCGGGTGCGAGTCGTAGAAGCGGCGCACGCGGTCGTATTCCTCGTGTGTAAACAATCCGGTGCGTTTTTCGGTGCGCGATTTTGCGTTGATATGATAGCGGCTCGTCATCTCGCCGTCAGTCTACGGCAGGAGGAAGGAGCGAAACAACGGAACAGACGAAACAAAACGGAACATACGGAAAGTGAATTGTCTCACTTCCGTGTGTTCCGTTTTGTTTCGTCTGTTCCGTTGTCTGGTTTTAGAAGTTGAACTTCATCGCCGCCTGGACTACGCGCGGCCCGAAGTTGAGCTGCGTGATGCGTCCGAAGGTGGCGCCGTTGACGTTCTGGTCGCCGACGAAAAACAGCGGATGGTTGAGGAAGTTGAAGAAGTCGACGCGCAGTTCGACGTTCTTCGACTCGGTTATACGGGTCCGCTTGATGATGCCGAAGTCCCAGGAGGTCTGCGAGGGGCCGTCAAACTGCAGGCGCTGCAGGCTTCCAATCTGCCCGGCGTTCGGATTGAAGAACACCTGACCGTTGAAGCTTGCGGCGTTGCCCGCAGCATCCGGACCCACGGCGCGGCCCGTAGCCGGGTCGATTATGGCCGGGTCGATATAAAACACGCGGCCGTCCGGCAGCTTGCGGATTCCGAACAGATCCTTGATCTGGCTCGGTGAGAGGCTGGAATCCGCAGGATTTCCGCCCGATCGTCCGCCGCGATTGAACGTGCCGCGACCCGACAGGATCGAAATCGGCGCGCCGCTCTGCGCGTGTATGATCGAGGTTACCTGCCAGCCGCCCACGAATTTGTCGAGCACGCCGCCGCGGCCGAGGAATTTCTTGCCCGCGCCGAACGGCAGTTCATAAATTATGCTCGCGTTCAGGATGTGGGTTACATCGAAATCTGCGCGCGTGCGTTCGAGGTTCTGCTGGTTGTTGTCGATGAAGGGCTCGAAACGCGCCTGCGTCGTGCCCGGCGAATTGGTCAGCACCTTGCTGAAAGTATAGTTGGCCTGCGTAAACAGGCCGCTCTTGAACCGGCGGCGCAGCTCCAGTTGCAATGCGTGGTAATCGGTCTTGCCGCCGTTGACCACTATGTCCGCGGCATAGATGCCCGGATTTCCGCCGCCGCCGAAGAAGAAGTTGCGCGCCTGCGCGCCGACGGCCGCTCCGGCCTGCGTCATATAGGTATCGGCGAGCGATCCTACCTGCCCCTGCTGGATCAGGCCCTGCACGGTGGCGTTGGTCAGAAAACCGCCGCCGAAGGTCGGAAGAATCGTCAGGGGCTGGCTGCCGGCGATATTCGAGTTGAAGGTGGGATTGAACACACCCGTAGCGGCAAGCGCGAGGTAGCCGTTGTTCTGCGCGCGCAGGAAGTCCTGGAGGAAGTCGTTGTTCTTGCGCGGATCGATCTGATTCAGGTCAATGCCGCGCCATACGTCGCGGCCGAGCGTGGCTACGTAGCGCCCCTCAACCGCCATATCCCACCCGATCTCGCGTTCGATGCTGAAGCTGATCTGGTGGACGTAGGGCTGTTTGATGTTCTGGTCCACGCTGAAGGCGGCCGACGTGGGGCTGAGCGCCAGTTGATCGGCGTAGGTACGCGGCACCTGGAACGCCGGGGTGGTGATCGACGGCAATCCGCCGGCGAAGAAGCCGAACAGGTTGGTCCTGTTCGCCGTGGTCTGAAGGCCGGCGTTGCCGATTCCGGCGTTGCGGCCCACGGTGATGGTTTCTTCGTTGACGAAGGCCATCGTGTAACCTGCGCGAATCGAGGTCTTTCCGTTCTTGAACGGATCCCACGCGATGCCTACGGAGGGACCGAAATTATTCAGATCCCTGTTGTAGTAACCGCCGTTGGCGAAATCCACAACGCCGTTCGGATTCAGCAGCGCGTCGCGCGTGCTGCCCTGGTTTATCGGCAGCAGTTGCAGGTTGTCGGCTTCCCGCAGCGGGCTGAAATACTCCCACTTCAGTCCGAGGCGCACGCTGAGGTTGGGGCGCAGACGCCAGTTGTCCTGGAAGTAAAACGCCCAGTTGTCGAAGACGAAGTTGTTTTCCTGCGGGATTCCGGCTACGAAGCCCGAGGTCTGATCCTTGACGAAGAATGTCTGGTTGATGCTGGTGTAGACGCCGCCGAGGAATGAGCGCAGCGCGTTGGCCGCCGCAAGGTCTGCGGCCGAAATCGAACCGCCGGGGAAGTTCGCGGCTACGAGCTGCAGTTCGGTCGGCGCCGCGGCGCTGAATCCGAAGTTGAGCGTCGGGAAGCGTCCGGCGAAGTTGTAGGGCCGAACGCGTATCTGCTGCAGGCTGCCGCCGAACTGGAAGGCGTGGTTGCCTGTGACATACGACGCGTTGTCGATGAACTGCCGGGTGCGCGTATCGCGTCCCTGCGGCTGGAAGTTGGCCTCGCGCAGCGTCATACCGAGCGGCAATCCATAGATGATGCCGCTGAAGTCCTCGCTCGACTCAAAAGCGACGGGAGCGAGGTTGGCGCCTATGCGCAGTTCATTATTGAGCCTCGGCGTCACGGTCCAGCGCCACGCGCCCACAATGAGTTTGACGTCCGAATCGGTGAACACCTTCGGCCGCAGGTTGATTGCATCCAGGTCGGTGCGGTCGTCGATTTCCTTGAACCGCTGGTGTATGAACTCGAACCTGTGGTTGGCCGTGGCCTGATAATCGAAGCGGAACGCATACTGGTTGCGGTCGTTTACGTCGCGCTGCAGGAAGCGGTAGCCGGCCGTATTGAGCAGCCGCGTCGAGGACGAGTTGCCGACGTCGAAGTTATTGACAAGCGACGACGGAGGAATGCCGGCAAGCAGGCGGCTGCGCACCTGCTGGTCGGCCGGAAGCGGCGTCCTGAGGCCGAGCACGTTAACGCTCTGCACTGTGTTGTCGCTCGGACGCACGTAGCGGTATACGCCGTCGACCAGATCATTGAATACGGGAATGACGTTGTTCTTGGTCACCTGCGTGCGCTGGCGGAAGCCCTCGTAGGTGAAGAAGAAAAACAGCTTGTCCTTGTTGTCGTTCCATCCGCCGAGCGGGCCGAACACTTTTCTGGGTGCAAGCACGGGACCCGAGATATTTCCGCCGAACTGGTTGCGGTTCAGGAACGGGCGTTCGATCGTGCGACCCGTGAGCGGATTCAGAGTGGCGTTGTTGAACCAGGAGTTGGCGCCGAGCGATGAGTTGCGGTTGAACTCATAGAGCGTGCCGTGGAATTCGCTCGCTCCCGAGGGCGTGACGAGTTTGACCTGGGAAGCGCCGCCCGCGGCATCCGCGCCCTGCGTGTTGGTGGTGATCGTAAATTCGCCGATCGTATCCGAGGTCGGACGGTTCGGAACGAAGTCGAGCGAATTGGTGCGGATGAAGTTGTCCTGAATGTTGATGCCGTCCTGCGTCAATTGCGACCAGGTCGGGCGGCCGCCGTTGATCGTGGTGGGCGTGCGCGTCGGAAGCCCGACGACTCCGGCCTGCAACCGTATCAACTCGATCGGGTTGCGCCCGTTGAGCGGCAGATCCACGATCTGGCGCCGCATGACGGTATTGGTGATTTCCGGAGAGCTGGTGTTGACCAGATCCGCCCCGGCCGTCACCTGCACTACTTCGCTTGCGCCGCCTGCCTCTATCATTGCAGTCAGCGAGTAGTCCTTGCCGGGATCGACCTTGACCTCGGTGTAACTGGCGGTCTTGAAGCCGTCGGCCTCGATCTTCACTTCATAAGACCCGGCGGTCAACTGCGGGATGGTGAAGGTCCCGTCGTTGCTCGTCGTTGCGGTCTGGATCGTTTGCCCCGTCAACTCGTTTGTAACGGTTATTTTTGCGCCGGGCACAACGGCGCCGGTCTGGTCGCGCACGGTGCCGACGATCTTTCCAAGCGTGGTCTGCGCCGCAGCGGCGCCGCTTGCCGCCAGCACCAAAAGCGCCAGCCACAATACCCTGTACTTAACAGCCTGATTCATCTTTAATATCTCCTTGGTTTACGAAGACCTCAATGATTCCGGTCGAAAGCGTCCCGAGCCTTCCGGCGCACACACTTCTCCCCGGAGATTGCCCGCAACAATCCCCCGCGCAGCCGCCGGCGATGTGCGGCTCCTCAACTTTCGGAAGTCATTGTTTCTTCGCGCCTGCGAGCTTCAAATCTCAGGGAGTGCTTCAATCGCGAAGCGCTGTAATCGGATTTGAAACTCTTACAAAATTATGTCTGCGAGAAGCCCCCTTTTTTGTGCAACCATCGTGCCATCATCAAAAGGAGGATTAACTCCGCGATTTGTTCAATACATTGGCTGTTTTGTTGCCGGATCGTTGAATGCGCGCCGGGCGCGGCGTCCATTTTTCTGAATAAAGTCTGAATTTTCGGAAGAAAGATGACGGAACAAACGAAATGAAACGAAAATTACGGAAAAGTTGAATGTTTTCGTAGTTTCCGTTTGTTGAGGGAGGTCAGTTGAGTTCGTGGAGCGCGACGAGGGTGATGGTGGTGGGGATGCCGTCCTCGACGCCGACTTTGAGCAACGCCTGAAAGAATGAGGGGCGTCCGAGTTCGGCAAGGCGGCGTTCGATCTGCTGGAGCGAGGTCTTGCCCGTTACGAACTCGGCCGCGGCTTCGGTTCCGGCGCTGCGCAGTCCGGCCAGTATCATCGCCCGGTGTTCGGTCGACAGGTTCGGGCGTACGGTGATGATGGCGTAATCTTCTATGAGCGCTCCGGTGCGTTCATCGAAGCGCGATCTGTATTCGTTTTCCTCGCCGGGGCGCGCTCGGCGGTTTTCAATCGTGGCCTGGCCCGTATAAACGAAGTCCTCTTCGACCAGCATCTTTCCCGACCATTCGTTGGCCCATACGCTGCCGAGCAGTATCACGTGATGTTTGCGCAGATCCTCGGCGCTCAGCGTGCGGCTGCGTTTGAGCTGAACGGTGCGGCCCGCGCCGCGAAACAACTCCGTCAACCGCTGCGCGCCTATGGCCTCGCCGAGTCCGGTGTAATTCGTCGGAGTGAAAACCAGTCGGGGGGTCGGCGGCAGATTGCGGATGACGAAATTGTCCTGCATGGTTTCCGCAAGCTGCCGCGCCTGATCGGGCGTCAGTTCGAAGGAGTGTTGCAGTATGGCGTCGGTATCGCCCGCGTTCGACAATCGCAGCACGGGAGGGCTGCTCAGCACCAGCAGCGTAGCATCTTCGCCGGCGAAAAACGGCGCCCACAACGGCCCGCCTATGGCGTTGCGGGCCTCATGCACGGAGCCGAGTTCGGCGCGCAATTGCCAGATGTAGCCCGCCATCACAGCCGCAACGAGTACAACTGCAACGAGCGCCGGCTTAAGCGCCCGGTTGCCTTTGGGTGCGGCAAGCGGCGTCGCGGGCGCTGCTGCGGCGTCCGCCTCATCGATTTGAGCCTCGCCGTTGCCTTGTGCGGCAGCCGCGGCAGGCTCGGTGGTTTCAGGTTCCGGTTCGACGCAGGGGGCGCAGCGCGCGAAAACCGGCTCGTAGCTTCCGGTCGGAATCTCAAGCCGTATGGGGTCGGAAGCGCCTTCCTGCTGATAATAAAGTTCGAGTTTCTTGCGTATTTCGTGCGCGCCGACGCGCACAATCGGGTCAGCCGACGGATTGTAGCTGTCGTCGCGGTCGAATACCTCGCGCCCGATCAGATACTCGTTGAGATCCTTGACGCGCCCGCGCAGATAATAATCGCTCACCAGGCGCAGAAATTTCTGCTTCTTCGGCGCGTTGACGAAATACCTGCTTTGCAGCACGCGATCGAGCGTTTCGCGCACCTCGTCGGGCGTCGGCTCCATCGTCGTTTCCAGACTCACCTGTGTGCGGGCGGCCACGGCGTCTCCACCTCCGGCCAGGACTCTGCCCGGAGTATTTGAAATCCTTCGGTTTTAATATAGCAGTAACGCGATTTTTATCGATCAACCCGTGCGGGGGGACGGGCGGGTATAGATAACGGAACAAACGAAATGAAACGAAAAATTACGGAATAGTTGAATATTTCCGTCTGTTCCGTCTTTTTTCGTTTGTTCCGTTATCTCTCTTTCAGGTCCCAGCTTTGCAACTCATCCCGCCAACGGCGACATTATAGCGGCATCTCTCGCCGTAATGAAAGTCGCAATGTATGACATTGCGGACTTCTGCCGAACGCTCTCATTGAAGCCCCTCGATGCGCTCCCGCACGCGGAAGCGGTTGCGGGGACCGGCAAAGCGCAGATCTTCGAACTCTACTTCACGGCTTTGCTCTGCGTCCCGCAGCACGCGCGCCACGGGAAAGCGCGCAAAGCGCAGAAACGTTCTGGCGTTCGGCTTTCTGCGCGCCTGTTCGATCAGATCGGCGTTGCCCGTTTCCCTTGCATAACGCTCAAAGCGCGGTTCGTTATTCCCGAGCAGGTGCAGGTCCGCAAGGTAGAACGATTCTTCGGTCGAAACAACGGCGCGCCATCGCATCGGATCCGCTTCGGTCGGCAGCGCATCCACAGCCGTCACCTGTTCGTTCGGCGAAATGGCGGCGTGCGCAGCCTCGGCCGCCAGAAATACCGCCGCGGTTTGCAATACCGCCAGCGCCGCAAAATAAAGCCCAAGCGCAAGAAGAGCGCCGAGGCTGATTCTGCGCGCGCGCGCCGCATCCACCTTCATTCCGAACTTCGCCCCTACGACAACCGCCACGAGAACGAACCAGACCGCAACCGCCGATCCGCTTATGCGCCCCGGCGCTGCGCTCCCGAGCCAGGTCAGGACAAGCACCGCCGATTGCAGCGCAAACAACCCGAGCCACCCCGCCTGCCGCCGTCTGTTGTTCGCCGTCGCCCAGTAGAGCGCGCCTCCCAACCCGATCCACATCCACGGATCGACTACAAAGGCGAGATCTATATAAGCCCACCGGTCGTCTACGGGCAGAAACGGGCGCCACCCGTAAGCGTTTGTGTAATCCAGCAGCGGATGCGTAGCGACGCCGAGCAGGCTCAAAGCGGCAAGCGCGACGGGCCGCGCCGGTTGGCGCGCCGGTTGGAGTTTTTCGCGAATCAGGCGCGAATAGGCATAAACGCACAATCCGAAGGCAAGTGCGAGCACGGGAAATCCGAACACGGAATGCGTTATGCCGCGATGGCCTTCGAGGTAGGCGGATTCGCCGAATATCGCATAAATGATATCGATATCGGGAAGGTTTGCAGCGATGAGCAGAGTAGTGGTCGCAAGCGGGGTTGCGCGTTTGAGGCCTGCTTCAGCCAAAGCCGCGCCTACGAGCGTGTGCGTCAGGTTCTCCATCGCACGAATCGGAGAAACAGCGGAAACAAACGGGCGCAATCAACCGAAAGACTGCGCCGTTTCGGTCGTTTCCGCTTAATCTGTTGTTTTTATCTGAACCCGGCGAATGGACTGGTGGGTTCGGGCGCGGGCAGTTGTTCGAGGCGCGCCGGATCGAGAATCGTCAGGCGGGTCACGGCCGTGGTTCCGACGCCGGCAGTGCGCGCTTCCTTCGCTACATTGAAGTAAATCTCGATTGCCTCGCCGGTTTTGCCCTGCGCCTCATAAACGCGCGCGAGATGGATATCGACAACAAGCGGCGGAACTTCGCCCGGTTTGGCCTTGAGTTGTCGATACAGATCCGCGGCTTCTTCGAGCTGTCCCTGCGCCTCGAAGCGCTGCGCGAGCGCAAGCCGCGCCTGCGCGCCTACGTTCGAATCCCTTGCGGCAATCTCCTTGAGCGCAGCCTCGGCTTTCGGCGCATCGAAGGTGAGTTGATGAACGGCGGCCTGATAGCGGGCCAGATCCCCGTGATAAGAGGGATAATCGCGCGCGGCTTTTTCGAAAGCCTCAAAGGCGCGCCGGTTCTTTTCTTCCTCCGTGGCGAAGACGTAACCTTCGGTGGTGGGCGGGATGGGATTGGAAACGAGAGCGGCGCTTATCTTGAACGCTTCGCTCAGGGATTCGGCCGCCGCGCGTTCGCGGCGCGACATCACCATCCATACAATAAGCGCTACGGCAATTATGACGGCCGCCGCCGCAATTCCGGTTAGCAGTTTCCGGCCGCGCTGCTGCACCCAACTGCGCGTCGTCAGATACTGCGCCATCAACGGATCGTGCTTGAGTTGTTGCGCGGATATTCGCCCTTTAGCCAAGATCGTAACTCCCAAACGATAAAATCTGCTCCCGAAGGAAAACGTCAACATAACGGGCATCGCGATCCTTGTCAAGCGGCGGGATCGATTCACTCGCGCCGCCGCCTTGACAGACCCCCGACCGGATTCATATACTCCCCCCTTTGTTGTAAACAGGGGAAAGTTTATCGCCGCCTCTGATGAGGTTGGGTTTGTAAGGAGAGTCGAGAAGGTATGCCGAATCATAAGTCAGCAGAGAAGCGCGACCGGCAGAATGCGCATCGCAACGCCAGAAACACCGCGCACCGCAGCCGGCTGCGCTCTACGATCAAGAGACTGCGCACGGCGATTGCATCGGGCGACGCCGAGCAGGCGCAGACGCTTCTGCCGCAGACCGTATCGGTCATCGACAAGTCGGTGCAGAAGGGCGTGCTGCATCGCAATACGGCGGCCCGCCACAAGGCCCGCCTTACGCTGCGCGTCAATTCAATCGGCGGGAAGTAAAAAGAAGTGCTCAGCACTTCTTTTTACTCTTCCCGAAACCCGCACATATTGATTGCATCCGGCGGCGGGCCACAACCTGTAGAAAAATTTTGTTGACACATTAACTGTCGGCCGCTAATATGCCCGCAACACTGGGAAAGGAGGTGGTCGGCGACATATGAGTTTAGAACACAGTGAGGTGGCTGCGACCTAACGGCCAGTCTTGCGTGAAGCTTTTAGGAAGTTGACGCACAGCGAGGCCGTGCAGTCAGACCCAACAGCTCACCGAAAACCCCGGTCCCGTGATCGGGGTTTTTCCTTTTCCGGCTACTTGGCGCAGCCGTTCGATTTCCCTCCGCTATGGAACTCCGACTGAAAAATTCGTTGCTGCGTCGATGGCGTTCCGGCGATGAACCGTCGCTTGTTCAACACGCCAGCAACCGTCGCATATGGCTCAATGTGCGCGATCGTTTCCCCTATCCATACACGATGGAGGATGCGCGCTTCTGGGTGCAGGCGGCCGGTTCGGCCGAGATCATCACCAATTTTGCGATCGTCGTGGACGGTGAGGCCGTAGGCGGCATAGGCATACTGCTGCAGGACGACGTGCACTGGCGCTCGGCCGAAATCGGTTACTGGCTTGGAGAAGATTACTGGGGGCGGGGCATAGTCACCGAAGCCGTTTGCGCCGTGACCGACTGGGCGTTTGAGAGCTTCGACCTCTGCCGCATTTTCGCATTCGTCTACGAATGGAATCCCGCATCGATGCGCGTGCTTGAAAAAGCCGGCTATCAGTTCGAGGGCCGCCTGCGCAAAAGCGTCACAAAAGACGGCCGCATCATAGACCAGGTCATCTACGCCATAGTCCGATAAGCGCAACTTCCATCCTTTCCGTATATTCCGTGTGTTCCGCGGTTTCTGTTCTTGACAGTTGCGCGTTGCGGCGGCTAATCTCCCGAACGGTCGGTTACTGCACCCCGCGAAGCTGCGCCAGGCTAATTCTCAGGCTCTCCCGATCAATGGAAATGATGTTGTGAATATAATTGTCTGTCTCAAACAAATACTCGATCCTCTGATTCCGGTGCGGGACTTTCGCATCGACCCCGAGTTGCGCGCGGCGGTGCAGGGCTCGGCGAGTCTCGTTACCAACATCTTTTGCGAAAACGCTCTCGAAACCGCATTGCAGTTGCGCGAGCGCGCAGGCGGCAAAATCACCGTGCTCGCCTTCGGCGCGCCTTCGGCCGAGGACTCGCTGCGCAAAGCGCTTGCAATGAAGGCCGACGATGCGGTGCTCGTCGTCAATGACGGAAACGTGCATCCCGATCCGATGGCCGTTGCGCGCGTGCTGGCTGCGGCCATTCGGAAGATCGGCGCTTTCGATCTCGTTATGCTCGGACGCGAATCGGGCGACTGGGGCGCAGGACAAACGGGCGGATTGCTTGCCGAAGAACTCGGCGTTGCGTCGGTTTCTTTCGTAGACGCGATCGAAGTCGCAGACGGGGAATCGCATTTGAAATTGCATTTGAAGCGGCAGACCGATACGGGGTGGGAGCGCGTAGCGGCGCCGACTCCGCTCGTCGTCACCGTCACCAATGACGAACACAACGTGCCGCGCATTCCGAAAACGCGGGACGTTATGATGTCCTACCGTCAGCCGCTCGCCAAATGGACGCTCGACGAACTCGGGATCGACGCCGCTGCCGTGCGCGCGGGCGGCGATTATTACCGTGTAGTCGATCTCTCGATCCCGGTCAGGGAAACGAAATGCGAACTGGTTTCGGGCGACTCGCTGGAAGATAAAGTATCCGATCTTGCCGCGCGTATACTTCAGGTGACGCGCGCAATGTAATTGACCAAATATGAGTGATGTAGTCGTATTTCTCTTTTCTTCATCGGGGCCGGATCGCGCAACGGAGGGCGCGCTCGGCGCAGCCCGCAATCTCGCAGACTCTCTCGGCGGACGGGTGCACGCCGTGCTCGTCGGCGCTTCCAACGAAGCGTTGATGCGCGCATCCGCGGCCGTCGCCGACGCAGTCCTGATCGCCGACGATCCGGCGCTCGCCGAATACCAGCCCGAAGCCTGCCTCGCGGCGCTCGTACAAATCTCGCGTATGATCTCGCCGCGCGCCATACTGCTCGGCAACGACGCCTACAGTCAGGAACTTGCCCCGCGCCTCGCGCACCGGCTCGGCGGCTCGGCCACGGGCGACGCCGTTGAACTTGCGGTCGATGACGGGAGGATTCGCGCACGGCGCCCGGTTTACGGAGGCAAGGCCGTCGCCGTAATCGAACTGCTGCAATCTCCCGCCGTAGTCTGGTTGCGCGCGCGCGCATTTGCTCCGGCCGAAGCTCGCGATCCGTCCGGAGCAACGGTGACGAGACTGGCAGTCGATGTTGCTTCCGCAGGCGGGCCGCGCATCATTGAAAGAGCGGTCGAAGACGCAGGCGAGTCTCGTCTTGAAGACGCGCGCGTCATTGTTTCCGGCGGTCGCGGATTGGGAGGTCCGGAGCCGTTCAGGGATCTGGGCGAGGTAGCCTCGCTCATAGGCGGGCAGTTGGCTGCATCGCGCGCGGCCTGCGACGCCGGTTGGGCGCCGCCCTCGTGGCAGGTCGGACAGACGGGAAAGAAAGTTGCACCGGGCCTGTATCTCGCCGTAGCGATTCACGGCGCGAGCCAGCATCTGGCGGGCATTTCGGACGCTAAAGTCATAGCCGCGATCAATATCGATCCGGATGCGCCGATATTCAAGCACTGCAGCTTCGGCATCGTGGAGGATTACCGCAAGGTCATCCCGTTGCTCCGCACGCAGCTTGCCGCGCAGAAAAAATAAAACCGCATGGATCACTCCGAGGCGACACGCGAGGTTCTCTGGAACATCGGCAACGTATGGCTGATGTATCTGATGTTCGCAGTCTCGGCGGGCGTCGCCGCCTACGGGTTGTATATTCGCATCGCCCGCTGGCGGCGCGGGCGCGAGGCTGTGCGTTTCGATCGTCCGGCGGAGCGTCTGCGCCTGCTGCTGCGACACGCCGCAGCGCAGGGCCGCACGGTGCGCGAACGCCAGGCGGCGATCTTTCATACCTTCATCTACACCGGGTTTATCATCCTCACGATCGCAACGACGGTTGTGCTCATCGAACACGACTTCGGCATACCCGTCATGCGCGGCGCGTTTTATCTTTATTTCCAGTCATTCATCGTAGATGTATTCGGGGCTCTGGTGCTGGTCGGAGTCCTGATTGCGGCCGTGCGGCGTCTGTTCGTCAAACCGAAAAAACTGGTTTATACCGACGAAGCGCTATGGATATTGACCGCGATCTTCGCCATCGCGGTGACGGGTTTTCTCATCGAGGGCTGGCGCATCGCCGCTACGCGGGACCCGTGGGGAAGCTGGTCGCCGCTCGGCTATATGGTCGCACAAATATCATCGAGTGTTATGAGCGAGGGCGCGATGCGGACCGCTCACCTGATCGGCTGGTGGACGCACGCGGCGTTGGTATTCGGGTTCATTGCCTGGGCGCCGTATACGAAGATGGCGCACGTCGTATTCGGACCGCTCAACATCTATACCGCATCGCTTGAACCGATAGGCGCGGCGTTGCGGCCGATCGACTTTGAAAAAGCCGAAGTCCTGGGCGTCAAGGCGCTTTCGGGTTTTACGTGGAAGGATCTGGCGGATTTCGACGCCTGCACCGAATGCGGGCGCTGCACGTCGGTCTGCCCGGCGAATACGGTCGGCAAGACGCTTTCGCCGCGCGATCTGATACTGGATCTGCGCGCGCTGCTGCATCGTGCACCGATTAAACGCAATGCAAACGGAGCCGATGGAGGCGCATCGGAAGACGTATTCGACCTGCCGATTGTGGGCGTCGTAGAGAGCGCATCGCCCGAATCGCTCTGGGCTTGTACCACGTGTGCGGCCTGCGTCGAGGCGTGCCCGGTATTCATAGAGCAGATGCCGAAGATCGTAGATCTGCGGCGCTATCTGGTGATGGAGGAAGCCGACTTTCCCGATACGATGCAGGAAGCAGTCACCTCGCTTGAATCGCGCGGGCACCCGTTCCGCGGCGCGACGGCAAGCCGCGTGGACTGGGCCGACGGCCTGAACGTCAAAACCATAAATGAGGCGCGCGATGCGGAAGTGCTGCTGTGGGTGGGCTGCGGCGGCGCATTGATCGAGCGCAATCAGAAGGTCGTCCGGGCGACGGCGCAGTTGCTTGAAAAAGCGGGCGTCAGATTCGCCATTCTCGGGCGCGAGGAAAAATGCACGGGCGATCCCGCGCGGCGCATCGGCAACGAATTCCTCTTCGAGATGCTCGCAAAGGAAAACGCCGAACGCCTGAACAACTATGGCGTGAAGAAAATAGTTACTTCGTGCCCGCACTGTTTCAATACTTTTCGCAACGAGTATCCGCAGTTCGGCGGCAGCTACGAGGTATATCATCACAGCGAGTATCTGGCTCGTCTCGTCGATGAGGGGCGTATACGGCCCGTGACGGCGGATGAGCGTTCGATCACGTTTCACGATCCGTGTTATCTGGGGCGGCACAACGGCGTATTCGACGCGCCGCGCAAACTCGTGCAGATAGCATCGCGTCGCGGAGTGGTGGAAATGGAGCAGTCGCGCGCGACGAGTTTCTGTTGCGGCGGCGGCGGCGGAATGAGCTTCATCGAGGAGCCGAAGGACAAGCGCGTAAATCAGGAGCGCGCGCGGCAGATACTGGCTACGGGGGCGGATCTCGTCGCCGTAGGTTGTCCGTTTTGTCTGACTATGCTCGAAGACGGCGTAAACGCGCGCCGGGGCGAGCGCGACGTGCGCGTTATGGATGTCGCGGAGATCCTGTGGCAATCGATGAACAGCGAGAATACGGAACAAACGAAAGATTACGGAACAAACGGAAAGAAACCGGGAGACTGAGATGGATTTGAATCTGACGCCGAGCGAAACCCAATTTCGCGATGATCTGCGCGCCTGGCTTGCGGCAAACGCGCCGCCGCCGTTCGAGGGCAACAAAAACGAGGAAGAAAAGGGCGAGTATTTCGCCTACCTGCGCGCCTGGCAGCGCCGCGTATACGACGGCGGCTGGGCCGGACTGTCGTGGCCGAAGGAATACGGCGGGCGCGGCGCTGCGCTGATCGAGCAGTCGATCTTTCAGGAGGAATGGGCGCGCGCAGAGGCTCCGCCGCTGATCAATGTACTCGGATTGTCGCTCATAGGCCCGACGATAATCGCCGTAGGCACTGCCGAGCAGAAGCAGCGGTTTTTGCCCAAAATCCTGTCTGCCGAAGAAATCTGGTGTCAGGGATTTTCGGAACCGAATGCGGGCAGCGACGTAGCCGCGCTCGGCACAAAGGCCGTGCTCGACGGCGATCATTTCGTCGTCAACGGGCAGAAGATATGGACCAGTCTTGCGCACGCCTCGGACTGGTGTCTGCTGCTTGTGCGCACCGACGCGAACGCGGCCAAACACAAGGGCATCACGGCGCTTCTTGTAGATATGCGCAGCGAGGGCGTAGTGGTTCGCCCGCTCAAACAGATCACGGGCGATTCGGGTTTTAACGAAGTGTTTTTCAGCAACGTCCGCGTGCCGGCGGCGAACGTGCTAGGCGAGGTCAACCGGGGATGGCATACGGCGATCGCCACGTTGATGAACGAGCGCGCGCATCTCGGCACCGGCACATACGTTCAGTTCAAGCGCAATCTGGATGCGCTCATTGCGCGCTCGCGCGAACTCAAACGCGGCGGCAAACCGGCGAGCAGCGATCCGGTGGTGAGGCAAAAACTCGCTCAGGCGTTTCTGGAACTCGAAGTGTTCAGGTTGACCAATACGCGGGCGCTGTCGCGCATGGCGAATTCGCACGTGCCGGGGCCGGAAGGGTCGATACTGAAAATTTACTGGAGCGAGATGAATCAGCGCCTGCAGCAGACGGCGCAGGAAGTATTGGGTCCTTACGGACAGTTGTGGGACTTCGATGAAGGGCGCTGGGCTTACGGTTATCTCAGGGCGCGCGGCAATACGATCGAAGCCGGTACGAGCGAAATCCAGCGCAACATCGTAGCCGAACGCGTGCTCGGTTTACCGAAGAGTTATTAAGAGAGAGATAACGGAACAAACGAAATAAGACGGAAACTGCGGAAATATTCAGATTTTGCGTAATTTTCGTTTCATTTCGTTTGTTCCGTTATCTCTCTCTTATCGCATCGATCACCCGCATATTCGCCACCGCGTCTTCAATCGGCGTGGGCGGCGCCGTGTCATCGAGCACGGCGCGCGAAAAAAGATCCGCCTCGATCGTGTACTGATCGCAGATCTCAAAAACGATCTCCTCGATTCCGCCAGCCGTCTCGTGCCAGATACGGCACGGACGATCCGGAGGCGCGTTGAAGGGAATCTCTATTTCGACTCTCCCTTTCGTCCCGCATATATTCACGCGCTGGTAGGGCGAAACCTGCGTCGAACACGTAAAAATCGCCGTCCCGCGCCCGAAATCGAGCAATCCCGATGCGAGCCTGTCGATTCCGAGATCCGGATCGTACTCGACCGCGCCGGAGACGCGCTCAGGTTCGGCGCCGAAAAGGAACCTCGACAGCGACACGCAGTAACATCCTATATCCATCATTCCGCCGCCGCCGATGTCGGCGCGGTTGCGTATATTTTCCGGATCTAGGTTGTAATAGGAAAAAAACGACTGCACCGTGCGCATCTCTCCGATCCCGCCCTCATCCACGATCTGTTTGGCGCGCCGCCACTGCGGATGATGCCGGTACATGAAGGCTTCCATGATCTTCAGCTTCGGATATCGCTTCGAAGCTTCGAGCAGTACTTCGGCCTCGGCCGCATTCATCGCAATCGGCTTTTCGCACAAAACGTGTTTCCCGGCTTCGAGCGCCCTGATAGACCACTCGACGTGCAGGTGATTCGGCAGCGGATTGTATACGACCTCGATTGCGGGATCGGCGAGCAGTTCCTCATACGATGCGTAAACCTTAGCAATGCCCGCCTCGCGCGCGATCTCCCGCGCCTTCTCCGCATTGGCCGATGCAATCGCCGAGGCTTCGGCGAACCGGCAGTTTTGCATCGCGGGAAGAAACTTCGTGCGCGCGAATTTCGACGTGCTCAGCACGCCCCATCCAAGTTTGGCCATCGTCATCTCTGATTGTTTTTCATTGTTTTTCATCCGCGAACGGCAGCACGTCCGGGACTACTTTGACGCCCGTAGTGAACTTGTAAGGAGCAAGCAGCAGTCCGCTCGGGAACGTCATTTCCACCATATAGGCCGTCCAGCCGCGTTTGGGCGGAGCTACCTTCGCCGTATAGACTCCGTTGCCCTGATCGGCCAGCGGCGTGCTGGTCCACTTGGGTCCGATCGTGGTCAACCGGAAGTCGCGTGCGCCGGGGTTGGTCGCCTGCCAGAGTTTTACTTCCGTAGGTTTGGTTTTCGTTTCGACGCGAATGGTTCCGTCCTTCTCTATGCGCCAGTCGTACTTCGGCAGCTCGGCATTTGTAAGGATCGAGTTGTAGCACGAAATCAGCGTCAGCCACGCATCCGAACCGCGCAGCGAATGTTCGGCGTTCGGCACATACCGCAGATGCTTCACACCGGGCAGATCGTTGTAATAGAACTGCCACGAATCCGGGACGAAAAACTGATCACCCGTGGCGTTGATGATGAACTTCGGCATCTGATACCGGTGACGGTACGAAAACGGCTCGACCAGCTTCATCAGGTTGTGGTACTGCCGCGTGCCCTGCCAGTTCATCAATCCCATCTGCTCGTACTCCATCACCGCCGGAGCGTAGTAACCATATACTCCGAAATGATGGCGAAACGACGCTTCTACGTTGAGCAGGTCGATTACGATCGGAACGACGCCGACTACGCGCTTGTCCACCGCCGCCGTAGTCCACGTAGTCCATCCGCGTTTGGAGCCGCCCGCGACTACAAAGCCGTCCACCGTCAAACGGCCGCCCGCTTCGCTCGCCGCTACTGCGGTGATCGTATCCATCGCGCGCACTGCGGCCTTGGTCATCGGCAGGCGCGCGGGCCACATCTCGTCGCCCGTTTTGAGGTATTTGTCCCAGGTGTAGGCGATCATATCGTCTTCGGTGCGCGGCCGTCCGTCATCGGAGAAAGTAAGCGGCTGGTTGGGAATCATGCGCAGTTCGGTGACGATGGATTTTGTAGTCGTGGCGATCTGGACTACGGGTTGATCGGCGTCCCTCGGCGGGCCGCTGTTGTTGTTGCCGCCCGATATATAAAGCAGCGCTTTGCTGCTTTTCACTTCGTCCGGCTTGACCATGATCATCCAGTGACGCCATACCGGGCGATTTACTTCGCTCGCCGATCGCCAGGTCTGCGACGTCATGTCGATGATGAACGCGGTGTAGCCCTTGCCCTGAACCTTGTTGACGACCTCGTATTTGTAGGTCGGATCGGGTGCGGCGACGTAACGGTCGAGCGCCGTGGTTTCGCCGGGTGCAACTACGGGAGGACCCAAAGGCGCGGGCGCCTGCGCCGGTCCCGCGACCTGGATGCAGAGCAGCAGCATGAATGCAAACAACAATCGTTTCATATTCCCCAATATCTCTCTTTCAGGTGTATTCCGTTTCATTGCGTTTGTTCCGTATTCTCTATAGCGTTTCATAATCAGGCGAAGACCTTGAGTATCGGGTCGCCGCCGAAGTTTGTGAGCCGCTGATCGCGGCCGCCGTAATAATAAGTCAGTTTGCGGTGATCCAGGCCGAGCGCGTGCAGCAGCGTCGCGTGCAGATCGTGTACTGAATATGGTTCTTCTGCGGCCTTGTAGCCGAATTCGTCGGTTGCGCCTATGACCTGTCCTCCCTTTACTCCTCCGCCCGCAAGCCACATCGTAAAGCCGTGAGGATTGTGATCGCGCCCGATTGCGGATTGCGATATGGGCATCCTTCCGAATTCGCCTCCCCAGACTACGAGCGTTTCATCCAGCAGACCTCTCGCCTTCAGATCCGCGAGCAATCCCGCAATGGGTTTGTCGGTTTCTGCGCAGTGCAGTCGATGATTTTCATCCAGTCCGTAATGCGCGTCCCAGGATTCCTGCTGGTGGCCCCCGCCGCTGTAAAGCTGTACGAACCTCACGCCGCGTTCTACGAGCCGCCGCGCAGTCAAACACTGCCGGCCGAAATAATCGGTGGTTTTTTCGCCTATGCCGTAGAGTTTTTTCGTCGCTTCGGATTCCTTTTCCAGATCCACGGCTTCGGGCGCGTGCGTCTGCATCTGAAAGGCGAGTTCATAAGACGCGATGCGGGCTTCGAGATCCGAGCTTCCCGGATGCGCGTCGAGATGCTCCTGATTGAGTTTCTGTATGAAATCGACTTCTCTGCGCTGCCGATGAGGATCGACCCACTTCGGCGGATTCAGATCTACAATGGGCGTCGAGCCCGAGCGAAATGGCGTGCCCTGAAACGCTGCGGGCATAAAACCCGAACTCCAGTTCGGCGCACCGCCTATCGGACCGCCGCGCCAGTCGTACATCACGATATAGGCCGGCAGGTTTTCGTTGACGCTTCCGAGTCCGTAACCCAGCCAGGAACCCAGCGAGGGATTTCCGGGCCGCATGTTCCCGCTGTTCATCATAAAGATCGCGGGCGAATGGTTGTTGCTCGTAGTGTATAGCGAGCGTATGACGCACAGATCGTCGGCGCGCGCGCCCACGTGCGGGAACAACTCCGATGCCTCGATGCCCGACTGTCCGTACTTTTTGAACTCGTAGGGCGAGGCCATGAGGTTGCCGGGGTTGCCGAAGAAAACTTCGATCTGGCCCTTGCCCGTCATGGGCTTGCCGTGAAAGCGCGCAAGTTCCGGCTTGGGATCGAACAGATCGACCTGACTCGGCCCACCGTACATAAACAGGAAGATGACGGATTTGGCTTTCGCCGGAAAGTGGGAGGGACGCGAGGCGAGCGGATTGGGGCGCTTTTGCGGCGCGTCGGCCAGCAGTCCGTCGCCGTCGAGCAGCGTTGCAAGCGCCAGCCCGCCGAAACCCGCGCCTGCGCGAAAGATCAGATCGCGGCGTGTTATATTCTTCATCCTCGTCAGGCCTCCTCAGCCGACCAAAGAGAGATAACGAAACAAACGAAAAAGCACGAAACAAACCAAAAATACCCGAGGTGTCGCATGCTTATCTACGGGCCTGAAAGTTACGCAATCCGCGGCGCTTGCATGAATGTTTACAAGTCGCTGGGCAACGGGTTCCTCGAATCGGTCTATCAGGAATGTCTGGAAATCGAGTTTACCAGAACCGGCATTCCATTCGCCGCACAGAAACCGCTGAAGCTCTACTATCAGGGGCATCCCCTCAAGCAGACCTACAAACCCGACTTCGTCTGCTACGACGAGATCATCGTTGAGATCAAGGCCGTTGCCAAATTGGCGCCGGAACATCTTGCACAGGTCCGAAACTATTTGAAAGCCGCCGACTATCAACTCGGGCTGCTTTTCAATTTCGGTCACTATCCCCTGCTTGAACAGATCCGGATTCCAAACATTCTGGGACAGCAATAATTTTCGTTTGTTCCGTTATCTTTCGTCTGTTCCGTTATCTCTCTTCAGTCCAGGTAAACAAACTCGTTGACGTTAAACAGCGCGTGGCACAGATCTCTCATCGCCGCGCCTTCGGACAAAAACTCTCTGGCCCATCCCGTTTCCTTCTCGCCGGGCGGCCTCCCGAGCGCAATCTCAAACGCCCTTACAATCTGTGCATTCGCATCTTCTCCGGCCTCGCGTTTGACCCTCACGGCAAACGCTTCGGCCTGCTCCAAAACGAATTCGTTGTTGAGCAGCGCCAGCGCCTGCGGCGATACCGTAGAAGCCGAGCGCACGGGCGCCGACACCGTAGTCACCGGACAATCGAAGACCTCCAGCAGCGGCACGAGCACCGAACGTTTGACGAATATGTATACGCTGCGCCTCCATACATCGGACCCTTCTTTTGCATCCAGCGGCCAGCGCGGGCGCGAACCCGTATCAATCACGGCGCGGTCGATCGGCGGATAGACGCCGGGACCGCCCATCTTCCGGTTCAGGTTTCCGCTCGCAACAAGCACGGCATCGCGTATGGCTTCGGATTCGATGCGCCGCGGATTGAAGCGCCACAGCAACCGGTTTTCCGGGTCTTTCGCCGCAGCCTGAGCATCGTATCGGCTCGCCTGACGGTACGTGCTGGATTGCAGAATAAGGCGGTGCATCGCCTTCCAGCTCCAGCCCTGTTTGACGAACCCGGTTGCGAGCCGGTCCAGCAGTTCGGGATGACTTGGGCGGTCGCCCGTAGCGCCGAAATCGCTCGGCGTGCGCACGATTCCGCGCCCGAAATGATATTGCCATATGCGGTTGACCGCTACGCGCGCAGTCAACGGATTGTCGGCCCTCGCAATCCAGTCGGCCAGTTGGCGGCGGCGGTTGACGGGATTGATTGCAGCGCCGTTCGACAGCACCGCAGGGAATCCGGGAAATACTTCTTCGCCCTTTTGCCGCCAGTCGCCGCGCACGTGTACAAAGGATCTGCCCGGCGTCTTGCGGTTGGTGACGCCCATTGCGGCGGGGAGGGGTTTCGGGCGTTTTTTGTTGATCTCCGCGATCTGTTTTTGCAGATCCTTGCGCTCCTTTATCTCGCTTTCCGAGAGGCGTTCCTCGATTTCTTCGGCCTGAAGGTTTACGTCTTTTGCAAAACGCCGGGCGGTTTCCTCGCGGAACTGCTCGCGCGTTTTTCCGCCAAGCGCGCCCGCACCCTCGGCCAGGCGCACGTGAAACTCCACCTTTTCGGCGAGCAACTGATCGCGCACGGGTTTTTCGATCGCAACAATGCGCGTGCGCAGCGGTTTTATCTCGGCGTCGATTTCCTTCAGCCGGGCCTTGTGCGCCGATTCTTCGGCTGCACTGACCAGCACGCGGTCGGTTTTCTGCGAGGAGCCGAAAACGGCCTGCAAGCGGTAGTAGTCGCGCTGCGGGATCGCGTCGTATTTGTGATCGTGGCAGCGCGCGCAGCCTACGGTCAGCCCGAGGAAAACCGATGACGTGGTTGTAACGAGATCGTCGAGTTCATCGGTGCGCGTTTCTTCGTTGTTGGCGTTGTCGACCGTGGGACCGTTGCGGCAAAAACCCGTCGAAACGAGCGCCTGCGGATCATTGGGGTTGAGTTCGTCTCCGGCGAGTTGTTCGCGTATGAAGCGGTCGTAGGGCATATCGGCGTTGAAGGACTGGATTACCCAGTCGCGGTAGCGCCAGGCGTGGGGCCGGTCGTAGTCGAATTCGTATCCGCCGCTGTCTGCGTAGCGCGCCAGATCCAGCCAGTGGCGGCCCCATCGTTCGCCGTAATGCGGCGAAGCGAGCAGTTTTTCAACCACGCGGGTATATGCCGCATCGGACGGATCGCGCAGAAACTCGGCCATTTCTTCGGGGGATGGCGGCAACCCCGTCAGATCGAAATATACGCGGCGCAGAAGCACTCGCGGTTCGGCCGGCGGAGCGGGCGAAAGTCCGGCGTCTTCGAGGCTCTTCAGAATGAATGCGTCGATTTCATTGCGCACCCACGCGGTATTTTTGACCGCAGGCGGATTCGGACGCGCCGGGGGAATGAAGGACCAGAAGGCGCGGTCGGCGTCGGTGATCTTGTAGCCCGGAGCGCGCACGGGCGTTGCGGGCTCGACGGGCGCGGCGACTACAGCGGGTGAAAGCCGTTCGATCCATCGCGCGATCGAGGCTATGGCGGCGTCGGCGAGTTTGTCGCCGCCGAGCGGCATGCCGGGTTCTTCGGCGTGGGTGATGAATCGGTAAAGAAGGCTTTCTCGCGGGTTGCCCGGTATGACTATGGGGCCGCGCGAGCCGCCGCGCAGTGCGGCGGTTTCGGTGCGCAGGTCGAGGCCGCCGCGCTGCACGCGCGCGCCGTGGCACGAAACGCAGTGTGCGGCGAAGATCGGCGCTACTTCGTCGGCGAACAGATCGGCGCCGGCCGATGCGGTTTGTGCGGTGAAAACACCGGCTCCGGCCAGGGCGAAGACCAGCAGCAGCTTGAAAGAGTTCTTTAGCTTCATCGCATTTCCAGGGTCATTGTAGAGAATGAGTAACATTATTCCGACGGCGCGTTAAGGTCAATGAGCATTCCCACCTAAAGAAAATGAGTAGCGCCACTCATATGAAATTGAGCGGCGGCACGGATACCAACGCCTGCTGCTTCTTCGGATAATTTCACCGCCGATGACGAAGGAGCGCAAATGAAGCTGCTGATAGTAGAGGACAACGCCCCGATGCGCCAGGTGACGAGGCGAATGGTAGCCGATCTGGCCGAGTGTATAAGCGAGGCTTCGGACGGCGACGAGGTGCTGAGGATTTACGCCGAGGAGCGGCCCGACTGGGTATTGATGGACATCGAGATGGCGCGAATGAACGGGATCGCGGCGACGAGGCAACTGCTTGAGGCGTTCCCCGAAGCGCGAGTCGTCATCGTGACGAACTACAACGACGAGCCGTTGCGCGAGGCCGCGCGGCGTGCGGGCGCGTGCGGATACGTGTTGAAGGAAAACCTGATCGACGTGCGGCGACTGCTGCAATCCGCTTCCTGAAACGGCCGACTGGTCCTGTTTTCATTCATCAAAATGGAGGTCAAGTCAAAGATGAAGAAACGAATCGTTGTCGCAATCCTGCTGGGTCTGATGTGCGTCGTCGCAGTGTATCGGCAACAGCATTTCGTCAATGCATCGACCGCAGCGAGCGGGGTGAATGAATCGACCGGAAATCTTCAGGGGCGAGAGGCAGTGGACTACCTGAAGAAAGAAGGTCTGTTTGAAAAGGTGAGAGCGGCGATCGAGGCCGACCGGCGAGAGTTAAGGCGTGTGAAGGAAGAAGGGCTGAAAAGCGCCGGAACGGTGTGGGAAGCGCGCCATCAGGGGCAGAATCTGCGTGCGATGTTTACGCGCGAGGGCGTGCGGTTGACGCCGGGTGAGAACTGCGCGGGCGAGGGGTGGCAGGCGGCGGTGAGTTTGAAGGGAGTGGGGTACGGCGAGAAGTTGAAGAGAGCGGTTGCGGGGCCGACGCATATGGAGGCGAGTGGCAAAGGAGATGAGATAACGCTGGTGGTTGAGGATGCTGGGGCGGTTTATCCGGTGACGATAGATCCGCTGTTTACCGAGGTCAAAAAACTGATCGCTTCGGACGGAGCGGCGGGAGACCGGTTCGGTTTTTCGGTATCCATCAGCGGGGACACTGTAGTGGTCGGTGCGCCCTTGGTTGATAGCTTCAGAGGCGCGGCCTACATCTATGAGCGGAACAAGGGCGCAATGGGGCCTGAAGCCGACAACTGGGGCGAGGTTAAAAAACTGACCGCGTCGGACGGTGCGGCGAACGACCGTTTCGGCAACTCGGTAGGGATCAGCGGAGACACTGTGGTGGTCGGGGCGATCGGCGATGATTTTGGCAGCGGTGCGGCCTACATCTATGAGCGGAACAAGGGAGTGATGGGGCCTGAAGCTGACAACTGGGGCGAGGTTAAAAAGCTGATGGGGTCGGGCGAGGCATCGTTTGACCGGTTCGGCCACTCGGTATCCATTAGCGGGGACACCGTGGTGGTCGGGGCCTACTTCGATGATAGCTTAAGAGGCGCGGCCTACATCTATGAGCGGAACAAGGGCGGAGCGGACAACTGGGGCGAGGTCAAAAAACTGTCGGCGTCGGATGGGGCGGCGAGTGAGTTTTTCGGCTGGTCGGTATCCATCAGCGCGGACACGGTGGTGGTCGGGGCCTACGGCGATGACTCCGTCAAAGGCTCGGCTCACATCTATGAGCGAAACAAGGGCGGAACGGACAACTGGGGCGAGGTCAAAAAACTGACCGCGTCGGACGGGGAGGTGGGAGACCAGTTCGGCTACTCGGTATCCATCAGCGTAGATACGGTACTGGTCGGGGCGATCGGCGATGACTCCGTCAGAGGCGCGGCCTACATCTATGAGCGAAACAAGGGCGGAGCTGACAACTGGGGAGAGGTCAAAAAACTGACCGCTTCGGACGGTGCGGCGAATGACCAGTTCGGTCACTCGGTATCCATCAGCGGAGACATGGTTGTGGTCGGGGCGCCCATAGATGATAGCTTCAGAGGCGCGGCCTACATCTATGAGCGGAACAAGGGCGCGATGGGACCTGAAGCCGACAACTGGGGCGAGGTTAAAAAACTGACCGCGTCGGACGGGGCGTCGGGAGATCGGTTCGGCTATTCGGTGGGAATCAGCGGAGACACGGTTGTGGTCGGAGCCTACGGTGATGATAGCTTCAGAGGCTCGGCCTACATCTTCGCCTGCGAAGATGTCGCGCCGAACACACCGCCCACGATCACACCAATGAACGCAACACGCACGGCCGGCGCCGCGGCCTCGGTCTCAACAATCGCGACAGTAAGCGATGCGGAAGATGCTGAAAACACATTGACCGTCACAGCGATGTTGCAGAGCGGAATGGGCGTAACCATCACCGGCATCAACGTAAATGCAGCGGG
Organism: Acidobacteriota bacterium; assembly: GCA_019639255.1. Lineage (GTDB taxonomy): Bacteria > Acidobacteriota > Blastocatellia > RBC074 > RBC074 > JAHBSF01. The sequence goes on along the minus strand of JAHBSF010000011.1, from coordinate 89 downwards.
TAACGTCACTGCAAGCATCGCGGCCGGATGCACCGCTACGACCTCGACCTTTGAACTGAAGGTAACCGACAGCGGCGATCTGATGGCGA
>JAHBSF010000109.1 GCA_019639255.1 Acidobacteriota bacterium | reverse complement strand
GGACAATATGAATTTGTTCTGTGGAGGTAAAAAAGGTGACGCTTGGTCCGAAGCAGGCCGGTCATAGTTCGTCGGGGCAGACTCTGAGGCGCGCACTTGGTGTAGCTGGAGCAACTGCCTTTGTTGTCACCAACATGGTTGGGACCGGGATATTCACCGTTCCTGCCGTGGTTCGAGCATCTACCGGAAACGGGCTTGCCGCGCTCGGAGTGTGGGCGGCAGGAGCGGCGCTCGCGCTTTGCGGCGCCCTATGCTACGCCGAACTTGCTACGAGGATGCCGCAGGCGGGAGGCGAATACTACTATCTGACGCGAACCTACGGCAGATTGTGGGGGTTCCTGAGCGGATGGATCTCGTTTTTCGTGGGGTTTTCCGCTGCAATCGGGGCGGCAGCGCTTGGCGCAGTAGTTTATGCCGATGAGTTGCTGACCGGGTGGGACGCCAGGCAACCGCTGATTGAGGGGTTGGGCATTACGCAGGGAGCGGCAGCCGCAGCCGGGTTGATAATCCTTCTATCCCTGTTTCACGCCAGCGGCGTCAGGCCTAGCGGGCGATTGCAGACCGGCATTGCCGCACTCGTAGTTGGATTCATACTGGTTTTCATCGCAGCGGGATTATCTACTGGAGCGGGGGATTATTCGAGAATCCCGGCCGGAACCGAGACCACGGGACTCTGGTTTGTCGCATTGCTGCAGGTGAATTTCGCCTATAGCGGATGGAATGCTGCGGCGTATCTCGGCGGCGAGACGGTAAATCCGCGCCGAACGCTCCCGCGTGCATTGATCGGCGGAACTGTTATCGTAGCTGTGTTGTATCTGCTGCTCAATTTTCTGTTTCTGTATGCGCTGCCGCTTGGGGACTGGAACCCGGACATTGCAGTAGGCAAACTTGCAGCCGAGCGATTATTCGGAACATCGGGCGCGACGTTCGTTACTGCGATCATCACGCTGATGATCATCGGTTCTGTAAGTTCGATGACGGCGGCCGGGCCGCGTGTGTATTACGCAATGTCGCGCGACGGAATGGCTCCCCCCATATTCGGCAGATTAAGTGCACGAAACGGGGCTCCCGTTGTTGCGCTGATTGTACAGGCCATAATCGCATCGATGCTTGCGCTGACCGGGGCTTTTGGCGCGTTGCTGGTTTATGCGGGTTCGGCGCTGCTGCTGTTTGCTGGGCTTGCGGTAGCGAGCGTATACGTGGCTCGGCGCAAAAGCATCGATCAGCATGGTGAATATTTCAAGGTTCCGGGCTACCCGATTACTCCGGCAATTTTTATAATCCTCGTCGGAGTTGCCTGGGTCGAAGGGCTGCGCGAGAGCCCGGAAGCGACGGGAGCCGCTCTCGCTACGATTGCATTTGGGGCGTTGATTTACCTGATCGGGCGCTCGCGCGGATGGATTCCCGGCAACCCGGAAGATAGATAACGGAACAAACGAAATGAAACGAAAATTACGGAAAAGGTGAGTGTTTCCGTAGTTTTCGTCTTATTTCGTTTGTTCCGTTATCTATCTTTTCTGCTCGAATGTCTTGTGGGTTGACTTAAAAGGAAGGTCTCAATGCAAAGCATCAAAATTCCAGCGATACTACTTCTGCTCTTCACTCTGCAACAGGCCCAAACCCGCCGTGATCCGGATGAATATATAAAGCTGCTCGAATCCGAGCGTCGTGTAGCCGGATTGCAGGTGGCACGCGTCATCGATGCGATTAAACTGCCGAAAGGCGCAAAGGTAGCCGATCTCGGATCGGGTTCGGGTCTGTTTACCAGACCGCTTGCAAAACATGTGGGCGATCAGGGCGTTGTCTACGCAATCGATATAGACAAGGATCTGTTGAAACATATTGAAAAATCTTCTGCTGCAGAAGGGCTGAAGAATGTAAGAACGATACTCGCTGCGGAAGACGATCCGAAGCTGCCCGAACCGGTCGATCTGATTGTGATCATAGACACACTGCATCACATCGACGGGCGTCCGGCATACTTGAAGAATCTGAAACGATACCTACGACCGCAGGGCCGGATTGCGATCATCGATTTTTCGGAAACGTGGCCCGCAGGACACGAACAAATGATATATGCGCTCGCGGATCTGGAAACCTGGATGAAGGAAGCCGGATTTACGCGCGTCGATAAATTCGATTTCCTGGACAATAACTTTTTCGTCGTATACCGGGCAACTACATAGAAAGAAACCGCGGAAGGCGTGGAAAATGAAGACGCGGAATTGACGGAAATGATTTGGTACTTTCCGCGTCTTCCACGTCTTTACTTCCGCGCCTTCCGCAGCTCCTCTTACCGATCGTTCCAGACCGGGATGCGGCCCGGAGTCCACGGCGCGCCCGCAGCATCAACGGCCCTGACTATTCGCGAATAATCCGTTTCGACCAGCACACGAAGTTTCTTCAACTCCTCGTCGAACTCCTGCGCCGCTATTTGATACTGATTTAGTTGCGTTGCAGTGGGTCGCGATGTAGACATACGCTGTTCGTTTACGATGGCGTTTGCACGATCGCTGATTGACGGTTCGGTATTTTCATTGCGCGCCCTCAGGACAGCATCGCCGCGAATCCGCAGCAGCAACGTGTTGGCGCGGGCGTCGAGTACAGCGATATCATTGATCAGCCTGTCGGCGTTTGCGCTTGTTTCCATAACTGCGCGTTTCATCAGTGCGAGATTGGATTTCACCTCGCCGAGCGATTGAATCGCCCCCTGCACGGCTCTCTGCAACCGGGCGGCTTTCTGCTGAAACTCCGCAAGCGCGGCGCGATCGGCCCCCGACATCGCATTTGTTCCCTCTACCGTAACGTTGATCGATTGCGGACCTGCCAGCAGCGTCCAGGCTCCGTTGTGACGCTGCGAAAGCGTGACTTCATACTTGCCGGGCATCACAAGCGGGCCGCCGGGCGGCTCAAACGTTCCATCGCCGGGGTCGCCTCCCTGTGCGCCGCGGCCGCCGCCCGTAAGCTGGCCCGAGGGATGGCGCAGATCCCACGCCACTCTGTGTACTCCGCTCGAAGTGGGACCGCTAAGCCTCCTGACGATTCTGCCGCCGGAATCCGTAACGGTCAGAACAACGCTCGGCGGTTCTTCCTCGGCCTCCTGGCGCAACTGCTCACGAGTGGGATATGGCGAGTTGCCCCTGCGTTCGGCTTCCTGGCGCTGCTGTCTTGCGGTTCGCAGGGAATCTTTCAGGTAGTAGGTTATTACGGCGCCGAACGGCGGATTCGGCGCGTTATAAAAACTTTCGCCCTGAAACGCCTTGCCGCGCCCGCCGAGCGGCTGGGACTCGATATACATCAGCGCATCCTTGACGGGAAAGATGTGCCCGTTTTTCGCCAGCACCTCGGGCTTGAAAGCCCGCAGGGGCGAATAATCGTCGAGTATATAAATACCGCGTCCGAACGTACCGACTACAAGGTCGTTTTCGCGCTTCTGTATCGCCAGATCGCGCACGGCGATGGTGGGCAGACCGTTTCTCAACTGCGTCCACTTTGCACCGCCGTCGAGTGTAAAGAAGAGTCCGAATTCACTTCCGAGAAACACCAGATTCGGGTCCAGATGATCTTCGGCGATCGCCCACAACGGGCCGTTTTCCGGCAGATTAGCGGCAATCGATGTCCAGCTTCTGCCGGCGTCTGCGCTCTTGAGAACGTAGGGCTTGAAATCTGCGTTCTTGTGATTATTGAAAAGTGCGTACACGGTGTTTGCGTCGTGCTGCGAGGCGTAGAGGCGCGTCACAAAAGTCATTTCGGGCACACCGGGAAACGATTCAATCCTGCGCCAGTTTGCTCCGCCGTTTTCCGTAACGTGTACAAGCCCGTCGTCGGTTCCTGCATAAATCAAACCCTCTTTTTTGGGCGACTCGGATAATGCGACGATGTTGCCGTAAAACGACGTAGAGGCGTGTTTCGCCACAGCGTCGGGCCCCCATACTCTGCCCATAACGGGCAGTTTGTCGCGGTCAATCTGACGCGTGAGATCCCCGCTTATTGCTTTCCACGTATCGCCGCGATCGTCGCTGCGGAACAGACGGTTGGCGGCAAAATATAGCCGCTTGGATGAGTGCGGACTGATTATCAATGGAGAATCCCAGTTCCAGCGCAATGGAGGCTCGCCTTTTCCCTCTTTCGGCTTGATGCCTATTCGCTCGCCCGTCCTTCGGTCGAAACGAACGAGCGAGCCGTATTGCAGCGTTGCGTACACGGTATTCGGGTCGTCGGGGTCTACGCGGGTATGAAACCCGTCGCCGCCGTTGGTGACGAACCAGTCGGCGTTTGTTATGCCGGTAGCGCTGCGGGTGCGCGATGGGCCGCCGAGACTGAAGTTATCCTGAGTGCCGCCGTACACGAAATAAAACGGCGTCGAATTATCTACAGTCACGTCGTAGAACTGCGTAATTGGGAGGTTTGCCTTGAAGTGCCAGTTAGCGCCGCGATCGAAGCTCTCGTAAACACCGCCGTCGCAGCCTACAAGGTAATAGTCCGTATCGTTCGGATCTATCCAGAGCGCGTGATTATCAACGTGTTTGGAGCGCTCGCCGAGCGTGCGCAGCGTGCGCCCGCCGTCGTCCGATACCATTGTTCGTACATTTGGAACGTAGACGCGATCAACATTTTTCGGATCGGCGACTATTTGTCCGTAATACATCGCCGTGGTGTCGTATTCATTGCGCCTTTCCCAGGTCGCGCCCCGGTCGTCTGACCGGAAGATTCCGCCCTGACGGTTTGCGGCTTCGATGGTTGCATAAACTACGTTTGTATTTGCAGGTGAAATTGCAATGCCGATGCGTCCCATCTCACCGGCAGGCAGCCCCGATCTGAGCCGCGTCCAGGTTTCGCCGGAGTCGGTGGATTTGTAAATTGCGCTTTCCGGTCCTCCGTCAATCAGCGTCCATACGTGGCGGCGGCGCTGCCACGCGGCGGCATAAAGAATGTCCGGATTCTGCGGGTCCTGAGCGACATCGCCTACGCCCGTGTTCTCGCTGATGGACAGGACATTTTTCCAGGTCTTGCCGCCGTCGGAGGTCTTGAACAATCCGCGATCCCCGCCAGGCCCCCAGAGCGGCCCGGGCGAGGCGACGTATACTGTGTTTGAATTCCGCGGATCGATCACGATTCGGCCGATATGTTCGGATTTGTCGAGGCCGACTTTTTTCCAGCTCTTACCTCCGTCCTCGGATTTATACACGCCGTCGCCGTAGCTGACGCTGCGTTGCGCGTTGCGCTCTCCGGCGCCCACCCAGACTACGGAAGGGTCTTTTGGATCGAGCGCAATTGCACCTATTGAATAACTGCCCTGAGCGTCGAATACCGGCGTCCAGGTCGTGCCGGAGTTAACTGTCTTCCATACGCCTCCAGAAGCGGCAGCCGCGTAATAATGACTGCGATTTTGCGGGTGCACGGCAAAAGCAAGGACGCGGCCCGATGTCAATGCGGGGCCGATGCTTCTCAATCGCAACCCTGAAAGAAGCGATGAGGGTAATGCGTCATTGGGTCGTTCGCCGCCGGGGCCTTGTCCGGAGCGGCGTTGCTGTGCTCGCGATGGTTCAATCGCGGCAAGTGCAACCAGAAACAGAACGACGATCACGAGGCGTCGAAACAACATTTTCACGGGCTCCTCCAATATCTGTCCGTAAGTCAATGCGGGGTTTCCGTCAACACGCGACGGCAGAATTCTATGCAGCGGTTTTCCGCCCACGCCCTGTCTTCATCGGGCTGACTGCGGCCGCAAAAAGCCACATGTCCGCCGCGCCGGGTTGCAAGCAGGTGCAGCGACTTGTTTTCGTCGAACACAGGATCCCGAAAGGGCTTAAAAGGGATAAAGGGGTCATCTTCAGAATGTATGACAAGCGCCGGCACCCTTATTTGAGGGAGATATTGCTGCGAACTTGCCTTCGCATAGTAATCGCTTGCATCGCGGAATCCGTTATACGGAGCCATTACATCATCAAAATCCCACAGGCTCCGGACGCCTTGAAGCGCCTTGAGGTCATATATGTCGGGAAACAGGCGCTTCTTGATTTGCATTTTTGCTTTCAGGCTGCGGAGAAAACGGTACTCGTATATGCGGTTTTTCGGCAAGCCGATGCTGCGCGAGCATAGTTCAAGATCAATGGGTGGGCTGACCGCACAAACGCCGCGCAGTTGCGCCGGCGCATTGTGTCCGTCTTCGCCGGCCATTTTCAGAGCCTGGTTACCTCCCATGGAAAAACCGATGACGAATATATCCTTGAGACCGTCTTCGCTGATCAGTTCCGAGATTATGCGCCTTAAATCGAGGGTAAGCCCCGAATGGTATAGCGTGTGAGTGAGATGTTCGGTACCGCCGCAGTTGCGCACATTGCATCGAACTACGTTGAATCCCGAGGCGAGCGCCTTGTCCGCCGTGCCGCAAACGTACCCCGCCTCGGCCGAACCTTCGAGCCCGTGCACGATAACAACCGTAGGATGATTTGTGGGGTCGGGTTGCCAGTGACAAAGGGTTGCTACCCGCACGCCGGATTCCGTACTGAATTCACGTCTTTGCGCCCGAAGCCGCGACACAATAAAGTTCCGGCGGCGCACATTGCCGAGAATCGTCTGAGCGTGTCCATTGCCCAACCCGCTCGCGGGCACAAATGCCCTCGAAGGGAAACCCGCCGGCAGATTGCCGCTGGAAGCAGATACGATTCCGCTCCGTTCAATTGCAGTAATCATCAATTACGTTATTCTATGCTTTATTGGGACGGTCGAAATACCGAACCTGCCCATCCCAAGATCGTAGTTTGAAACAGCAAGTTTTCATTTTGCGGGCGATGATGTCAACCTTGATCCAGACGAGAGAGAGCGATTATGTCGAATACGCGGGTTTGCAGGAGTTGCGGACAACAGACGCTGCCGGGCGCGAGGTTCTGCCGACAGTGCGGCTCGCCGTTGTTTCGCGAGAATCAAGAAACGGTTGCGAAAACCAGACAATACCCCGGATCGGCAGGGACGTATCAGCCGGTACGGTTTTCGGGCGTATCGGGCGAGGATGCGGTTGATACTTCGCGTTTCTATCAAGCACCTTCCGGGCCGCACTACCAGGTGCCTCAACCGCGCGGATCGTCCTCGAGTTTCTGGCTCGTGATCCTGGTTCTGTGCGTATTGGCGGGACTCGGTATAATCGGCTCCGCATTTCTGAACTCGCGCATCAATCGCGTTCAATCGGGAGCGGAGATCGCACAAAAAGTACAGGAAAAGATCGCTGAAAAGCAGGCTGAAATAGCTGAACGACAAGCCGATAGAATCGCCCGGCAGGCCGAAAGACAGGCCGAGTCAATGGCAAGGCAGGCCGAACGTCTTGCAGCACAGGAAGCTGCACGCCTCAATGCCCCGCCTCCGCCTCCCGCACCACCGCCGGCTCCGGGCACTTCTGCCAGTGTAGATAATCTTTCGTACCCTGGCTCTGTGATTGAATCCAGGCAGATATTCGCCGGGAGTCAGATCCTGAAACTGCGCAGCAGCGACTCTTTCGAAAACATTCTGAAGTTTTACCAGGACAAATTGAAACAACCTCCCGTGGCGCGCAACAAACAGACCGTGGTTTTTACCGTCAGGGATTCGGGCAGTCAGGTGGTCGTTACAATCAAACCGCATTCGGATGAAGCAGGGCAATTCCAGGTTCATGTCGTCAGAACCGGCTGAAACGGAAGAGAGATAACGGAACAAACGAAATAAGACGGAAATTACGGAAATATTCAACTTTTCCGTATTTTTCGTTTCATTCCGTTTGTTCCGTTATCTCTCTTTATCTCCTTTGGGCCGGTTTAGAAGCCTTCCATGCCGCCGCCCGGAGGTCCGGCCGGAGCCTTCTTGTCTTCGGGCAGTTCGGAGATGAGCGCTTCGGTCGTAAGCATCAGCGATGCGATCGACGCGGCATTCTGCAGCGCAGTGCGCGCTACTTTCGCCGGGTCGATGACGCCCGCCTTTACGAGATCCTCGAACTCCTCGGTTTCGGCGTTGAAACCGTGGTTGTCGTTTCTCTCATTCTTGACGCGCTCGACGATGACCGCGCCCTCGCGGCCCGCGTTCTGGGCAATCTGGCGCAACGGCTCTTCGAGAGCACGCTTGACGATGTTGACGCCGATCTGTTCGTCTTCGTCTTCGAGCTTCAGACTGTCGAGCGCCTTCGCCGCGCGAACGAGCGTCACACCGCCGCCCGGAACGATGCCCTCTTCCACGGCCGCACGCGTAGCGTGCATCGCATCTTCGACGCGAGCTTTCTTTTCTTTCAGCTCCGTCTCGGTCGCTGCGCCGACCTTGATCACTGCAACGCCGCCTACGAGTTTGGCAAGACGCTCCTGCAGTTTCTCGCGATCGTAGTCCGAAGTGGTCTCTTCGATCTGGCGGCGGATGGTCTGCACACGGCCCTGAATGTCGTTGTGCTTGCCCGAGCCCTCGACGATCGTCGTGTTGTCCTTGTCGATCGTGACTTTCTTTGCGCGGCCCAGATCTTCGAGCTTGACGTTTTCGAGCTTGATGCCGAGATCCTCGCTGATCAGGCGACCGCCGGTGAGAATTGCGATATCCTCAAGCATTGCCTTGCGCCGATCCCCGAAGCCCGGAGCTTTGACGGCGGAAACCTGAAGCGTGCCGCGCAGCTTGTTGACTACAAGCGTTGCAAGCGCTTCGCCCTCGACGTCTTCGGCTACGATCAGCAGCGGCTTGCCCATCTTCGCCACCTGCTCGAGCAGCGGGAGCAGATCCTTCATCGAGCTGATCTTCTTTTCGTTGAGCAGTATCAGGGCGTTTTCGAGCGCGCACTCCATGCGCTCCGGGTCCGTAACGAAATAGGGCGAGAGGTAACCGCGATCAAACTGCATGCCCTCGACGACTTCGAGCGAGGTTTCGAGCGACTTCGATTCCTCCACCGTGATAACGCCGTCCTTGCCTACCTTCTTCATCGCCTCGGCAATGATGTTGCCGATCGTTAAATCGCCGTTTGCCGACACGGTGCCGACCTGAGCGATGGCGTCGCCCTTGACGGGCTTTGACATCGCGTGAATCGCATCAACGGCTTTTTCAACTGCTTTTTCGATGCCGCGCTTGAGCGCCATCGGATTTGCACCCGCCGCTACGGTCTTGACGCCCTCGCGGAAAATCGCCTGAGCAAGCACCGTAGCCGTGGTTGTGCCGTCGCCCGCTACGTCGGAAGTCTTCGATGCAACCTCGCGCACCATCTGCGCACCCATGTTTTCCATCGGCTCTTTGAGCTCGATCTCCTTGGCGACCGTAACGCCGTCCTTGGTGATCGTCGGTGAACCGAACTTCTTGTCGATTACCACATTGCGCCCTTTCGGGCCGAGCGTGATTTTGACCGCATCGGCAAGCTGATTGACGCCGCGCAATATTGCCTGGCGCGAATCCTCGCCGTGAATGACCTGCTTAGCCATGTCTGAACTCTCCTATTGTTTTCTATTTCAACGCACCCACATCGGCGGGGCGCAGAATCGGTACGCCTTCTCTACTTGGCGCCCTTCGCCTTGTTTGCGCCCTCGATGATGCCGAGAACATCGTCTTCGCGCAGAATCAGATACTCCTCGCCGTCGAGCTTGACTTCGGTTCCGGCGTATTTGCCAAACAACACCCGGTCCCCCTTCTTGACATCAAGCTCGATTTTCGTGCCGTTTTCCAGAACCTTGCCGTTTCCTACAGCAATCACTTCACCTTCCTGCGGCTTCTCCTTCGCCGTGTCCGGAATGTAAAGCCCTCCGCGCATCTGCTCGGATTCCTCTATGCGCCGCACGATGATCCGGTCACGAAGCGGACGAATTGTAGTAGCCATTTCCTGTTGCTCCTTTCGGTTTCTGCTTAAATGTTGAAATGTATTGATTTATGCCGTCTCAACCTGCGCGGCGGCGCTGACCTCTCCCCTTACCGCCGCACAAGACCGTTACGGCCCCTCGCTGGTTTTTAATCTGTTAGCACTCATCGCAAGTGAGTGCTAATTATAAGGAGCAGGCAGGGTAGTGTCAACGGGGAAATTTGGGAAGCCTTCACGCAGGGGGGATAAGGCGGTTGACCGGCAGCAAGAGGATGGATAATCTAATGCGCGGGCGTACCCATCGAGTCTACATGTTTTGCGATCCGATCCATGTCTAAAACGTCTAAAGACCCTGTATAGAGAAACATTGCCATATGAAACGAAGTACATTGTTAATGTTACTGATTGCAGTGATCGGTATAGCGCTGGTCTATCATTTTGAATACAAAGACGCCGAACCGCGCGACGCCGAGCCCGACAAGAGCAAACCCGCGTTTGCTTTCAAGCGAGAAGAGCTGACCGGGTTGACCATAACAAAGAGCGGTCAACTCCTGGTGCTTGAGGCATCGGAAGGCAAATGGTCGTTGGTGAAACCTGTAAGCGCTCCCGCAAACGTCTCGGAGGTTGATTCTCTGGTCGGCGATCTGGTCAATGCAAAGGTAGAGCGTGCGATTCAGGCTACGGCGGATCAGTTGAAAAACTTCGGCCTTGCAGAACCTGTCGTCACCGTAGAATTAACGCTCAAGGACGGCAAATCGCATCGCCTACGACTTGGCGAGAAAGATTTTTCCGGGCTTTCGGTTTATGGAATCCTGGATGACTCGCCGGAAGTATCCATGTTCCCCGCTTCTCTCCTGACCAGTGCAGACAAATCCCTGAACGACTTAAGAGATATGTCGATCTTCGGCGGCCTGACCCAGTACGACATAGGATCGCTTCAGGTAAAAAACGCAAACGGCGTCTTCACGCTGGACAAACAGAATGCCGATTGGGTACTCAAGCTCCCCTCGGAAACTGCGGCCGATCAACGCGAGGTCAATTCTCTGCTGAGCGAAATCAGTTCAGCAAAAGCAAAAGAAGTCGTATCCGAATCCGGTGATGATCTCGCCCGATACGGGCTCCAGCAACCCGGCATTACCGTCACCGCACGGTTGCAGACCGGAGATGAGCGTCAGGTACTCGTCGCAATAAAAACCGACGGCGGAGAGAAAAACTATTACGCAAAGAGTTCTGATCGCCCCCATATATTCAGGATCGACGAATCTCTTTACGACAAACTCAATGCAAAATCCTCTACGCTGCGCAGCAAAGAGTTCATCAAAATCAACGAAGACGATCTTTCTCGCATTGTGATCCGAAATTCAAACTCGACCGTCACAGTCGAAAAGGATTCCGAAGGCAAATGGATTTTGAAGCAACCGGCCGAGCAGAAGGACAAGGAAGCGCTCAGCTACAAACTGATCGACCCCTTCGAGTCGTACAAGGCGACAGAAGTAATTGACAAATCCACACCCGCCATCAGCGCAAAGCTCGCGCGCCCGGCGATCGAAGTGCGCCTGACGGCAACGGACGGTTATACAACCGTATTGAAATTATCCTCCGCTGAAGGAGATGATTGCTACCTGCGCGTCGAGGGGCGACAGGAAGTCTACAAGGTGAGCAAAGCCTTGTTTGATGCACTCAATTTCAAACCGGCGGATCTGGTCGAGTAAAAATGAAAGATAGATAACGGAACAAACGAAACAAGACGAAAATCACGGAAATGTTCAGGTTTTTCGTAATTTTCGTCTTATTAAGTTTTTTCCCGAGCATCAATCGCCGGATTGCGATGCTTTATCGCCTATGGCTACGAGTTCGGGTTCCGGATCTTCAGGCGCGCTGGATACCGACGGCGCCTGATCCGTTTGAACCTGTTCGGCTTTACCTTCCCTGCGCCACAACCTTGGACGACGGCGTTTTCGACCCAAAACTTCAGCCAGATCGTCAAACAGCGAATAAGCCACAGGCGTTACAAGCAGCGTCAGCAGCAGCGACAGCGATTGCCCGCCGATGACAACGATCGCAATCGAACGGCGCTCCTCCGCCCCCGGTCCCGTCCCCAATGCAAGAGGCGTCATACCGGCGACGAGCGCAAGCGTCGTCATCAGGATCGGGCGCAAACGGTCGCGGTTCGCCTGAATAATGGCTTCATAACGCGGCATTCCCTTTGCCCGCAGCCCGTTCATATGATCGATCTGCAGGATCGAGTTCTTCTTGACGACGCCGAAAAGCACGAGTATTCCAAGGGCTGAATACAGGTTCAGCGAATCGTTGAGCAGCCACAGCGAGAGCAGGGCAAAGGGCACGGCGAGCGGCAGGCTCAGCAATATCGTCACCGGATGTATTACGCTCTCGAACTGCGACGCCAAAATCATGTACATAAACGCAATCGAAAGCAGAAATGCAAAAATAAACTCGTTGAAGGTCTTTTCGAGTTCTCTGCCTCGCCCCGATAACGTCGTCGAATATCCGACCGGCATGTTAAAGCTCGCCGCTTCCGCGCGCAGCGCTTCGATACGATCGGCGAGCGCGTAGCCGCGCGCGACATTAGCGCGCAGCGAAACCTGGCGCTGGCGGTCAAGGCGGTCGATACGCGACGAACTACTGGTCATTTCAAGCCGGACGACGTTATCGAGTTGCACCAGTCCGACTTTCGTCGACGGCACAAAAAGTCGCGAAATGGTTTCTTCGTCGTTGCGATCACCCTGTTTGAGGCGCAACTGAACGTCGTAGTCCTCGTTGACCGATTCGTCCCGGAAGCGCGATACCCTGTCGTCGCCGCCCACCATAAGGCGCAGAGCGGTTGCTATGTCGGTAGTATCCACGCCGAGATCGGCCGCGCGCGCGCGATCTATCTGTACGCGCAGTTCGGGCTTGTCGAGTTTCATCGTTACATCGGCGTCAACAAGTCCGAGTTCGGTCGCGCGTTCCCGCAATTGTTCGCCGTATCGCACAAGCTGGACGATGTCGGGGCCGCGCAGCACAAAATCCAGGTCTATAGCGGGGCCGCCGCCCAGGTTGATCGTCTGCGGATTTCGCACGCTGGGGCGCAAGTGCGGAAACTGGCGCAAACGCTGGCGGACTTTCTGCTGCACGTCGCCTGCGCTGTAATTGCCGCGAAACACCGCCAGCGGCTCGCCGCGTTTGATTCCCGCCCAGAACTTCGTCAGATTCAGCGTCCGTTCCTCGTGCGGCGGAAGTCTCATATAAATGCTAGCCATGTTCACGGCGCCGGAAAAGAAGCTGCCCACCGTTCCGAGTATCAAACGGATTTCCGGCATCTCCCTTAGCTCAGCTTCCACGGCGAGCGCGGCTTCATCCATTGCGGTGATGCTCGTCCCCTCGGGGGCCGTGAGGTATACGCTGAATTCCGCCTCGTCGACATTGCTCGGAATAAAGTCCTGCCTTACCTTGCCGTACAGCCACACTGAGGAAAACATCACGCCTACGGCAAGAATCGAAACACCTATGCGCTGCCTCATAACGAAATGCAGCAGCGCCGTGTAGGTGCGATCTATAAGGCCGTAAAAACCGCTGCGCGAGGCGGCGTGCCCCTCGTGCATCGAGCGCGCCCGTTCGGCGTCGCCCGCCAGCAACCGCGCGCTCATCATCGGAGTCAGCGTAAATGATACAAGCAGGCTTACCAGTATCGCCGCCGACGCCGTTATCCCGAACTGATAAAGAAACCGTCCGGAAACCGAGGACATAAAAGACACGGGAAGAAAGATGACCACGAGCGAAAGCGTAGTGGCCATGACTGCAAGTCCTATTTCCTGCGTGGCTTCTTTTGCAGCCCGCATCGCATCCATCTTCTTTTCTTCGATAAAACGGAAGATGTTTTCGAGTACGACGATCGCATCGTCGATAACCACGCCCACCATCAGCACGAGCGCAAGCATCGTTACGCTGTTGAGCGTGAAATCCAGCCACCTCATAACCGCGAATGTCGATACGACCGAAGCCGGGATCGCGATGCCGGCTATTACCGTAGACCGCCACGACCGCATGAAGAAAAGCACTACGAGGCAGGCGAGAATGCTTCCGAGTACAAGGTGGATATTAATTTCGTGGAGGGCGTTACGGATGTAACGCGACTGATCGACGATCACTTCAAGTTTGATATCTGAAGGCAACTGTGCGCGCACGCGCTCGAGGTTGCGCTTGACGTCGTCGATCACGGCTACGGTATTGGCTCCCGATTGCCTGACCACTTCGAGCGTCACCGCCGGAATTCCGTTCAGGCGCGAAAGCGAGCGTTGCTCCTTGGTCCCGTCCTCTGCGTAACCTATATCGCGCACCCGAATGGCCGTGCCGCCGATGTCCGCAACGATGAGGTTATCGAACTCGCGCGGGTCCGCTACGCGGCCCATGGTCCTCAGCGTCAACTCCCGCCTGCCGGCATCGACGTAGCCACCCGGCACATCGGCGTTCTGTCTGACGAGCGCCTGTCTGACCTGAGTAATGGGAATGCGGTAGGCGGCCAGTCGATCGGCGTCAACCCATACGTTGATTGCGCGGGTCAATCCCCCGTTTATGCCGACCTCGCCGACGCCGACCGATCGCTCGATCTGCACGCGCACGATTTTGTCGGCAATTTCGGTCAGTTCGCGGATCGAGCGATCGCCGTAAAGGGCAATTGTAATGACGGGCTGCGAGTCGCTGTCGGACTTCTGAACGATCGGCGGATCGGCGCCCTGCGGCAACACTCGAAGTACGGACTGAACGCGGTCGCGCACGTCCTGGGCTGCGGCTTCGATCTGACGATCCAGGTTGAACGTCACGATAATAAAGGCGCGTCCCTGATTCGATACCGAACGAAGCTGTTCGATTCCCTCGACGGTATTAACCACATCCTCGATGGGCTTGGAAACCTGCGACTCAATCTCTTCAGGCGAAGCACCCGGCAACGTGACCCTTATCGTAACCGTAGGCAAATCTATCGACGGGAAACGATCCACACCCAGTTTGAAATAACTCGCAGCACCCACGACCACGAGCGACAGTATGATCATGGCCGCGAATACGGGGCGCTTGATACAAATTTCAGCCAGCTTCTGCATATTCGGTCAACAATAAAACTTGTTAAATCACTCCATACGACATCGGGACATAAAAGAGAGATAAGGAAACAAGCGAAATGATACGAAAATCACGGAAAAATTTGTTGGTTTCGTAGCTTTCGTCTTATTTCGTCGGTTCCGTTATCGCTCTTGCAGTCCCAAGACGAAAACCGGAAACATTTCATCCGACATGACGCCGGCTGCTCAGTTCGGGTTGCGTATAAATACTGAAGATCGGATAATCCCCGACCGTCCGAGCCTAATCCAGAATTCTCACCGCCTGTCCGGTAACCATATTTCCGGGCGCGAGTACGACCCTTTCGCCTGACTTCAGGCCTTCGAGGACCTCCAGCAGATCCCCTTCGCGGCGCCCAACGACGATGCTGCGTTCCTGGGCCTTGCCGTCTTTTTCAAGATACACTTTCTGGATTCCCGCAAACGTCACTACGGCCGCGGCCGGTATCATCAAGGCGTTGGAGCGACTGGTAGTAAGTATTTCCGCCTTCGCAAACGATCCCGGGCGCAAGCGTCCGTGCTGATTATCTACCTCAGCCTCGATGACGAGCGAGCGACTCTGCTCGCTGAAAACCGGACTCAACCTGACTACGCGGCCAGAATAAACATCAGAATCCCCCTCGACCGTGACGCGCACGGACTGGCCCGTGCGCAGGTCGTGCGCTTCGCGTTCGGGTATTTCAACTCTCAACCGCAGCGGATGCAGCCGCACTACGGTTGCGACCGGAACGCCCGGCGTAAGGTATTCGCCGATCGAGGCCCTGCGTTCACGTATGGCGCCGTTGAATGGCGCGTAAAGAGTAGTTTCGGCAAGTTGCTGGCGGGCGATGCGAAGTTCAGATCGTCGCTGCATCAGCAGGGCCTGACGGTTACGCACTTCTTCTATGGCGTCCTGGTACCGGCTTTCGGCGACCTTGAATGCAGAATCGACGCGATCGAGTTCCGCTTCGGGCAAGACCTGCTCGCGCACAAGCCGCACGGTGCGCTCGCGATTTGCTCGCGCTTCATCGAGCACTGCACGCGCCTGGCGCACAAGCGAGGTATTTTCCATCTCGATGCGATCGTCATCGCCTTCCGCCGGCAAACCAAGCCTCACTCTGGCCTGTTGCAAAGCCGCCTCCGACTGATCGACGCGGACGCGAAAATCCACGGTTTCGAGCTGTGCGATTTCCTGCCCCTCGCGGACCAATGTACCAAGGTCGACCCGTAACTGGTTGAGACGCCCTGCAACCTTGAAACTCACCGTTGCCTGCTCATCGGCTGCAAGCGTTCCGGGCGCGGTAACCCTTCGGGCAAGCGACTGCTCGCGGGCTTCTTCTACTCGTACTTCCCGAATCGCCGGTTCCGCGCTACGATCGCCGCCCGGCGCTACGGGACTTGTCTCGGCGCTTCGGCACGCAGCCCCTGCTGCGGCGATTGCTGCACAACACACAAGCCCTGAAATTCTGATTCTCCAGTAACCGAATATCATTGCGACTCCACATATGGAAACATAATATGCACGGTGCATTATAGCTTGCGGATACGCTTCATGCACGAACCCGGAACTGAATCCCCTGCTGTATCGGACCACATGAACTG
>JAHBSF010000108.1 GCA_019639255.1 Acidobacteriota bacterium | reverse complement strand
GAGACATTTCTCGATCCATTTTTCCGTGTAGTTGACGCCGGGGTAATCGAAGATGAGCAGCGGGAGGCAATCATCGGGTTGACTGTGGACTGGCGGCTGCTTTTTGTCGTTTACGTAATGAGGCAAGATTCGGTACGAATAGTTTCGGCTCGTCCGGCGACGGAAAAAGAAAGAAGAGAGTATGAAAACCAGTGAATTGAAACAGCGGCTCAAGAAGAATCGGGCTATGACGACTATCAGCCTGAGGATGCCGGAGGATGTGGTCGAAGACTTGAAGCGGATAGCGCCCCGATTGGGATTTTCAGGATATCAACCGCTGATTCGCGCCTATGTTGGGCAGGGACTGCGTGCGGATCTGGCGCGACTCGACGACAATCCGGAGATCATGAATTTGATCGAGAGCCTGCGTCGGAAGGGCGTACCGGATGAGATCCTCGCGGCTGCTGTAGCGGACCTGCGCGACCCGGCGGAAGCGGCCTGACGGTCGCGCATAGAATTTTGGCGCCCACGGGAGACGTAATGACCGGAAAGAAAAAACTCCTGAGTCTTGCCGTCGCGGCCGTTGCATTGACGGCCGGATGGCTGGCCTTTACCGGCGCCGGCCGCCGCACGCAGTTCATAATCGGCGGCGCGATGATTAACATCGGATACCGGCTGCAGGATCATCTGGCGAGTTACGACTTCGAACACGGTCACGAAATCTCGCCCGAGGAGGTGTGGAAGGAAGTGCAGTTGCAAAACGCGCTCGCCGCCACGGTGCGGAAGTGGTTTCCCCGCACCGAACGCCATCCGCTTGTAGCCATGGTCGTATGCATGGACGCCCGCCTCGACACCAATGAACTGATAGGCGATACGCGACGCTACTATTACATCATCCGCACAGCGGGCTCCGTGCTTTCCGAAAGAGAAGAAGAGATGCTGGAACTGGCTGCGGAAAACGGAGTGGAACTCATCATCATCACCACGCACTCGGACTGCGCGGCGGAAAAGGCCGCAGCGTCGTCCGAGATGCGCGAACGTTACCCGGCGCTGGCAAAAGCCGTCGATGAGCGTGAAGCGCGAATCCTGGAGTTTTTGTCGCGCCCCCGCATCGGCCCGCAAATCTCCGCAGGCGCGCTCGCCGTCAAACTCATTAACATCGATACGATGACGGAAAAAATGCTGCCGCGGTGACGCCCGAACCCGCCCGCCTCGCCCCGCGTACGGCTGTGCGGTTTGCCACCTCAGGCCGCCGCCCCGTATAATGCTCGCCTGTCGTATGCGAGCGTCAAGCCTCCAATCTGCGTGCGCGCCGATCCGGTCCAACCTGGACATCACTCCGACCCGCACCGTTCCCCGTAACGATACCCATCTGCGAGAGCAAACATAAAACCATGTCAATCGACCTCAACGGTATCATCGCAGCCGTCCCCACGCCGTTTGACGAAAGCGGCGAAGTGGCTACGGACAAACTTGCAGGCAACATAGAGCAGTGGAACCGGACGGGACTGCGCGGGTATCTGATACTCGGCTCCACGGGCGAGTTCCCGCATCTTACGTTCGACGAAAAGCTCGCCGTAATAGAAACCGTGCGCGACTCGACGCCCACCGATAAACTGCTGCTCGTGGGCACGGGCGATCTCTCTACGCGCGGGACGCTCGAACTCACGCGCCGGGCAGCCGACCGGGGCGCCGACGCCGCCGTAGTCATCACGCCGTTTTACTACAAGCGCCTGCTCGACGATGAACACCTCGCCGCGCATTACCGGCGCGTAGCCGACAACTCTCCGATACCGATTCTGATCTACCTGATTCCGCAGTTTTCGGGCGTATACCTTCGGCCGGAAATCGTGGCCGAGCTCGCCGAGCATCCGAACATCATCGGGTTGAAGGAAAGCTCGGGCGATATGTCGCAGTTGCACGACCTGTTTCGCGAGGTAAAGGCCGAGGAGTTCAGCGTGCTCGTAGGAGCGCCCACCATACTCAAGGAGTCGATTGCGGCGGGAGGCTCGGGCGGAGTGCTTGCGGTTGCGTGTCTTGCGCCGCGCGCGTGCGTGACGCTCGAACGGGAATGCCGATCCGGAGGCACGGGACGCACCGACAACCTGCAGGAGCGCCTTTCCCGCTTCTCGCGCAAAACCACGGTAAACGGCGTCGGACATCTGAAAGCCGCGCTCGATATGACGGGATTTTACGGCTACCTGCCGCGCTCGCCCCTGCCCGCCCCATCCGAACAGGACCGGAGCGAAATCGAGGCGGCAATCGAGGAGAGCGGCTTTTTCGAGCGCACCGTCGACGGGCAAACGTGGATCGAACTCGATGATTTCAGCTATTTCGAGTTTGCGGACTAAGAGATATGGACCAAGAGATAACGAAACAAACGGAACAAAACAAACGGAACAAACGGAAAGTATGAGCGAATCTGCGATCAGTTTTCGGGACATACCGCGCACGAGCCGGCTGTTTCTGGATTTTCTTTACGACCGGGAGCGGGTCGCGGGCTTCTACCACGGTCGCAACGGAAGGCCGATGGCCGAACGCATAGCAGAGGTGACGGCCGGGAGTTTTGCGCGCGATGAAGTCGCCGACATCCTGCTCCGGCAGAACCGCGCCGCGGGCGCAGGCCCGGAAACCCTCGCAAATATTGAACGATTGCGCGCACCCGATTCGGTCGTAGTAATCACGGGACAGCAGGCGGGCCTTTTCACGGGGCCGCTCTTTACCATCTACAAGGCGATTTCCGCAATCAGGCTGGCCGAAAGGCTGCGGGATGAAGGCGCAAACGCCGTCCCTATGTTCTGGATCGCAAGCGAGGATCACGATTTCGCCGAGGTCAATCACTGCCGCGTAGTCAACCGCGAAGGCCAGCTCACTACCATCACATATACCGCCTGCACGCCGAAAGAAGGCAAGCCCGTCGGACACGTCACGCTGTGCGACGAAATCGAACAGAACATCAGCGATCTGCTCGCGGCGCTTCCCGAATCGGAATTCGTACCGCAGCTTGCCGAGGATCTGCGTGCGGCGTATCAACCCGGAACGAGTTTCGCCGAAGCCTTCGGACGAATGGTGCTGAAACTCACGGGCAAATACGGCATCGTGATGATCAATCCGCTCGACGAGCGGTTGAAGCATATGGCCGGGAAGATTTACGCCGAGGCGATGGAGCGGGCGCCGGAGTTCGCCGCGCGCCTCGTCGAAAAGAGCCGCGCGATCGAGGCGGCCGGTTATCACGCGCAGGTGCATACAAGCCCTGAAGCCGTGCCGCTGTTTTTGATCGATGAGGGCCGCAGAACCGCGCTTACACGCGGCGAGGACAACACATTCCATCTGAAGGGTTCGGATAAAAGCTTTACGCACGCCGAACTCCTCGAATCCGTCAAACTGCGTCCCGCAGGCTTCAGCCCGAACGTCACGCTGCGCCCGATCGTGCAGGATTACCTGCTGCCCACGGCGCTTTATATCGGAGGCCCGGCCGAAATCGCATACTTCGCGCAACTGCGCGCCGGATACGAACTGCTCGGGCGGCTCCATCCCCTCGTAGAAGCGCGCGCAAGCCTGACGCTGATTGAAAAGCGCCACGCCAAAACCCTGCAGAAGCACGGGCTGAAATTTGAGGATCTCTTTGAAGGCATCGAGGCCGTATTTGCTAAAGTAGTCGAACGAAGCCTCGATGCGGGAACTGCGGCCGTATTCGATGAAACAGAGCGCACAGTCGAGGAGCAGATGGAAAGGCTGCGCGCCTCGCTCGTAGCCGTCGATCCTACGCTTGCCGATGCGCTCAAGGGCGGACGCGAAAAGATTCTTTACCAGTTAAACAACCTGCGCACGCGATTCGTTCATAACCGTACGAAGCGCGACGAAACTACGCGCACGCAGATAGAGCGGCTGTTTCCGGTTCTCTATCCGAACCGGAATCTTCAGGAGCGCGAAATCAATGCGAGTTATTTTCTGGCCCGCTACGGCTACGGTCTGATCGACCGGTTGTACGAAGAGATCGATCCGACGGCGCCCGACCACAGGCTGCTTTACATCTGAAAATCGATAAAAGATTAACCCGCCTTGCTCACAACGTGGCCTTGTAATGTTCCCACTGTTTGCGGAACCTGGACATCAAAGCAATGAAGCGCTCGTCCTTCCGTAGACTGTTGAGGTTGGCGTCGCGCTCGAACAATGGATAGCAGGGGAAACCTTCATCGGCGGTCTCTTCCAACCATTTGACGGCCTCCGCAGGCCGATTGAGAATGGCATAGGCCGAAGCGATATTGTAAGCAGTATGATGGAAGTGACCGAAGCTTTTGCCGATCTCGATGGCGCGCTGAATCAGGGCTTCCGCTTCACTCTGATTACCAGCCTTCGCAACCAGCATGGCTTTGATACTGGTCATGTTTCCACCCTGGTCCTTCGGATAGGCTTTCAAGTATTGTTCAACGACTGCCGATGCCTCGGTCGTTCTTCCAAGCTGGAATAAAACAGAAGCCAGGCTGCGATTAACAAGCGATGGATTGGCGTCCGGTGGGATGTATTTGAAGACCGCGAGGGCTTCTTCGTACTTGGTCTCATAAATATGGACGATGCCGATGCGGAACCGTGCGATGTCATTGCTCGGCTTGATTTGCAGGGCCATTTCAATCTCTGCCGAGGCTTTATCGAACAGGCCGATGTGAATGTAGACCACCGCCAGTTCATGGTGTGCATCGTCCAACCCGGGATTCAAATCCAGCGCGCGCTTGTAAGACTGGATAGCCTGCTTGTGCGGGAAGCGTTTTGCGTGCGTCCACAAGGTCAGACCGCGGGCAAAATGCCCTTCTCCCAAATCCGGATCAAGCGCCAGCGCTCTTTCGACGGCCACCTCGGCATCGACATTCAACCGCCTCTTGTCCGCCTCGGGCGCGTAATAGAACGATTTTTTTACGTAAGCGCGCGCCAGTACGGCCCAGGCGGCCGCGAAGCCGGGATCGGCGCTGACAGCCTGTTCCAGGAGTTTGATGGCCGTTTCAATGTCTTCCTGATTCTCGCTGCTCACCAACACCTTGCCGCGCATATAGTCATTGTAGGCCGCCGGGTTGTCAGACCTGATGCCTGTGGCCGGCTCGCGCGGAGTCGAGGCAAAATCGTCTTGCCGGAACCAGACATAACCAAGCGCGCCCGTCATCAGAAGCGTTACGGCCACCGCTGCCCACAACCGCACGGAGGACAAGATGTTTTTGCGAATGGAAGGTTTTGTACTCTCCACTTCGCTCGACGCCGGCTTGAGGATTGGCTCAATCGCCGCTGTTGGCGGGTCGATCCGCTTTTCACCCGCGCCGCCCAACGCCGGCTCGCCCGAGCGCTCCAGCCGCATGGCAAACTCCAACTCCTGTTTGAAGTCTTTGAGATCGAGCAACAAGTCCTCGGCCGTTTGATAGCGTTCTTCTCGATTCTTGCGCAGGGCCTTGCTGAGGATGTGCTCCAACTCGCGCGGCGCCTCAGACAAGTATCGCGCCAGCGGCGGCGGTTCGTGATCCAGAATCGCGGCAATCACATCCGCCGTCGTCGCGCGCGCAAACGGCGACTCTCCGGCGAGCATTTCGTAGAGCACCACGCCGAGGCTGAAGATGTCGCTGCGCGCATCTACCTTCTGCCCGCGCACCTGCTCCGGCGACATATACTGCACCGTTCCCATCACCGCCCCGATCTCGGTGCTCTCCTTCGCCATCGTTATGTCTTCGCTATCAACGGCTGCGGTGCGCCGCCCCGTTAACTTGGCCAGTCCGAAGTCGAGCACTTTCACATAGCCATCAGCCCGCAGCATGATGTTTTCCGGCTTGATGTCCCGGTGGATGATCCCCGCCGCGTGCGCTACGGAGAGCGCCGATGCAGTTTGCTGTCCGACTCCGATGGCGTCGCGCAGGTTCATCGGTCCACTCGCCAGTTGCTGCCGCAGCGTCTCTCCCCTGATCAACTCCGTGGCTATGTAATAAACGCCGCCGACCTCTCCAAAATCGTGAATGGTGATGATGTTCGGATGATTGAGCGCTGAGGCGGCGCGTCCCTCTCGCTCGAAGCGGCGCACGCGGTCAGGATCGGAATAAAACTGCACCGGCAGCAGCTTGAGCGCGACGTTTCTTCCCAAACGCCCGTCCCGCGCAAGGTACACTTCGCCCATCCCGCCCGCGCCGAGCCGCGAGAGAATCTGGTAGTGGCCGAGCCGCTCGCCAACCCTCGCCCGAGCCTGCTCGGCAGCCAGCGCATCAGCCGCAAGCGCGGCAACGGGTGTTTCCATAAAGCTCCCGGCCGCCTGTTCCGACCGCAGCAGCGATTCCACTTCCTGCTGCAGCGTCTCGTCCCCCGCGCAGGCTTCGGCCAGGAAAACGGCGCGCTCGGCCGGCTCGCGTTCGAGCGCCGCTCCGAGCAGCAGATCAATCTTTTGCCAGCGTTCAGGCTTCATCCAGATCACTCTTGCTGATGGCGTGATGCAGCCAGGTCTTTGCCTTCTGCCATTCGCGTTCGACCGTGCGCAACGACAGACCCATGACCTCGGAGATTTCTTCGTTGCTCAACCCGCCGAAGAACCGCAGCTCGACGAGCCGGCTTTTGCGTGGATCGAGCGACGCCAGATCCTTGAGCGCATCGTCGAGCGCGATCAACTCGGCGGCGCGGGACTCCGAAACGATCGCCGCCTCATCGAGCGAAAAGTGGTATGCGCCGCCGCCGCGTTTGGCGCGACCGCGACCGCGCGCGTGATCGAGCAGGATGTTGCGCATGATGTGCGCCGCCAGCCCGAAGAAATGCGCGCGGCCCTGCCAGTCGATCCGCGGATTTTCGATAAGCCGGACAAAGGCTTCGTTGACAAGGGCCGAAGTCTGCAGGGTGTGCCCGCGGTTTTCACCGCGCATGTAGCGATGCGCCAGACGGTGCAGATCACGGTAAAGCAGCGGCGTCAACCGTTCAAGCGCCGCCTGATCACCCTCGCGCCAGGCGATCAGCAACCCGGTTATCTCGGCTGATGAAGGCATCTCTATGACTCCCCGCCTACAGGCTGTTACGGCGCGGATTATAACACCTCGTACTCGGCGCCGAAAAAAAATCGACGACGGTGGCGGGTTACGCCCGCCACCGTCGCTTGTGGCAGTGAAGCGCGCTCAGAGTTCGGAGTGAGCGCGATCACACAATTGAAAATGTTGTCACCGATAAAGGAGCGATGATGAAACGAAACACCGTCACCCATGCATACAGAATGGGATATGTCTTCGCGATCCTCAGCCTGTCGCTGCTTCTGCTTCAAGCCGGATCGATCCGGGCGCAATCCGACGCTTCCGTTGCGCAGGAAAGCGCCGTCCAGTCTGCGGCAGCCGTCGACAGACCCTGTCGATTTCCGAACAATTGCGCCCCGGCGCTCCCGCAAATCGAGCCGGAGGCCGGCGCCTGGAAGCCGTGGCTGCTCGAATCCGGCAGAGAGTTGAGAGAACTGATTCCGGCGCCGCCGGCAACCGGGCAGACGGAGATCGGCGAATTGATACAGTTCGCGCAGCAGCGCGATGCATCGGCGCTCGATCTGATCAGGTACTGGGATGCAGGCTCGCCCTCGTATCGCTGGAACGAAATCGCCCTCAACCAGATCGCCAGAGCCAACCTCAACACTCCGCGCGGCGCACGCGTCCTGGCGCTAATCAACGTCGCGATCTACGACGCCATGATTGCCGCCTGGGATCTGAAATACCTGCATCGACGCGTGCGGCCGAGCGAACTCAACCCGTCGCTCGGAACCGTCCTGCCCAATCCGCAAAGCCCGTCGTATCCGAGCGAACACGCGGTGGCGGCCGGCGCGGCCTCGGGGGTACTGGCCTATCTGTTTCCCAACGACGCCGCGGTTTTCGCCGACCAGGCGGAAGCGGCCGGGCGTTCGCGGTTGCTGGCCGGAGTGCAATATCCGAGCGACGTCAGCGCCGGCTTCATCCTCGGCCGCGCGGTCGCCGAACTGGTCATCGACCGTGCGCGAACCGACGGCTCGAATGCAGGATTCACCGGCCCCATTCCGACGGGTTCGTGTTTCTGGAGAGGCGCAAACCCGGTAGAGCCGCTCGTCGGAACCTGGCGCACGTGGGTGCTTTCATCGGGAAGTGAACTGAGGCCCGGTCCGCCGCCGGCGTGTGATTCGGTGCAAATGGCGACGGAACTGGCCGAGGTCAAAAACCACCCGCGCCCCATCCCGACCACCGGCCCCACATTCAACAACACACGGGCAGCATTCTTCTGGCAGGGGCCATTCGTCAAAATCTGGCACGATATCCTCAACCAGAAGTTGTCCGAGCATCACCTCGACGCCAACCCGCCGCGGGCCGCCCGCGCCTACGCGCTCTTTAACGTCGCCTCATACGACGCGACGGTCGCCGGCTGGGATGCGAAATATACTTACTGGTCCGTCCGCCCGACCATGCTCGATCCGGGCATCGCTCTGCTGTTTCCGAATCCCAATCACCCGAGCTACCCGTCGGCCCACGCTTTCGTCGATGCCCCGTACGCGGCAGTCCTCGCCTATCTGTTCCCGCGCGACAAGAGCCTCTTTGATGCGCAGTTGAACGAAGCCGGATTCTCGCGCCTCTGGGCCGGCATCCACTTCCGCAGCGACATCGAAGTTGGGTTTGCACTCGGCCGCGCAGTCGCCGAAAAAGCGATCGAGCGGGTGCGCAGCGACGACTCGCGCTGAAGCCTTTAAGGAGGAAATAACCATGAGGCGCAGCGAGCAAACAACCATTCCTTGCCACCGCGAGAGGCGTCGATTCCTTGGCCGTATCAGTTACCTCGCTAACCGGAAGCTACCGCCTTTGGCGGCGGTCGCCGAGAACAGAAAAGAAATCCGGTTCCAGCTCCGCCCCCATCTCCGGCAGGCGATCCTGCTGATTTCGCTCTTCTGCGGCTTGGTGCTGCTCGCCTCATCGACGCAGAGCTTGCCGGCCCTCGCCCTCGGAGGCGCAACACAGCCCTCTACGCTGACGGTCGTCTCGGCAGCCAGCTTCGATCCGCAGTCGATCGCTCCGGGCGCAATCCTCGCCCTCTTCGGTAACGGGCTCGCCACGCAGGTCGTCGCCGCCGCCGATACCGATCCGAATCAGCCCGGCATTCAGCTCCCTACCACCCTCGCCGGCGTGACGGTCGAGGTCAACGGGCGCCGCTCGCAGTTGTACTACGTCTCCCCTGGCCAGATCAACTTCCTGCTCCCGGCTGAGACCCAGATCGGAACGGCCAGTGTCGTCGTCTCTTCGCCGGGCGGAGTAGTGGCCACAGGGGAGGTCGAGGTGCGCTCGGTCGCACCGGCCATCTTTACCGCTGAAGGCAGCGGGCGCGGCCTGCCCGCAGCACTCCTTCTGCGCCTTCGCAGCAATGGGGAGCAGATATACGAACCAATAGCCGACTACGATCCATCCAGCCAGTCATTCCGCGCGCGACCGATCGATTTTGGTCCCGATCTCGGCGCCGCATCCGATCGGCTGTTTCTCATCCTCTTTCTCTCCGGGCTGCGTGCTCCGGCCGACCCGAATGGTGATGGCAATCTCAACGAGGGCGTGCAGGTCATATTCGGCGGCGCGAGTTTCGTGCCCGATTACGCCGGAGCGCAGGGCTCATTCCACGGTCTCGATCAGATCAATTTGGAGGTCTCGCGCTCGCTTGCCGGTCGCGGCCTCGTCAACCTCTCGATTGCAGCCTCCGGTGGGAGGCTCTCGAATCAGACCGAAGTCGAGATCGCTTCGCCGCGTGGCACACTGCCGCCACAGATCAACAACTACGCGCCGAGTTCGATCCTTGCCGGCCAGACGCTGACGATCTTCGGAGCCGGCTTCTCGGCAAATATGAGTGAGAACCTCGTGCGCATCGGCGGCGTCGAGGCGCGGCTGACGTCCGCCAATCCGACGCAACTCACCGTCACTGTTCCCTTTGGCGCCCAGACCGGACCGCTGACCGTGCGCACACCGCACGGCGAAACAGCGCGCGAAAGCGGGCCGGCGGTCCAAACCTCATTCAGCGGATTCGTCGAGAAGACGACGGGAGAGCCGATCCCCGGAGTAGGTATTCGCATTCTCAACACCAATCTGACGGCGAAGACCGGAGCCAACGGGAGCTTCGTGATCGCCAATCCGCCGGCGGGAACGATCATTTTCGAGGTCGAAGGAGGGCAGGCGCAGGCCGTCCCGCCATTCCCGAGAGTTCTCCTGAAGATGCTGATCCGGCCGCAGCGCGACAACCCCTACGGCAGACCGCTTGCGCTCCAGCAGATGACCGGCCCCAGCATCTCGGTCGGTGACGCGAGCAATGGCGCAGATCTTCTGCGGCAGCCGTCTTCGGTCCCCAGTGGCCGGGTAGAGACCGAAGGAGTCGCCTTCGAACTGAGTGATGGCGCGGCGGCGCGCTTTCCGGACGGCTCGACCGGGGGCTTGGTCTTCCTCACCCGCGTGCAGAGGAGCCGCACACCGAGAGATTTTCCGCCTCTCCATTTCAGCCCGGTAGTCGTCCAACTGACGCCCTTCGGAGTGAAGCTGAATCCCGGAGGAAAACTTGTCTTCCCCAACGTTGATAATCTGCCGCCCGGAACCGAGCTCTCGCTCTTTCGCCTCGATCAGCAACTGGGTCTCCCGACCCTTGGGGATTTCATCGTCGTCGGAACGGCGAGGGTGACAGCTGACGGACAGCGCATCGAGAGCGAGAACGGGGCGGTGACGGAGACGAGCTACTACTTTGTCTCGCGCTTGCGGCCGACGACGACGCTCATCGGCCGCGTGGTCGATTTCGACGGTATGACGCCGGTGCGCGGCGCGGTGGTCACCGTACACGGGCAGCAGAGTCTGACCGATGGCAACGGAGGTTTCGCCATCCGCGATCTTCCGATTCCGAGTGACGGAGAGCTATCGGTCGAGGCCGTCTACCAGCGGCCGAGCGGCCGGATCGATCGCACCTCGCGGAGCAGCATCCCGGCAGTAGAAAACGGAATAACTCAGGTCGTGCCGGATCTGGTCCTGCCCTTCACTAACCTGCCGCCGGTTATCATCGCCCCCTCGCAATTGACGGTCGCAGCCGGCTCGACGCTCGACGCATCGATCATCATCAGCGACCCAGACGAGGCCGATCAGCCGCCGGAATCGTTTGCGAGCGAAGGGGCGGAGATCTTGGCGCAAGGATTACGCGTCAGCCTGAGCGGGCCGAGTTTCGCCTCACTCTTCGGCCAAAACGCAAATCTCCACACCCTGCGGCTCGCGCCGGAGGGCTTTCAGACCGGAGACTACTCGCTCACGCTGACGGCGACCGATGCCTTGAATGGGGTCACACAGCATCAGATTGGAGTGCGCGTCACGGCTCAACTCAATCGCGCTCCAGTGGCAGAGAATCTGTCGATATCGCTCGATGAAGATACCTCGGCCGGCATCACTCTTGCAGCGATCGACCCGGACGGCGATCCACTCAGCTTCATCATCGTCGCGCCGCCCGCGCACGGAAGTTTGAGCGGCGGCGGAGCGAGCCGCACCTACACGCCCGCGCCGAACTATAACGGCTCGGACAGCTTCACTTTCAAGGCGACCGATGGAGCGCTCGAAAGCGCGGAGGCTACTATCTCCATTACTGTCACTCCGATCAACGATCCGCCGATCCTCTCGGTACCAGGAACGCAATCCGTGGACGAGAATCAAAATCTGAGCTTCACCGTCTCGGCAACGGATGTCGATCAGGGGCAGACGTTAACGCTCTCGGCCAGCAATCTGCCGACCGGGGCGAGTTTCAATCCGGCAACCGGCCAGTTCAGTTGGACGCCGAACTTCACTCAGGCCGGTAGCTATCAAGTATTGTTCGGTGTTCAAGACAACGGCACACCGCCGCTCGGCGACAACAAGAGCGTGACGATCAACGTGGCCAACTCCAACCAACCGCCGACGGCCAACAGCCAATCCGTCATGACGAGCGAAGATAATGCGGTCGGAATGACGCTGACGGGGAGCGATCCGGATGGCGATCCGTTGAACTTCATCATCGTCACCTCGCCGGCTCACGGCAATTTGAGCGGGAGCGGAGCGAGCCGCACCTATTCGCCAGCGCTGAATTACAACGGCTCGGACAGCTTCACCTTCAAAGTGAGCGATGGGAATCTGGAGAGTAGTCCGGCAACAGTTTCCATCAGCATCACTCCGGTCAACGATCCGCCGACATTATCCATCAATCCGCCGGGACCGTTTTTTGTCAACGCGTTCACCGGATCTACGGTTAGCTTCACGGTCTTTGCCAATGACCTCGAAACCCTTTGCCTGACCATGAACGTGAACATAATCAATCCACCGGCCGGTTCGACTTTCGGTAAAAATCTGTGTACCTACTTCTTCAATTGGACGCCGACTTCCTTACAGACAGGAAGCTACAACATCCAATTTACGGTGAGCGACAGTGGCGATAACGGATCGCCGCCGCTCTCGGCAATGGCCACCGCGCAGATCATGGTAACATTCAGTCCTCCGCTACAGCTGCCAGACGGCCTGAAGAATGAAATGAGAAATGATCGGCAACAGAGCGAGGTCAGAGAGCCGTCAGAACTGCTTCTCGAGAGAAAACGCAGACTGGTCTTACAACGGCAATCGAAGAAGCGGCGGAGAGATTGACGATAGCGTAGCGCGCCAGTTCATAGGCGATCTCCGGTGGCGATCATCTCAACCCGCGCCGGTAGCCTTCCCATCGCGGCTTCAGCTCGGCCATAAATTGCACGAACGCCCGGCCTGATCTGATCCGGTCAAGATGCGGATCGCGCGCAAAAAGCGGGTGATTGGGGAAGCCGGTTGCGGCCGCCTCGCGCAAACACTTGACGGCCTCATTCTCCTTCCCCGCCAGGGCATAAACGCAGGCAGCGTGATAAACGATGTGATGATAGGCGCGGTTGTTCCGCGCCTGCTCGAGAACGGCAGGAATGCGCGCCTCAGCCTTCTGAAATTGCCCCTTCAATGCCAGGGCCAGGGCCAGTTGGTTTCTGGAGAGGAAATCCCCAGGATTTTTTGCCACCACGTTTTCAAGCAGGGTCTGCGCCTCGTCGATCCGGCCCTTCCCGATCAGTGCTAGCGCCGGTCCCGATTCGCTAAAGAAACGGCGCTGAGCCTCTATCGCTTCATCAAACCTGTCATAGAGCAGGTAGGCTTCGATCAGACGATACTGCTTGTAGAAATTGGTCGGGTCCAGCTCCAGCGCCCGCTGAGCCTCTCTCAGGCCCCTGGCCTCATCCAGCCCCAGATGGTCATAGATCGTCCCTAACTCTGTGTGCCCAATCCGGGGATCGAGGGCCAGCGCCTGATATGCTTCGCCTAGCGCCCGCGCGATGTCCCAGCCGCCATACTTGCTGAAATAGTACTCAAAGCGCACTGCATGGATTTCCGCCAGTTGTGGATCGAGCGACTCGGTCGCTCGCAGCGACTCCTCCATCAGTTTCACCCAGGCCGGATTGTCGGGGTCGTTGAAGTTCGCCACCCACATATAGCAGTCGGCCAGCGTGGCGGGCCGGCGGCCGAAATCGCCGCTGTCCGTGATGCCGGCGACAGAGATGAACGGACGCCCTGAAGCCAGGCGGTTTATCAACCGACCCGGCTCAAGGGGGCATCATGAATTAAGACCATCGCCGCGCTCGCGCTCGTCTGCACGCTTTCATCAGCGGTCTTCTGCGCGACTTACTTCGATCAATCCGATCCGTTGCGTTACTGCGCCGGCCTGCCTTTCGGCGGTCGCTCCGGCAGCCGCCGGTGTCCGTTTTCGGGACGCCTCGTTCCCAATCCCGAGAGCCGCCTCAATCGCCCCGGCGCGGATCATCGCGAGAAAAGCCCGCGCCGCGTGCGAGAGCGACTGCTCGCGCCTGAACACTATACGCAGCATCTTCTCGATCTTCATGCCCCTGACCGGCACCTCGACAAGCGTTCCCTCGCGCACGTCGTCGCGCACGACAAGGCGCGGAATGATCGCTACGCCGGCGTTTCGCCGCACGAAATCCTTGATCGTTTCGAGCGTCGCCAGCTCGATCGATATGTTGAGCGGCGTGCGGTGCTGCGCAAACAACTCGAATATGCGCGCGCGCGACGGCGTCTTGACGTTGTGCGCCACGAACTGCTCTGCGCCAAGCTCCTTCACCGTCACGCTCGCACGCCGCGCCAGGTGATGCTTCGGGTGCACGACGAATACCAGTTCGTCGCGATAAACCTCCATCGACTGCAACGACGGATGCTGCGGATCGTAGGAAAGAAATCCGAAATCCAGATTGCGCTCCAGAACTTCCGAAGGTATTCGCTCCGAGAAGTTGCGGTAAACCTCGATCTTGATTTCCGGATGCCTGCGCCTGTACTCGACAAGAAGCGGCGGCAACAGATACAGAGACGTGCTTTCATTCGCCCCGATCGACAGCCGCCCGCGATGCATCCCCTTCAACTCGCCCACCGCAGCGCGCGCCTCGTCGCGCAGATTTATCATCCGCTGCGCATACGAATGCAGTATCTTCCCCGCCTCCGTCAACGTCCCCGCCTTCGAACTGCGGTCAAACAACTGCTCGCCCAGATCCTCTTCCAGCCGCTTGATCGCTATGCTTATCGCCGGCTGCGTACGCAACATCTTCTCCGCAGCCCGCGAAAAACTCTTCTCCTCCGCTATCCGAAGGAATATCTCCAACTGCGCCAGATCCACTGCCCCCTCCCCTTACTGCTCCCCATTTTCCCTCTGCCCCCAACCCTTCCATCTTGCTCGCACTGCATCATAACATAAACGAAATTTATACCACTCTAAAAAATATAAAATTCCCAAACTGCGGGGGCGGTGTTAGGATGGCGGGACTTTGGCTGGGGCAAGACAAGAGACCGGGAGAGACGGCATGGACGCAAACAGGGTAAGCGTATTCGACACGACTTTGCGCGACGGGGAGCAATCGCCGGGGTGCAGTATGAATCTGGAGGAGAAGGTACGGATGGCGCGGCAGCTCGAAGCGCTCGGCGTCGACGTAATCGAGGCGGGGTTTCCAATCGCGTCGGAGGATGATTTTGCGGCCGTGCGGGAAGTCGCGCGCATATGCAGGCGTCCGACCATAGCGGCGCTTTGCCGCACGACGCGCGAGGACATAGAGCGGGCGTGGGAGGCTCTGTCCGACGCCGCCCACCCCCGAATACATACCTTCGTCGCCACATCCGACATACACCTTCAGTACAAGCTGCAGAAGACGCGCGAGGAAGTGCTCGATATGGCCGCAGGCGCCGTGCGTCTGGCCAAAAGCTTCACCGACGATGTCGAATTTTCGGCCGAAGACGCTACGCGCACCGATCTGGATTATCTGTGCCGGGTAGTCGCCGCCGTCATAGACGAGGGCGCAACCGTGATCAACATTCCGGACACGGTGGGCTACACCATACCGTCCGAATACGCGAAGATCATCACAACGCTGAAGGAAAAAGTACCGAACATAGACCGCGCGACGCTGAGCGTGCACTGCCACAACGATCTGGGGCTTGCGGTGGCGAATTCGCTGACCGCCGTAGCCTGCGGCGTGCGTCAGGTCGAATGCACGATCAACGGCATAGGCGAGCGGGCGGGCAACGCCTCGCTCGAAGAAATCGTAATGGCGCTGCGCGTGCGGCGCGACCTGATGCCGTATGAAACCGGCATCGTCACCGAAGAGCTTTATCGTTCGAGCCAGATGCTTTCGAACATCACGGGCGTGCACGTACAGCCGAACAAGGCGGTCGTAGGCAAAAACGCTTTTGCGCACGAAGCGGGCATACACCAGCACGGCGTGCTCAAAAACCGCATCACCTACGAGATAATGACGCCCGAATCCGTAGGCGTAAAAACCAACAGCCTCGTGCTCGGCAAACATTCGGGCCGCCACGCGCTGAACAAGAAGTACGAGGAGATGGGCTATCAGCTTTCGCGCCCCGAACTCGACAAAGCCTACAAGCTGTTCACCAAACTCGCCGACCAGAAGAAAGAGATCTTCGAAGAGGACCTGCTCGCCATCCTTCAGGACGGATTTGCGCAGATCCCGGAACGCTACAAACTGCGGGCAGTGCAGGCTACGGCCGGAACTTCGACCCTGGCAACCGCACTGGTAACCCTTCACGACACGGGAAACGACGGCGCGCAAACGCACACGGCGGCGGGCGACGGCCCCGTAGCGGCCGTTTACGAAGCAATCGACCGCATCACGGGACTCAACGGCAACCTCATCGACTACACCGTGCGCTCGGTCACGGGCGGGCCGGATGCTGTGGGCGAGGTATTCGTGCACGTCGAATTCGACGGCACATCGTATACGGGCAAGGCGGCGAGCACCGACATAGTAGACGGCAGCGCACGCGCCTATCTCAACGCGGTCAACAAGGCGCTTTACGCGCGCGAACGCAAACGGGCGATCAAGGAAGAGGCGGCGAGCGCAGGATAAGAGAAATCACGGAATACGCGGAATGGACGAAAGCGGCGGAAAGGGTGTTATCCATAAATTCCGCGAAAGGGGACTGCCTGCTTTAGCTGGCAGGGGAATT
>JAHBSF010000107.1 GCA_019639255.1 Acidobacteriota bacterium | reverse complement strand
AACCTCAAAGAACTTCGTTGACAGTGCACTCAGCACTCAGCACTCAGCACTTTCTTCTTCTTCCCTCCCTGCTGCACTTTCAGAAAATGTATCCGCCGGCTTCCACCACCTTGTCGGAGAGCTTTTCGCGAATCGCCGAGGTGTTGATCGGCGTGAATTTCGTGAAGCGTTTGAGAGCCGCAAGCAGCACTCGCAGGTCATCGCCCTCGACCGTTGCCGCGAGCGCATTTTTCGCCGCCGTCTCTATGCGCGACATTGCGTCGTGTATGTAAAGCCGCGTCGCAAGCACTGCGTACTGGTGTTTTTCTTCGCCGTCGCGGGCAACCAGCTTCAGCGTACGTCCGAGCGCGCTGTCGATCAAAAACGACTCTATGATGATGTCCGCCGCCCAGCACAGTATTATCTGCTGCTTGTCGAGAGCGGTCATAAACTTCTGCGCCGCCGTGCCGACTACGGCAAGCGCGATCTTCTTTGAATTGGCCACAAGTTTGCGCTCGACCGCAAGCACGGAGTCGTCCTCTTCTTCAAAAGTCGGCCCGGCGAGCAATTCCTCCTGCAGCTTCTGCGCCGCCTGCAGCAGCGGCAGTTGTCCCTTCATCGCGCGCTTGAGCAGCATGCCGGGAATCAGCAGCCGGTTGATTTCGTTAGTGCCTTCAAAGATGCGGTTGACGCGCGAATCGCGGTATACGGCCTCTACCGGATAGCTGCTCGTAAACCCGTTGCCGCCGAAAATCTGCACGCCCTCGTCGGCGCAGTAATCCAGTATTTCCGAACCCGCGACCTTGATGATCGAACACTCGACGGCGTATTCCTCGATCGCCGAAAGAACTTCGGCGGGCACGCTTTTATCAATCGTGCTTTCGCGGTCTTCTATCAATCCGGCCGTGCGATATACGGCCGATTCGCCTACATATGTGCGCGCAGCCATTTCCGCAAGCTTGTATTTGATAGCGCCGAAATTCGCGATGGGCTGGTTGAACTGGCGGCGCTCGGCGGCGTATTTCGCTGCGATCTCAATGACCCGCTTGCTGCCGCCTATGGCTCCGGCGCCGAGTTTGAACCGGCCGAAGTTCAGAATGTTGAAAGCAATGATATGGCCGCGTCCGATTTCGCCGAGCAGCCGGTCCTTCGGTACTTGTGCATCCTGCAGGATCAGCGGCGTAGTAGACGATCCGCGCTGCCCCATTTTGTGTTCTTCGGCCCCGTGGCTGACGCCCGGATCGTTGCGCTCTACGATGAAGCCGGTGAATTTTTCGCCGTCCACTTTGGCGAACACGATGTAGACATCGGCGAATGCGCCGTTTGATATCCACATTTTTTCACCGTTAAGCGTCCAGTGCGTGCCTTCGGCGTTCAGGCGGGCCGTAGTTTTTGCCGCAAGCGAATCCGATCCGGAGCCGGTCTCGCTCAGGCAATAGGCTCCGACCCACTCGCCGGTGGCGAGTTTCGGCAGGTATTTCTGTTTTTGTTCTTCGGTGCCGAAGTAGACTATGGGCAGCGTTCCGATGCTCGAATGCGCGCCGAAGGTTGTGACGAACGACCCCTGGCCCGATATGTACTCGGAGATGAGCATGCCCGATACGTGATCGAGCGCCAGCCCGCCGTAAGCCTCCGGAATGCTTGCGCCGAGCAGTCCGAGTTCGCCTGCCTTTTGCAGCAACTGGCGTTGCAGTTCGTAGTCTTTTTCCTCGATTCGCGCGCTGTTCGGAATGATCTCCTTTTCGAGGTATTCTTCCGTAGTCTTCGCAATCATGCGGTGCTCTTCGGTGAAGTCTTCGGGCGAGAACACACCCTCGGGCTGCGTCTCGGTGATCAGGAAGCTCCCGCCTTTGAATATCTGTTTCTGTGGCGTTGCCATAGTTGTTATCCTTTCCATCGCGCTTCATTTGTTATCTCATCAGGTTCTCAAAGATGCCCGCCGCGCCCATGCCGCCGCCGACGCACATCGTGACCATGCCGTAGCGTGCGCCGGTGCGCTTCATTTCATAAAGCAGCGTTGCGGTGAGTTTTGCTCCCGTGCATCCGAGCGGATGGCCGAGCGCGAGCGCACCGCCGTTGACGTTGACGCGTTCCGGGTCCATATCCAGTTGCTTCATTACGGCGAGCGCCTGCGCGGCGAACGCCTCGTTGAGTTCGATCAGATCTATGTCCGACAGCTTCAGCCCTGCGGCCCTGAGCGCTTTCGGGATCGCGGCCACGGGACCTATTCCCATTTCTTCGGGCGGCACGCCGGCCGTTGCGTAAGTAATAAACCTCGCCATCGGTTTGAGTCCCAAAGCTTCGGCGCGTTCGCGGGTCATAACAAGCGCCGCAGCCGCTCCGTCCGACATCTGCGAGGATGTGCCCGCCGTCACCGTTCCCCTGGCGTGAAATACGGGCTTGAGTTTTGCAAGTCCTTCAGGCGTTGTATCGCGGCGCACGCCTTCATCCGTATCGAATATGATTTCGGTTTCGGCGATTTTTTTCCTGACCATCCTGCCGGCGGTTTCGGTGATGAGATCGCGCACCCTGACGGCGACCGGAACGATTTCTTCCCTGAACTTTCCGGCGTCGATCGCCGCCGCTGCGCGCTGATGCGAACGCACGGCGAACTCTTCGGCCGCCTCGCGCTCGATGCCGTACTTGCGCGCTACGTTTTCGGCCGTCAATCCCATATTCAGGTAGACATCGGGGTAGACATCGACGAGCGTAGGATTGGGCGACAGATTGTATCCGCCCATCGGCAGCATCGACATCGACTCGGCGCCGCCGCCGATGGCGACTTCGGCAGACCCGCAGATTATGTGCTCGGCTGCATTGGCTATGGCCTGCAATCCGGACGAGCAGAAACGGTTGATCGTCATGGCTGAAGTCGTTACGGGCAAGCCGCCGAGAAGCGCTACCTGACGCGCCATATTTGCGCCCTGCTGCGCTTCGGGCGTCGCACATCCGATGACTACGTCCTCGACTTCATCGACGCCCAGTTCGGGCGTGCGCGCCATCAGTTCCCTGACTACTGCGGCGGCCAGATCATCGGGCCGCGTATCCTTGAGCGTTCCGCGCGGCGCCTTGCCGATCGGCGTTCGCAGGGCGTTGACTATTACTGCTTCACGCATATCAGTTCTCCTTGAGGAAAAGAGAGACACCGGAACAAACGAAAATTAACGAAACGGATGTCTCTCTTTGCATTTGGTTCAATTTCTCAGCGGTTTGCCCGTCTTCAGCATATGCGCGAGCCGCTCCTGCGTTGCGCGCGTTCCGCACAGACTGACGAACGCCTCGCGTTCGATATCGAGCAGATACTGCTCCGAAACGCGCGTCGGCCGTGTGAGATTCCCGCCCGAAAGCACTTCGGCGACCTTCAATCCGATGAGCGCATCGTGATCCGAGATGTACCCGCCGCGCTTCATCATGTGAATGCCCAGCTTGAACTTTGTCAGCGCCGATTCGCCGAGCACCAGTATGTCCTGGCGCGGCTCGGGTGCGCGATAACCCTCGCGCGCAAGTCCGAGCACGCTTTGTTTGGCTTCTTCTATCACGCGATTGCGGTTCATCACGATCCGGTCATTCGCTCTCAGAATGCCCATATTGCGGGCTTCAACCGCGCTTGTGGCTACCTTGGCCATCGCCGTGATTTCGAAGTTGCGGCGCAGGCACGCGAAATGATCCGCGCCGGGGCTTGCTTCGGCGGCATCCCAGGCGCGCACCGCCATCTCCTTGGTTCCGCCGCCGCCCGGGATCAGTCCGACGCCGACTTCCACAAGTCCGATGTAGGTTTCGGCGTCGGCTACGTTGCGATCCGCGTGCAGCACCATCTCGCATCCGCCGCCGAGCGTCATCTGAAACGGAGCGACCACGACGGGTTTCGGCGAATAGCGCAGGCTCATAGTCGCATTCTGGAACTGCCGCACCGCGTCGTGCAGTTCGTCCCAGTCGCCTTCCTGCGCCGCGAGCAGTATGAGCATGATGTTTGCGCCGACCGAAAAATTCGCGCCCTGATTGCCTACAACCAGCCCCGCGAAATTCTTCTCGACTTCCCTGAGCGCCGTATGCAGCATGCCGATCGTATCGCCGCCGATCGAATTCATCTTCGAGTGGAATTCGACGCAGGCAACGCCGTCGCCCAGATCGACGAGGCTTGCGCCCGCATTCTTCTTGATGACCCTGTTTTGATCCTTGAGCGATTTGAGGATCGTCACTCCGGCCGCGGCGCGTTCTTCGCGGTACTCACCCGAAGCGAAATCGAAATACGAGCGCACGCCGTTTTCCGTCCTGTAAAAACTCTTCGCCCCGGCGGCGAGCATCGCTTCGACGTTTGAGGGAATCGCGCGGCCCTGTTGGCGCATGCGGGCTACGGACCGTTCGACGCCTATCGCATCCCACGTTTCGAACACGCCCATTTCGTGCGCAAAGCCCCATTTCATCGCGTTGTCGATTTCGACGATCGTATCGGCGATTTCGGGTATGCGGTTGGCGGCGTAGATGAGCGTTTCCGATGTCGTTTGCCACAGGTATTCGCCGGCTTTGTCCTCGGCGTAAACCAGAGCGCGCAGGCGGTCGGGCAGGTTCTCGATATTTTTTGCGGCCTCTACGGAAGCGAATTTCGGTTTCTGGCGCGGGCGGTATTCGAGCGTTTTCAGATCCAGCGTCAGTATGTCCTGACCGGCCTTCCTGAAAAAACCGCCTCTTGTTTTGTCGCCGAGGATGCGGCGCGCAACCATCTGATCGAGGATTTCGGGCGTCTCGAACGTATCGCGTTTCTCGTCGTCGGGGACCGCAGCGTGCAGGTTTTTGGCCACGTGCACGGCGGTGTCGAGACCCACGATGTCGAGCGTGCGGAAACTCGCGCTTTTTGCATGACCGATCAGCGTGCCCGTGAGTGCATCGACTTCCTCTACGGTGTAATCGCCTGCGAGCATGACTCGTATGGCGTGGAGCATGGCGAACGTGCCGATGCGGTTGCCGATGAAGTTCGGCGTATCCTTGGCGTAAACGATGCCCTTGCCGAGCGAGCGGTCGCAGAAGCCGGCGATGAAACAGGCTGCGGAGCCGTCGGTTTCTGGCGTAGTGATGAGTTCGAGCAGGTGCAGGTAGCGCGGCGGATTGAAGAAGTGAGTGCCGAGAAAGCGGCGGCGGAAATTTTCGCTGCGGCCTTCGGCGAGCGATTTGAGCGGAATGCCCGAGGTATTGGTGCTTATGATTGCTTCCGGATGAAGGTGCGGTTCTACTTTTTCGTAAAGCGCGCGTTTGATATCCAGGTTTTCTATGATGGCTTCGATGATCCAGTCGCAACTTTTGAGTTTCGGCAGGTCGTCTTCAAAATTGCCGACCGTGACGAGGTCTGCAAGTTCGGGTGAAAAGAACGCCGCCGGACGGGCTTTTTTTGCGGCATCGAATCCGGCCTGCGCGATGCGGTTGCGCACGGCGCAGGATTCGAGCGTCAGTCCGCGCGCGGATTCTTCGGGCGTCAATTCCTTCGGCGCGATGTCGAGCAGCAGGCACGGCACTCCGGCGTTCGCAAGGTGGGCGGCAATCTGCGCGCCCATCACTCCGGCGCCGAGCACGGCCGCTTTTCTGATCTGCATGTGTCAGCTCTCCTTCAGTCGGTCAATGATCTGTTGCTCAGTAATTGGTCAGTATCAGTTCGGGTGCAAACCCGAGCACGGCGAGGCGCTCGCGCGTCTGTTCGATCATTTCCTGCGAACCGCATACGAGCGCTACGGGGCATGCAAGCGTCGGCACGAGATTATCGAGCAGGCTCTGGACATACCCCGTGGGGCCGCTCCATTCGCCGTTGGGCTGGCTGATGACCTGGCGCAGTTCTACGCCTTGCTGCTTCCATTCGGTCAACATCTCGTCTTCAAAACAGAAATCTTCCACGGTTCGCGCGCCGTAAAGCACGACGAGCCGCCCGTAATCATCGCGGTTGTGAAAGACGTGGCGCAGCGCCGAGCGCAGCGGGGCAAGGCCCGTGCCCATGCCTACGAAAACCAGATCGCAGCCCCGATGATTTTCTACGGGAAACCCGGGGCCGACGATTTCGCGCAGCACGACGTGCTTGGCGATGTGGGGATCGAACAGACCTCCGCTGACGCTCGCCATACGGCCGCGCTTGACAAGAAATTCGAATTCCGGATCTTCCGGCGCCGAAGCGAACGCTACGTAAACGCCCTGACGGCCCCCCATATCGAGCACCGCTACCTGCCCGGCGGTGAACTCGGGCCGGCGCGCGCTTTGCGAGACCATAAAGAAGCTCCACACATTCGGCGTGTGCTTCTGTATTCGCGTAATGCTCAGGCTTGTCGGATACATCTATCAATGTCCGGCCGCAGGGGAAAGAGATAACGGAACAAACGGAAGTTGACGGAGCAAACGGACGTGATCATAAACAGCCCGTACTTTTCGCCATACTTTCCGTTTGTTCCGTCAACTTCCGTTTGTTCCGTTATCTCTCTTCTTCCCGCTCACGATGCTGTTTTCCTTTGCCGCATACATGCGGTCGATAAGATCCTTATATTTATCGGTAACTATGCGCCGGCGCACCTTGAGCGTCGGAGTGAGTTCGCCGCCTTCGACCGTCAGTTCGCGATCCAGAAGCGCTACGGCCTTTATGCGCTCGAACTGCGCCAGATCCGGCGTGTATTTCTCCACCTGTCTTTCAAACAGATCCACGATTTTCGGATGTGAAATCAACTCCGCCGCGTCGTTATAGGGAATGTTTTTCAGCGCCGCGTAGCTGCGCAGGGCTTCCATTTCGGGCACAATCAGCGCGGCGGGAAACTTCCGGTCGTCGCCTATGACGACCGCCTGACTGACGAAGCGGCTCTGCTTGATTGCGTTTTCTATGGGCTGCGGGGCGATGTACTTTCCGCCGCTTGTCTTGAGCAGGTCCTTCTTGCGGTCGGTGATGAACAGGTAACCGTCCTGATCCAGATGGCCGATGTCGCCGGTGTGCAGCCATACGCGGCCCAGTTCGTCGGCCTGCAGCGCCGATGCCGTATCATCCGGCTTGTTGTAATAGCCGCTCATTATGTTCGGCCCCGAGGCGAGTATCTCGCCGTCGGGCGCTATCTTTACTTCTACGCCCGCTATTGGCTTTCCGGAAGACCCGAGGCGGTTGTTTTCCGGCGTATTTGCAGTGATTACGGGGGAGCTTTCGGTCAGGCCGTAGCCCTGAAGTATCGGCATGCCTGCGGCGTAAAAGATCCTGGCAAGTTGCGGTGAAAGCGGCGCACCGCCCGAGATGAAGTATCGTATGCGGCCGCCCATTGCAGCGCGCCATTTCGAGAATACGAGTTTTGACGCAATCGCGTGTTTGATCCTGAGCGCTGCGCCGATGCGGCGGCCCCGGCTTGCGGCATCGGCCCAGGCCTCGCCCGTTTCAACCGCCCATCGTGCGATCGCCGCCTTCGCGCCGCCCTCTTCTTCGGTGCGCTCCATTGCGCGCGCGTAGATTTTCTCGAACAGGCGCGGCACGCTCGCCATAAAGTGCGGGCGGATTTCAACGAGGTTGGCCGCAACGCGGTCGATGCTCTCGGCGTAATAGATCGTCGCGCCGCCGTACAGATAAAGATAAAACCCGGATCTCTCGAATATGTGCGAAAGCGGCAGGAAACTCAGCACCACCGTGCCCGGATCGAAGGGCAATACTTCGTGCGACGCCAGCACGTTCGATACTATGTTGGCGTGCGTCAGGCATACGCCTTTGGGTTCCCCGGTAGTACCAGAAGTATAGATGATGGTTGCGAGCGTATCCGTAGCGACGCTTGCGGCGAGCGTATCGAAGAGTTGCGGTTCGGCGGCGTGCGTTTGGCGTCCGTTTGCGAGCAGAGTCTCCCAGGTCATCACGCGCCGGTCGTCGATGTTATCCCACGCGTCGAAGACAATGATCGTGCGCAGGTGGGGCAAGGCGTCAAGCGCCTCGCGCACGCGGTCGTACTGCTCGCGATCGGAGATGATCAGGATTTCTACGCCGGCGTCCCCGAGTATGTAACGCACCTGGGGCGGAGCCTGCGTGGAGTATATGGGTACGTCGGCTGCGCCGCAGTGCAGCACGGCGAGATCGGCTGCGGTCCATTCGGGGCGGTTTTCGGAAAGCAGCGCTACGCGGTCTCCGGAGCGCACGCCGAGGGAATACAGTCCGAGCGTGGCCGAGCGTACCGTAGCATCGAAGTTGCGTGCGGAGATGGATATCCACGCGCCGCCGCGTTTGTAATTGAGCAGGTCGGGTTTGTCCGCGGCTACAGTGCGGTTGTGCAGATCGATGAGGGTTTGAATGCGGGCCTCAGACCTGTGCATGGTTGCTGCTGACTCCGTTAAAGAAAATCTCCATAACCGGGTCGACCATAGCAGTGAGCGAGGCGTTGCTGTGGCTGATTACCCAGTTGGTTGCCATTTCGTCGAGTGCGCCGAACAGGAACTTGGCCACGAGGCGCGCGCTGAGTTGCGGGCGAAACAGGCCGCGCTGCTGTCCGGTTTCGATGATTTCGCGGATGATCTGAAAGTATTCGGCAAGCTGCGCGCTGGAGAACTGCTCCATGAATTTGGTGGATTGCCGAAGTTCGATCTGGAATACGATCGCAAGATCGCGGTCGCGTTCGAGGCTCGCAAAATGCAGATACGCGAAGTGCCGCAACTGCTCGCGCGGATCGACTATGCCGGCAAGCTCGGCGCGCGCGCGGCGTATGAATTCGTCCATTGCGGCGGAGAAGATCGAACTGAGCAGTTCGTCCTTGCTCTTGAAATACAGGTAAACCGTGCCGTCGGCAATACCCGCCTCGCGCGCTACGTCCGATACCTTGGAGTTGAAATACCCCGAACGCGCAAAAACCTTGGCCGCCGCGCGCAGTATGTGCCAGGATTTCTCGGCCCGCAGCCCGCCCCGCTCCGCGACCTCCGCCTCCGCCCCTGCCTGAGTCCCAACCTGCCTTCTGGTCGTTTCCA
Organism: Acidobacteriota bacterium; assembly: GCA_019639255.1. Taxonomy (GTDB): domain Bacteria; phylum Acidobacteriota; class Blastocatellia; order RBC074; family RBC074; genus JAHBSF01. The sequence goes on along the minus strand of JAHBSF010000107.1, from coordinate 7,612 downwards.
TATTTTTACAGATCTCCGCAAATCTCTACGGATCCCCGCCATCCGCATTATGCCCGAATTGTCCGGCTTGCAGATCCTCCGGCCGCCCGGCTATCTGACTGAAGGCTGAATGAGCGCTCATTCAGCGGCTAGTTTAACGGAAGAGTATATAAGGCTGCAAGATGGGTATTAATCGTTATGCGGGAAAGGGGAGGGGGCGGAAAATGCCGCAGGCGGGGTATTTTCCGCACCGGCGGGATACGTGATGGCAGGCGGGGAAATGTCGGATCGGGCGGAAACTGATTGTGCTTAATGGTTTGGAAGGAGTGGGGAGGATGATGGGGGTTTTGGCGCAGGACTTGCACTGATGGGGGCGTAGAAGGAAACCTATGATAGTTACGCGCTCGAAAAATCTGTTGCCGCCGATTCTGCTGGCGTTGATTATGCTGAACGTGGTTGCGCGCGCCGACGAACTGCATCTGAAAAACGGGCGCGTCATACAGGCTGAAGAGGTAGGCGAGGTAGGCGATTACGTATGGTACCGGCAGGGCAAGGTCACGACGGTTATGGCGCGCGCCGAAGTCGAGCGGGTCGTATACACCAGAACCGGGGCGACAAAACCCTCTGCGGTTTCGGTAATCGTTCCGCAGGCATCTGCTGCGGCAGCGCCCGTCGCTGCGCCTGCTCCGGTTGCTGAACCGGCTGCGGAGGTTGTCGCTGCTTCCGCGCCCGTGCGGCCGCACATAATGCTGCGCAGCGGAGCGCGCATAGACGCCGACGAGATATGGGAAAACGCCGAGCGCGTGCGTTACCGGCTCGGCAACATACAGGGGTTCATCGAGCGTGAAGAGATAGCAAGTCTTGCAACGGGGGCCGCCGGTCCGGATGTTTCCGCATCGTCCGCGCTTTTGGATTCCGACAAGGCCGACAATCCTGCGCGCGGGGGCGCCTCGACCGGGCACGCGGGCCTCGATACGCTGATTGCGCGCAACGCCGCGCGTCACGGCGTCGATCCGATGCTCATTTATTACGTTATGCGCGAAGAGTCGGGGTTTAACCGCCGCGCCGTATCGCGCGCCGGCGCGCGCGGACTTATGCAACTGATGCCCGATACCGCGCGGCGCTTCGGCGTGCGCGACATACACGACCCGGCCCAGAACATAGAAGCCGGAACCAAATACCTCAAGACCCTGCTTGGCCTGTTCGACGGAGATGTGAAACTCGCGCTTGCGGCCTACAACGCGGGCGAAGGCACGGTGCTGCGCTACGGCCGCCGCATCCCTCCCTATGCCGAAACGCGCAATTACGTCCGCCGCATACTCGCTTCGTATCAATCCGCCAGATAAGAAATAACGGAACGAACGAAAATAAACGGAACAGATCGAACAGCCCTATTTCGTCTGTTCCGTTTATTTTCGTTCGTTCCGTTATCTCTGCTTGCAGACGGGCCGAAGCTTGTGCAAGCATCATCGGGCCATGGTCAGACGGAGCGAAACGAAGCGGCGGCTTATCAGCAGGCCGAAGCGTATAGGCGTAGTGACGGGCGGCGGAGACTGTCCCGGACTCAATGCGGTCATACGCGCCGTAGTGCTCGGCGGCATCAATCGCGGCTGGCAGGTATTCGGCATAGAGCGCGGTTTCGAGGGGTTGCTTTACGAAAACCGCATACACTCGCTCAACCGCCAGAACGTACGCGGGATCATTCACACGGGCGGCACCATTCTCGGCACTACGAATCGCGGCAATCCCTTCCGTTTCAAGATGGTCGAGGGCGGTCATACGCGCGAGGTGGATCTGTCGGACAAGGTTGTAGCCGAGTTCAAAAGGCGGCGCTTCGATGCGCTTGTGGTCATAGGCGGGGACGGAACGCTGCGAATCGCGAGCGATCTGGCGCAACTGGGCATCCCGGTAATCGGCGTTCCCAAAACCATAGACAACGATCTGGCCGCAACCGAACTCACATTCGGATTCAATACGGCGGTGACGACCGCTACCGACGCCATAGACAAGCTGCACGCTACCGCAGAGTCCCACGAACGAATAATGGTCGTGGAGGTGATGGGGCGTTATTCGGGGTGGATTGCGCTTTATTCGGGTGTAGCCGGGGGGGCTGACGTCATCCTGTTGCCCGAGATTCCGTTTACATTCGAGTCGATAGTCCGCAAGATCGAGAGCCGCTGGCAGAGCCATCGCAATTTCGCAATAGTTGTTGCTGCCGAGGGTGCGCGTCCCGTGGGCGGAGATTTCTTCTTCAAGCACAAGGAAGCCGGAAAGGAGCCGCGTCTCGGGGGCATTGCCGAATACGTAGCCGAGGAACTCGGACGCTTGACTCCCTACGAAACGCGGTCGCTCGTACTGGGTCACTTGCAGCGCGGCGGAATGCCTTCGACCTCGGATCGACTGCTTGCCACGCGGCTCGGCGCGGCCGCCGTGCGCGCCATAGAACTCGGCGAGCGCAACTGCATGGTCGCCTATCAGTCGGCGCGCATCGTCACTGTACCGCTCGAACGCGCGGTGCGTGAAATGAAGACCGTGCCGCTCGATTCCGACATCATTCTCTCGGCGAAAGAACTGGGCATCTCGTTCGGAGAGGAGGCGCCGGGGGAGAAAGAGAGACGACGGAACAAACGAAAATAAGCGAAACATACGAAAAAGAGATTCTCTTCGGTCTGTTTCGTTTCATTTCGTTTGTTCCGTCGTCTCTCTTCGGGCAACTGCAATGAAGAAGCTCGTCGAGTGCGTTCCGAACTTCAGCGAAGGGCGCGATCCGGCGATAGTCGCGGAAATCGCCTCGGCCGTGCGCGCAGTACCGGGCGTGCTGCTGCTCGATGCGCATCGCGACTCGGATCATCACCGCTCGGTATTGACCTTCGCCGGCGAACCCGAAGCCGTTCTCGAAGCCGCGCTCGAAGCCGCGCGCCGCGCCGTCGATCTGATCGACCTCAACAACCATTCGGGCGAACATCCCCGCATAGGCGCGCTCGACGTACTGCCCTTCATTCCGCTGCGCAACGCGTCGATGGACGAATGCGTCGAGCTTGCGCGCCGTGCGGGCGAACGCATAGCGCGCGAACTCGGCGTTCCCGTGTACCTTTACGAACAGGCGGCCGTGCGCCCCGACCGCCGCAATCTGGCCGATATTCGGCGCGGAGAATTTGAAACGCTGCGCGAGGAAATCGGCATCGATCCGCGCCGCGCCCCGGATTTCGGCGAACCGCGCATCCATCCTACGGCGGGAGCCACGGCCGTAGGAGCGCGCGGGCTGCTCATTGCGTACAACGTCAATCTCGCAACCGGCGATCTGACGACGGCAAAACGAATCGCGCGAGCCGTGCGCGGACGCGACGGCGGGTTGCGGTTTGTAAAGGCGCTCGGCGTGGAGTTGCGTGCGCGCGGTCTTGTGCAGGTATCGATGAATCTCGTCGATTACACGCGCACGCCGATGCATCGCGCATTTGAAGCCGTGCGGCGCGAAGCCGAGCGATACGGCGTAGCCGTCGCGGGCAGCGAAATCGTGGGGCTTGCGCCGCAGGCGGCGATTGACGCGGCGGCGGATTATTCATTGAGGCTCGAACGTTTCTCTCCGGCGCAGGTGCTTGAGAACCGGCTCGCATCGGCGATGGAAGATGCCCGCCGCAGCGAGCGCGGCTCGACGCTCGACGGATTTCTTTCCGAACTCGCCTCGGGTAATGCAGCGCCGGGCGGCGGCAGCGCCGCGGCCTATGCGGGGGCGCTCGGCGCCGCTCTCGGCATTATGGCGTGCCATATGACGCTCGGCCGCAGCAAGTACGCCGAGGTGGAATCCGAAGCCGGCGAACTGCTCGACAATCTCGAAGACCGTCGCGCGGCGCTTTTTCGCGCAGTAGAGGAGGACGCCGAAAGTTATGCGCGTGTGCGCAGGGTTCGCGCATTGCCGCAGGAAACCGAAGCGGAAAGGCTTGCGCGCACAAGCGCGATAGAGGGGGCGCGCCGCGGAGCCTTCGCCGTGCCCTCGCGCGTGGCCGAAGAATCGCTCGCCACGCTCGAACTGCTGGCCGAACTTGCGGAAATAGGCAACCCGCTTGCTATGTCGGACCTGGCGGCGGGCGCGCAACTAGGGCTTGCGGCGTTGCGCGGCGCGGCGTATACGGCGCTTGCAAATCTCGCGTCCATCAATGACGAAGAGTTCTGTCGCGCCGAGCGCGAGCGTCTGGATGAACTGATTGCGCGCGGTCAGGAGATCGCGGACGAGATCGAAGTGGAATATCTGTCGCGCGTTATGCCGCAGCGATGAATTTGGCGCAAAAGAGAGATAACGGAACAAACGAAATGAAACGAAAATTACGGAAGAGTTGAATATTTCCGTAGTTTCTGTCTTATTTCGTTTGTTCCGTTATCTCTCTTTTGCGCCACTCGTCGCGCGAGATGCCGTAGATGAGCACCGGAAAGCCGAAGATTTCGGTTCGTCCCTCTACGCGTTCGCCCATCTTTTCGGCCACGTTGATCGATGCGCGGTTATCGGGATGAATGAGGCTGATGACGTGATCGCGGTCCATCTCATTGAAGGCGCAGTCGAGCATCCTGCGCGCGGCTTCCGTGGCGTAGCCCCGGCCCCAGCACTCGCGCGCAAGCGTCCACCCTACTTCGAAGTCGGGCCAGCCGTCGGGATGGAGAAACCCCATGCGCCCTATCAGACGGCCGCTCGATTTTTCTTCGACCGCCCAGTGTCCGAATCCGCGCAACTGCCAGTGTCCGACCAGAAAGGCCATATGCCGCCAGGCTTCGAGCCGGTTGAAGGGCTTGCCGCCGAGAAAGCGCATGACTTCGGCGTCGGCGCATATGCGCGCATACTCGTCGAAATCTTCTTCCTTCCACTGCCGCAACAGCAGTCTCACGGTTTCCAGCGTTTCGATCATCGTTTGCTCCGTTTGCTCCGTTTGCCCCGTCCAAGGGCTTGACACACCCTCAGGTTGCGTTAAAGTACGGGTTTCTTCATCCCGCTCGAAGCCGCTGCGAGTGTCTATGAGAACAGTGAAAAAATCAGCAGAGATCCCCGTCGAACAGAATCGCCTCGAACAGATCTACCGCGTCGCTGCACGCATCTTCTGCGAGAAGGGCTTCGACGCCGCCTCTATGAGCGACATCGCCGAAGCCGTCGGCATTACCAAGGCCGGAATATATCATTACATTCCCGGCGGCAAGAAGGATCTGCTCTACGCCATCATGAGTTACGGCATGGACCGGCTCGAACGCGAGGTAATCGTTCCGGCGCGCCGGATTCCCGACGCCGAGTCGCGGCTGCGCGCGATGGTCGCCAATCACGCGCGGATCATACTGCAGGGCAGCACTCCGAACGGCCATAACCCGGTCACCATTCTCAACGACGAGGTCGCCGGACTCACGCCCGTACAGCGCCGAAAGATCATACAGCGCAAACGCGTATACGTCGATCTCGCGCGCGAAACCCTCGAACAGCTTAAGGCGGAAAACAAGCTCAAGGACGTAGATCCAACGGTTGCGTCATTCAGCATCTTCGGGATGTTGTTGTGGCTGTCGAGGTGGTATCGGCCCGACGGGCAGCTCACTCAGGAACAGGTCGTAGACGAGATGCTGAAGCTCGCGCTCGGCGCGGTGCTTCGCGCTCCTGCCCGGCGACGAAAATAAAGAGAGATAACGGAACAAACGAAATAAGACGAAACAAACGAAGAATCCGGTTCTTTCCGTTTGTTTCGTCTTATTTCGTTTGTTCCGTTATCTCTCTTCAGGCCACCTGGCCCGCACGGTAAGCAGGATCGAGTTCAAACGTACCGGGAGCTACCTTGCGGAATCGCTTGCTGCGACTGAGCGAGACGGCGAGGGTAATGAGCTGATGCTGTCCGCGGAACTCAAACCCGCCCTCGGCGAGCCGCTGGTATATGTCGCTTACGTGGAGCGGGCCTTCGGCTTCGCGCAGCACGATTGTGGCCGCCTGCGGTATGCGGAAATCCGCGAAGCGGACGTTGCTGCGCATCTCGTCGCGATGCAGGTGCTCTACCGCCTCGTCGAGGTCCGCAGCCCGAATCGGTTCCGGCTGGCGGTAAGGCGACAAAGGTTCTGTGCTGCGGTACGGTGCGCCGGGACGATACGATGGTTGGTCGTGGCGCGGTTCGTCGTAGCGCGGGTCGCGGCGCGGTTCGTCGTAGCGCGGTTCGCGGCGCGGTTCGTCGTAGCGCGGTTCGCGGCGCGGTTCGTCGTAGCGTGAGTCGCGGCGCGGTTCGCGGCGTGGTTCGTCGTAGCGTGAGTCGCGGCGCGGTTCGCGGCGCGAGTCATAAGACGCCGAAGCGTCAAATGGTTCGCTATGCAGTTCGAGCGCATCCTGAAGCGCGCTCTCCGTCTGTTTGATCATCGAATCGAAGGTGGCGAACTGCCCGCGGTAATGAGCCATATCGCGTTCGAGTTCGTCAATCTTCGCCTGTATGCGCCGCTTTTCCTGCCGATACTCGTTGAGCGTACGCTGGAGCGTATTGATGTGAGTTTGCTCGGTCATCTTCCGCCCTTACTGTCCGCCTCGGTCCTGACTCTGATCGAAATTTGCCTTTCGATTCCATCCGGCGGACGCTTACCTGTCTCGTTCGACGATGAACTGGGCTATTTCTTCGAGGGCGCGCCGGTATTCGTTATCCGGCAGCAGCGCCAGAGACTCGCGCGCGCGGTCGGCGTACAAGTATGCATCCTGTCGCGCGCGTTCTAGTTCACCATATTCGTCGAGCAAAGCCAAGACTTTTTTTGCTTCCACGGTCGCGCCGGTTTCCTCTTCCATAGCCGCGCGTACGAGAGCGCCGAATTCCGGATGTGCTTCAAGCAGGCGTATGAGCGGCAGCGTCAGCTTCCCCTCGCGCAGATCGCTGAGTACGGGCTTGCCGAGTTTTTCGCTGTCCGATGTGAAATCAAGCAGGTCGTCGGTGAGCTGAAATGCGGTCCCGAGGAAGATGCCGTAATCGGCCAGAGCGCGCTGTTCGGCTTCGCTCGCGCCGCCCAGTATCGCGCCTACGCGGCAACTCGCGCTGAACAGATACCCGGTCTTGCGCCGCACGATGTCCAGATGCTGCTCCTCGGTAATACGCATATTCCCGATGAGCGTCAGTTGAATCAACTCGCCCTCGGTCATCTTCCGCGTAGCTTCGGTAAGCGCGTCGAGTATCGACAGGTTGCGCTCCTGAAGCGCCGTCTCGAACGCGGACATATAGAGCCAGTCGCCGAGCAGTACCGCGGTGTTGTTGCCCCACTGCGAGGACACGGCGCGCCTTCCGCGGCGCATTTCGGCCCCGTCGATGATGTCGTCGTGCACCAGCGTCGCCGTATGCAGAAACTCCATCACCGTAGCAAGCCGCACATCCGCCTCTTCGGTGCGCTCGCGGAATACTTTCGCTGCAAGCAGCAGCAGCGCCGGGCGCACGCGTTTGCCCCCGGTCTGATGCAGATAACGGCCGATGTGGGCGATGATCTGTATGTTCGAGCGCACGCGCTTCTCGAACTCTTCTTCGACCGCCAGCAGGTCGCGGCGAATCAGACCGAAGACACGCTCGGCCGCGAGCTGCGCGGCATTGGCGGACGGAGCTGAAACTATGTTCGGCATTTCGTAGGGCGGAGAAGAAGTAGTGCTGAGCGCCGAAGG
>JAHBSF010000106.1 GCA_019639255.1 Acidobacteriota bacterium | reverse complement strand
AAACTTAAAGAACTTTGTTTTCAGAGTACTAAATTCGCTTCCTGGATTTTATTCACATCCTTACACAATCTCAGCCGGTTTGTTTCGCTGCGGATTCGCGCATCCAGCTCTGAAGTTTTTCCATATCGGCTGAAACCGTTCTCGCCGCTGCAAGCAACACAAACGTCAGCAGCAGCGAAACGACCGGCACCACATAAAAAGCACTGTGAAGGCCGGCGGCCCTGAACGCGGGTTCAAGTACGGTCGCTCCCGCTTCGGTCATGGCGCGCGAAGCGTAATAATCGCTCAACTTGCCCAGTATCATCGTCCCGAAGCTGCCGCCCAGCACATACATCGCAAAAAAGTATAACGCCATCGCCGTTCCGCGCAAACCCGGCTCGACCACATCCTGCACGGCGGCGTACACCGTTACATAGTACACATAAATCAGCATCCAACCGATTCCCATCAACACCACGAACGGCACCATTGCGCCCTTGGGCTGGCCCAAGGCCAGATAAACGCACGGCGTAGATACAGCCAGCGACGCCGCCGAAAGCAACAATCTACCGTTGTTGCGTTTTTTGCTGATCCAGTCGGCGGCTAGACCTCCTGCGAGCAACCCGACTACACCGACCGCCCCCAGCACAAATGCTGTGATCGTGTTTGCGTCCTTCAGATCCAGGCCGTGGTAGCGGCCGAGGAACGCAGGCATAAAGGCGTTAACGGCATAGGCATTGAAATTATGGAGCGCGCCCGACAGTATGATCCACCACATCGTAGGAATGCTCAGCACGCGCCAGTACGGTGAACCTTCCCGTTCCGGAAGTTTCATCTGATAGGCTTCGGCAGCGCCTCTGAGCGGTTCCCGCACTCGCAGCACCATTACCGCGAGCAGAAGACCGGGAACGCAGGCGACAAAAAACGGCACACGCCAGTTGAAAGCCTGCGCGAGGTTTCCGCTTATGAGGTTGCTGAGGAAAATGCCTATGGGCAATCCGAGCATGAATACCGATATGGCGCGTGCGCGCTGGTGCGCCGGGAAAAGGTCGCCAATCAGGGAATTGCTCGCCGGCGAGCAACTCGCCTCGCCGATTCCCACACCGAGTCTTGCGGCAAACAGCGAAGAATAATTCCAGGCAAGACCCGATGCTGCCGTCAGTACGCTCCAGATCGTTACGCCGTAGGCCAGTACTTTCGTGCGTTCGCCGCGGTCGGCTAATCGGCCGAGCGGAACACCGGCGGCAGCATAGATGAGTGTAAACGCCGTTGCGAGTAGCCCGATATCGGTGTCGCTCAGCCCCCACTCCATACGAATCGGTTCCGTTACCGCTGCGGGAATCTGACGATCGAAGAAGTTCATCAGATTGATTCCGAAAAGCACCCACAACGCAAACCACGCCTGTTTTTTCTGGTTTCCGCTCATTAGTCTCCCGGGATTTATAAAGAGAGATGACGGAACAAACGAAATAAGACGGAACAGCCGGAAATATTCAACTTTTCCGTAATTTTCGTTTCATTTCGTTTGTTCCGTTATCTCTCTTTCTGTCTCACGATTCGAAGCCATTTACTGTGGATCGGTCTATTTCACCATCGCCTTCAGCGACTCGCCGCGTCGCAGAATGTCCGGCGCTCTCGGCAAACCGGACTGCAAATCGGTCGAATGAACAATTTCCGCAATGTTGCGGCGAAGCCTGCGCCTGCCGGTGATGAAATCCGCAGAAAGCGGTCTGTTTTGCCGCTCGGCCACGCGAACCGCATCCTGCAGGTCGTCCGTGAGTGCGAGCATTTGAGTCACTGGTTCGGGAAGTTCCGGCAGATATTCAAGCCCGTGGCAGCTTGTGCACAGCGCGACATAACCGAACGTCTCCGGCGGATTGCCCACGGTGTGTGTGCCGTGGCATTCGGCGCAATCAAGTCTCGGAATATTCCTGCTTTCCGGAAAGTGACGGCTGCGCTCAAATTCCCGCAGCGCCGAACTGTGGCAGCGTCCGCACATCGCCAGTGTTTCCGCGCGATCGGGCGCCGAAATGAAGCCGCCGCTGTGCGCACGCAGTTTTTCCTGTTGTGAGGGATCCCCGCCGTGGCACGACTGGCATCCCTGTTTTGCGTGGCTGCTTTTCAGGTGCAAACCTGCAACTTCTCCCGCACGACCTGAAGCCTGGGAGTGACACGCAATACATTGATTCTCGTCTCCCGGGCGCGCACTGCCGGCTTGCCTGCCGGTCGGTAAACAGGCGAATACAAGCAGCAGCGCGCATATCGGCGCACTCAATGCTTTGCGAACGCTTGAACGGGAATGCATTGATTATTTGCCGGTAAATGCGGCTTTCCGCTTTTCGAGAAACGCCGTAACACCCTCGACGAAATCGGCCGATCGAAAACAAACACCCTGATGAACGGCTTCGAAATCCAATGCGCCGGCAAGATCGGCGCTGAGCGCATGGTTGAGCCCTGCTTTCATCTGTGCGTAAGCCACACCGGGTCCGGCCGCAAGCCGAGAGGCAAGCGCATCGACTTCCCGGTCGAGATCCGATGCCGCGACGACGCGACTGACCATGCCCAGCGCCAGCGCCGATTCGGCGCTCACCAGCTCCGCCGTGGCCATCAATTCGAACGCCTTGTGATAACCGACGAGGCGCGGCAAAAAGTACGTTCCGCCGCCGTCGGGCATCAGCCCGATTTTTGCGAAAATCTGGCTGAACAGCGCTTTATCAGAGGCGACGATCAGGTCGCACGCAAGCGCGAAATTGGCGCCGACGCCCACGGCATGACCGTGCACGCGTGCTATGATCGGTTTGGGCAATGCGCGCATGGCAAGTATCAGCGGATTGACGCCCTCGCGCAGTACTTTGGTCACATCGGTTTCCGTAAAAGAACCGGCGGCGCCGGAAATCGACGTTTGCAGATCTGCGCCCGAGCAAAATGCATCTCCTGCTCCCGTAAGCACAATGACCCGCGAATCGTCATCAGCCGAAGTAATGAAAGCTTCTCGCAGCGCCCGAATCGTAATGTGATCTACGGCGTTGCGCCGTTCCGGGCGATTGATGGTAATGCGCTTGATGCCGTTATCGAGAGTGATGATCAGGCTGCTGGTTTCAGACACCTGCGGACTCCTTTCGGTCGACGATCTCCACAAAATTCCCGATGCGTTGGTCGCTTTAGTGCGCGAGAGGAAAGCCGCGCCATTTTCTCCCAACCCACGGTCATTTACAAATTGGCGGAATAGTATTTTGCCCGGTCCGATGTTAGACTTCGCGATCGATCGATCCAGGTGCAGAACACCCGGATCATTGCAGAAAACTGAAATACCCCCTAACGACCGACCAGATGGCCAACAACAGGCGACTGATTCCGATTTTTATCGTAGTTTTCGTCGATATTCTCGGCTTCAGCATAATTCTTCCCCTGCTGCCGTATTATGCATCGAGCTTCGCGGCTTCGGCGCAGATGATAGGGTTGCTGGTGGCGTCCTATTCCATCTGCCAGTTCATAGCTTCACCCATACTCGGCGATTTGAGCGACCGTTACGGCCGCAGACCGCTTCTTCTGTACAGCCAGATAGGCTCGTGTCTGGGTTTTGTTTTAATGGGCGCTGCAATACACATGCCGAATCCCCTGCTCTGGCTGTTTCTCGCACGTATAATAGACGGGTTTTCGGGCGGCAATCTGACCATCGCGCAGGCGTACCTCAGCGACATCACCCGTGTGGAGGAACGCGCCAAAACCTTCGGGCTCGTCATCGGGGTATCGTTCGGACTGGGATTTTTATTGGGTCCTGCGCTCGGAGGATTTCTTTCACGTTTCGGTTACGATGCACCGGCTTACACTGCCGCAGGCATATCGTTCACCAGTATAATGGCGACGACGTTTCTGCTGACCGAACCCGAGCGCAAGCCCGGTGAGAGTCGCGCATTCGGTGTGAAGGCCTATCTGCGCTTATTCGATTATCTTGCAATTCCGCAATTGAGAATGCTGCTTGCCGTGTTCTTTTTCTTTGCACTCCCGTTTGCGCTTTACGTCTCGATGTTTGCACTCTACGCCGATTATCAGTTGAGGTTCAGCGCAGAACAGACGGGCTATTTTCTTGCCTTCGTCGGATTGCTCGGAATCATCTGGCAGGGCGGGATGGTAGGCCCGGTGGTGAAACGGTTCGGCGAACAGCGAGCGATGATCGCCGGGCTGCTGGCAAGTTCCATAGGATTGTTTATTGTGGTTTGGGTGGATGTCTGGTGGAAGCTGGTGCCGGTTGCGTTATTCTTTTCATTCGGCAACAGCATAGCCCGGCCTTCGATGACGAGCCTGATTACGCAGGCTGCGCCGCCCGACCGGCGCGGCGGCGTACTCGGCGCCACGACATCGATCGAGAGCTTTTCGCGAATCATTGCTCCGCTTCTCGGCGGCTGGGTTATAGGCAGCTTTCACCCGACATGGCTCGGCTGGATCGGCGGAGCAATGTTCGCCGTAGCAGTCATACTGGCCATTACGGACAGGAAGCGATGACGAAAAATTCAAAACAGAACCGATCCACGACGGACAGGTAGATATCGTGAGACAGCAAGAGAGATAACGGAACAAACGAAATAAAACGAAAATTACGGAAAAGTTGAATGTATCCGTCTGTTCCGTCTTTTTTCGTTTGTTCCGTCATCTCTCTTCCTTGAAATTAGGAGTCAGATACATGACGAGTTTCAAATTTCACCGCACTACGCCTCTTCTCATCCTGATCCTGGCGCTTTTCATTGCCTTGGGCGCGCCCGGCGCTGCAACGGGTGCAAAGTCGGCTGAAATAATTCGAGATGAATACGGCGTGCCTCACGTGTTTGCACCCACGCTTGAAGCCGCCGCATTTGCAATCGGATATGCGCAGGCGGAAGACCGGCTCGAAGAACTGCTGCGCAACTACCGCAAAGCGGAAGGCACGATGTCCGAAGCCTTCGGCCCCGAATGGTTCCGCCACGACTACAGGCAGCGCATGTGGCGACACGCCGAGATCAGCCGCTCAAGATACAACGATGTCAGCCCGCTGATGAGAACCAGCATCGAGGCTTACCAGCGCGGAATAAAAAAATACATGGCAGAGCACCCGGGGAAAGTTCCGAAATGGGCGCCCGAACTTCACCCGGCGCAGGTCATATCCCTCGGGCGATACATAATCTGGGGATGGCCCGAAGGCGAAGCCGGCGCAGATCTCAAACGCGCGGGGATCGATCCCGATCCGGTGGCATATCGCGGGTCGAACCAGATGCTCCTAGCTCCGAATCGCACTGCGATGAAAGCGCCGATTGCAGTCATCGACCCGCACCTTGGATGGTATGGCGAATTCCGCTTTTATGAAGTCAGGATTTACGCGGGCAATTTTGCCGTATCCGGCGTGAGCATACTCGGCATTCCCTTCCCAAGCCTCGGACACAGCCGATGGGCGTCGGTGGCAATGACTACGGGCGGTCCCGATACGTCCGACATCTTTGAAGAAGAAATCGACCCCGATAATCCGCGCCGATACAAATACGACGGCGCGTGGCGCGAGATGACCGTTCGCAGGGAAACCATCAAAGTGCTCGACGGCGACCGAATCGCTGCAAAGGAAGTTGAAATTGAGTACTCGCACCACGGTCCCGTTGTAGCTCGCCGTCCGGGCAAGGCCTTCGCCATGGCCATCCCGTATTTCAATGAAATCGGGCTTGCGGATCAAATTCATGCAATGATGACTGCGCGCAATCTCGGCGAAATGAAAAAGGCAATTTCGCAGTTGCAGTTGATGTCGCAGAACATAATGGTGGGCACTACACAGGGCGACATATTTTATGTCCGCAACGGCCGCGTGCCGATTCGCGCCGGCGGCGTCGATCCAAGCCGCCCCATACCCGGCAATACTTCAGCTACGGAATGGAAGGGCATACACCCGTTCGAGGATCTCGTGCAGATCGCCAATCCGCCGCACGGTTATATGCAGAACAACAACATATCCCCATTCGCGATGATGAAAAACAGCCCGCTCCTGCCCGAAAACTTCGCCGACCGGCCATATGTTTACAACGATGAAAAGCGTCCGCCTCATCAACGCGGTGCGATGACGCTTGAACAACTGGATCGCGCACAGAAGGTCACCCTCGACCAGGCTATTGACCTCGCCTACAGCACCGAGGTCTTCCGCGCCGATGAATGGCAGTCTCGAATCAAGTCGGCGTGGGACAAGCAAGAAACTGCGGGGCGCGGAAGCGACGCCGAAAAAGTGTTTAATTTGATACAGACGTGGAATCGCCGCAGCGATGCGGATTCGGTCGGGGCGCTGGCGTTTTACGCATTCAAGATGGGGCTGGGTGAACAGCCGCTCCAGCGTGCCGTAGAAGTACCGCCCTCGCTCGCCGACACGAAGATTATCGACGCCCTCGGCAAAGCCGCCGATTGGTTGAAGAGTGAATTCGGCTCCATAGAGACTCCGTATGGGCGGTATTTCCGCGTTGGCAGAACCGGGGGGAAAACCTATCCCGTAGGGGGCGGCACGGTAGCGGAAGCCGGAATGGCGACTCCGCGCGCGATAAGTTTCAGCAAGGTCGGCAAAGAAATGTTAGGCCGCGGAGGACAGACCTCTACACAGGTCGTAATACTGACGAGGAAACCGCAATCGTATGCAATTCTTCCGCTCGGCCAGAGCGATCACCCCGAATCCGGACATTGGGATGATCAGGCTGAAAAACTGTTCAGCCCCGCCCGTATGAAATCCACCTACTTTCTCAACAAGGGCGAGCTGCTGAAAAATTCAAAATCCAGAAAAACGATTAACGAAGACAGATAACGGAACAAACGGAAATCAACGAAACAAACTAAAAACATTAAACTTCGAATGTTTTCGTCTGTTCCGTTGATCTCCGTTTGTTCCGTTATCTTTGCCGATGCGCTATGAGCCCGAACAAATCCGAGATCGACTTCCTGCTGAAACTCGGTCGCGCGCTGCACGCCAACGGCTCGGCCGCGCACCGTCTGGAAGATGTACTCGGACAGGTTGCCCGGCGGTTTGGTTTGGAAGGCCAGTTCTTTTCGACGCCCACCTCGATATTCTGCGCCTTCGGTCCGCAGGCCGATCAACACACCTTCCTTATTCGCGTCGACCCGGGAGAAGTGGATCTAGGCCGCCTCTCGGATCTCGACAGCGTCGTCATCTGTGTAATCGACGGGCAGATGTCGCCGAGTGAGGGCGCTGAAAGAATCGATAGCATACTCAATGCACCCCGACGCTACGGGCCGGTGCTGGATGTAATCTCCTTCGGCCTCATTTCGGCCGCAATTTCAAGAACGCTCGGCGGCGGCCTGACCGAAATAGCGGTGTCCTGCGGTCTGGGATTCGTAATCGGCGCACTCTCGCTCGTTGCGCGCCGTTCTCAGCGATTCGGCAGAGTATTTTCGGCCACTTCCGCGCTTCTTGCGTCACTCATAGCGGGCTCCGCAGCACACTTCATCGGCCCGTATTCGGTCTATACCGCGACGCTGGCCGGACTCGTAGCCCTTTTACCGGGTTTTACGCTAACGGTTGCGATGGCCGAGCTTTCCACAATGCATCTGGCTTCGGGAACCGCCAGATTGAGCGCGGCATTCATTGTGTTCCTTGAACTCATATTTGGGGTTGCCGTTGGAGACAGACTCGTGACTTTGCTGCTGGGCGAGATTCCAACCGCGCGAGTCGAATCGCTGCCGGAATGGACCGCATACGCCGCATTGATGCTCGCAGGTCTTGCCTTGACGGTACGACTGCGCGCCCACCCGAGGGATGCAATCTGGATTATTCTTGCCGGAGCGCTGGCAGTGGGAGGCAGCCGCGCCGGATCTCATTTCCTGGATGCCAAGCTCGGTGTCTTTGTCGGCTCACTCACGGTAGGACTCGGCAGCAATCTGTTTGCGCGGGCATTCAATCGCCCGTCGGTCATACCGTGGGTAGCAGGACTTTTACTGCTCGTACCCGGCAGCATGGGTTTTAGAAGTTTTACCGCGCTGTTGGACGAGCGCGTAGTTCACGGAGTCGAAACGGCATTCACCATGATTCTCATTACTACGGCGCTGGTTGCAGGTACGTTTATGGCGAATGTCATACTGCCGCCGCGAAAACTCGGCAAAGCACACGACTGCGGGACATAAAAGTGAGATAACGGAACAGACGAAAAAAGACGGAAACTACGGAAATATTCAGCTTTTCCGTAATTTTCGTAACATTTCGTTTGTTCCGTTATCTCTCTTTATGTTGTGAAATCTGCGGCGCACGCCTGTAGGTTTTGGGATCGGATCGCAGGAATAATTCATCACCTTCCTGCCTGACCTCGCCGGTTATCTCCACCGGCTCGGCTACGAGGTCAAGCACGGCATTCCCAACGGATGCACCGTCGCGATCCATCAGCCAAAGCAAAGTTCGCTCCCCATTCTGATGACGAACAACGAACATCGGAGGCACCCCCCCGCTGATGCAGCGCACCGCACAATCCCTATGAGGTTTTGCCTCGCCCGGACTCATCACACCGAGGTAGCATTTGCTGTCGACAATTTCACCGGTCAAAACCTGTTCGCCGTGCAACCGTCTTTCGCGCGCCACTATCGAGGGCAACTGCGCTCTCGTCTCGTTCGACGGCATCGCTTCTATCGAATCCGGAACCACCTCGATCATCGTTATTCCGTCGCGGTAAACAAGCGTTCCTTTCAGCTTGACCTGCCTGTAATGAAAAACTCCGACCAGATCATCCGCGCCGTGCTTGCCGGGCGCAACGATGAAATACCGTGAGTGAACCGGGAGTTTACCCGTTATTCCGGGGCGAGCGACCAGAAGAACAGGAATGGGACGCGCAAGCATCAGGCCCTCGAAGGTTCGAACGTCGCCGAACTCAAAAATGCCCGTTCGCAACCTTTGCTGACCCAGAACCAGAACGACTGCGGTGAGAACCGTCAGAACAAGCAAACCCGTTACAATCATACGCAGGCGTCGTCCGACGCCTGACGGAGTATGCGGTAGATAACCAATGTAGAACTCGTCCGGTTTGTATTCGTTCATCGCAACCCTCAACCTGACGCGTTTGCATCAATTCGGGCCGGTTCGACCCTCGTTCCGGGCGGGAGCGGCCGTGGATTCACAAGCACGCGCCCGCCGTCAACCTTCACTCGAAAGGTTGGCACACGTTCTATGAACGGCGGCGGGGACGCCCCCGAATCCGGCAGATATTGAAACCCGTGCCACGGACAGGTCACACATCCATCGACGATTCGGCCTTCACCAAGCGGACCGTTTTGGTGCTGGCAGACGTTCGAAAGCACGGATATCTTCCCATCGTATTTGAATACCGCGACACGCTCGCCCGCGAGTGTAACGATTCGCGCCCGTTTCTCTGCGATTTCATCTACACTGCAAACATCGACGAACTCACCCGCCCCATCGAATGAAGACAGACTGCTATGACTGTCCGCCCTTACTTCCCGGCTTCCCGAAACAAGGTGCAAAGAAATGACCGAGGCAAGGCCCGCGCCCAGCGCTGCTGCAAGCAACGGATTTGTTTCAGCCTGCAATACGCCCAAAGTCACGTGCGCAATCAGCAGCGCATAGGCTGCATACACCGACATATGCAGCCGTTTCCACACGGGTGCGCTCAGATTTGCCAGCCAGAAGTCGTGGCTTGTAGAGGCCATCAGGAAAAGAATTACAAGTGCTCCGAACCCGAGTTGCTGGAACGGGAAATCCGGCAGGCTGAAAAATCTCGTGTTGCTGACAAGCAGGCTTACAAACGGATTCAAATCACCAAGTGCATGAAACTGGAAAATCGCCAGTCCGGCGTGCGCAAGACCCATAATAAACGTGGTCACACCCAGATGCCGCCTGTTATAAAGGAGGGGAAGAAAACGTGCATCGATACGGCATAGCGGACCGATAATCAGAACGATATGAAGCAGCAGCAGCGCACAGGTTCCGAAACCGCGGATCAGCAGCGTTTCGACGGTCGCTCCGGGATTAAGCCAGGCGCCAAGTCCGATGAAGAGCGAAAGGTAGAGAACGATGCCGCAAGCCAATACCAGATCGTAAATTTTCTTTTGACGATTCCAGCCTATAGCGCCGTAAGTGAGGCTCACCTCAGTCCTCCTTTCGGCCACGCCCGCACTGCGACCGCACGGCGGTGAGCAAGGCTCCAGGCAATCAGATATCCGTCGAATTCACGTGCGAAATCGGGCAAGGGGAATCTCTGCGCCCTTACTCCGTCTATAGGACCGAGCAGAATTGCCTGACTCCCCGGCGTATCCGCTTCGGGGCTGCCCGGGCTCCAGTAAAGCAGAATATCCGGAAACCCGGCGGCTCCCGTGGGTACAACATCCAGATAATCCGCACCCGAACCCAGCCTCAATCCAGCTTCATCCCATGCAACCAAACCAGACCGGTCCGATGCTGTCGGCAACTTGACCGGCGGTGCTTCCGCGACCGGCGCTGATCGGCGCACGAGCAAACCGGCGGCAAATATAAGAGGCAGCACTACGGCAAGCACGAGGAACGCCTGACGATGATGTCGACGAAGCGAACTGATCATTGATCCGCCCCTCCTGATCCGTCGCGATGCGAGTTGCGCTCTGTTCTCGGCGCATGCTCTCCCCCGATCCAACGGCTCAATAAATAGGGCCAGAGCGCGACCACACCGGGGAAAATAAGCAGGCGAAAGCCAATGGGAGAACCTTTTGCCGCAGGATCAACCCTCGCAATACCGATGGCTAGAAACACAACGGCGAACACGGCGCCGATTACAAGATAGATTCCGAAAATAGCCAGTTTCCACTTCGCAAATGTAATCACGTGGGCCTCCGGCGATTAATCACAGTTTGCGCTGGAAATATTCCGGCAGGGAAGAGAGATAACGGAACAAGCGAAATAAGACGGAACAGACGGAAATATTCAACCAATCCGTAATTTTCGTCTTTTTTCGTTTGTTCCGTTATCTCTCTTCCCTGCCCGAAGGAGAATTGCCCGGAAAGTTCTGCGTCGCAATCTACCGAGTGATTCTATGCGACGGCGGGCCGATGTGAATGTGAGCGCCTGTAGCGGAACCGGCCAGAGCGCCGCGAAACGCCAGGAATGGTATACCCTTCGATCGCAAATAATTCATAAGCGCCTGACCTTCTGCGCTGTCCGGATGCAGCGCCACATCGAGCGCGCCGCGATGATCGAATCCCATCCTGTCGTGTACAACAGTCTGTCCAAGTGCGCTGACCGGAAGCGAACGACCGAACTGCGCTCGAAAATACTCGTCTATGCCGACGTGATCTATCAGAGAAAAATTTGCGCTTCCCGTATACCGGATCAGCTTGACTCCGGGACTCGTGATACCTGCTGCGGGTTCAGGCTGGTTTTTGGCCAGTTCTTCTGCGGCTTCGACCTCGGCGACTAACTGCCCGGCGCTCTCTATCTGGGCGGCCGTATCGGCTGCGGCCTTGCCCGCTTCGAGCAGCTTGAGTTCAACTTCATCCAGTTCGCGTTTTGCGATAATTCCCACTTCGAGCAGTTTACGCTTGTTCTCTACATCGGCCGCGAGCCGGATTTCATGCCTGCGTTGAAGATCGAGCAGTTGTTCCAGACTCTCGCGCCAGACCTGCGTTTTTTCAATCAGGTTAACCCGCGCCTCGCTAGCCTCTTCTGCGAGCTTGGTCATTTCCTCGCGACTCGGCGCAGCGGGCGCAGGCGCAGGTTTTGTTCGACGGCTTTGAGCTTCCGCAAATCCAGCCGCTATGACCGCGATAATCAACGCCGCCAATGCCCGCAAAACCTTGTTCAAATCCAGTCTCACCGTACTTCTCTGCCGCCCCCACTCCGAGTTACCGACAATCATCACAACCGCCAATACGAAGATAAAAGAGAATTGGTTTCAGAAGCAAGCGGTTACGGCTAATATACTGATATGAACAAACGACTTCCGCGGCTCCGCGCCGGACTCGACATCTTTCCCTCGCCCTTGCCGGACCGGCCGGGCCTGCTCATACGCGACCCGTTTCGCTATGCGGACGAAATGCTGATCGTTCCGCCATTGCTGGCTCGCGGGTTGCTGTTGTTCGACGGCGAGCAAACAGTGCTGGATTTACAGGCGTATTTGTCGCGCCTTGCCGGTGAAATAATCCCGGGTGATGCCGTAAGCGCAATGGTTTCGGTGCTGGACGATAACGGATTTCTCGAATCAGAAGAACTGGCGCGGCGCCGTGAGCTTAGACACGCGGAATTCGCCGCTATGTCCCTGCGAATGCCCGCGCACTCAGGCTCCGGTTATCCCGATCACCCGGACGAGTTAAGATCCAGTTTCGACGAAAACCTGCTGAATCACGATACCGAAGCATCAACTTCCGGTTCTGAAATTCCGCTGGGTATTGCGGCGCCTCATGTAAGCCCCGAGGGTGGATGGTCGGGGTATTCAGCGGCCTACAACCGCCTGGATAGAGTTCACGCCGAGAGTTTTGAAGGCAAAACCGTAGTCATATTGGGAACCTCGCATTACGGCGCGCCCGAACGTTTCGGGCTGACGCGAAAGCCTTTTGAAACTCCCCTCGGCGCTGTAGAAACGGACGCACAACTCGTAGACAGACTTTTCAACCGGGCCGGACGCGCAGTCGATATGGAAGATTACTGTCACTCCATCGAACATTCGATCGAGTTCCAGGCCGTCTTCCTCAAATACAAGATCGCGGCCAATTTCAAGATTCTCCCCATACTATGCGGCCCATTCGTCAAGGCGCTGCTGTCGGGAGATCCGCCCGAAGCCGACGATGACGTGCGACGATTTCTTGATACCCTCGGCGAACTCGGGGACGAATTCAACCAACGTCTCATTTGGGTTCTGGGCGTTGATCTGTCGCACATCGGCGCAAGATACGGCGATCCGAATCCGGCCACCAGCTTTTACGGCGAGATGCTCGATGTCAGGCAGCGCGATGAAGAACGGATTGAGCGCGTATGTGCAGGCGATGCCCGCGGATTTTTCGATCTCGTATACCCGAATCGCGATCCGCTGAAATGGTGCGGCCTGTCTCCGATCTACACATTTCTCGCCGCACAACCGGAAGCGAAAGGCCGGCTGTTGAAATACGATCAGTGGAATATCGACGAGCAGTCCGTAGTGAGTTTTGCCGCATTGGAATTCAGCCGAGGAACCTGAGCGCGCCCGGCATAATCGTAACCCGCGCCGGAGTGATTCCGGCGGCCTCACCGTCGACTTCGACGCTTAGCGGTTGATTGGAGGTTATATAAATCGATCGGCATCGACTAATCGATACACGCGGATTGTTTACATGCCCGCCGCGCGCTATAAAGGGCAACTCCTTCAGGATTCCGAGGCGTCCGAGCCTGTCGGTCAGGACCACGTCGAATTGCCCATCATCGATTTGGGCGCCGGGGGCGAACTGCATTCCGCTGCCCGCATACCTGCCGTTTGCAACCAGAAGAAAATTCGTCCGTATCTCCCGTGCGGGCCCGTCATCAAATTCCACACTCACGGTCCTGAACCTGTAATCTCTAAGGGCAAGCAGCGCGGCGGCGACGAATCGTTCCCTTCCTCCTATCCATTTCGGCCATTCGCGCCTCCAGGAATTTACGCGTGCAACTACGTCGCCTCCCAATCCGATACTCGCGATATTTATAAAGCATCGTACGATGGGTGCGCCGTCCGGAGTTGCCAACTCGATTCGCCCGGCATCTATTAAACGACTGCTTTCCGAGCAAATTGCATCCATTGCGTCCGATTTCGTGCGCCAGGCAAGCGTGCGCCGGAAGTCGGAACCCGTTCCGCTCGGCAACAGGCCAATCACCGCATCCCTGCTGATCGCTTCTCCCTGCTCGTTGAAGTAACCCGATACAACCTCGCTTAAAGTGCCGTCTCCGCCTACTGCAATTATCTTTCGCTCACCCTGCCGGAGCGCGTCGCGTGTAACGCGCACGGCTTCACCCGATGAGTTGGTAATGTATTCCCGGACCTCGATCCGGCGACGTTCGATTTCGAGCCTTGCGTTGCGCCAAAACGCGGCCGTATTCCCGCGTGCAGATGTGGGATTGACGATGAAAAGCATGCGGCAAGAATACTGAAGAGAGATAACGGAACAAACGGAAATTTACGGAACAGACGGAAATATTCAACTTTTCTGTTCTTTTCGTTTCATTTCGTTTGTTCTGTTATCTCTCTTTTTTGCCCCAGGTTTACTCGTAGCGCAGGCAATCAATGGGATCCAGGCGGGCAGCTTTTCTCGCGGGCCAGACCCCGAATACAAGTCCGATTCCGATTGAAACCGTCAATCCAACAACTACTGCCCAAACGGGTATCGATGCCGGCAACTGCGGCAGGAAAAACATCAGCACGTAACTGACTACAACCGAGAGTGCGACGCCGAGCAGTCCGCCGATTCCGGTCAACGTCATAGCCTCGAACAGAAACTGCGTGACAATATCGCGTTTGCGCGCGCCGATTGCCTTGCGCACGCCGATTTCGCGCGTTCTTTCAGTCACCGAAACCAGCATGATATTCATCACGCCGATACCGCCCACGAGAAGCCCCACACCCGATATTGCAATCGCAACCATCCCGACGGCCTGAGTAATGCCGTCGAACTGCTCGATCATCCTGTCGGCGGTATTGAGATCGAAATTATTCGACTCGTTGAATTTCACCCCGCGCTGACGGCGCAGTATTTCTTCAGCCTGGTTAAATGCTTCGGCAAGCCTCCCGCTTCGAGCGCGCATAACGAGCAGCATAAAATCCCGCTGAGGAAACATCTTTCGCGCGGTCTCAAACGGAATGAATATGGCGCTGTCTTCCTCGTTTTCTCCAAAAAATCCGCTCTTGCGCTTCTCGAGTACCCCGATGATCTCAAAATTCTTGCCGCCGAGTTCTACTACTTCACCGACAATCTGTGTGCGCTGCGGAAATAACGCATCGGCTACGTCCACGCCGATGACCATTACATCGCGCCGATGCCGGTCTTCGACCTCGGTGAAGAACCGTCCTTCCTGTACAGATATGTTCGTCACCGATGCGTAGTTGGAAGTTACGCCCTGAAGGTCTCCGCGTTTATATGTCGTGGCCTTGTACTTGATCGTCCGGTCGCCCCACCAGGTAAAAAGACAGTTTGCAACATCTTCGATGGCGGGAGCGCCCGCGCGAATTGCCTCGGCATCTTCGGGCCGCAGCGGCTTTCGCGCAAATTCGCTGCGGTCGCGCGACCCCACACGCGGCCCGGTAGTAAGGTGAAATGCATAGATATTATTGGTGCCGTATTCCTCTACGATTCCAACTATGCTCGATCTCAATCCCGTGAGGATCGACGCAATAGCGATGACTACCGTGACGCCGATTACGATTCCGAGAACGGTGAGGAAACTCCGGAATTTATGCGCGCGAATGGTGCCGAGCGCCATCGAGATAGTCTCGATCGGAAGTATTCTTTTCAACAGTATGACCACGGCGCCCTCCTCAGTTCTTCGTCAGCGCTACGATCGGATCAAGACGCGATGCCTTCATCGCCGGATAGATGCCGAAAATCATCCCTACTCCGCCCGACACAAGCAGCGACAGCAGCACGTAACCGAATGTTATTGACATCGGTATCGGAGTCGCTATTCGCACTACTGCGGCAAGCCCCCAGGCGAGCAGCAAGCCGAACAGCCCGCCTACTGAAGACAGCAGCGACGATTCGATGAGGAACTGTACAAGGATTTGTTTGCTCTTGGCGCCCACGGCCTTACGCAGCCCGATTTCGAATGTCCGCTCCGTCACCGACACGAGCATAATGTTCATAACGACGATCCCGCCCACAACGAGCGAAAGCAGGGTGATGGGCGTTACGACAAGCGCGATTGCGCCAGTAAAACGATCCACCTGCGAATTCACTTCATCAACATTTACGAGGCCGAAATCGTCGTCTTCATTGCCGATCAGCTTGTGCCGGTTCCGCAGCGCCATCCGCGCTTCTTCAATCGTGGCTTGAAACTCTTCGCGAGCGTGCGCCTTGCCGTGTATTTGCAGACCCTGACGCCGGCTGTATAACTTTCCGAATGTAGTGATCGGGATATAAAGATGGTTGTCCATCGACTGGCCGAAAAGCGATCCGCGTTTGGCCTCTACACCGACTATCGTTAACGGCGCTTCCTTGACCTTGATCGTGCGACCTATGGGATTTTGCCCTTCGAAGAATTTTTCACGCAACTCCTGTCCTATTACGCAAACCGCCGCAGCCCTGTCGACCTCGTGATGGGCGATAAATCTGCCCTCGGTTATCGTCTTATTCTCGATCTCGACCATGTTCGCCGTCACGCCCTGTACACGAGTGCCGAAAAGCTCCCTGCCCTCGTGCTTCATATCGGCCTGCGCGTCCATTTGCGCGCCAACCTCCATACAGGATGGGCAATGATCCTTCACCCAGACATAGTCATCCCAGTAAAGACGTTTGTTGCGGCGGTCCATCCGCTCCCATTCTTCCTGCGACAGGCCCCCGACGCGGGCAATGCGCGCAATCATGAAATGATTGACGCCCAGCACGTTCGATACCGTTTCCACGACATAAGCGTTGAACCCGCTGATGGACGCACCGACTACGACGACAGAAGCCACCCCGATGATGATTCCTATGAGAGTCAGGAAGGCGCGGAGCTTGTGCGCAAAAATCGACTGCAACGCTATTCGCGCCGCATCTATGTAAAAGGAATACAGGTAGCGCATCGTTTCTCCCTCTCGCCCACGGTCTCGTGGGATGAAACGACGGCGGATGCGGTTTTGTTAACAGAAAAACATGCGATTTCGTGAGATAAGAGAGAGATAACTGAACAAACGGAAT
>JAHBSF010000105.1 GCA_019639255.1 Acidobacteriota bacterium | reverse complement strand
AATACTAAAGCGGTCGGAAGAAGGAAGGTGCCAAATAATGAAGATTGAGTATACAGGAAGGAATTTTCATCTCACACCAGCAATAAAAAGACACGTAGCTTCACATCTAAAGAAAACCGATTCGGTGCTTGCCGGAGCCCTGAAGGCCCACGTCATACTGAGCGTCGAAAAACATCACAGGCATATAGTTGAAATAGTCGTCAACTGGCACGATCACGCTATGACGAGCACGGCCGAGACTACCGACATGTACGCATCTGTAGCTCAGGCTGTAGACCGGTTGCGCAGGCAGGCGCTGAAGGTAAAAGGGCGAATTATCGACCGCAAACATCACGCGCTCGCGGCAAGCGAGGTAGCGCCGAGTCCGCTGCCGCCGGTTGCACCGGCTGAACCGGCTCCGCGCATAATTCGTTCACGACGATATTCGGTAAAACCCATGACTCCGGAAGAGGCCGTGCTGCGCGTATCGGATGCGCCCGAACAGTTCCTGGTTTTCCGTAACGCGGAAACTGACCGCGTTGGGGTCATCTACAAGCGCAGAGACGGCAATTAC
The DNA here is from genome assembly GCA_019639255.1 of Acidobacteriota bacterium. Lineage (GTDB taxonomy): Bacteria > Acidobacteriota > Blastocatellia > RBC074 > RBC074 > JAHBSF01. Next base: position 16,434 of record JAHBSF010000105.1, on the reverse strand, counting down.
GGGCTGATAGAACCGTGAGGAAGTGCTGAGTGCGAGGAAGAAGAAGTGCTGGGTGCTGAGTCAGTAATTCTCGGTTGAGGAGGAAAGAGAGATAACAGAACAAACGAAATGAAACGAAAATTACGGAAAGACTGTGTATTTCTGTTTGTTCCGTCTTATTTTGTTTTTTCCGTTATCTCTCTTTCCTCCTCAACCGAGAATTACTGACTCAGCACTCAGCACTTCTTCTTTCCTCCCTGCGCTCGGCATAAACGATGGTTCCCCAATTGGTCATCATCACGGGCCTGAGCGGATCTGGAATGTCCTCGGCGATGAATGTGTTTGAGGACCTGGGGTATTTCTGCGTCGACAACCTGCCGGTACAGCTCATACCGAGTTTCGTGCAGTTATGTTCGAGGCCCGAAGCGGGCATTCGCCACGCCGCACTCGTAGTCAATATTCGCGAGGGCGAATTCCTCAACAGTTTCCCGCAGGTGCACGCGCAACTTCACGGAAGGAATGACCTCGAAACCACGGTGCTGTTTCTAGAGGCGAGCGACTCAGCACTGTTGCGCCGTTTCAGCGAAACCCGCCGTCCGCATCCGCTCGGGGATGCCAGTGTATTCGAAGCGATCCGCGAAGAACGCGAACGACTCTCCCCCATCCGCGCACTGGCCGATTACGTTATCGATACCTCGGATCATACTGTACATTCGCTGCGTGAAACGCTGAGAAAACGTTTCTCCCGCTCCGACGGCGAAGCCGGAATGCAGTTGACGATCATGAGTTTCGGGTACAAATACGGAATACCTATCGATGCCGATCTGCTGTTTGACGTCAGGTTCCTTCCCAATCCGCATTTTGTCCCCGAACTGAAAGAACTTACCGGCAACGACGCCCCGGTGATTGATTTCCTTCGTTCAAGCGACGAAGTCAATGAAACCATTTCCCGGTTTGAGGATTTGCTGGATTATCTGTTGCCGCTCTACTGTCGCGAGGGCAAAAGCTATATTACGATTGGGGTCGGGTGTACGGGAGGCAAGCATCGATCGGTTGCAGTGGCCAATGCACTTGCGCTGCATCTTAACCGCGATGGTTATCATGCACGGGTGGTGCATCGCGACGTCAATAAATGAAGGGTGGGGAGGTTATATGCCGCTTGTAGGCGGGGTGGTCGTCACTCATGGAAATTTTGCGGCGGAACTGGTCAATGCCGCCGAAACTATTGTAGGCGATATACAGCACATCACTGCCGTATCAATTGGCTGGCATGACGATGTCGACATTGCTCGCGAGGAAATCGGCAAGGCGATAAAGCGCGTGGAAACCGGCGCCGGTGTACTTGTACTGACTGATATGTTCGGCGGTACGCCAACAAATCTGGCCTGTACGTTTCTCGGCGAAGCTCAGATCGAAGTTGTTACCGGTGTGAATCTGCCCATGATCATAAAACTTGCCGACCAGCAGTCGGGCGAGGCGCTTTCAGTCGTTGCGCGACGGGTACGCGATCAGGGACAAAAAAACATCTATCTTGCAAGCGAGGTACTTGCTCCGGGCAAGTCGGGATGAGTCGGCGGCGATGAGATTCTCAAGAAGTTCTTATTCGCACGCTTCCGTCGTTTTGCGCTCGTTCCGAGTTATGATCTTTTGCGATGTTCTTTGTGTCCGTACCGTGCAACAGAAAACCGTAATAATCAGGAACCGTCTGGGATTGCATGCGCGTGCGGCTGCACGATTGGTGCGCCTCGCGTCAGGATTTGAAAGCCAAATCGAGTTGTCGCGCACCGACGCGAGACAATCCCCTGTGGACGCAAAAAGTATATTCGGCGTTCTGCTGCTGGCGGCGGCGCAGCACACCGAAATTGAGATCAGGGCCAGCGGCGGGGATGAAGTTGAAGCCGTAGCTGCGCTTGCCGGGTTGATCGATGATCGATTGGGCGAGGCCTGATTGAGAAATCGAGGGTGATGTCCATGCTTCGAGGATCACCGAGAGCGCGAGAAACGCGCCTGGAAGGCATCGGGGTTTGTCAGGGAGTAGCGATCGGGTCCGCTTTTCTTGTCGACGATCCGCGCGGGAGGCTCGTGCGGATGTGCCTGCCTACCGATGAGGTGCCCGGCGAGATTGCACGCTTTCGGCACGCCGTTCGCATTGCACAGCAGCAGATTGAAGAGGTGCGCAAGCGGATGCGCGCCGCGCTCGGCGAGGAACAGTCCTATATACTCGAACCGCATCTTCTGATGCTTCAGGATCGCAGTCTCGGGCGTCAGATTGAACAGTTCATCAACGACAATCGCGCGAATGCCGAATGGGCCGTTCGGGAGGTCGCGAGCCGATTCATAAGCGCTTACACGCAAATCGCGGACAGCTATCTGCGCGAGCGCAGCAACGATGTAGAGGATGTCGCACGCCGCCTGATCAGCATCCTGTCGGGCACCAAGGTTCGCGATCTCAACCATCTTGCATCCGATGCAATCATAGTTGCCGAAGACCTCCTGCCTTCGGTCGCCGCTGAACTGGATCCGAAACGGATACTCGGCTTTATTACCACTGCCGGCGGCTCCACTTCGCATACCGCAATTATCGCGCGCAGTCTCGGCATACCGGCCGTCGTTGGCGTGCGCGAACTTTCCGGCAGCATTCGATCAGGCGAAACGATCATCATAGACGGCAGCACCGGTGTTGTGATCCTGCGTCCGTCGCCCGAAACGCTGCTTTTCTACAACGAGCAGCGACTACGCGAACAGGAGCAAAAGCTCCATTTTCTGGACGAACGCGAACTGCCCGCAGTAACGAGCGACGGTGAAGTGGTAGCCCTTCGGGCAAATATAGAACTGCTCGAGGAAATCGACGCCATTCACCGCTCGAACGCTGCGGGCGTGGGCCTCTACCGCTCGGAATACTTATACGCGCAGTCCGCCTTCGGTCTGCCGACCGAAGACGATCAGTACAAGGTTTACAGAATGCTCGCCGAAATGAGCGGCGAGGACGGCGCCGTGATACGCACGTTCGATCTCGGCGGCGACAAGTTGCACCTTTCGGGCTTCAAGGCGGAGCCTAATCCGGCGCTCGGCCTTCGTGCAATAAGACTGTCGATGCAGATCGAGGAAGTATTTCGCACGCAGCTTCGAGCGATACTGCGAGCGGCCGAACACGGTCGTCTGAAAATCGTATTGCCGCTGATTACGAACCTGGATGAATTGCGAACGGCAAAAAGGATCATCGCAGAAGTGGAGCGCGAGATGCGCGCAAAGGGAATCAAACACGCCGAGGATATCGAGATAGGCGTAATGGTTGAAGTGCCGTCGGCGGTCTTGCAGGCGGAGGCCATCGCACGCGAGGCCGATTTTCTGAGTCTGGGGACCAACGACCTGACCCAGTATATGCTGGCGGTGGATCGAACCAACGAAAGCGTCAGCCATCTTTTCGATCCGCTGCATCCGGCCGTGCTGCGTGCAATCAAGTTTGCAGCAGACGCGGCGCGGCGCGCACGCATTGCCATAACAGTGTGCGGGGAAATGGCTTCAAATCCGGTGCAGGTTGTTGTGCTGCTCGGGTTGGGACTGCGCGACCTGAGCATGACGCCGAATGCAATTCCCGCAATCAAGCGGGTGATTCGTGCAATCGATCTGGCAACAGCGGAGAAAATCGCGGCTCGCGCCCTGGCGCTGACAACACCAGCCGAGGTGAATCATTACGTCCGCGAACAGGTAGGAGCGCATTGGGCGCACTTTCTGCATACGGGTCTGTCACACGAATCGATGGCGGATCTCAATTTCCAGCGCTGATTTCAGTTATCCCGCGAATTTCGTGCTCGCGCCTCTGTGCGGAATGGACGCGCCACTTCCGGTCGTCCCGGGCAGGGAAGTCGCTGCGAAAGTGGCCGCCCCGGCTTTCCTCGCGCCAAAGCGCCGCACGTGCGATCAATCGCGCCAGTTCAGCAAAATTGCGCGTCCTGCGGTTGAGTGCGCGATCCACCAGCGCATCGAGATCTGAAAGTGCTCCCTCAATTTCTTTTCGCTCACGGATCAACCCGACGCATCTCCACATTAAATCCTGTACGCGGTAACGCGCCTGTGGATCGATCATCCAGTCGCCGGGAGTCAATTCGATCGAGTCTTCGCCTGTAGTATTTGTTCCAGCGGTATTCCCGAAAGCATCCGAAGATGCAGCAGCTCCGGCGCGAGCGCCGAAGACCAGTCCCTCAAGAAGCGAATTGCTCGCAAGTCGGTTCGCTCCGTGCACTCCCGTACAGGTAACTTCGCCGGCAGCGTATAGACCCGCGAGCGTAGTTCGCCCGCGCGTATCGGTTCTCACGCCTCCCATAAGGTAATGTGCTGCAGGGCTTACCGGAATCTGATCCATTGTTATATCCAGACCGTAACGCAGGCATGTCAGATGAATCTTGGGAAAGCGTTCGCGCAGGTAAGTGGCTGCAAGGTGCGTGAGATCGAGATATACCCAGTGTCTGCCGGTACGCGTCATTTCAGCTACAATCGAGCGTGACACCACATCTCTCGGTGCAAGTTCCTCGCGCTCATCGTAGCGGTGCATGAATAACTCGCCCTCGTCGTTGCGAAGCCTTCCGCCCTCGCCGCGCAACGCTTCCGAAAGCAGGAACCGCGGGGCGCCTGGCGCTGCAAGCACCGTGGGGTGAAACTGAACGAATTCAAGGTCGCATACCTCCGCGCCGGCGGCGTAGGCCATCGCTATGCCGTCTCCAGTGGCTACCTCGGGATTTGTGGTTTGAGCGAAGATTTGCCCTGCCCCTCCCGTAGCAAGAACGACGGCGCGAGAGCGCATCAATCGCATAAGACTTTCGTTTGGGTCGATGTATTCTACGCCCGCGCAGCGCCCGTCTTCGACCAGAAGGCCAATCGTGGCAGCGTGTGCGTGGAATGTAATATTCGGTTCACGGCGCGCGCGCGCGAGCAAAGCGCGCACGATCTCGCTTCCGGTAGAATCACCGCGAGCGTGCAGAATACGGCGGCGCGAATGCGCGGCTTCCCGCGTAAATGCCAGCGCCCCACCCTCGCGATCGAACTGCGCTCCCCAGTCAATCAGTTCAGTAATATAACGCGGACCTTCTTCGACGAGCGTTCGCACGGCGTGTTCGTCGCACAGCCCGGCGCCGGCATTAAGGGTATCCTCGGCGTGCAGCCCGATTTCGTCGTCATCCGACAGAGCAACGGCTACGCCGCCCTGAGCGTATTCCGTATTCGATTCATCGAGGCGATCCTTTGTCAAAACTACGACATTGCCGTGTCGAGCAAGTTCGACAGCCGCGCGAAGGCCCGCTACGCCGCTGCCTATGACGATGAAATCAGTGGAGTGTTGCATAAGAGGTGTGGAAAAGTGGAATGGCGCCCAACAGCGTATGATCGTTCCGTTTGTTCCGATTGTTTCGATATTACACTGCAAACAAAGTTTGTTGAGTTTTTCAGCCGCGAAGCGGCGAAGGATCTGTAGCCTGATGCGTGAGCGCCAGGTCAGCAGGCGAAAAACGTCCGAGCCCTGAAAGGGCGAAAGATCTTCCGCCCCTCCGGGGCTGGCGCCGCTTCTCCACACCTACCCAGGGCTCGCCGCCCTGGGCTACAGATCTTTCGCCGCTCCGCGGCTGAAAAACTCAAACTTTGTTTACAGAGTACTGAACACCAAAATCGAAACCGCTGTAGAACGCGGTTTCACCCTCGTTGATCCAGCACGGCGCGCACCTTGGCCGTGAGCGCGGCGGGCGAGAATGGTTTTTGAAGGAACGCGACTTCCGCCTGAAGCACGCCGTGGCGGACTACGGCGTCGTCGGTGTAACCCGAAATATAAAGCACTTTCAATCCGAAGCGCGTGGCAAGCAGCCGCTCGGCGAGTTGGCGCCCGCTCATCTGAGGCATCACTACGTCGGTTACGAGCAGGTGTATCTGCCCGTGATATTCCTCCAGAAGGGCGAGCGCCTCGGGGCCGTTGCCCGCTTCGAGTACGGTGTAGCCCGCAGATTGCAGCACCTGGCGAGCAAACGCCCGCAGCGCTTCTTCGTCTTCCACCAGCAATATGGTCTCGTGTCCGGAGCGCGACGGAGTCGTAGTGCGGTCGTACATCTTCACGGCGACGGCGCCCGCTACGCGCGGCAGATAGAGCTTGAACGAGGTTCCCTGACCGATTTCGCTGTAGACGTTTATGTGTCCGCCGCTTTGCCGGACGATGCCGTAGACGGTTGCGAGTCCGAGTCCGGTGCCCTTGCCCTTGGTCTTGGTGGTGAAGAACGGCTCGAATATACGCGCCTTGATTTCCTCGCTCATTCCGGTTCCCGTATCGCTGACGGCAAGCATCACGTACTGGCCGGGTTTGATTTCGGGGCGCATCTGCGCGTAGGAGGCATCGAGTTCGATGTTCTGCGTTTCGATCGTCAGCCGGCCGCCCTGCGGCATCGCATCGCGGGAATTGATGACGAGGTTGAGTATTACCTGATCGATCTGCCCGGGATCGACGCGCACGCGCCCGAGCCTCGGTTCCAGCGTGGTCCTGAATTCCACGTCCTCGCCCACGAGCCGCCTTATCATTCCGGCGCTTTCTGAAACCACGCCGTTGAGATCTACTAGTTTTGGTTCGAGCACCGACTTGCGGCTGAAGGCCAGCAATTGTCGTGTAAGTCCTGCGGCGCGCTCGCCTGCGCGTTTGATTTCCATCACGAGCCGCGTCAGCGGATCCTGGGCCGGGAGCCGCCCGAGCAGCAGTTCGCTGTAGCCCGAGATGATCGTCAGCAGATTGTTGAAATCGTGCGCTACGCCGCCCGCAAGGCGTCCTATGGCCTCCATCTTCTGGGCCTGACGGAACTGTTCCTCAAGAGCGCGCCGCTCGGTGATGTCCGCCGCAATCAGAAGCATGCCCGTCATCCCGCCTTCGTCGTCGCGCAAGGGACTTGCAGATAGCAGCACCCATACCGTGCTGCCGTCGCTGCGGCGCAGCCTGCACTCTCGCTGTTCGGGCGGCCCTTCGCGCATGCGTTCGAGATCGGCGCCGAATGTTTCGGCGTCCTGCGGTAATACGAAATCGAGAAGCGATCGCCCCAGCATACCCTCAGGGGTCTCTCCCAGCATCTCCGCCATTCGATGATTGGTGAACGTCGTATCCAGTTGGGCGTCGATGGTCCAGATTCCTTCGTGCGTGGTTTCGACGATCGTGCGGTAGCGGGCCTCGCTCGTTTGCAGCGCTTCCTGCATCTTGACGCGCTCGGTTATGTCTTCGGCCATCGACACGATGCCGACGAAACGGCCGTCGCCGTCAAAAAGCGGCGTGTTGCTCCATTCGCAGTAGATCCTGCGCCCGCTTTTGGTCAGGCATTCGTTCGCTCCGGACACCCCGACGGCGCCGTTGCGCAGCCGTTCAAATATTTCTTCGACGTATACCTGGTTTTCGGGCGGGACAATTACTTCGAAAGGATGTCTTCCCAGTATTTCTTCCTCGCGCCATCCGAACATGCGTTCTGCCGCCGGGTTCCATCGCGTGTAGCGGAAATCCTCGCCCGACATCAGGTAGGCGATCGGCATGCGCTCGACGTGCACCTGCAGCCGTTCGAGCAGCAGATTACGTTCGCGCTCGCTGCGGCGCCGCGCCTCTTCGGTCCGGTCGCGGTCGATGAATTGGGCAATCTGCGTGCCTATTGCGGTGATGGTCGCAATCAGGTTCCGGTCGGGTTCCTGACTCCGGCTGCTGAAAAACTCCAGAACTCCGAGCAACTTTCCGCCGAACTGCATAGGCACGGCGAAGCCCGCGTGAAGACCGGCGCGCAACGACGCGTCATAACGCTTGGCCTTATGCGCCGTAGAGATGTCGTCTTGCCAGTAGGGTGCACCGGTCTCCCAGATATATCCGGGCAGCCCCTTACCGCGTTTGAATGTAAGTTTTTTGCTGAGGGAGGCAAATTCATCATCCGATATCACGGGCGATTGCCATACTGCATTGCATTGCAGCACTTCTTCCGCGTCGCCCGCCTGCACCAGCCACAGTGCGCCGAATTCCCAGTCGAGCGCCCGGCACGCGGCTTCGAGCAGTTGCGGCGCCGCTTCGTCGAGCGAGTGTGCGCCGGCAAGCACCGATACGCAACCGAGTTGTGCGCGCAGCCGCTGCTCGGCCTGCTTCAACTCCGTCATCTCGACGGAAATGCCGAGAATCGCCGTAGCCTCCGTGCCCGCTACTGTAAACGGAGATTTCGTCGTTCTAAAAATATGCATCTCCCCGTTCCGGTCTATGAACGGTTCATCGTGTATAACCTTCGGCAGGCCCGTCGCTATTACCTCGCGATCGTCCTCAAGGTAATCGTCCGCGTAGTCGTCGCGCGGAATCCACTGCGATTGAGGCCGGCCGATCATATCGTCCGGCGGCAGTCCTATCAGTTCGGTAAATCGCGGATTGGCGAACACCAGCCGCCCGTTCTGATCCTTGCAGAAGATCGGGTAGGGGATTGCATCGATGATCTGGCGCAGGTTCAGTTCGGTTTCCTGCAGTTTCTGCTCTACGCGCTTGTGGTCGGTGATGTCGTGGAAGTTGACGACTATCGCCCCGATTTCCGGCGTGTGCAGGCGATTGGTAGAAATGCTCGCCATCCAGCGCCAGTTCCCGTCTTTGTGGCGCACGCGCACGTCCAGAATTGCAATTGCTCCGGGCCGGTCGCGAAATTCGGTGTATGCCTCGGCCACCAGTTTCACATCTTCCGGATGCACAAAATCAGCCGCCTGCCGCCCGACCATTTCTTCGGGCCGGTAGCCCAGGACGCGTTCGACCGACGGGCTTTCGTAGAGAATGATTGCGTCGTGCGTGAGCAGTTGAATGACGTCGGCCGAGTTTTCCACCAGCATCCGGAACCATTGTTCACTGGTACGCAGCGTCTCGATCGTGTCGCGCTGATCCTGATGTTTGCTGGTCAGTCTGTTCAGGCGCTCGATTTCTTCGAGCAACTCCTCCCGGATTTTCGTATCCTCTCCCATTGCGTTCCATTGAGTTGTTGATGTTGATCCGGCGTGCGGCGGGGATCTGCGTTGCGCCCGTTTACAGGGCATTACAGCGAGCGCTCTCGTTGCCGGGCGCACCCTGTGTTGTGTCGCCGAAACAACCTCGGCATCAGTCGGTATGTGTTTTCAGAATCTTCCACTCGCTGCCAAATGCTGGCACTCTACCGCTGATCCCGCTCCAGAGCAATAGAAAACCGCGGGCGGCGCAGCACTGTTATCAGAACACTATTTGGAAATCATTCTCCGTCATTGCCGATTGCATCAACGGGACAGGCTTCGAGAGCTTCGAGACAAAGCGCTTCCTCTTCGGCAGTCTCGGGTTGCTTGTGGACGAAGGAATACTCGGCCGCAGCATTGCGTGTGAAGTTCTCGGGCGCGACATCGCGACATACGTCGCAATCGATGCATTGGCGATCGACGTAATACCTTCCAGGCTTGTTTTCGGGAATCTTGTCCTGACGGTCCGGCATAATTCAACGGCGGAAAGAGAGAACAATACACGGAATCCGGCGGAAATCGCGGATGAGTGCAGGGCTCATCCGCGGTTTGCGTCAATTTCCGTGTACTGCGTGTTCTCCTTGCAGTACGGGCATCTCGCGCTCCGGTTTATGTTCGTGCGCGTGGTAGCTCGATCTCACGAGCGGCCCGGATTCGACGTACCTGAAGCCCATTTCCAGTCCGATACGTTTGAGTTCGGCGAATTCTGCGGGCGTGTAGAACCGCTCGACCGGAAGCCTGCGTTCGGAGGGTTGGAGATACTGCCCGAGCGTGAGCACGTCGCAATCGGCGCGGCGCAAATCGCGCATGGTTTCCATTACCTCATCCAAGGTTTCGCCGAGTCCGAGCATCAGCCCGGATTTGGTCAGCATATCCCGGTTTTCCGCATCGCGCCGCATCGCCGCGCGCCTCAACAGGCGCATCGTCCATTCCTCGTATTTCGCGTGCGGCCGGACGCGGTGATACAGGCGCTGCACGGTTTCCGTATTGTGATTGAGTACATCGGGGCGGGCGTCGAGAACTATGTCCAGCGCGCGATCATTGCCCTCGAAATCCGGAATCAGAACTTCGACCTTGCATTCCGGGTTGAGATCGCGCACGGCTGCAATGGTCGCTGCAAAATGCGCAGCGCCGCCGTCTTCACGATCATCGCGGTTGACCGCCGTGATTACCGCGTGCCGAAGCTTCAGTTTGCTGACGGCTTCGGCTACGTTGAGCGGTTCGGCCGGATCGAGCGGCTTCGGAGCGCCCTTGCTGACGGCGCAGAAACCGCAGCGCCGCGTGCATACGTCGCCCGCGATCATGAAAGTCGCCGTGCGGTTGGACCAGCACTCGTAAATGTTGGGACAGCGCGCCTCCTCGCATACTGTATGGAGGCTCAGATCACCGACAAGGCGACGGACTCCCATAAAGTCGTCGCCCATCGTCAATTTCACCTTCAGCCATTCCGGCTTCGGGCCCTGCAGTTTCGTCTTCGGCATAATCGCATTATAGCCGCGGCAATGGCGGTTCGAGAATACGGAACAGACGGAATAATACGGAACAAACGGAAAGTTTGACGATTCCCGTGGTTTTCGTCAATTTCCCTTTATTCCGTATTATTCCGTCTGTTCCCTTATCTTTCTTTCATCATTCGTCACGCCTTCGGAGCGCGCAATGAAACACGCGGCGGTCAGGTCCCCGGTTACGTTGGGAACGGTCCGCGCCATGTCGAGTATCCGGTCGATGCCGAGCACGATCGCTATGCCCCCGGGCGGAACACCGATTGTGTTGAGCACGATCATCAGCAGCGGTATCGAGCCGCCCGGCACGCCCGCCGTGCCTACGGCCATAAGCACCGACAGTATTATGACCACCAGTTGCTGGCTCAATCCGAGTTCCACGCCGAATACCTGGGCGATGAATACGCAGGTGACCCCCTCGAAAAGCGCCGTGCCGTTCATGTTCATCGTAGCGCCGAGCGGCAGCACGAACCCGGCGATCTGCGGGGGAACGCCGAGTTCTTCCTCGGCGGTTTTAATCGTCGTGGGCAGCGTTGCGCTCGACGAACTCGTCGAGAACGCCGTCACCATAACGGGCGTGGCTTTGCGGAAAAACGTGAGGGGATTGCGCCGTGCAAAGATCTTTATGAGTACCGTAAACACTCCGAACTGGAGTATTGAAAGACCGGCCAGAACGCACAGCGCATACCACAGCAGGCTCTGAATCAGGCCCCATCCGAAGCGCGCCGTGGTGCTGTAGATAAGCGCCGCGACTGCAAACGGCGCAATCTTCATCGCCATCCCGACGATCCTTATGATCGCCTCGCCCACGCCGTCGAGCACGCGCTGCACGGGTTCGGATTTCTCTCTCGGAATCAGCGTCAGCGCAATGCCGAATACGAGCGCGAAAAAGATCACCGCCAGCATATCCGTATTGGCTGCGGCCGCTATGGGATTTCGCGGGACGATGTTGACGAAAGTATTGATGCCGAAACCCTGATCGGATTCGGCCTGCTTCTGCCTTTCGGCCGCATCCTTGCCGAAGGTTTCCATCAACTGCGCCTGAACTTCGGCCGAAAAACCGACGCCGGGTCGGACCGTGTTTACCAGCGTCAATCCGATCGTAACCGCAAGCGCGGTGACGAGCATGAAATACAGAAACGTCTTTACGCCGATCCTGCCGAGCCGCCCCAGATCGCCGAGCTGCGATACGCCGAGCGTAAGCGACGCAAACACCAGCGGGACCACCACCATAAAGAGCATGCGCAGGAATATCTGCCCTATCGGGTCGGTAATGTATTGCGCTACCCACAACACGCGAGCCTGCGCCGCCGGGTTGTCTGCGGTCAGTATGTTTGCTCCCACGCCGAACACGGCGCCGATTGCAAGCCCGATCAGTATTCGGGTATGAAGCGCCAGGCCTCGCTTCTCCCTCATCACATCGTCGTTTTCGTCGATCGGCGGATTTGCATCCTGATTGGCCATAAGTTCTGTTCCGGATTCCGACAGGTTGTTCTCGGAGTTAAATCAAACCACACGACATGGAAGAGAGATGACGGAACAAACGAAATAAGACAGAACAGACGAAAATATTCAATTTTTCCGTAATTTTCGTTTCATTTCGTTTGTTCCGTCATCTCTCTTCCATGTCGTGTGGTTTGATTCAGGAGTTAAAGTGCGCGATTTCGTCGGTCAGGAGATTGCCGCGAGTGCAGGGCGCTCGATCATTCGCCGGTTGAATATTTCTCCGAAATGGCGTACGACCTTCGCCGCTGCGTCCGCTACCGAGACCTTACGTCCGAGCAACTTTTCGATCGAGGTCACGCCGTGGTCGGATATCCCGCACGGGATTATCAAATTGAACCGGCTCAGATCGGTCGAAACGTTCAGCGCAAAACCGTGCATGGTAACCCAGCGCGAAATGCGCACGCCGATGGCCGCCAGTTTTTCGCCTCCTACCCATACGCCGGTCAATCCGGCGATACGCTCCGCCTCGATGCCGTAATCGCCCGCCGTGCGGATGAGCACTTCCTCCAGATCCTGCACATACCGGCGCACATCGCAACGGTCCGGCGCAAGATTTATGATCGGATAGCCGACGAGTTGCCCCGGTCCGTGATAAGTAACATCGCCGCCGCGCCCGGTTTCGTGAAGTTCTACGCCCAGGGCGCGTCGCGCGTTTTCATCCGCGAGCACGTTGTCCCGATTCGCCGCGCGCCCCAATGTGATGACGTGAGGATGTTCGAGCAGCAACAGCGCATCCTCGCATTCGCCCGCCTTGCGCGCCGCAGCAATAGCTTCCTGTCGCGCGTGGGCTTCGGCGTATTCCATACGATTGAGGAAGGCGTATTCGCAGATGCGCATAACCGGCGGAACGATTGTTGACAGAACGACAGAACGCGGAATACGCGGAAAATAACGAAAAAACACGAGATTGATCAGAATTGTTCTGCGCCGTGGTTTTGCGTTATTTCCCGCGTATTCCGCGTTCTCACTTCAGTCAGACGAGCGCGGAAAAGTCGGTCGACTCGATCGATTTCCTGATATGAGCCATAAATTCATCGGCCACTGCGCCGTCGATTATGCGGTGATCGAACGAAAGGCTCAGCACGCCGATGGAGCGGATGGCGATAGCGTCTCCGTCATCGGTTTCGACCACCCAGGGCCGCTTCCTGATCCCGCCAATGCCGAGGATCGCAAGCTGCGGCTGATTTATGATCGGCGTTGCGGTGAGTCCGCCGTAAAGCCCGAAGTTAGTAATCGAGAATGTTCCGCCCGTAACTTCATCGGGTTTTAACTGCTTGTTGCGCGCGCGCACGGCCAGATCCTGACTCGCCCGCGCCAGTCCCGTGATGCTCAGTTCATCGGCGTGTTTGATTACCGGAACGATCAACCCCCAGTCGAGCGCGACGGCCATACCTATGTTCAGGTCCTGTTTGTAAACGATGTTATCGCCGTCGACCGAGGCGTTGAGCACGGGAAACGCCTTGAGCGCGTCGATAGTGGCCTTGATGATGAACGGCATGAATGTAAGCTTCGCGCCGTTGCGCTCCTCGAACGATTTCTTTATGCGATCGCGAAGCCGCGCAATGTTGGTGTAATCGACCTCGAAGAAAGTCGTCACGTGCGCCGATGTGCGGCGGCTCTGCACCATACGTTCGGCGATCGTGCGCCGCATGCCGCTCATCGGCTCGATCGATACGCGCTCGCCCGCCGCAAATACGGGCGTGCGCGCCGCCGCCGGAAAAGCAGGCGGCGCGGGGGGCGCCGGAGGTGCAGGCGGCGCAGGTCGTGCTGCTGGAGCCGGAGGCGCAGGAGGAGCCGGAGGTGCGACTGCGGGCGCTGCGGCCTTGCGCGCTTCGATGTATCCCAGTATGTCTTCCTTCGTCACGCGCCCGCCCTGTCCGGTGCCGGGCACTTCGTCGAGGTTGACGCCGTGTTCGCGCGCTATGTTGCGCACAAGCGGCGAAGACCGCACGCGCACGCCCGATTCTTTAGGCTTCTCCCCGGCCGGCGCTTCGGCTTCGGGAGCGGCAGCCGCGGGAGGCGCAGCCGCCTTTGGAGCTTCAGGTTCAGCCGGAGCCGAAGGTGTTTCCTGCGGCGCACTCTCGCCTTCAGCCTCGCCCGCTTCTTTTATGCGTGCGACTATGGCATTGACGGCTATGGTTTCTCCCTCGCTTGCCAGAATTTCGGTGAGCACGCCGGCGGCCGGCGAGGGGATCTCGGCGTCCACCTTGTCGGTCGATATCTCAAACAGCGGTTCATCCCGCGCTACCGCTTCGCCCACTTTTTTCAGCCATTTGACAATGGTTCCTTCCGCAATCGATTCCCCCATCTGGGGCATCAGGACATCTGTCGCCATTCCAGTCTCCTCGTATTAAAGTGCTTCGCACTGCGGCGCCGCTGCGCCTGTTTGTATCAAGACACAAGCTCGAATCATAAGCGGCGGGATGGGATTTTGCAAAACGGGCGGTCGACCTGCGCACGCCGGGGTGTAATTCAAAGTGCGACACAACGTCGCCGCTCCTGAGCCGGCGAAGGCGGCGGCGGAATAAAGCTTGGGGCGCAGCCATTGAGCAAGCTCCTGGAAGAGTATCTCGTTTAGCAAGTGATCTAAATCAATCCACGGAGGATTGGTACAAAGCGGGAGACAGCAAGAGAGATAACGGAACATACGAAATGAAACGAAAAGAACGGAATAGTCGAATATGTTCGTAGTTTCCGTCTTATTTCGAATGTTGCGTTATCTCTCTTTTTTTGTCCCGAAGTCGTGTGGCGTGATTTAGCTTGTAGATGATTGTCTGACTCATGTTAAACATCCTTGCGGGGAACTTCCCGACTTCGCTGTCTTCCTCTTATCCGCTGGCTTTAGTGCATGGCCGTTGAGTTAATCACTTGATTGCTCGAACGCCCGTGCTGACCGGGTCGCGCACAGCCAACCATTGTGAAAAGAATGCGAAGCCCAAAGATAAGATCTTTGCGCGGCTCCGGTCCATCGCGTGGTTATGCTGCTCAAGGTTCCGGCACTTGCAAGTCTCTGCATATCTTCCGGGCGAGGAAATCATTGATTTCCCGGTGTCGTGGGACGGCGGAAGATCTCTGCGCCCGGCGATTGATGTAAATGGAATGATTGCCGCCCTCACGCAGCAGCTCGCAACCGTGCACCTCCAAATGAGCAATCAGATTTCTTCTCTTCATGCTGCGGACAGATCAATCGATTCTCGAATCACATCTTGACCTTTGATCATTTCTTCTGCCAATTCACGGTTAGCTTCGAGAACGAGTACGATGGCTTCTTCCAGATTAGATCTTGCTTCTTTTAATGTCCGCCCTTGTGTATTCGCGCCTGGCAGTTCCTCAACGAAAGCGATATATCCTTCAGGCACTTTCTGGAATATTTTTGTCAGTTTCAGATTCATCTATTTCCTCCACATCTTCGCCGAAATGCGCGGTGATATGTTCGGCAGCATAACAACCAGGATTACCGGGCGCGCACGAACCCACAAAGAGGATCGACCAACTCGGCTGTGCGCGCTCCGGTTCATCGGATTGTTCGGCAGCGCGCGGCGTCACTCGGTCCCCGAGAAGAAGCGCTGTATCTTCACCTCTGTGTCTTCGTCCAAGAGACGACCGACGGGTGTCGTGGGGTTCGCCTCGAATACGATGACAGGAATCTCGTGCCGAGGTGGAATGAGTTCGTCACGCCGCTCCCACGGATCCACATCCTCGAAAAAACGGCCGCCGACTTCGACGCCGTCGCCTGGCGTGTCGTCGAGAGAATGTATGTGTCGCACACCGACGAACTCGAAGTCAGTGTGCTCGGTGTGGCGGCCTGCCCACTCGAGGGCCCGATCATAGGCCACGCCGGCGGTCGCCGCCTCAAACAGCACGGAACTCGACTCGCAGAACACGCTGGAGCCTGGCTGTTCTGCGACGCGGGCAAACAGGAGATCCACAACGTGCCAACGAGTTTTCATTATCTTGCCTTTCGAATCATTATCATTTCGCGCTATCTGCGGGTGCTTGCGGCGCCGAACGTTCGGCTTTGGCCGTGGCGGCTCATGATCGCGCCAGTCGGCGTCGGCTGCAAGCCGGCGTTGTTAGGCGCCATACGCCTCATCGCAGCCGTACAGCCGCAGGCAGCTTGACGGTTTCCCCGGATGCAGTTGGCGTCCACTTCAGGCTGGGAATCGGTTGAGGAACCGGGTTTCCTCGCGGTGCTGAAGTCTTCGCGTCCTCTACTGCTTTGCGGCGGCAACCTTCGCTTGATACTCCTTGCTCCAAGCTACTTTGATCCGATCGTCCATCGCGCGCACTTCAAGCAAAAAAGGATTGATTTCAAGAACGACGCAATCATTGTAGACGTCGACATCTGCCACACGGTTTTTGGCTGCGCATCCCCAGTAACGGAGATCGCCATCCTTTTTTGTGGGTGGCCCAAACTTGCTTATCCATTCTTTCTCGAGTGCTGCCACAT
>JAHBSF010000104.1 GCA_019639255.1 Acidobacteriota bacterium | reverse complement strand
TAGAGATCGCCACGTGTGGAAGAGTAAAGACATGGTAAGGAAAGCTACAGAGAGAGAACACCTAACTTTGCATTGGACCGAAACGCGGGCAGCGGACTTCAGGTGGATTGGTTGTTAGCTATCAGTATTTCGCCTTGCGCCCGCGCTCGGTCAACGCGGCGTTAGCCTGCCAGAGCGACATTGTGAGTCAGACCGTAGAATTCGTCTTCAACGCCGCCGGCGATCTTGATGAGATTCGCAAGATGGTCGACAGCACGCTCGGATAACCCTACAGCCGTATGATGGCGACTCCGGCGATTTGTTCCGCCACTTCGTCGGGCTGGAACTGTCTCTCTGTGGCCACGACCTTGTCGACGACCGCCTTCTCGATTTCACGCGGTTGCGTTTCCTCTTGGAGACTCGAAACCTGTTCGCTGCCACCGACCTACGCCTCTACCAACTTGAGGCGACGGCGATCGCATCGCTTGCACTCTTCCTTCGAGGGACTGCGAGCGAAGGACTGCCGGCCCTCGACGTATAGCACGTCCTCGCGAGATACGCCCGGCGCCCAGAGGGCGGGGAGTGGGATGAGAGGGCGAGAACCCTCGTCGTCTGGGACGAGGTGTCGAAAGCTCTCGCCCGGTTCCCGGAGCACATAATCGACCTTCGTTCGCGCGCGGAAAGCTTGGTTGGCTAACCCGCGGTTGAACGCACACTCGTTGGACCTGATGGCGGCGCCGTGGATCTGGGACCCTGACGGCTTGACCGAAGTAAACGTAATGTTTGTTCCGCCGTCTGCTTCGCAGGCTGAGACCAATCACACCCGTGTCGCACTTTTAATCACACCCGTCTCGCCGCGGCATGCCTGACTCTCTTGACAGCGCGGAGGGATCCGGCGTAGAGTGCGCCTGCTTTTATTCAAACGTGGCGATTTAAGGCAACTTGCTCCACGTAAAAAACTGCTAAAGAGCCGGACAGTTCTCCGATTCCCGAGAACCTCCCGCGCCACTCTTTAGCGCGGGAGGTTTTCTTTTTCTCCCGCCCCACAGTTCGAACGGAAAGGGGACTATCCATGAGTCAGGCAACAGAAAACGTGCGGGTGATGAAATTCGGAGGTACATCGGTCGGCGACGCCGACCCGCTGCGTCGAGCGGCGGAACTGCTGTGCGACGCTCAGAGCGAATCTCGCGTGGTGGCCGTAGTATCGGCGATGAGCGGCGTTACCAACGCACTTATAGAAGCCGCCACCTCGGCCGCAGCCGGAGACTGGAGCGCGGGTGCGCGGCTCACCGACTGGCTTCAATGCAAACACTCGCGCGCGGTCTGCTCCCTTATCGCCGACGATGCGGCGCGGCGCGAACTTCAAACGGAAATCAAGCTGCTTGCCTCCGCAGCCGGACGCGCCTGCGACCGCCTCGCCATAGAGGAGCGCATATGTTCGCGCACCTTCGACTTCATATGCAGCACGGGTGAAAAACTCACCGCCCGATTGCTCGCCGCCGCCGTCGCCGCGCGCGGAACGCTGGCGCTTGCCGTCGATGCCTCCACCATTGTCGTCACCGACGACGCACACGGCGCCGCAGAACCCGACGCTTCGGCTACGCGCGCCCGCGCCCGCCTCCAACTGCTGCCTTTGATCGCCGCGGGCGTCATCCCCGTAGTCACCGGATTCATCGGCGCTACGGCCGACGGCGCCGTTACCACGCTCGGGCGCGGCGGATCGGATTATTCGGCCACGCTTCTCGGCGCCGCGCTCGACGCCGCCGAAGTCGTCATATGGACCGATGTAGACGGCGTGATGACCGCCGATCCACGCCTTGCGCCCGAGGCCGAAACCATTCCCCAACTCAGTTACGCCGCTGCTACGGCGCTGGCCGAAGCCGGAGCGAGAGTGTTGCATCCGAAAACGCTGCGTCCCGTAGAGGCGCGCGGCATACCGGTCCGGGTGAGGAACAGCTTCGCCCCCTCGCGCCTGGGCACGCTCATCGCCGCTTTCGCTGCGGCATGACTAAATCGATCCTTACGAGATTGGTACAAAGCGTGAGACTCAAGAGAGATAACGGAACAAACGAAATAAGACGGAACAGACGGAAATACTCAGTCTTTCCGTAATTTTCGTTTCATTTCGTTTGTTCCGTTATCTCTCTGATCTCCCGAAGTCGTGTGGTTTGATTTAGCGCATCGATTCAGGAATACAATCCTTCGGTCGGCGGCCGTTTGCTCTCACAGGTGCACAAAGGGCACAATGGCGGCTGATCCCGTTGCGCAACTATGGAACTGCCGATTTTTCAGGATAACCTTCGTTCGTCCGCGGGCTGGACCGCCGATCTGGCAGTCGCGCGCGAACGCTGGCAAAACGCATTGACCGACGCCGAGGCACGCGCGCGTCTGTTGCCGCGCCTTCGGCGTTTGCAACTCGATCACGCGCAGAAACGATCGGCGCAGATATCCGACTCCGGCGCATCCGACCGCTTTCATCGCGCCGCCGAACTCGTAACATCATCCGCCGCAGGCGCTCCATCATCGAATCTCGGCGCGTCGCAACTCCACGCGATTTATCGCGCGTTGACCGGAAGCGAGGAGGCTGCGCCGCTGCGGCGGCTCGAAGCCGCACGCCTCGCAGTAGCTCACGATCCGGCCCCGGCCGTGCTTTTGCCGCGCCTGCTCGACAACGCCTTCGAGTGGTTTTCAACCGAAAGTTTCGCCGAAATTCATCCCGTAGAGCAGGCGGCGCTCGTGCATCTGCGGCTCACCGATCTGCAGCCGTATCCGGATTTTTCGGAAACGATTCCGATGCTTGCGGCGAGCTTTTACACCGAACGCGCGGGGTTGCCGCCCGTGATCATTTTCGGCGATGAGGCATCTGAAGCGCGTTACGCGGCGGCGCTCGCGGCGGCCTTTCGCATGTTGACGCAGCCGCTAGTCGAACTTATCGCCGAAAATCTTGCCCGCACATCCGCCGCCGTACTCGACGCCGGCGGCTGAACCGACCACTTCCGCGAATTCCGCATCTTGTTTTCAGTGAATTCCGGGTTTTCTCTTTGTCCGTATGAGCGATTCCAACAAGACGCCGATATGGGCTTCGGAACAGCGCAGAATGACCGCACGGCTGCTGCCCGAAGCAATCGAAGCTCTCGGCCGCTGGCAGTTGCGCTGGCCCGATTACGAAATCGACGCCACGCTGCGGCGCTCCGAAGCGCAGATGCGCGAGGTGCTCTATGAACTGCTGGAGCGGCTGACGGAAAACTATCCCTTCTTTCATCCCGATTACGCGGGCCAGATGCTCAAACCGCCGCACGCGGTTGCGACGATGGCGTATTTCCTCGCCCAGCAGATCAACCCCAACAACCACGCGCTCGACGGCGGTCCGGCTACGGCGAAGATGGAATACGAAGTCGTAGCCGATCTCGCCCGCATGTTCGGATACGATGAGCATCTCGGGCATCTGACCTCGAGCGGCACGATCGCCAATCTCGAAGCGCTGTGGGTTGCGCGCCAACTGCACCCTGATTCACAGGTAGCATTCTCGCGCGAAGCTCATTACACGCATTCGAGGATGTGCGAGGTTCTGGGCATCGACTCCGTTGCCGTGGAAGTCGACGCCCGCGGGCGCATGGATCTGGACGATCTGCGCGACAAGCTGCGCGCGGGGCGCATCGGTACCGTGGTGATGACGACCGGAACGACGGCCATAGGTGCGGTGGATCCGGTCGACGAAGCGCTCGGGCTGCGGCGCGAGTTCGATTTCCGCATACACGTCGATGCGGCTTACGGCGGTTTTTTCCGTCTGCTCGCCGATGACGATCGGGTGCTTGAGAGCCGGGACGCTTCGGCGTTTCGCGCAATCGCCGAATCCGACAGCATAGTGGTCGATCCTCACAAACACGGCTTGCAGCCCTACGGCTGCGGTTCGGTTATATTCCGCGATCCTGCGGTCGGACGGTTTTACAGGCACGATTCGCCCTACACCTATTTCACATCGAAGGATCTGCATCTCGGCGAAATCAGCCTCGAATGTTCGCGCGCGGGTGCAGCCGCAGCCGCGCTGTGGGCTACGCTGCGCTGCTTTCCTCTGAGCGCGGAGGCGGGTCTGGGCGCCGTTTTGCGGCAAACGCGCGCAGCCGCCTGCGAGTGGGCGCGGTTGCTTCGCGGAGACGACCGTTGGAGGCTCGTGGTTGATCCCTCGCTCGACATAGTGACGTTTTATCCCGCAACGCCGGAGTGCACAACGTCCTCGATAAGCGCGGTTGTGGAAGACATATTCGAGCGCACGATGAACGATGAGGAAGATCCGGTCTACCTGGCCAAGTTCCAGGTCAAACGGCCTCTT
This sequence comes from Acidobacteriota bacterium, assembly GCA_019639255.1. Classification (GTDB taxonomy): domain Bacteria; phylum Acidobacteriota; class Blastocatellia; order RBC074; family RBC074; genus JAHBSF01. The sequence goes on along the minus strand of JAHBSF010000104.1, from coordinate 12,934 downwards.
GCCTCGGGCGATGCGGAACTGATATGGGACGCGGCGGGGTTGACCGCGCTGCGCAGCGTGCTGATGAAACCCGAACATCTGGCGGGCGTCGCGTCGCTGCACGCCAGAGTAATGCGGGCGAGGGGAGTGACGAATGATGAATGAAAAAGAACGCGAATACCCGCACTGGGGGCGCGTCTACCTGATAGTAATCATCTACACCGCCGCGACGATCGCCGCGTTGTGGATGTTTTCGCGATACTTTGGATGATCGAAGGTTTGAAGAGAGAATACGGAACAGACGAAAATTCACGGAACAAGCGGAATTCTCTCTTTCCCGAACGGAGATGACCCGATGAAATGGCTCGATTGGGCGATCGTCGCGGCCTATCTGCTCTACGTAATCATAGACGGGTTGCGGCTGACCAAGCGCAGCAAGGAAGTCGAAGGGTATTTTCTAGCCAATCGCAACCTGCCGTGGTGGGCCGTAGGGCTGTCGGTGATGGCGACGCAGTTGAGCGCAATCACGCTTGTGGGAACTACGGGGCAGGCCTATGCCGACGGGATGCGGTTCATACAGTTTTATTTCGGCTTGCCGCTCGCGATGATAATCCTGTGCGTGACGGCGGTGCCGTTTTTTTACAGGGCGCGCGTATACACGGCGTATGAATATCTGGAGCGGCGCTTCGACGTAAAGACGCGGGCGCTGACGAGTTGCTGCTTTCTGATATCGCGTGGACTCTCGTGCGGGGTGATAGTCGCCGCGCCGTCGGTGATTCTCTCTATCGTGCTCGGATGGAACGAAACCACGACGATTCTCGTGATGGGGCTTACCACGACGGTTTACACCATGTTCGGCGGCGTGCAGGCCGTCACCTGGACCGACGTCAAGCAGATGGTGATCATCTTCGTGGGAATGTCGGTGTGTTTGTTCGTCATCATCGGACAGTTTCCCTCGAACGTATCCATAGGCGATGCGATGACGCTTGCCGGAGCTACGGGCAAGCTGATGACGGTCGATCCGCAGTTCAATCTGAATGAAACCTACACGCTGTGGTCGGGACTGATAGGCGGGATGTTTCTGGCGCTTGCGTATTTCGGCTGCGATCAGAGCCAGGTGCAGCGCTACCTTACCGCGCGCTCGGAATCCGAGGGACGGACATCGCTGCTGATGAGCGCGTTTATAAAGATCCCGATGCAGTTCCTGATCCTGTTTATCGGCGTGATGGTTTTTGTCTTCTATCAGTTCAAGGATCCGCCGATGCTCTTTAAGGCCGACGATCGGGCGCGCGTTGAAAGAAGCGATGCGCGCGCCGAATACGATGCAGTCAACGCCCAATATGAACAGGCGCTCGAAGCGCGCAGGGAAGCCGCTGCGAGGTATGCCGGGGACCATGCTTCTTCCGAAGCGCGCGCAGGATTCATCGCCGCCGACGCCCGTGTGAAAGAGGCGCGTGCGCGCGGCGCGGCTCTGGCCGAACGTGTTACGGGCAAACGCTTCAACGATGTGAACTATGTCTTCCCGACCTTTGTGACGACGTATATGCCCGCGGGCGTCGTGGGTTTGATCATCGCAGCGATTTTCGCCGCCGCGATGTCGTCGATTGCGGCGGAACTGAATTCGCTCGCAACGGCTACGGTGATTGATTTTTATCGCAGGCATTTCCGGCGCGAAGCGTCGGACGCCCACTACCTGAGAGTCTCGAAGATGGCCACCGCCGCGTGGGGCGGGTTTGCCTGCGTCGTGGCGCTATACGCCTCGCGGCTCGGATCGCTCATAGAGGTGGTAAACCGTTTCGGCTCGTATTTCTACGGCTCGCTTCTGGGCGTATTCGTGCTTGCGATCGGAACCCGGCGCGCGACCGGAACAGGCGCGTTTGCGGGTCTTATTGCGGGGGTGGCGGCCGTAGCCGTGGTGGGTGCGACGACGAAGATAAGTTTTCTCTGGTACAACGTGGTCGGATGCGTGGTCGTCGTGGTTGTGGGCATGGCGGTCAGCCTTGCAACCGGGAGCAAAAGAGAGATAACGGAACAAACGAAATGAGACGAAAATTACGGAATGGTTGAATATTTCGGTAGTTTCCGTCTTATTTCGTCTGTTCCGTTATCTCTCTTACGAATGTGATCGGGGATGAAGCCAGAGGCAGCAGCGTAAGGCTGCGGCCGAACGACGGCCGGACGGCGAATACCTGCACGCTGTGCATACCGGGCGAAAGCGGCGCGAGGTGAAATGTAAATCCGTGGTTCGGATTCTCGGCCGCTCCGCTTTCCACCAGATCGGGGCGCGGCTCATCGGCGCGGCGCGCTGAGACGAACTCTCCGTCGATGAAAAGCTGCACTTCGATCGCCTCGCCGGGCGAGCGCGGATCGCACGCCCAGCCCGCTACGCGCGATGCGTCTGCAATGTCTATCGCGCCGCGCACGAGCGGATGCAGATTGACGAATGCCGCAACCGCTACGAGTGCGCACACAAAAAGTATTTCCAGAACCGATTTGACGACAATCGCCGAACAAAGGCGGGCCGCAGTGCTGCTTGCGTGCGCGGCATTGCGCTGTTGTGCGGTATCCGCCGTTTCGGTGGATTCGGACGTGGTTGTGGGTGGCGGCGCCGATATGGTCATTCGCGGTTATACGATCAGATCCCGCACCGCGTGCGCCAGCCCCTCGACGCGTTTGTCGAAGTCGCTGAAGCGTTCGTCGCGGGTCTGCCCTACGTGGTAGCGGTAGTAGATCTGCTGGAGCACGACGGCGAGTTTGAAAAGTGCAAACACCTCGTAGTAGCCGATGCGCGTCAGATCCATTCCGGTGCGCGCCGCGTAGCGTTCGGTCAATTCGGCGCGCGTCATCCAGCCGGGCAGCGTGGTTACTCCGCTTATGGCTTCGCGCCGCGGCTCGGGATCTTCGGGCTGCGGCCAGTAACACAGCAGCAATCCCAGATCTACGAGGGGATCTCCCAGAGTGCACATCTCCCAGTCGAGCACTGCGATGATGCGCGTCGGATTCTGCGGATCGAGCATCACGTTATCGAGTTTGTAATCGTTATGCACAAGGGTCGGGCGCGGCGCATTGGGCGGCATGTGGTCTACGAGCCATTTGATTACCGCCTCGATTTCGGGCAGGTCGGTTGTGCGCGCTCGCTCCCACCGTTTCGCCCAGCCCGTGACCTGCCGTTCGACGAAACCCGCCGGTTTGCCGAGCGAAATCAGCCCGCAGCGCTCGATGTCTACAAGATGCAGATCGGCAAGGGTGTCTATGAGGCTTTGGCTGACGCGGCGGCGCAAATCCAGATCGTCGCCGATTTCGGGCGGAACGTCGCGCCGCACTACAAGTCCCTGGCGGCGCTCCATGATGTAAAAGGGCGCGCCGATGATTTCCGTATCTTCGCACAGCAGATACGGGCGCGGCGCGAGCGGAAAGACCGGATTTACGGCGGCAAGCATTCGGTATTCGCGCGGCATATCGTGCGCGGTAGGCGCTACGGGGCCGAACGGCGGCCGCCGCATCACGAACTCGCGGCCGCCGAAACCCACGAGGTATGTTAGGTTCGAGTGTCCGCCGGGAAACTGCGCGACTGTAAACGGAGCATCGGCGTCGAGCGTTTCGCCGTCGAGAGTCGCGGGCAGATGCTCGTGCAGAAAACGCGAAAGCGCATCCCAGTTGAGTTCCTCTCCGGGACGAACCGGTGCAGCATCGGAAGCCAGTGTCATTGCGTACTTGATCTCCAGCGTGCAGTATGATGAAACCTGTTACGCGCCCAATCTAAATCAAAACATTCGAGATTGGAACAGGAATGCAGGACGCGCAATGCGCCGAATAGGGTTGAAATCACGGAACCCCCGTTTTCTTTAAGGCAAGGTCGATGATTCCATTCAAGGCTGTGTGGGATGAGGAGACGCGCGAGCCGGTGTTCGAAGTAGGGCTTGCGGGGCAGTTGCTGCTCGACTATCCGCTGCTCAACAAGGGCAGCGCCTTCACCGACGACGAGCGCCGGGAGTTCGATCTGCTCGGATTGCTGCCGCCGCACGTGTCGTCGGTCGAAGAGCAGCTTGCGCGCAACTACGCCAACTTTCGCGGCAAACCGAGCGATCTCGAACGCTACGTATTCCTCGCCGCGCTTCAGGATCGCAACGAAACGCTTTTTTACATGCTGCTTGCCGAACACATCGACGAGATGATGCCGATCATTTATACGCCGGTAGTCGGCGCGGCAAGCCAGCATTACAGCCACATATACCGCCGCCCGCGCGGACTTTATCTTTCCTGGCCGCACCGCGGCGAAATCGACCGCATGCTCGCCAACGCGCCGGTTGCCGATGTTTCGGTTATCGTCGTTACGGACGGCGAACGTGTACTTGGACTCGGGGATCTGGGCGTTGGCGGTATGGGCATTCCCGTGGGCAAACTCGCGCTTTATACGTTGTGCGCGGGCATTCACCCGGCGTCTACGCTGCCGGTTATGCTCGACCTCGGCACCGACAACGAAGACCTGCTGCGCGACCCGCTGTACCTGGGCTGGAGGCATCGCCGGATACGCGGGGCCGAGTACGACGAATTCATCGAGCTGTTCATTGCAGCGGTCAAGCGGCGATTTCCCGGAGTACTGCTGCAATGGGAGGATTTCTCGCGGCATAACGCGCGCCGATTGCTCGAACGTTACGCCGATCGCCTCTGTACGTTCAACGACGACATACAGGGAACGGGCGCCGTAGCGCTCGCCGGCCTTCTTGCAGCAGCGCGCGTCAACGGCGAGCGGCTCAGTGAGCAGCGCATCGTTATGTTCGGGGCCGGTTCGGCCGCTACGGGGATTGCCGAACAGATCCTCGCCGGTATGATCGCTGAAGGGTTGACCGAAGCCGAGGCCAGGTCGAGGTTGTGGCTTATAGACATAGGGGGACTTGTAGAAGACGGTCGCACCGATATCGAAGACATTGCGCAGCCTTACGCGCAACCGCGCGCGCGCCTATCCGGTTGGCGACTCGACGATCCGGGCCGCGTATCGCTTGCGGATGTCGTGCGCAACGTGCGGCCTACGGCGCTCATTGGAACCGCGGCGCAGCCCGGAGCATTTACCGAAGATATAGTCGAAGAAATGGCGCGGCACGTTGCGCGTCCGATCATCTTTCCGCTCTCGAATCCGACCTCGCGTTGCGAGGCGAAACCGGCGGATCTGCTGGCGTGGACCGCGGGCCGCGCAATCGTGGCGTCGGGAAGCCCGTTTCCGGACGTGCCGCCGTCGGTTACGGGCAGCGGCAGGCCGCGCCGGATCGGGCAATGCAACAATGCGTATGTATTTCCGGGACTCGGACTCGGCGTGATTGCGTCGGGTGCGCGCAGGGTGCGCGCGGAGATGTTTGTAGCGGCGGCGCGTGCGCTTGCAGAAGCGTCGCCCGCGCTTTCCGACCCTATGGCGCCGCTTTTTCCGCCGCTCGCCGAGGTGCGCCGCGTTTCATTGCTGGCGGCGGCGGCTGTGGCGAAAGAAGCCGCGCGTCTGGATCTTGTGGAGCCCGCAATAGCGGCTATGAGCGATGAAGCGCTTTTGCAGCATCTTGCCGCGCATATGTGGGCGCCGCGTTATGCGCGCTACCGCCGCGTCCAACCCTTATAGCCTATGGGACCTGCGGGCCGCATATGGGTTATAATGCGATTCCTCTACTTGAACCTTTCAACCCGTGAGAGCCAGGAGAAAAACATGGAAAGAAATATTCGCAATCCGCAGCGTCGTCGTTTCATCAGGGATGGAGGAGTGGCGGCCGCAGGGCTGGCAGGAGCAGCGCTCGGCGTTGCGGCCGAGGCGCAGACTCCAGGCGCCGCACCGGCCCTTTACCAGCCGCAGAATTTCGACCGGTTGCTCGGCGTCGCCGGTTTCAGCGATCAGTTGCTGAAGAATCATTTCACGCTCTATCAGGGCTACGTGACGCAGACCAACCGTTACGTCACGGCGCTTGCCGAGATGGTTGCGGCAGGGAAGACCGGCCCCGAGTATGCGGAAATGAAGCGGCGTTTCGGCTGGGAGTTCAACGGCATGCGGCTGCACGAATATTACTTCGACGGCATGATCCGGGGCGGCAAGGCGCTGGCGCCCGAATCCTCGCTTGCAAAGAAAATGGAGGCGGATTTCGGCGGCGCTTCGGCGTGGGAAAAGGATTTCAAGGCAACCGGCGCGATGCGCGGAATCGGCTGGGTGATACTTTGCTACGATTCGTGGGCCAAACGACTGTTCAACATATGGACCAATGAACACGATGTGGGGCATCTGGCCGGAGTTGAGCCGCTGCTGATCATGGACGTATTCGAGCACGCCTTCATGATCGATTACGGACTCAGAAAGGCCGACTACATAGAGGCTTATTTCAAGGCCATAGACTGGACGACTATCGTGACGCGGTTTGCTGCGGCCGAGAAGGCCGGGTAAAACACCGAAAAGAGAGAGATAACGGAACATACGAAATGAAACGAAAAGAACGGAATAATTGAATATTTCCGTACTTTCCGTCTTATTTCGTATGTTCCGTTATCTCTCTTTTTATCTCACGCCTTGCTGCCGTGGATCGGTTTAGCGTCGCTATGGAATCAATCATCGGCGCTTCGTCTTCAGGCCCGACCGTGCGCAAATCCAGAACCACACGGTCATCGAGTATGCGCGCAATGACCGGAGTATCCGCGAGGCGCAAACGCCGTTCGATTTCGCTTGCGCTCAAGCCGTCGGCCTCGACGACAATCAATCGCGTCGGCAACTCCGCGCCCGGCGCCGATCCGCCGCCCACAGCCGAAGCCCCGTCGATGGATCTCAAGCTCACGTTGCCTCCAACCGATTGCGCGCGGCGCAGGAACCGTTTGACGCGAAGCGCAATCTCTTTACCTCGGGCGCGCAACATGGCCTGAACGGGGATTTCGGTTTCTGCACGCCCGGCTGCATACTCCTCGATCGTGGCCTCAAGCGCCGCATAGATCAGCTTGTCTACGCGCAGCGCGCGCCCGAGTGGATTGCGCTCGATGCGGCGTATGAAGCGTTCATCGCCGAGCAGCAGCCCCGCTTGCGGTCCGCCGAGCAGCTTGTCGCCGCTGAAGGCTACGACGGACGCGCCCGCCTTCAGCGATTCTCCCACCGTAGGTTCGTCGCGTATTCCGGTTTCGCGAAGATCGACGAGCGCTCCGCTGCCGAGATCTTCGATGAGAGGCAGATTGCGCGAACGCGCAAGCCCCGACAGTTCCTCAAGCGCCGGACGTTCGGTAAAACCGATGATGCGGTAGTTCGACGGATGCGCCCGCAGTATGGCGCGGGTTTCCGCAGTAATCGCGTTGTCGTAATCGGCGAGCCGCGTGCGGTTTGTCGTTCCCACTTCGCGCAAACGCGCCCCGGATTTTGCGATCACATCCGGCAGTCGGAATGCGCCGCCGATTTCTATGAGTTCGCCGCGCGAGACTATTACCTCGCCGCCCTCGGCCAGCGTATTTACCGCAACGAGCACTGCGGCCGCGCAGTTATTGACTACGGTTGCGGCCTCGCATCCGAACAGTTCGCGCAGCATCGCTTCGAGCCCCGCGCCGCGCCGCCCGCGGTTGCCAGTCGTCAGGTCGAACTCCAGGTTGCAGTATCCGGCGGCAACCTCATTGATCGCCGCAAGAGATCGGCGGCCAAGGGGCGCGCGGCCGAGATTCGTATGCAGCACGACACCCGTGGCGTTGATGACGCGCCGGGTCCTTGTACTTTTGCGGCGCGCGAATCGCTCCCGTACCCGGCTCTCGATGCCTGCGATCAGACCCTCCGGGGAATGTTCTCCGTCAGGGGATGCGGCGAGTTCGCTGCGAAGTTGGGCGATCGTCTCGCGCAACGCCTCGCGTACAGATGCGCGTCCCGCATCTGCTATGAGCGGTTGCAGTACCTCTGCGCGCAACATTGCATCGATCGAGGGCAGTTTTCGGAATCGTGAATCGGCCATGACGCGGTGAGCATAATCCAGACGCCGTGCGCGGCGAAAGGGAAGAGAGATTACGGAACAAACGGAAATGAACGAAACAAACGGAAATGAACGGAATGTTTATTTGATCGCTGTGCCGGTTCTCGCCCAGTTGGTATACCTGAAGAACCGGATAACAGGGTTCGGCTGCCTCGCGGGCTCCTCTTCGTTTTCAGGATCGTCGTCTGCCGGGTTTTGCGGGTTGTAGGACCAGTAGACGTAGAGTGCGCGGCCTACGATGTTGCTTCGCGGCACGAATCCCCAGTAGCGGCTGTCCTGGCTGTTGTCGCGGTTGTCGCCGAGAACGAAGTAGCTGTCCGGCGGAACGATTGCAGGTTCGCGTACGCCGTAGCCTGCTGATGAGAATTCGTCGTCTTCCGGGTCGTGTTCGCGGTCGTCGTAATAAACGGTGTAGGCGGCGCCGGACGGAACCGCTTCGGTTCTGACTACGGGGTGCGCGGAGTAGTCCGAACCCATAAGACGTATGACGACGCGCTTTTCGGGCAGTTCCTCGTTGTTGACGATAATCTTCGTTCCGTTGATGCGTATGCTGTCGCCGGGCAGACCCACTACGCGTTTGACGTAATTCGTCTGCGGATCGAGCGGGTACTTGAAAACTATGATATCGCCGCGTCGGATTTCGCGCGTGGGCAGCAGTCCGCGCAACCACGGCGTAGGCTCACCGAAGACGAACTTGTTGACGAACAGGTGATCGCCGATGTGTATGTTGTTCTGCATCGAGCCGGTCGGCACCTGCACGGCCTGCGCGATGAAGGTCATCAGAAACAGCGCCATAACTACAGTCACAAGCGCCTGCTCGAAGTATTCGCGCACGAGCGTTTTGGGCGGCGGGCGGTAGGCGGGCGCTTCGGGTGCAGGGCAGTCTGCGGTTTCCATTACGGATGGAACTGGGGTCGGCTCGGGTATTTCGGTCATCTGAAGCGTGCGAATGCGGGTTTTGGTAAAAGAGGCGAATTCAGGCGCGATCAGGATTTGATATCGCCGAGAATATCGTCGAGTCTTTCAAGCGCTGCGCGCGCCGCCGATTGATGAGCGCTCTTGACGCTTGTTCCCGCGCCGATTGCGAGCGGCCGTGAACCCACGCGGGCTTCGGCCTCGAAGATGCGCCTGTGATCCGGCCCAAGAGTATCTACGATGAAGTACTGCGGCGCGGGCAGTCCGTGCGCCTGCAACCGTTCCTGAAGCGCGGTCTTGTAATCGACCACTACGATTTGCTGCGGGTCGATCGCCGCTATGCGTTCGGCGAACTGCCGGCGGACGAACTCGGCGGCGGCGCCGATTCCGCCGTCGAGGTATATGGCGGCGATTACCGCCTCGTATGCGTCCACCTGAATGGTGGATTTGGCGCGTCCTCCGGTTTTCTCCTCTCCGCGGTTGAGCAGCATATAACTGCCCAGATCTATGCGCGCGGCCTGGCGTTGAAGCGATTGCGAGCTGACGGTATGCGCTCGCAGCTTTGATAGGGTTCCTTCGGTTTCGCCCGGAAAAATTTCAAACAGCCAGGCGCTTATGAGGAATTCGAGCACGGCGTCGCCCAGAAATTCGAGCGCTTCGTTGTGCGCGGGCCGGGGATCGGGTTGCTCATTTGCATACGACCGGTGAGTAAGTGCGCGGCGCAGCAGCGCCGGGTCGCGAAACTCGTATCCGATCACAGCCGAAAGGCGGGCGAGACGCTCCTCGATCGGAGACATTACCGCACTGCGGCGGTTGTTCTCGGTTTCGGTTGTGTCGCGTTGGTCTTCGGTCATGAGCAAAGAAAGCCAGCGCCCGCCGGGGACGCTGGCTTTCGGACATAAGGCCGGATTTCTCGTGCTCCAGCTCGGTCTATCCTCTCTTTCGAGGAGTGGGTTTCTTGGCCGCCGGCTTCTTGGTAGTCTTTGATGCACCGCCTTTGGAGGCTCCCGTCTTGCTTCCGTTGGCGCCGCCCGGCTGATTGCCGGATCCGGCGGCCAGTTTCGGTGTGGCGGTTACGCCGGTAGGCGGTGCGCTTTCGTCCAGATTGGACTCGGCCGCCGCGGGCGTGCGCTCGGGAGCGGACACGAGCGGATCGGCGTCGAAATGTCTGACGAGCGCAATCTGGCCGTCCGGGATGTTTTTATAGCGGTACTTCCAGAAGTCATTCAGCGTCTGCATAGCGGCATCGCGGAGAGACGCCGCGCCCGGGTTTTTGGCCGTGGCGCAGACGCGCGCGTAGTCGTCGATCATCTTGTCGATGATGGGATTGATCCTGTCGAGCAGCGCCTTGCCCTCGTCTCCGGTCTTCTGCTCGTCGCTCAGCGCGCGATACTGTTCGCTGAGTTGTGCGTACTGTCTCTGGTAGGCGCTTGCGCGCAGCCAGTAATTGTTCGGATCCTTCCATCCGAGCCCGTCCTTGTTCCTCACTTCGGTCGAAAGGGTAAGGTAGCGGATCGCGGCCTCAAGGTCGGGAGTGGGTTGTTCGAGTTCGTAGTAGCCGAGGTACTGATTGCCCTGCGCCATCACGTTTTCGCGCAGCGGCGTCCACTGCTCCGCGCTCCATCCTTCGCCGGGAGTCGTGCTGTCCATCTGCTGGATGGCTTTCTCGGCGAGTCGCTTGGCGCGGGGCAGATCCTTGGATACCTGCGCGAGCACCGCGCGGCAGGCCGCAAGCGCCATCTGCGCGCTGACGTAGGCGTTGTCGGGCTGCCACTTCAGATACTCCTCACCCGTAGAGATGAGTTTGTCGAGTTTGCCCGCCTCCACGTCGCCCTGATAAAAGGCGCCGAGCGCGCCCTGAAAATTCTCCCCGAGCGTATTTATGATCGTGCTCTTCGCATACGGCGCATAATCGCTGTCGGAATGCTTTTCCAGGAATGTCTTCGCAAGATCGAAGCACTTGTTCTTGTTCTTCTCAACATTGCACGCGTTGTAGTATTCGGAGTAGAGCTTCTGCTCTTCCTCGCTCTTGAACTTGGGCTGCTGCTGAGCGAATGCCCCCATCGGCAATGCAAGCAGACCGGCGAGCAATGCACACACCGTCAAAATGCTGAACTTCTTCATAACCAGCTTGCTCCTCCACATCGGTGTCGAAATCCCCTGTCACGGGTCCGGCAAGTCGCAGCCGGTGGCGCTGCTCGCCGTATCTGACAACTTCCCGAATAATCTCCGAATTATCCCAGGATTATCCCGGGATAATTTATGTTCCGCAAGTTCCTCCTGCAACATCAATCAGTGGCCCGATCGGGATTCGACCGGGAAATGCTGCGCTCCGGCGCGCTTTCTTGGCGGCCTCTGCGGTATCACCATCAACAGCGAGTGGCGAGATGCTTGATCTAGACGAGCTAATGATGAAACTTGTATTCGCGGCTCTTCCAAGAACTTGTCAGATGCTCAGCTATTGTGCATGATTCAGGTGCTTTGTCAAGCAACCCAAAATCAACCAATTGCGGTCTGGCGGCAGGGGAGTTCGGCCGCGTCCGCAACATATAGATGCATCATGTCGGCGTTTTGTTTCCTCCACAGTCACATAAATTTTGTCGTATAAATTCCAAGGCAACGCAATTTCCATTACCATATGTCCAGTCTGCCCGATTACTTCCGCCCGCGTCAAAGCCAACTGCTCGATCTCATACGCGCGCTTGTCGAGCGCGAAACCCCGTCGCGCGACGCTGCGCGCCTGGACGAAATCGCCGCTTTCATCGGCTCGCAACTGCGCGACCTCGGCGGCGATCTGGACCTTATCCCCTCGCCCGGTTACGGCACGCACCTGCGCGCCCGCTTCTTCGGCGCCGATTCCCCGATGCGCGCGGAAAATCCGCGTGATGCGCAACTGCTCGTCGTAGGCCATCTCGATACGGTGTGGCCCGTGGGCACGCTCGAACGCCTGCCTTGGCGAGTTACTCCGGAAGGCGCGGCGCACGGGCCGGGCGTTTTTGATATGAAATCCGGCATCGCCGTGGTTCTGGAATCGCTGCGGGCGCTCATTTCGCTGGGCATCAAAACCAGGCGACCGATTACGCTGCTTCTGACCTGCGACGAGGAAATCGGCAGCCGCACCTCGCGCGATCTGATCGAGAGCGAGGCGCGCCGTTCGCGTTGCGCTCTCGTATGCGAGCCTCCGGTTACGGGCGGCATAGTCAAGACCTCGCGCAAGGGAGTCGGGGATTTTACGATCCGCGCCGTGGGCCGCGCCGCGCACGCCGGCCTCGATCCTGCAAAGGGCGTAAACGCCATAGTCGAACTCGCGCACCAGACGCTGCGGCTCGCCGCGCTCAACGACTTCGAACGCGGTACGACCGTTTCCGTAGGGACGATCCGCGGCGGCACGGCGAGCAACGTGATTCCGGCCGAGGCCGTCGCGCGCGTGGATATGCGCTTCTGGGACCCGGAAGAGGGCGAGCGCATAGTAGATACGATCAAAAATCTCGCGCCCGCGCTGCCCGAAGCCCGGCTCGAAATCACGGGCGGAATCAATCGGCCGCCGATGCGCCGCACGCCCGAAATCGGCGCGCTTTACCACCACGCCCGCAGCCTCGCCGCAGAAATCGGTTTCGAACTAGGAGAGGCGGGCGTGGGCGGAGGTTCGGACGGTAACTTCACCGCAGCGCTCGGAGTCCCGACGCTCGACGGACTCGGCGTAGACGGAGCCGGAGCGCACGCAGATCACGAACATATCCGCATCGAGGATCTGCCGCGCCGCGCCGCGCTCATTACGAGGCTTTTGCAAACACTTTAGGGAGTGTTTTGAAAGCCCTGAAGGGGCGAGAGATCTGTAGCCCAGCGGCGTAAGCCCTGGGTATCGGGCCAACATCAATTTCAGCCCTGAAAGGGCGGAAGATCCACGTTGTATAGGTCTTTCGCCCTTTCAGGGCTCCGACGAGTTTCTCGATTTGACCTGGCGCTTGCGCACCAGGCTACAGATCTTTCGCCCCTTCGGGGCTTCTAAAGCACACTCTCTTAGAAGTGGGGCAGTGCGAGGAAGAAGAAGAAAGTGCTGAGTGCTGAGTGCTGAGTGCGAG
>JAHBSF010000103.1 GCA_019639255.1 Acidobacteriota bacterium | reverse complement strand
CTACCGTTGTAAAAGTCACTCAAAAGCTTGAGTGAAAAGCAGATGAGACACATTCTTCATTGTGGAGGGAGCCACAATGAGGAAAGTACGGGGTTATCAGGACTACCAAGAAATTGATCTTTATCCCCAAGACCGGGATTGCCCGGATTGTGGAGAACCTCTCGCGACACGATATCGACAGTCTCGATATATCGTCACGCTGTGCGGAATGCTGCGGCTCAACAAGCACGTGCTCAATTGCCAGACGCCGGATTGCAAGCAACTCGGCCTCACCAAACGCCCCGAAGGTGAAGGGGCCCTGGTCTTGCCACATTACACCTTCGGTTTGGATGTCGTGGCCCGAATCGGCGAAATGCGCTATCGCCAACATCAGACCATCGAGCAGATCAGGAGTGCTCTGGGTCAGCAACAAGTTTCTATCTCGGTCAAAGAAGTTCAACTTTTGAGCGAGGTCTTTCTCGCACTGGTCGAGACAGTGGTCAAAAATGATCCGGAAGTCGTCGAGCAGTTACGCGCGCAAGGCGGCATCGTGCTGGCGGCGGATGGGATTCAGCCTGAGAAAGGTAACGAGACTCTCTGGTTATTTCGCGATGTTCTTTCCGGGCGTGTCCTCGCCGCACGTAATTTGTTATCGAGCGGAAACCAGGATCTCGCTCCGCTCGTCGCCGAAATCAAAAAGATAGGTGTTCCGATCCTTGGTCTGATCTCGGATAAACAGTCGTCAATCTGCCTGGCGTTTGAAAAAGAGTTACCCGATGTACCACACCAATTATGCCAGTATCATTACTTACGAGACTTGGCCGGACCCGTGTGCGAAGCGGACCGAAAGCTGAAAAAGCAGCTAAAACAGCGGGTCCGTGGCATTCGGGACGTTGAACGTCAGGTGGCACAGAAACAAGATGATGAAGCACGAATGACGCGTGGTTACTGCCTCGCCTTACGGGAAGTACTTCGCAATGACGGCAAATATCCGCTCGAACCGGCAGGTATTACGCTCTTTGACAAACTTCTGCAGATCGACGCTTCGTTGCGCCGGGCGATCGACAGACGAGCTTCCGTCAAATTGCAAAGACTACGCACGATCCTGCAAGTTATCTCGTCGCTGACGAAGGACTATGTGCGGTTAGTCATCGCCTGGAGTTGGGTTCATCACCTGGCTCACATTCTCGATCACGCCGAGGTGCGCGCCGTGGCTGAAGCGAAGTTAGTGAGTTATGCCACGAGCTTTCCGCAAGACGACGATCCCTGGCTCAACGAGGTGGCCGCGCATCTCGGTAAGCTGACGAAGGCTTTTTCGCCGAAGCTGTTTGCCTTTCTTGAAGAGCCCTTATTGCCGAAGACAAATAATGATCTGGAAGTCTTCATCGGGCAGCTCAAGAAGGATCGACGTCGGGTGACCGGGCGCAAGGATACTGGCGCTTTCATTTTGCGCGAAGGACGAGCCGTCGCCTTGTTGTCTAGTTTACACAGCGAACCCAGTTGGCAGGCGGCCTTCGCCGCAATTGACATCGCCCATTTTCAAAGATCATTAGCCGCCTTGCGATGTACCGAGCAGCGGAGCCAGGCTTGGCAAGTGCGCCGCGATCTCCAGGTTTATCTCACTCATCTGGAGCAGCAGTGGGAGCCTTCAATGGGGTTTAACCCTGCTCCTCCATCATTTGAGTGACTTTTACAACGGTAGTTTTTTTCCTTCCGACTCACTCCTGTGCGCCCCTCCCAATACCGTCGCTGCCGTTCGTGTCGATTCTCTGCCCACACTTGCAAAGTCTCCTGCCCGATTTGCTGCAACTGCTTCCCTACTATCTCCTCCGCCTCCTCCGCCTTCTCCACCTCTTGCTCCCGGCTCTCCACCAGATCCAGCATTTCCTCCACTCGCGCCCTCAGCCTCGGGTATTGTTCCAATCTCTCCGCCAGGCTCTTCTTCCTCTCTTCCATCTCTTTTCTCCTCCTTTCCTCCTCACCTTACACTTTTTTCTTCTTCTTCGTTACTGTGTCGCACTTTGAATCACACCCTTTCATTCCGCATTTTTCGCGTTCTCTTTTTTTGATGCGCGGTTTGATTTAGAATGCCCCAGCCGGGGGGAAGAACCTGCTGAAACGAGGAGTAGTGATTGCGATGAACCCAGGCTTGTTCTTCCAGGAATTGAAAATCGCGCTGCGTTCGCTGCTGCGCGCCGGAGGACTGACCGTTACGGTAATACTGACGCTGGCGCTCGGCATCGGCGCCAACGCCGCCATCTTCAGCGTAGTGCGGGGCGTGCTGCTGCGGCCGCTCGTTAACCGCGACGAAGACCGTCTCATCTACATCCGTCAAAGCGCTCCGGGCGTTCAGGCCGAGAATACGACCTTCTCGGTGCCCGAAATCAGGGATCTGCAGGAGCGCGTCAAAACGCTGGACGCATTCGGAGATTTTTCGACCATCGGTTTCACCATGATCGGCCTCGGCGATCCTCGCTCGGTGCGCGCGGGCGTCGTAGGCGGATCGTACTTCGAGGTCATGGGACTGCGGCCCGTGCTCGGCCGGTTGCTCGACTCGCGCGACGACGGCCCCAGCGCCGCCGGCGCCGCGGTGCTTACTCATCGTTTCTGGACTACGAGCCTCAACAGCGATCCGTCCGTGATCGGCAAGGTCATACGGCTCGGCGAGCGTTCGGCGACCGTCGTCGGCGTGCTCGAACCGTGCGTGCCGTATCCGGCGGAAACCGAGATCATAGCCAACGTCGTTACCAGCCCTCATCATCTTTCGGCCACGATGGTCACGGGCCGCGTCCATCGCATGACGGAACTGTTCGGCCGGCTTGCGCCGGGCGCGGATCTTGAAGCGGCGCGCGCCGAGCTGCGTCTGGCGCACGAAGCGATCGTGAAAGCGTATCCCGAGGCGTATTCGGCCAAAGCGGGTTTCCGAATCGATGCCGTGCGATTGCGCGAACAGTTGACCTCGCGCGCCAGGACCGTACTGCTGGTGCTGCTGGCGGCGTCGGGCCTCGTCTTCATAATCGCCTGCTCGAACGTAGCCAACCTCATCCTCGCGCGCACGGTGCGGCGCGAAGGCGAACTGGCCATACGCGCCGCGCTCGGCGCAGGCAACGGCGCGCTGCGCAGGATGCTGCTGGCCGAAACCCTGTTGCTGTGCGGCGCGGGCGCTGCGCTCGGCGTGCTGATCGCCCGGCCCATGGTTGCAATTCTCGCTAGGTATACGTCGCGATTTTCGGTGCGCGCGCTCGAAGTAACGGTGGATTCGAGCATGTTATGGGTAGGCGCGGGGCTGGCGATAGTTGCGGCGGTGCTGCTGGCTTTCGCGCCTCGCCTGCCCTCGTCGAATGCATCGG
Source organism: Acidobacteriota bacterium (assembly GCA_019639255.1). Classification (GTDB taxonomy): domain Bacteria; phylum Acidobacteriota; class Blastocatellia; order RBC074; family RBC074; genus JAHBSF01. The sequence continues at coordinate 13,959 of JAHBSF010000103.1, read as the reverse complement.
CCGGGCTCGGCCTGTCGCAGGGCAGCGTGCGGATTACGGGCAGCGCGAATCGCCGGCTGCGCGCTTTCGCCATGACGCAGATTGCCGCCTCGTTCATCCTGATGGCCGGAGCCGGCATGCTGCTCAAGACGCTGCTTGCGCTACAGGCGGCGCCGACCGGCTTCGATACGCGTCAGGTGCTGGCCCTGAACGTTCCGGTTATGTCCTACGGGCGGACGCCGGAACAGATCACGGACTTCTACAAGGAGGCCATCCGCCGCATATCGGCGCTGCCCGGCGTGGATCGCGTGGCGCTCGGAACGCTTGTGCCGTGGCGCGATGCGGGCAATTTCGGACTCGGTTTCGAGTTCTCGGCCGACGGCTATGTGCTTGCGCCGGGCGAGGAATACCCGCGCGCCCGTTTCCGCACCATATCGCCCGGATTTTTTCAGGCGCTCGGCGTGCCGCTCGCGGCCGGACGCGACTTCGACGAATCGGATCGCCGGGGCGGCGAACCCGTAGTCATCGTAAGCCAGAGTCTGGCGCAGCGGATGTTTCCCTCGCAGGATGCGGTCAATCGCCACGTGATGTGGACCGATCCGGTGATGAAGTTCATCGATGTGGGCACGGGGCCGCGGCGCATAGTCGGCGTTGCGGCGGATATCGATGATGAAAACATAGTACCGGGGCCGGCGGTGACGGTTTACCATCCGTTCGGGCAGGAGGCCATCTGGAGCGGGAGGATGTTTGTGCACGCGAGCACGGATCCCTACGCGCTCGTAGCGCCGATTACCCGACTTATTCGCGAGGCGTCGGCGGATCAGCCGGTCGAGAGCGCGGCGACGCTTGAAGACATACGCGCCGAAGTGCTGGCCCCGGATCGGTTAAACACGCTGGTATTCGGCGGATTCGCCGTTCTTGCCCTGACGATTTCCGTAATCGGGGTTGCGGGCGTGCTGGCTTTTTCCGTCAGCGGGCGTACGCGCGAATTCGGTATCCGCCTCGCTTTGGGCGCCCAGCCGCGCCGCGTTCTGGTCAACATCCTCATTGAGGGTCTGGTGATGGCCGTGCTCGGAGTTGCGGCGGGCGCGGTGCTCGGCTACGGCGGCGCACAACTGCTCGGCCGCTACCTCGAAGACGTGCGCCTGCCCGGAGCGTTGCCGCTCGTGGGATCGGTGGCGGTGATCGTCGCAGCTACGGTAATTGCGTCGCTGCTGCCGGCGGCTCGCGCCGCGCGCGTAGACGTTACTCAGGCGCTGAGATCGGAGTGAGGGCGAAGTCACGGTAAGCGCAGAAACAAGGACGCGGAATTTGCGGAAAGGAGATTGGCTTCCGTGATTTCCGCGTTTTGTTTGGAGGGAAGGCGGAGAGTGAGGGACTCGAACCCCCAAGTCCTTTCGGACGCCGGTTTTCAAGACCGGTGCAATAGCCATTCTGCCAACTCTCCGCAACCGCCCGAATCCTAGCACGCGCAAAGCCGGGGAAACAACGCAGCGAGGAAATAAACGAAATCCGCTGTTTCTGCTGAGTGAGCTTGCAGCGCTGAGATTCACGGTATAGTATCCTCGCGCCTCAAATCTACGCGAAACGTTATGTCTCGATTCACGCGACGCGAGTTCAAAAAATCTCTGAATGCGCGGATTATGCGCAAATTTTGCACGGGTATCCGGCCGAAACGGGTCCAGGGATTCAGGCTACCTAAGGATTCAGGCTAAACGCTAGACAAGGAGGATTGACTATGCAACCGATGAGTGCGCCCGAGGTGCGCTGGGGAGAGTGGATCGGCGAGGGGTGGCAGATGTTCGTCAACCAGTGGTTGAACTGGGTGCTGATAATATTGGCTTTCTTCGCGCTCATAATGGTTCCGGTCATTCCGATATACATCGTGATGGTGATCCTTGTTGGCGTTACCGCGGAAGCGGGCGGGGGCGATGCGGCTCCGCTGCTGGTGTTTCCGCTGTTTGCAATTATGGCCGTGGTGCTGGTGCTGGCCTCGTCTTACCTGATGTCGGGCGCCTACAAGACGGCGTTCAAGCAGATGCGCGGAGAGACGATTGCGGTCGGAGATCTGTTTTCGGGCGGCGACGTGTTTCTGCGCGTGGCGGGCGCGGTGCTGCTGATAGGTCTTGTCGTAGGTATAGGCGGCCTGCTGTGTCTGATTCCGGGGCTTATCGCTGCGGGGTTGCTGTACTTTACGGTGCCGCTGATCATCGAGCGCAATATGGGCGTCATCGAGGCGATGCAGACCAGTTTCGAGCGCACGAAGGGGAACTGGCTGATGTTTACGCTGTTTGCGCTCGTGGTGCAGTTTCTTGCAAGCCTCGGACAACTCGCGTGCGGCGTCGGCATACTCGCAAGTTATCCGCTGCTGTTTACGATTTCCGCCGTCGCCTTCCGCGACACGTTCGGATTGTCGGGCGCGCGACAGTTCATAGGCGAGCAGCAGATGCCGCCCCCGCCCTCGGCCTACACGCCTCAATCCTGGGCCCAGCCGTCGTCGGCTCCGCCCCCGCAACCCGGCTTCCAGCCGCCTCCGCCCGCGCCGCCGCAGCCGGGCGAAGCCGCCGTAGTATGCCCGCGCTGCGGTTCGCGCGCAGCATCGGGTACGGCGAAGTTCTGCAATGTCTGCGGCACGAACCTGCGCGGATAACCGAAGAGAGATAACGGAACAAACGAAAATAGACGGAAAAGACGGAAAAGATTATTCCCTTCCGTCTGTTTCGTCTATTTTCGTTTGTTCCGTTATCTCTCTTCTTCTCCCCGTTCGATGCTCGTTATTGCGACCGTCGCGCCGATGACGCCCACGGGCAGCGCGAGCAGATTGAGGATGGGCACGAGCAGCAGCAGGTAGCCCGCGGCGCCGAATCCGAGCGCGAGCGATTTGTACCGCCAGATCCTGCGCAGCTTCGCGCCCAATCTTCCTCCGCGCACCGACAGCGGCACGTCCAGAAAATCCAGTGCGACGAAAAGAATCGTCACGCTTACGCCGATCGGGGCCGCAAGAGGCGAAAACACAAATCCCGTAATGATCGCGACTGCGCCGATGCCAATTTGCAGCGCCGCGAGTTTCGCTCCCTCGACCACTGCGCGCCCCCATCCGCTTGCGGCTTCTATGGAACGATCCGGAGCGAGTATGTGATGCGTGCGCCGGCTGATGGCCTCGCTGAAGGGCGCAAGCAGCACGCGCGCCATCGGCAGATACAACAGAAAACTCACGAATACCGCGAGCAGAAATACTACCGCCTGCACAAGCATACGTATCTGATCGACGCCGGACCCTACCATCTTTCCCACCGCCCATACGCTGCCCGCAACCAGCGCCGTGAGCGTTACCAGCGTCAACGTTATCGGCACAAACGAAAGCGCAAGCAATCTCGGATTGCGCACAAGCATGCCGAGGCCCGCGAAGAAAAAACGCACCCCGGCCGAGAAATGAACCATCGGGTTGCGCGAGCGCGCGTCGTAGCTGCGGAAGATCTGCGGTTCGGAAGATGCCAATTTACCTGCTCCGGTTGTTTGTTGAAATCGTCGTTGAAACCGTCGTTGAAATCGTCAGCGAAGCGCCAGCTTCACATCCACGCCGCGCCCCGTCAGAGCCAGTACAAGGCCGCTGTAATCGGCAAGCGGCGGTTTCGCCTCGAAATAAAGCATCCCGCGCCGCTGCTGCCCCGGGCCGAGATCCTCGCGCGTCTGCAATGCGAGAGTTTCGTATGCTTCGCGGGTGCGGCGGTGCGCCTCGCGGCCGTATAGCCGCACGCCGTAATACTTCATTACGCGGGAGAGCGCTTTTTTAGGCTCGATGCGCTTGAATCTGCGCCCCGAAGCATCGCTCAACTGAACGCGCGCCGCGCCGAGCGCAATCGGTCCGGAGGAATTATTGACGAGCATCGCTTCGATTGCGATTACGCCGGCGAGCTGAAGATTTGCGCTGAAACGCGCGTATGCTTCATCTTCGTGCAACACGGCCGCCGTGATTTCAAAACCTGCGGGAGATGTCGCGGTTGAAGCATCCGAGGGCGGCGCAGAGGGCAGCGGGGCTACTTTGTATAGCGGCCCGACGCAACCCGATGCAAACAGCCACACGCAGAGTATGAGTGAACTAAATGAGACGGAAACTACGGAAGTGGTTAAACTTTTCCGCGTGTTTCGTATATTCCGTATGCTCCGTTGTTTCTCTTGCTGTCTCACGCTTTGTACCAATCTGCTGTAGATCGATTCAACGGCGGATCTTGCCTGCCTGTATCATCACGATGATGCCGCAGATGAGCGTCGGAAGGTTGGCCATGCCGACGATGATCTCGAAGATGCCCAGATTCTTCGCCTGCCGCGCAAACTCCACCGGATGCAACTGCGAGGCTTTTGAATACAGCGCGAACTCGTACACGCACAGGATGATCATCGGAACCGTCAAAACGGCCCCAAAACAGGTCGAAAGCCAGATGAGCCCCACGACTATGTTGGAAATCGCCGAGACAAGCAGCGGGGCGGTGATGCCGGAAACCGATTGCGGCGCCGCTGCGCCCTCATAACCCGGTCTGTAATACCCGGTCGCCTGACCCGGAACGTAACCTTCGTATTCCCATACGCCGGTGACTGCAACGCCGTGCATTTCGGCGATTGCCCTGGCGTTGGCCTGGGTCATCGCTTCGACCGTGTAATCGACATTTTGCCCGGTCTCTTTATGTACGCCGATGATGCGGTAGGAAGTCATGTTTTATGCTCCAGGGCACAGAGGAAAACCACCGCGCTGATTTCAGTTCCGCGCCTTCTGCGCAGGATCCAGATGCCGCGTCGTGCCCTCGGTGACGCTTCCGGGCGGCGGCGTGAGTTCCGAAGTCGTGGGCGCTTTAAGCTGGCCGGGCTCGGGCTGCTGGAGCGCGGGGGCTACTGCGTTCGGCGCGTCATAGCCGGGCAGCGAGGCGTTTTTCCGTTCGTTTCTCAAGCGCAGGTACTGGCCTATGCCCTCGCCGAGGCAGGCAAACGCCGGTATGAGCATCCAGAACCACCACATTCTGCCTGCGGGCATAAATCGCAGCACGGCGAAGGATACGAAGAAAAAACCCAGCCCCGTAAATATGGAAGTGACTGCGCCCTCGATCGACGGAGGTTTTTTGCCGCGGTTTCGGCGGCGGGTGCGCCTGCTTCCCTGGTCGAGGGCCTCTTCGAGGCGTCCGGACAGCGCGTCCGATACGAGGCTGACGTTGGCGCCGCACGACCGGCAGAATTTCACGCCGTTGATCTGCGCCGCGCAGTTGGGACAGTACATCGTCTTTCTCCTCCGATTCTCTCCTCCGGTTGCCCTTGACCCGCTCACAACCACGAGAGCCTGCCGCGGCGCTCGCCCACAAGATACAGAAAAAGCGCTTCGAGCGTTGAGAACTCCTCTCCATTGAGCGTTATCGTCCCGCCCACGGCCAGACGCCCCACTTCGCCGCGCCAGACAAGCCTGCCGCCGTTGATGATGGCTACATCGTCGCAGATGCGCTCTACGGTCTCAAGCACGTGCGAGGTCATAAAAACCGTATGCCCGCCGGCTACGTACTGCCGCAGCCATTCCTTCAACATCGCCACGCCCGCCGGATCTATGCTCTCGAACGGTTCGTCGAGAAACAGAATCTCGGGCCGGTGGATTATCGCCGCGGCGAATGCGACCTTCTTGCGCATGCCGGTAGAAAACGCGGCAAGGCGCTTGCGCCGCGCGTCGGTGAGTTCGAGCACTTCGAGCAGTTCCTCTACGCGCGAGCGCACCGTAGGTTCCGGCAATCCCATCATGCGCGCGTTGAAGGCCAGGAATTCGTGCGCGTACAACTGATCGAAAAGACCCAGCCCTTCCGGCATGATTCCTATTCGGCGCTTGAGTTCTATCGAATCCCGGTTGAGATGCTCACCGAGCAGCTCGACCCTTCCGCGCGTCGGATCTACAAGCCCCGTAAGACATCCGATCGTCGTGCTCTTGCCCGCACCGTTGGGTCCCAGAAATCCGAACATCCGCCCCGCAGGCACTTCGAGCGTAAGCCCGTCCACTGCGGCAAGCCCGCCGTACATTTTCGTCAATCCCTCAACTCGCACCGCCGTGCGCGCATCGGGCCTTACGCTGCTCTGATCCACTTCGTTGTGTACGATAAATTCGTTTATGGAGTTCATTGGCGCTGTGTAAACAAAGAGAGATAACGGAACAAACGAAAAAAGACGGAACAAACGGAAAGTTTGGCGATTTCGGCGGGTTTCGTCCTTATCCCTTCTCCGCCACTAAATCTATGACGCTGTTGCGGCGGGTTTCGGCGGGAACTTCTATGAGCCGCCACGAAATAAAGTAAAACACGAGCGCCGCCGCAGTCATCGCAACAGGCGTCCACCACAATTCGAGCACGCGATCGAGCGGCGCACGCAGAAACAGCAACCCGAAATATGCCGCAAAAATCAGTATCATTCCGCCCATAACCACTACGTTGGCCGCAAACGAAAGCTGATTGCCGAGCATGCTTGTGAAGTCTACGCGGCGCGGCGCAAGGATCGTAGTCCACAGGCCCAATGCATTAAAGAAAAACAGCCCCGCAGCGCTTGTACCTGCAAGCATCGCGATCATTCGCCATTCGACCGCTCCGGCCGTTACCGCCGCCCACAGTGCAATCGTGGGCGGAATGACAATGGCTCCGAGCCCAATCGCCGCAAGCGATCCGGCGCGCACCACGTCGGCGAACGAAACGGGCAGCAGCGCATACCGCCGCGCCCCCGCGCCGTCCGACCCGAACTGGTTGAGCAGCACGGAACTCGGGCCGCTGAATCCGAGAAAAGCGAAAAACGCGAGCGCAAAATAAAACTCGTTGCTGCTCTCGTCGTTGAGCGCCATCAACCTTCCGACGAAGGCGAAAACCGGCGCCGTCGCCAGCCCGAAACGGACGCGGTTGGAGCGCAGATTGTAGCGCAAAGCCTTGTCTGCAAGCGCAAAATACCTTGCGCCCGCAAGCCGCGCCGCGCGATCAATCATGTTTTCCCAAACGATCGCTCCGTGCGACGCGCCCTCGGATGTCGCGGGCCGCCGCTCGCTCCACCCCGCAACCCTCAGCAGCAGCACTCCCCACACGACAAGGAGCGCCATATTCGCCAGACTCTGCGCCGCTCCCGCCCCCGCCATCGGCGCCGCCGCAAGCCCCGGCGGCATCCACCGCAGCACCGCATCGACTCCCGCCAGCCACTCCGAGCGCCCGTTTTCCACAAGCCAGGACAATCCTATGCCCGAAAGCGAAAATGCAAGGATCGCCGCGCCTCCAAATATCATGGCTCCCGTTGTGCTGTTGAGTATGCGATCGAGCAGCCCCAGCAGCGTAATCGTCGTCAGGTAACAGATCGCAATGTAAAAAAGCGCCGCCGGAAGCCCTGATACGAGCGATCCCGAACCCAGCCACGCAAGCCCCACCGCAAGCCCCACGGCCGACGCCGCAAGCAGAAACCATATCGGATCGAGCAGCCCTACGAGATGCCGGCCCGCAAGCCGCTCCAGAAAATTCAGCGGATAACGCCGCAGCACGTTGTCCGAAAATGCAGCGCGCGGCCCTACGCCGAACACCAGACTCGTCATCACGGCGCTCACCATCAGCCCCGTCAACACCCCGCGAGCCACCAGTTCACCCTCGCCGCTTTGCACGGCTGCAATCGCGGCGCTCAGTCCGCCCAGAGCGAAAAACAGCCCCGTAATCATCACCAGCACGTAGAGCACAAACAGCAGCGCCAGCCTTCCGCTCGTAGTGCGCGCCGAGGCCCATATCAGCCGGTATCTCAACCCGGCAAGCGTCAACATCTGATGCAGAAATTCACGCCGCATAAAAAGCGTTCCTCAGGGTTGATCCGCAGCGTCGTAAAAACCCGCGCGTCTGTAGGACGCGTCGAGCAGTTCGACTACGTGCGCGATGCGGCAATCGGCGCCGAAGGCGCGCGCGCCCGCGCCTAGTTGCATGTGACATCCCGGATTGGCCGTCACAAGCACGTCAGCATTCGTAGCCCGCACCCTGTCGATTTTTTCTTCGAGTATGCGCCCGGACATTTCGGCGTGGCTGAGGTTGTATATGCCCGCGCCGCCGCAGCAGTCCTGCATTCCGTCAAGCGGCGCGTAATCGAGTCCGGGAATCGCCGCAAGAACCTGCTGCGGCGCGGATGTTACGCGCTGCGCGTGATACAAGTGACACGGAGCATCGTACGTCACGCGTTCGTTGACGGTTGCGCCGCGCCGTATTTCGCCCGCCGCCAGATATTCAGATACGTCTTTTACGCGCGCGCTGAAGGATTGGGCCCTTTCTGCATAGTCCGGCTCGTCTTTGAGCAGTTCGCCGTATTCCTTGAGCATCGCGCCGCAGCCCGCCGCGTTGATGATGATCGTGCTTTCTACGGCGTCGAATGCGTCGATATTGCGCCGCGCAAGCGCGCGTGCGGTTTCCATATCTCCTGCGTGTGCGTGCAGCGCCCCGCAGCAAATCTGCCCCGGCGCATCCGCAAGCCGGTTGCCGTTTGCTTCGAGCACGCGCGCCGTCGCATCGTTTACATGTTTGAAAAGCCCGTCCATCACGCAGCCCGTAAACACGGTCGCGGCCCGGCGAAGGGGTGTTGTTTCGACGGACCCGGCGCGCACTTGCAGGTGTGCGTTGCGCGCTTGCAGGTGTGCGTTGTTCGTCGATTGCGGCAGTGTGGAAAGCAGCAGCGAGAGCGCAAAATCCGCCTGTTTCGATACGGCGCGTACAAGCCCCTCGGCGTGCGCAAGCCGCAGTATGCTGCCGGCGCGCAGGAACCTGAGTACGGCGAACACGGCGCGCAGCCGCTTCGGATGCGGGAAGATGTGCTTGAGCGCAAGGGCCAGCATGCGGTCCTGAAATCCGCCGCTTTTTCCCCTTGTAGAGACGAGTATCTGTTCGCGGGCCGCTTCGAGCAGGAAGCCGTAGCGCACGCCCGCCGGGCACGCGGTTTCACAAGCGCGGCAGCCCAGACACAGGTCTATGTGTTTTATGAACGCCGGAGCCTCGGATTGCAGCCGGCCTTCGGATACGGCGCGCATAAGGTATATGCGCCCGCGCGGGCTGTCGTTTTCGTTGCCGAGCTGCATATATGTCGGGCAGGACGGCAGGCACAGCCCGCAGTGAATGCATCCGAGGATTTTTTCGGTTTCGGCGGCCAGAGCGTTGTGTAAAGTCGTTTGCATCATTGACGCGAATACGGAAATGCGAATACGGAATAGAGATAACGGAACAGACGGAATGAAACGGAAACTACGAATAGATGGGCGATTTCGTTGTCCTGTAATTTCTGTTCTTCATATTCCGGCGACAAACCGCCCGGGATTGAGAATCGCCTGCGGATCGAACTTCTCCTTGATTTCGCGCATCCAGCGCGACGCATCTCCGACCTCGCCCCATACATCGAGATGCGCCCTGATTTCATCCGGTGCGCGAATGATTACCATCTGCCCGCCGCGCGATTGCGCCGCCGCACGCAGCTCCGCCAATCGGCGCGGACGCTGCGCCGTCTTCAATCCGTCAAGCCACGCCGCATCCGCAAACACCCTTATGATTCCGTTCGCCGCGTGCGCGCATACGGCCCCGGCCCGCGGCAAAATACGCTCCAGATCCGCAAGCATCGCACCCAGATCAGCGGGCAGCACGCTTATGCGCAGGCTGTAGCCCCAATGCGCCGCCGTTTCGTTTGCACGATACAGCCGCTGCATTTCCATCGCTTCATCATCATGCGGTTCGTGCAGCCGTGCAGCGTCTGCGATGGATGCAAGATCGACGAGTTGCGATTTTACTGCTTCGGGTTCGGCCAGAAACCGCAGCGCAAGCACGCAGTTTGCATCGCTTATGTGTTCCAGGCCTATAGCGCGCGGCGAAAACATCTCGACCGCTGCGGGCTGAAGATCCGAATCGGGAATACGCTTGACCGTTGCGCCCAGCGTCGAAGCATCATCGGCTTCGCACAGAATCGTGCGGTCTTCGGACGGGCGCGCGCGCAGCTTGAAGCTCAGTTCGGCGATGACGCCGAGCGTGCCGAAGCTGCCGGTGTAGAGTTTGCACAGGTCGTAACCGGCGACGTTTTTTACCACCTTGCCGCCGGCTTTCGTCACGCGCCCGTCGGCGTGCACCACGCGCATGCCGATTATCCAGTCGCGCGGAGTTCCGAAACCGGCGCGCAACGTCCCCGCGCTTGCCGTAGCAGCAACGGCTCCGAGCGTCATTCGTGCATCGCCGAACGGATCGAGCGGAATGAATTGACGATGCTCGAACGCTACCGAGTTGAAATCCGCCAGCGTGCAGCCCGCCTCTACAGTGGCCGTCAGATCGGCCGGTTCGTATTCGATGATGCGGTTCATATGCGCGGTGGATACGTGCAGATGCGCTTCTACCGGCCGGTTGCCCATTTCAAGCCACGTTCCCGCGCCGCACGGAATGACGCGCCACCGCTCGCCCGATGCCAGGCGCAGCACCTCCGCAAGTTCGTTTACATCGCGCGGCGCAACAGTGACGGGTGCGCCGATCGCGGAAGATTGAATGATGCGGTCGCCCGGGATCGCGGATTCGAGTGCGCGTATGATCCGGTCGGGCGCGACATCCTGCCGCGGTGCGGCTTCTCGATTGGGCATATTCATAAGGAGTGAGTCTGCCGGGTCGTATATTCCGCAGCGGGCTTTATACCATTTCAATGGGGATTGCGGCGAGAGCCGAGCGCAGCGCGTCGATTGCGAGCACACAGCAGTGCTCCTTGTTGCGCGGCAGATATTCGAGCGCGCGCGTTACATCGGCGGGCGCCAGATTGCGCGCCTGCGCGGGCGTCAATCCCTCGATCATCCCGGTCAGAACCGAGGCTGCGGCGATGGTCGGAGGACAGCCCTGCGCCTGAAAACTCGCTGCAACGATGCGTCCGGCGTCGATTTTCAGATACAGGTGAAGCAGATCGCCGCACACGGGATTCGTCGCTTCTCCGCGCGAAACGGCATCCTCCATCGCGCCTGCGTTGCGCGGTTGATCCAGATGTGCAAGCACCGTGGGACTGTACATATCTGTGGTATTTTTTCTCCCCTGTCTTTTTCCGCCTTATTCCGCGTGTTCCGCGGTTTTCTTCTTCGTGCGGGGCGAGATCTTCCGCAGTTTTTCGACTATTGCGGGCAATGTTTCGATGACGTAGTCGATCTCTTCGCGCGTAGTGTCCTTGCTCAGGCTGAAGCGCAGCGAACCGTGACCGGAATCGCGCGGCAGTCCTATGGCGAGTAAAACGTGCGATGGTTCGGTAGAACCGGAGGAGCAGGCCGAACCCGTAGATACCGCGATGCCCTTGAGGTCGAGCGAAATCTGCAATCCCTCGCCCTCGACGAAATCGAAGTTGAAATTCGCCACTCCCGGCACGCGCTGTTCGGCGTCGCCGTTGCGCGAAACGTCGGGTATGCGTTCGATGATCTGCGCTTCGAGGTAATCGCGCAGTTGGCGCATGTGCACGGCGCGTTCGTCCATATGCACGCGCGCAAGCTCGGCGGCCTTGCCTATGCCCGCAATCAGCGGCACGCTTTCGGTTCCGGCGCGCCTGTCTCGCTCGTGACGTCCTCCGTGCATCTGCGACGTGATGCGCACGCCCCTGCGCACGTAAAGCGCGCCGACGCCCTTCGGCCCGTGAATCTTGTGCGCGGTGAAGGTCAGCAGATCCACGCCGAGCTGTTTTACGTCCACCGGAATCTTGCCTACCGCCTGTACCGCATCCGTATGCAGATGCAGATGCCGCTGCCCGGCTGCGCGCCGCTCTGCGACGAGTGCGCCGATTTCGGCTATGGGCTGAATCGTGCCGATTTCATTGTTGGCCAGCATCACGGTAACGAGAATGGTTTCGTCGGTGAGCGCCGCGCGCACGTCTTTCAAACGCACGATTCCTTCGCGATATACGGGCAGGCGCGTAAGGGTGAATCCCTGCGCTTCGAGCTGATCGCAGGATGCGAGCACGGCCGGATGCTCGAATGCGGAAGTGATGATGTGCCGGCCGCGCGAGCAGTGCGCCGCGGCTATGCCCTTGATCGCAAGGTTATCCGATTCGGTCCCGCCCGAAAGAAATACGATTTCGGTCGGTTGCGCGTTGAGCAGGCGGGCAACCTGCGCGCGGGCATCTTCTATGGCCTGCTTTGCGTGCTGCCCCCATTGATGCGTGCTCGATGCGTTGCCGTACTGCTCGGTGAAATACGGCAGCATGGCTTCGACGACTTCATCATCCACGCGCGTAGAGGCGCTGTTGTCGAGATAAACTCTGCGCATAATGAAAGGCTCCGGTAATCGGGGCGGGCTTCAGGATAAATCGCCCGGCCGGAATTTGGCAAATTGCGATTATGCGCCGATTCCGCCTATGATTCCCAACCGTTATGAAACCACTCGCTTTGCTGATCAATCCCGGAACGAAACGTCTGCGCGGAGGCTGGAGGTTCACGGTATTTCTCGCGCTGCTGATGCTGCCGTTTCTGGCGTCTTCGCTGCTGATCCGATCCGCGCCGGACGATTCACTCTCGGGTGTTGCGGCCGATTCAGCAACGATAATGTTTTACGCGATGCAGTTGGCGTGGGTGCTTTTTGCATCGTGGCTGTGTCTGCGGCTGCTCGAAGGTTTGCCGCTGCGGTCGCTGGGCATTTCGCCCGGCCGCGAACGCGTCAGGGATGCTATCGCGGGAGTCGCCGGCGGGATGATGATGATACTCGGCGTCGTCGTATTGCAGTTTTTCGGAGGCATGAAGTTGGCGTGGTCGGCCGAATTTCCTCTGCGTGAGGCGGCTGCGGCGCTTGCGCTGTTTACTGTTGCGGGAGCTTATGAAGAAGCGCTTTTTCGCGGTTATCCGCTGCAAACGCTGTTGCGCAGCCTGCCGCCCGCAGTGCCCGTGCTTTTGTTCGCCGGTTTTTTCGGACTCGCGCACCTGGCGAATCCCAATCATACGAAACTGGCTACGGTGAATACGGCGCTCGCCGGCGTATGGCTTGGAGTAGCGTATCTGAAGACGCGCAACCTGTGGTTTCCTACGGGGCTGCATCTGGCGTGGAACTGGACGATGGGCGCTGTATTCGGGTTGCCGGTGAGCGGTTTGCACATTCCGTCGCAGTCCGTATTTGCGGTAGCGGAGACGGGGCCGGAATGGTTGACGGGAGGCAGTTACGGGCCCGAAGGCGGCGCCGCTACAACGGTGGTGCTCGTTGCGGCTACGGTGATTATATGGCGGTGGAAGAACGGAACGCGGAATACGCGGAATGAAGCTGAAGGTACGGGAAGCGCCGTGTGAACTGAGAATCCCCATCTACAGCCGCCAGGCTTAGAGCGTATCTTAAAAGCCCCGAAGGGGCGCAAGATCTGTAGCCTGGTGCGCGAGCGCCAGGTCGGATTGAGAAATGCGTTCGAGCCCTGAAAGGGCGACAGATCAAGATCTTCCGCGCGAAACCCAAGCTGGAAACCTGTCGGGCATCAACTTTGTAACTTCGCCGTCGGTGCGCCGGAGAAGTAAAATGCTCGTGGAGCAGATGTAAGACTGGAGAAATCCAGCAATCCGCGTTGAAGCGAGAATCCCCTAGCTTTAGCTATGGGGAGGCTCAAGCCCATTACCGCATAACAAGCAAATCAAGCAGCCTATGCGAAACGCGCGAAATTGCTCAGCTATTCAGCGATTTCGGTTATTTTTCGTGCATTCCGCGTTATCAATTCCTACCGATCGAGCAGCGAGTGCACCTTTTCTACGAGCCCGTCCGGCGTGAAGGGTTGAGGCGTTATACTCACGCTGATTTTTTTCTTGACGAGGGGGGGGGGCACCCTGCTAGGATGCCCGGCGTCCGAATCAGCAAGCTGGGCACAGAAGCCCCATAGCCATAGAACGCAGCCATAGAACGTTGCAAAAAAACCGAATACCGCAGTAAACAGTTATCGAAACATTACAGGTAAAAGAACCAGGATAGCAGTTGCCCCCGTCCAATGAGAGAAGGTTTCTGTCTT
>JAHBSF010000102.1 GCA_019639255.1 Acidobacteriota bacterium | reverse complement strand
CCCGCACTCACCAGAACTCCGGCTTATGCAGCAACCACGAAAAGCAACGATCATCGGCGTGTTGATGGATCTCGGGGCGGACAGGCGCGGCGTCGATATGGGGCCGTCGGCTGTGCGCGTAGCGGATCTCAATGAGCGGCTCGAAGAACTCGGCCTCGAAGTCACCGACGCCGGAAACATCGGCGTCCGCAATCCGGAGATGATGTCGATTGCAGACGCGCAGGCGAAGTATCTGCACGAGATTGCAGACGCGTGTCAGAAGCTGGCCGACGAGGTAGAACATTCGCTTGAAACCGGCGCAACGCCCATCATCCTGGGCGGGGATCATTCGATCGCAATCGGCAGCGTAGCGGGTCTGGCCTCGTTCTATCGCAGGCACGAGCAGCGCGTGGGCGTCATATGGTTCGACGCGCACGGCGATATGAATACGCCGGAAACCTCGCCTTCGGGCAACATACACGGGATGCCGTTCGCCGCGATCCTGGGCCGCGGTGCGCCGGAGTTGACGCACATTTCGGGATTTGCGCCGAAGGTGCATCCCGAAGATTGCGTGCTGATAGGCGCGCGCAGCGTAGACAGGGACGAAGCCGTAGCGCTGCGCAATTCGGGAATCCGCGTCATCACCATGCGCGAACTCGACGAGCGCGGCATGAGCGCGGTTATGGATGAAGCCATGTGGCTCGCATCGCGGCGCACCGCCGGATTTCACGTAACTATGGATATGGACTTCGTAGACCCGGATTACGCGCCGGGCGTGGGCACGCCGGTGCCCGGCGGCCCGACATATCGCGAAAGCCATCTGGCGATGGAAAAAATCGCCGACTCGGGCAAGATGCTCTCGTTTGAACTGACCGAAGTCAATCCGGTGCTCGATACCGCAAACCGCACCGCAGAACTCGGCGTTCAACTGATTCTGTCGGCGTTCGGCAAGAAAATCATGTGAATTCCGTTTCTTTCCGTTTCTTTCCGCATGTTCCGTAGTCTCTCTCTTTCGGGGAGTCGATTTGACGAAAAGACTCAGAGTAGGTGTTGTATTCGGCGGCCGGTCGGGCGAACACGAAATCTCGCTGCGCTCGGCCGAATCCATAATAAGCGCGCTCGATCCCTCAAAGTACGATGTTGTCCCCATAGCGATCACGAAAGCCGGAAAATGGCTGACGGCCGGAGAGTCCGCCGGACTGCTGCCGGGCGCAGTCATGGCGGCCGCTGACAGGCGCGTTGCGCTGCTCGGCGACCCCACGGAGCGCGGATTGCAGACCCTCGACGGCAAAACCAATGAGGCGCAGCCGCTCGATGTGGTCTTTCCCGTACTTCACGGCACTTACGGCGAAGACGGAACGATTCAGGGTTTGTTGGAGATGGCCGATGTGCCCTATGTCGGCTGCGGCGTGCTCGCATCGGCTACGGGAATGGACAAGGTGGTAATGAAGCGGCTGTTTCGCGAAGCGGGTCTGCCGATAGTCGAATTCACGCATTTTTTGAGAACGCAGTGGGAAAGTGATCCCGAAGCGATCGAGGCGCAGGTAGAGCGCGAAATCGGTTATCCGTGTTTCGTCAAACCGGCGAATCTCGGCTCGTCGGTAGGCATCTCGAAGGCGAAGGATGCATTGGATCTGAGGCAGGCCGTAGCGCTTGCGGCGCGTTTCGACAGGAAGATAATTATTGAACGCGGGATCGATGCGCGCGAGATCGAGGTAAGCGTGCTGGGAAACGACCGGCCGCAGGCGAGTCTGCCGGGCGAAATAGTGCCGGAAACGGCGGAGTTTTACGACTATCGCGCGAAGTACATAGACGACAAGGGAGCGCGGCTGGTCATACCGGCGGAGTTGTCTGAAGAAGCAACGCGCGAGTTGCAGGAACTCGCGGTCAGGGCATTTCAGGCGATCGATGGAGCGGGCCTTGCGCGCGTGGATTTTTTCATCGAGCGCACGACGAATAAAATACTCGTCAACGAGATCAATACGATGCCGGGTTTCACCTCGATCAGCATGTATCCGAAGCTGTGGGAGGCAAGCGGCATCGCGTATTCGGAACTGATCGACCGTTTGATCGCGCTCGCTATGGAGCGGCACGAGGAAAAGTCCCGCAATGCGACGAGTTACGATTGATTCGACATTGGCGCGATGAAATCAGATAACGGAACAAACGGAAATAGACGAAAACTACCGAAATCCTTAAACTTTCCGTTTGTTTCGTACATTTCCGTTTGTTCCGTTATCTCTCTTTCCTCCTAAACCGGGAATCGTAATGAAAAACAGGATGGGTATAAGCTTAGCGCCCGCGCTACTGTTTGCGGCCGGAATCGCATTTTTCAGTGTACTTCCGGCAGCCGCCGTCGGGCAGTCCGATATTCAACTTCCATCGGGCAAACTCAAGTTCGGCGTCTTTGTGATCCGCTTCGATCCGGGCGGGACATTCACGCTCGACGGCGACCGCTGGCCCTCGCTCGGCGGTTCGTGGAAAATCAGCGGCAACGAAATCGAACTTGTAACGACCAATGCCCCGCAAGGATGCCAGGGGCCGGGACGCTACCGCGTTAGCGTCAACGGCTCCAGCGTAGGGTTTGAGCTGATTTCGGATGATTGCCGGCCGCGGCAGATGATACTCGGCGCAAGCACCTGGTCGCCCGCCGAAGAAACCAAACCCATAGCCGAGCGGCGCATCACCGTGCGGGCATCGGCGCGCCCGCCCGCGCGTCCCGAACCGAATACATCGAAAGGAAACTGGCCGTCGTTTCGCGGGCCTCAGGCCGCAGGCATCGCCGAAGGGCAGCACTTGCCCGATCGGTGGGACGGCAAGACGGGCGAAAACATACTGTGGCGCACGCCGATACCGGGACTCGCGCACTCAAGCCCCGTTGTATGGGGCGACAAAATTTTCGTCGCCAGCGCCGTCAGCAGCGATCCGAACGCTGCTTTCCGCCCCGGCCTCTACGGCGACGGCGACGCATCCAAAGACCGCTCCGTTCATCGCTGGATGCTTTATGCGCTGGATAAAAAAACCGGCAGGATACTGTGGCAGCGCATAGCCCACGAGGGCGAACCTCTCGAAAAGCGCCACATCAAGTCCACATACGCAAACGCGACCCCGGCCACCGACGGCCGCATCGTAGCGGCGTGGTTCGGTTCTCAGGGCGTAGTCGCATACGACCTCAAGGGCCGATTGCTGTGGAAAGTCGATATCGGACGCATCAACCTCGGCGCATACGATATCCCGAGCTACGAATGGGGCCCGGCCAGCTCGCCCATCATATGGAACGGCGCTGTAATCATTCAGTGCGATACGCAGGAGGATTCCTTTCTGCTGGCGCTCGACGGCGCAACGGGCAAAGTAGTCTGGAAAACCGAACGCGACGAACTGCCGTCGTGGGGCACGCCCACGGTAGCTGCAACCTCGGCGGGGCCGGAACTGGTTACGAACGCGTCGAACTTTGTTCGCGGTTACGATCCGCGAACGGGCCGGGAATTGTGGAAGCTCGGCGGCAGCTCGAAGATAACCGCGCCCACGCCGATATTCGCCGAGGAGGTATTCGTAATCGCAAGCGGGCGCGCGCCGGAACGCCCCATATTCGCCGTAAAAGCGGGGGCGCGCGGAGATCTGACTCCGGGCGAAGGAAAAACCGCAAACGAGGCCGTGAAGTGGAGCCGCACGGGACGCGGGTCGTATATGCCGACGCCGCTCGCCTACAACGGCATTCTTTATGTGCTGGCCAATAACGGCGTGCTCGACGCCTATGACCTGAAGACGGGCGAGGAAATCTACAGGCAAAGGCTCGATGTAACGGGCAGCGGCTACAGCGCATCGCCCATAGCGGCGGACGGAAGAATCTATCTGTCGAACGAAGACGGGGAAATGCTCGTCGTCGAAGCGGGCCCGAAGTTTGCCCATCTCGCTACGAATTCGATGGGAGAACTGCTGATGGCGACTCCGGCGCTTTCAGACGGCGTGATGTATGTGCGCACGGCGGCGAGTCTGTTCGCCGTGGGACGCCGAAAGTAAAGAAAAAAGGGAACAAACGAAATGAAACGAAAACTACGAAAAAGTTGAATATTTTCGTATGTTCCGTTTATTCCGTCTGTTCCGTTTTTCTCTCTTTGCTCGTGATCAGATCTTGAGCAGCACGACGACGAAGGTGAAGATGACGAGGGTTTCGATAAACGCCAGGCCGAGAATCAGCACGGTCTGTATGCGTCCGCCCGCTCCGGGATTGCGCGCCATCGCCTCGCACGCCGCTGCGCCTACGCGGCCCTGGCCGAGCGCCGCAAGTCCGGCGGCGATGGCAAAACCCACGCCCGCGCCGATGTAGTTGAGGCCGTTGCCCCCCGACTCGCCCGTCTGGGCAAACGCCGGCGCGGATGCAAACAGCATCGTCGCTGCGGCGAATAATGCCCTGCGAATGGTGAATTTCATATTAAGTCTCCTTACTGTTGCCGGATTCCAAACCGGATTCCGACAGGTTGTCGTTTGCTTCGCGACGCGGGAGACGGGCTTGCAGGAATGAGTTCTACGTCCGGTATTCCCGGCGCGTCCTGGGGGACCGCCGGTCTCCGAGCGACGTTTGACTGCTGCTGTAAAACCAGGCCCGCGCGCTCTCTCGGCCGCGAAACGCCTTAATGCGCCACTGCCTCGTGGCCGTGGCCCGGCTCGGCGTGATCGTCGCCGTGATGCGAGACCTCGCCGAGGTAAATCATCGAAAGCATGATGAAAATGAACGTCTGCAGAAACGATGTCAGCAACCCGAGCGGCATCAGCAGCGCCGGAACGAGCCACGGAACCAGACCCGCGATTGCGCCGCTGGCCTGTTCCTCGCCGTAGATGTTGCCGAACAGACGCAGGCTCAGGCTCAGGATGCGCGCCAGATTGCTGATGATTTCGATCGGAAACATCAACACGGCGATTGCCGGCATCGGCCCGGCAAAATGCTTGAGATGTCCCAGCAGGCCGTTTTCCTTGATGCCTACGTAGTTGTAATAGAGAAACGACGTCAGCCCGAGAGCCAGCGTGACGTTGAAGCTTGCAGTAGGCGCGACCATATCCGGCAGCATGCCGGTCAGGTTCGACAGCAGTATCAGCGTCGCAAACGTGGCCACGATCGGAAAATGCTTGACGCCCTTCGGCCCCACCATCTCGACCAGAAGACCGCGGATCGCCTCTACGCCCACCTCGAAGGTCTGCTGCCGCGTGCTTGGATGCTCTACCGAAAGTTTCCCGCGCAGCCACGTAAGCACGCCGACCGCGACGATTACGACGAACGTAAACATCACGATCTGCGTCGGTATCGGCAACTGTCCGGCGGCCATATACTGCTCGGCAGTCATCCCCTCGCCGGGCCAGTGCGCGCCGAACAGGCTGTAAATCGGCGGCATGATCTTCGCCTGCAAATCGAATACGGCAGGCCCGATTGCGTGGTTGATCCACTCGACTACTGCGGGGATGTGCTCGCCGTGCCCCGCGCCGTGTCCGGCAGTCCCGGCGGCTTCGGTTCCGTGCCCCTGCAACAAATTGAACAAGATCATAAATGCACTTTCCAGAGAAGAATGTTATTCTTCTTTTCCCTCACCGCTCCTGAATGTCAGGTAGCCCTGATAGCCGGCTTCGATCATTACGGCCGCCACATACGAGGCCAGCCCGATGCCGATGCCGAGCACATGAAAATAACCGGTCCAGAGCGCCGCGCCGGCTGCAATCATAATGACGGCGTAGCGCAGTATGAATTTCGACGCAATCCACGATGGAACGCGTCCGGTTGCGGCGGCCTTGCCGAGTATCGCCCCCGTGCTTGCGCGCAGCCATCTTTCGTTGAAGATGCTGAGCGCGCCGCCCAACAGTACGCCGGCGGCCATACGCGCGCCGGAAATGAATGACCCGGCGAGAGCCGCAACCAGTATGACCGCGTAGGTATGGCGGTGAATGCGCCCCAGGCTCGCCTCGGTTTCCGGGGCAAGCGCGTCGGTTTTGCTCGGTCGCGTTTCGCCGTTCATATGCGAACCCGGTATATTAAACGCGCGACGGCGGCGCTGTCCAGTTGTTGAAGGAAACAATTACGGCGCTTTTTCGTTTGTTTCGTTCATTTTCGTCTGTTCCGTTATCTCGGAGGAATGATGCATCGCAGGTTTTCGGGCAATCGGATTTTTCATCTTGTTCTGGCGATCGCAGTTATAACGGGTTTATTTCTTGTCGAAGGCGCGTTTGCGCAAAAACGCGCGGGCTCAAAAACCACATCCAAATCCCGAAACACAAAAAAAGCGCCGCCCCGCGCTCCGGCCGCCGCTCCCGTTCCGTCCCCCCAAAAGGACCGGAATCCGATCAAGTCCGAAAGCCGCAAACGGAGCTACGACAACCCGGGCGAAGCCGCCGAATACGAACGCGCCAAACGCGCGCCCGTGGGTGAAACGGCCGTGCCGGTCGAACGCTACCTGATCGCCGCCGAAAAAATGCGCGTTATGCGCCAGTACTCTACACCCGAAGGCAGGGCGCTGCCCTCGCGCGCCGAGATGCGCAACCGCGCCGAACAGAACCTGCTTGCCTGGACTCCGCTCGGCCCGGGCAACATCGGCGGACGCACGCGCGCGCTGCTCATACACCCGACCAATCCCGACATTATGTACGCCGCGGGCGTGGCGGGCGGCGTATGGAAAACCGTAAACGGCGGGATGATGTGGCAACCGCTGACGGATATGATTTCCAACATCGCGGTTTCCGCGCTCACTTTCGACCCGACCAATCCCGAAATCATTTATGCGGGCACGGGCGAAGGATACTTCAACGCCGATTCCCAGCGCGGCCTCGGCATCTTCAAGACCACCGACGGCGGCCTGACCTGGCAGGCGCTCGCATCGACGCTGAACGCCGATTTTTTCTTCGTAAATGACATAGTAATCAGTCCAGGCAACTCCGAGCGCCTGTATGCGGCGACGCGCTCCGGCATCCACCGCTCTACCGACGGCGGGTTGACGTGGACGCAGACCTATTTTTCGATCGAGCGCGGCGGATGCATGGATCTTGCCATACGCACCGACCAGACATCCACGGATCAGATCGTCGCGGCGTGCGGCTCTTCGCCGCAAAGCGTCGTGCTGCGAAATCCGGACGCAGCCGCACCTGTGCAGACCTCGCCGTGGACGCCCGTTATCAACGAAATCGGGATGGGACGCGTAACGCTCGCAATCGCGCCCTCGAACCAGGAAATCATTTATGCCGCGGTCGCGAGCGCGCAGACCGGATCGCAGTTTTTCAACGGTTTTTACGCCGTCTTCCGGTCCACAAACGGCGGAGCGAACTGGGAAGCGCGCGTGCGCAATACGAGCGCTACAAAACTCAATACCGTGCTTTTTTCCAATACCGTAAACGCGTCCCGCAGCCAGTGCGGGTTCGGCGCAGATCAGTTTTTCAATCAGGGCTGGTACGACAACGTAATCGCGGTCGATCCGGTGAATCCCGATATGGTATGGGTGGGCGGCATCGATATGTTCCGCTCCGACGACGGCGGCGCAAACTTCGGGCTGGCATCGCACTGGTGGGCGGCCGATACAAATCCGCGCTACCTGCACGCCGATCAGCATCGCATCGTATTCCACCCGCAGTACAACGGCACGACCAACCAGATAATGTACGTAGGCAACGACGGCGGAGTGTTTCGCACCGACAACGCGCGCGGCACGGTTGCGGCTTTCGCCACCGCTCCCTGCAATACCAATAACGGCGGCGTGTTCTGGACCTCGCTCAACAATAACTACGGCGTAACGCAGTTCTACCACGGCGCTCCCTACCCGGACGGTAGAACCTACTTCGGCGGCACGCAGGACAACGGCACAATCCGCGGCGATGACGATCGAGGCTCCGACGCCTGGAACGAAATCTTCGGCGGCGACGGCGGTTACGTAGCCGTAGATCCCACAAACCCGCGCACCATTTACCTCGAAACGCAGAACCTCGCAATCCGCAAATCCATAAACGGCGGCGCTACCGTGCGCTCGGCCACAAGCGGCATAGTCAATTCCGGATTTGCCTTCATAGTTCCCTTCACCATGGACCCGAGCGATCCGCGGCGTTTGTGGACCGGAGGCGACAGGTTATGGCGAACCATAAACGGCGCGATCAACTGGCAGCAGGCAGGCGCCATTTTCTCCGGATCGGTTTCGGCCGTAGCCGTAGCCCCGGGCGACGCAAACCGCGTACTGGCCGGACTCAACAACGGCCGCATTCACAGACACACCGAGGCGCTGCTCTCCGGCGCAACCACTACCTGGGAATTCGCACAACCGCGCGCAGGAGTCGTCTCCTGGCTGACGTTTGACCCGAACAATCCGGAAGTCGCCTATGCGACCTATTCGACTTTCGGCGGCTCGCACGTATGGCGCTCGACCGACGGCGGCGCCAACTGGACTGCAATCGACGGCTCGGATGCAACCGGCATTCCCGACATCCCCGTCCACTCGATCGCCGTGGATCCGACCAACACCGCGCGGCTTTATGTAGGCACCGATCTCGGCGTATTCGTATCGCTCGACGCCGGAGCATCGTGGTCGGTGGAGAATACCGGCTTTGCAAACGTCATCACCGAAACGCTTGCGATAAACATAGTCGACGGCGCGACGCAGTTGTTCGCCTTCACGCACGGACGCGGCGCGTATAGAACCAATCTCAATCAAATCGGCTGCAATTACGCGCTGTCGCCGAAAACCGTCAATACAACGGCCGGAGCCGCCGCCGGTTCGGTAAACGTAACGGTCGGGCCGGCAGGATGCGCATGGTCTGCGGAAAGCAACGTCGAGTGGATTCGGCTCGCGCAGGGCGGAAGCGGCAACGCCGGCGGAACGGTCGGATATACGGTGGATCCGAATCCCGGATTCCAACCCCGCGCAGGAACGGTAAAAATAGCGGGCCTGTCCTTTACCGTGGTGCAGGAAGGACAGGCGGATCGCGAAGCCCCCAACCTGCAGATTCTGAGTCCCGTAACAAACCCGTTTATCACCACGCAGCCCAGCACAAGCATCACCGGCACGGCCGATGATCAGTCGCAGGTTGCCTCCATTTTCTGGAGCACGGATCGCGGCCAGACGGGGACGGCGACCGGCATCGCCAACTGGACCATACCTACATTGCTGCTTCTGCCCGGAGCGAACAACGTCACGGTGACCGCCGTAGACGCAGCGGGCAATACATCCACCGCATCGCTGCTCGTCATCAGTCAACCGACCGTGGATTCGACGCCTCCCGTTATTTCCATCACCGCGCCCACCTCGATGCCGGTTTTTGAAACTTCAACCCTGCCGATAACGGTCAGCGGCACGGCGACCGACAACCTGCAGGTGACGCACGTAACGTGGAAAAACGATCGCGGCGGCAGCGGCACGGCGTCGGGAACCGCGACGTGGAGCATTTTCGGCGCTGCGTTCAAGGTAGGTGTAAACCGATTGACCGTCACGGCGTGGGACGGCGCGGGCAACCGGGCGGATGCGACGCTCGAAATCAATACCACTCCTGCACAGGCGCTCACGCGCATAGCGGGCAACCTGCTTCAGGGCTACACGGGCGACGGCGGCGCAGCGGTCGAGGCGCGGTTGTCGCTGCCGCGCGCGGTGGCGGTAGATCGCAACGGCGTCGTTTACATCGCGGACACGGAAAACCACGCAATACGGCGCGTGGGCGCCGACGGGACCATACACACCGTTGCCGGAACGGGCACGGACGGATTCGGCGGCGACGGCGCACCCGCTCTTATTGCAACACTCAACGGGCCTCGCGCGCTCGTATTCGACGAAACCGGCAACCTGTATTTTTCGGATACGAACAATCACGCCGTGCGCAGGATTTCGCCCGACGGAATCATCACTACGATTGCGGGCACGGGAATTTCCGGATCGGGAGGCGGCGACGGGCCTGCAGCCCAGGCGCAGTTAAACGCCCCGCTAGGTCTGGCGTTCGATTCAAAGGGAGATCTCTACATAGTCGATACGGGCAATCACTGCGTACGCAAAATTACCATGAGCACGGGAATGATTGCGCGCGTCGCGGGTATTGGCGCTCTGGGATTTGCGGGCGACGGCGGTCCTGCGCTCCAGGCGAGCCTGAGCGCTCCCGCGGGCATTGCAATCGACAAGGACGACAACCTCTACATCGTAGATCAGGCCAACGCACGCGTGCGCAAGGTGACTGCATCTACCGGCAACATATCGACCATCATCGGCACCGGCGCGCAGACCTACGGCGGCGACGGCGGCCCGGGAACTTCGGCCCAGATAAATCAGGCGCGCCTGATTGCGGTGGATGCACAGGGCGTGCTCTATATCGCCGATCAGAGCAACAACCGCATACGGCGCTACGGCACTGACGGAATCATCACGACGATTGCAGGAAACGGCGGCACGGGAAGCGGGGGCGAAGGCGGGGCGCCCGGCGCGGCGCAGTTTGTATTTCCGACCGGCGTGGCGGTGGATTCAGCCGGAGCCGTATACATCGCCGACGGCGGCAATCACCGAATACTCCGGATTTCGAGTTACGGCGCGGCAGCCGCAGTATCGGCGGCGAGTTTCAGCGGCGCGGCGCTCGCCCCCGATTCGATCGCCGCTGCATTCAGCGGCGACAACCGGCTGGCAACCGGAATCGAGATCGGCAACGGCCTTCCGCTGCCCACCTCGCTTGCCGGAACGACGCTCAGGTTGCGCGACGCTTCGGGCAACGAGCAGCCGGCGGGGCTGTTTTTCGTATCCCCCGGACAGGTGAATTTTTATATTCCCCCGAAAGTAGCGCCCGGAGCCGCTACGCTCCTTGCCCGCAGCGGAGCCTCAGACGTGACGATCGGAGTGATAAACATATCGACCGTCGCGCCCGGCATATTCACCGCCAATCAGAACGGCGCGGGCGTGCCTGCGGCCGTCGCCCTGCGCGTAGGGGCGAACGGGTCGCAGGTTAACGAACAGGTAGCGGCACTGAGCGGCGATCAATTCATTCCCGTTCCGATCGACCTCGGTCCCGAAGGCGAGCAGGTTTTTCTGGTACTGTTCGGCACGGGATTGCGCAACCGCAGTTCGCTTGCGGATGTGAGGGTGACAATCGGAGGCGTGGATTGCGAAGTGCTCTACGCCGGGCCGCAGGGCGATTTCATCGGCCTCGATCAGATCAACGTGCGCCTTCAGCGCGCGCTGGCCGGACGCGGCGAAGTCGATGTAGTGCTGACGGTGGGCGCAGCCGCGGCCAATACCGTGCGCGTGTCGATCAGGTAAGAGAGATAACGAAACAAACAGAAATAGACGAAAACTACGGAAATCGCCAAATTTTCCGTTTGTTCCGTATATTTCCGTTTGTTCCGTTATCTCTCTTTCCCCCTAAACCGGGAATTGCTGCTTACCTTCCGAGCGTAACGAGATTCGACGGCGCAACCGCGGGCGCAGCTTTCGGCTGCACCTCGCCGTAGAGGCTGAAGTAGGAAAGTTCGCGGCGGTAGCAGCGCTGATTTTCCATGTCGAAGGCGACGCAGGAATCTATCGGGCGCGAGTATACGTGTATGCTCACGGCGCGGTCGCGGCTTTCTGCGTGATTGAAGATCTGGTGTATGGTCTGGAGCTTGTCGGCGGTAAGCACGGGGCCGTCCGTAGTGGCGAGCGTGGATTTCAGGCGTTCGAGTTGCGTGTGATCGGATCCTGCAAGGCAGTCGATCCCGATGACGTTCTGGTATTCGGGATGGTCGCAGCCCAGCCATTTGTAATCCACCACTTCGAGAGTTCCGCGCTGCGATATCATCCAGCACAACTGCCCGTTGTGCGTATGCACGGCGGTGCGTTGTCCCGGCTGCCAGCATATGGTCATCACTTCGAAGAGTTCATCCCGGTATACGAGGTTGCGCGTATAGAAAGCGTCGTCGAAGTGAACGTAACGGGAAAGCGACGAGTCGCTGATTTGTACGCTCGAACACAGGTCAAGCACTGCATCGCGCGTGATGAGTCCGCTCTCGAAAGAACGCAGACGTTCGATGAAATCGTCAACTCCGATCAATCGCTTTGCGCTCATAATGCTCCCCTCTGAAAAAAACCGCGCACCCACGCTTGCAACCTGTCCGACTAACTTTACATCCTCCCGATGTTGCGGGCAAAGTCGTCCAGGCGGTCCAGATCGCGATCCTCGCCCAGAAGTATCAACAGATCCCCGTCGCGTATCACGTCGTTTGCGCTCGGAACGATGTTTATCTTGCGCGTCGGGCCGTTGCCGCTCTGTATGGCTACGAGCTGCACATTCAATGTATTTCGCAGCGCCAGATCCTTCAGCGACCGGCCCACGAATTCGGGCGGCGCCTTGATCTCGGTGATGGTATAACCGGCAAGCAGCGGCAGAAAGTCGAGCACGTCCTTGCGCGCAAGCCGATTGGCAAGCCGTATCGCGCGATCCTTTTCGGGAAACATGATTTCGTGTACGCCGATGGCCTGGAGTATGCGCCCGTGTTCTTCGGAAAGCGCCTTGACGGCGATAAACGGCACGCCGAGTTCGCGCACGTGCAGCGCTGCAAGCGTGCTTACATCCATGCGCTGCCCGAGGCTGATGATCGCGGCATCCACCTGATCGATCCCGAGCGATTCGAGCACCGTGCGGTCGGTGGCGTCGGCCAGCACTGCCTGCGTCGCATAGGCGGCCGCAGCCTGCACAATCTCGGCGTTGAAATCTACGGCGAGCACATCCTTGCCCAGTTCATAAAGCGTGCGCGCAACGTGCGCCCCGAATGTGCCCAGACCGATGACGGCGAACCGCTCCTTTTTCTCGCTCATCCTTCACCTCTGAAGAGGGAAGAAGAGAGATAACGGAACAAACGAAATTAGACGAAACAGACGGAAATATTCAACTTTTCCGTTCTTTTCGTTTTATTTCGTTTATTCCGTTATCTCTCTTCTTCCTTCTTCAACTGATCATCACGTTTTCTTCCGCGTAGCGATACTGTCCTGCGGCGCGCGGCGGCTCCGCACTCACCGCCATAGCCATCGTAAACGGGCCGATCCTGCCCATAAACATCACGAGCGTGATAATGAGTTTGCCCGCCGTAGTGAGCGTGGGCGTCGTATCCATCGACAGGCCCACGGTTGCAAAGGCGGAAATCGTTTCAAAAACCACGGGCAACAACCGGCGCTGCCCATCTTCCGGACCCATCCCCCACGTCTCGGTCACCATCAGCGCCGAGGCCGCGACGATCACCAGCGCCACCGCCGCTACGACCACGCCCGCCGCCCGGTCTATCGATTCCTGCGGCACCGTGCGGTGAAACAGATGCAGGCGGGGATGGCCGCGCCAGCGCGCTATGCTGTAGGCCACAAGCAGCCCGAAGCTGCTCGTCTTGACTCCGCCTCCGGTCGAACCCGGGCTTGCGCCGATGAACATCAGCACCATCGTGCACAACAGCGCCGCGCCGCCGAGAGATGAATACGATACGGAATTGAACCCGGCCGTGCGCGGCGTAACGGCGCAAAACCAGGCGTTCATCCACGCTGCGCCCTCTCCCATATGCGCAAACGCGCCGCGCCGTTCGAGCAGATAAAACGACACGGTTCCGATTACAAGCAGCGCCGCCGTAGTTATCAGCACTACTCTCGCGTGCAGGCTCAAACGCACGCGGTGCACATCTGCGGGCGAGCGGCCGAAACGGCGCGCAAGAACGCTGCGCAGGTACAGGCGCACGTCGAGGCCGACCAGAAATCCGATCCCGCCCATAAGGATCAGGATAGAAAAAATTCCCTGAACCGCCGCGTCCTGCTGAAACCCGATGAGGCTGTCGGAGAACGGAGAAAAACCGGCGTTGCAGAAAGCCGATATCGAGTGAAATACCGATTGATATAGCGTCTCGCCGAAATTCTCAAACCGCCCGCGCGCGCTCCAGTAAATCGCAAGCGCTGCGACGCCGATCCCCTCGATCAGAAACGTCGCGGCTACGACGTGCCGGATCAGCGCGGAGATCTGACCCGTGGGCGTGTGGTGAAAGCTCTGTTCGAGCGCAAGGCGTCCGGTGATGCCGAGCCGCTGCCCGGAAATTACGAGAAAAATCGTGGTGAAGGTCATCAATCCGAGTCCGCCCGTTTGAATGCAGGCGAGGATGACGAGCTGGCCGAAGGTAGAAAACTGGGTCCCCGTATCGACTACAGTAAGCCCCGTGACGCAGGTCGCGGAAACGGCCGTAAAAAGCGCATCGACGAAGGCGAGCCCCGATCCGTTGCGCGAAGCGACCGGCAGCATCAGCAGCAGCGTGCCCGTAGAAATTACGATTGCGAAGCTGACTACGATCAGTTGCGCGGGATGAAGTCTTGTGCGTTTCGCCATAATCTGCAACGCGCGCCCGAGCGCGCAGCACGCAGGATCTTAAATCGAACTTTATCGAAATGGAATGAGAGAACGCGAAATATGAGGGAAGAGAGATAACGGAACAAACGAAAAAAGACGGAAACTACGGAACCATTCAACTTTTCCATGATTTTCGTTTCATTTCGTTTATTCCGTTATCTCTCTTCCCTCATACTTCGCGCTCTACTTTCGTGGTTGACCGCTTCCGGTTCAATATGTATTCTGGGCGTGTCGGAATCTCAGCAACTCAATCAAGTGCGCCCCTACCTGATCTTTCTGGTTGCAGCCAAACCATTGGGAGGTAGTATGGTTCGTCGTTTGTTCGCCGTATTCGCGCTGCTCGGCGCGGCAATATTGATTCATTTTTCATCGCCCGCGGCTCCATCATCGGCCGCTGCCGGCTCGTTGCAGGCTCCGGGACAGGTACAGGGCGTCGTCAAGGACCCGAAGGGCGCGGTGGTAGCGGGGGCAAGCGTCGCGTTGCGCCACGAAACCACGGGTGCTACGCAGACCGCCGCGACCGACAGCGAGGGTAAATTCACCGTAACCGGACTTGCGCCCGGACGCTGGACGGTAAGCGTCGAGGCTCGCGGATTCAAAACCGCTCAAACCGCGCTCGAAATCGAATCCGACAAAAAGGCCTCCGTAGAAATCAAACTCGAAATCGCCGAAACGCGCGCCGAAGTGAGCGTGGGCGCAAAGGGTTCGGTTGCGCCGAACTCGAACGCCGACTATCGGGCGCTGCGCGAGGCAAAGCCCGCAGAGACGTATTCGGTAGCAAACCTGTCGCTCAAACGCGATGCGGGAACGATTGCGCTGCGCAGCGGCACAGTGACGTTTCTCGCTCCGGTGCTGGAGCGTACGGCCATTGGCGTATTTGCAGGCGACGGCGAACTGACGCTTACGCCCGCTGTATGGACCGAGAAAAACTACATGCGGTTCCTTACGGGCAAGGATTCCTTCGCCGAGAGTTTCGACCGCATGGTGCTGGTTTTCAGCGACGATACCTTCGAGGAAATCAAAAAGAGCGGCGCAAAAGTTGAAACTCCCGCGCGCGCCGCGGACGTTTTGCGCGATCATCAGAAGCGCGTAAGGCGCAGCACCGAGCGCCCGCGCAGCATGATCGAGGCGTTTCTCAATGCAGACGATGTGGAAAACATCGAGGCCGAACTCCTCGCCGCGCTTTACAATCCGAACCGGCGCGGCGCATTCAACGCCTACATATTCGGCAAAAAATACTCCGATCTGAGATTCCATATACGACCGGAAGGCGTATTCCCGGGGCTGCCCGCGCCCGAAGAAGTTGCGCTCGTTTACCTCGAACCCGGCGCGAGGGAGGAAGGCATCGTGTACCTCGCGCATAAAGAAACCGAATACAAACAGGGTACGGCGAGTTCCGAAGAAGACAAACGCATCGTGGATGTGGAGCATTACCGCATAGAGACCGTGATACGCGGCGAGCGGCTGACTTCGTCCGCCGACATAAGGTTCAAGGCGCTGGGCGACGGGGATCGAATGGTGCGTTTCGGTTTGCTGCCCAACCTGAGGGTGACGCGCGTGGCAGCGGGCGAGCGCGAAATAGATTTCATTCAGGAGCGGCGTCAGGAGGACGGTGCATTTTACGCCCTGCTGCCCGAACCCACGGTTAAGGGCAAACTCTACACCCTCACCGTAGAGTACGGCGGCGACAAGGTGCTGGAGGATGCGGGTGGAGGCAACTTCGCCGTAGGCGCGCGCACGAGCTGGTATCCGAGCGTGAATGCGTTTACGGATCGCGCTACCTTCGATTTGACCTTCAAGATCCCGAACCGCTTTGTGCTGGTGAGCGTCGGCAAGCTCGTCAAGGAGGGCAAGGAAGGAGAATTCGCCGTATCGCACTGGGTCTCGGACGTGCCGCTTGCCGTGGCCGGATTCAATTACGGCAACTTCAAGAAAAAATCGCTGACCGACGATGCCACGAAGTATCTGATCGAGGGGTATGCGACCTCGGAGTTGCCCGATTATATGCGGGGCGCTCAATCGATCGGCGGGATGTCGCCCGTGCGCATGATGGACACGGGGATGAACGAGGCGCAGAATTCGATGCGCATCTTCACTCACTGGTTCGGGCCGCTGCCTTACGGACGCGTTGCAATCACGCAGCAGCCGCAGATGAATTTCGGGCAGTCGTGGCCGAGTCTGGTGTATCTGCCGATCATTTCATTTTTTGATTCGACGCAGCGCTGGCAGATGTTCGGCCTGAATTCCGGGCTGACATCATTCATACAGGAGGTCACATCGCACGAGGTTGCGCATCAGTGGTGGGGGCACATCGTCGGATGGGCGTCGTTTCACGACCAGTGGTTGTCGGAAGGGTTTGCGGACTTTTCGGCCAGCCTCTTCCTGCAGGCGACCAATCAGACCCCGGACCGGTTCCTCAAGTTCTGGGATCAGCAGCGCAAATCGATTCTCGACAAAAACCAGTTCGGCTGGCGCGCCAACGACGTAGGCCCGATCTGGACCGGGCTGAGACTGGATACGACGCAAACGCGCGGCGTCTACAGCCGGCTGGTTTATCCCAAGGGCAGCTACGTACTGCACATGCTGCGCTGGATGATGTACGACGCAAAGACCAACGATGAGCGTTTTATCGCAATGATGCGCGATTTCGTGCAGACGCATTACAATCGCAACGCATCGACCGAAAGCTTCAAGCGCACGGTCGAAAAACACATGACCGAAGCGATGGACCTAGAAGGCAACAAACGCATGGACTGGTTCTTCCGGCAATGGGTGTTCGGCACCGAAGTGCCCCGCTATCGGCTGGATTATTCGTTCGCTCCGGCAGAAGGCGGAAGCGTGATGTTTGTCGGGAAGTTGACTCAAAGCGAAGTTTCGGACAATTTCAGGGCGCTGGTTCCCGTGTATCTGGACTTCGGCGGCAAGGTCATGCGGCTCGGCGAGGCCCGTGCAGTCGGCAACGTATCGGTAGATTTTCAGATTCGTTTGCCGCAGAAGCCGAAAAGGGCGATTATCAACTACCATCACGATATACTCGCCGTCGAGAGCGTCAGCGTCGGCAAGTGAAACTCAAGAGAGATAACGGAACAAACGGAATGAATACTCTGTAACCAAAGTTCTTTGAGTTTTTCAGCCGCGC
>JAHBSF010000101.1 GCA_019639255.1 Acidobacteriota bacterium | reverse complement strand
TCCATTTCTACGAATCCGCCCGGCAGCGCCCAGCGCCCCGCAAAAGGGTCCTGTCCGCGCCTGATCAACAGCACTTTCAGATCGTTTTCCGCAATCGTCAGTATCACGAGATCGACCGTCACCGAGGGTCGCGGATAATCCTTGTCCTTACTCATCTCCGCCCGCCGTTTCATTCGATGGAGAATCGCTTGCCGCCGTATCGAGGGTATTGAGAACCTCATCCGTCGTCGTCAGTTCAACGCCCGCCGCGCGCATCTCATCCAGAGCCTCGGCGGTGGATTCTTCCGCAACACCGCGCACGGCATCGGCTACGAGTTTTACCCGCGCCCCGCCCCCGGCAAGCCCGAGCGCGGCTGCGCGCACGCAGTAATCGGTTGCAACACCGAATACGATGCACTCGCGGTTGCGAAACTCACCCGATGCCCGCAATCCTTCGAGCCACCGGTTGGAAAAAAGATCGAAGACCTTTTTCTCTACGACGTAATGCGTACAGGGTTCGAGATGCGCGCCGTCGATTGCGGGCGCATCGGAGGGAACCTCCACCAGCGCAAGGCTCGGCAGATCGAATATGCGCTGCGCCCCCCAGGTTCCCTTAAGACAGTGCGGAGGAAACATCGCAAACTCGGCGTCTCCCGGTTCGTGCGCGCACCGCGAGGATATGGTGAGCAGATGATGGCGGCGGGCAGCGTCGAGCAGCCGCTCTATGTTGCGGTGAATCTCTTCGGCGCGCGGAACGTAAAGCGCGCCCTGCGGATTCATAAAATCATACTGCGTGTCTATATCGAAAAAGATCATCGCTTCTCGCTCCCCGCCGACAAACGCCCTATCAATTGCGCGCGGGCCGCATCGAGCCGTTCGCTGTAACGCACAGGATACGGCGCAGCATCGCGCAGTCTTTGGTGAATCTCCGGCAAACGGTCGAGTTCGCGCCGCGCGCGGGATTGTACAGCGCGCAGATCCGGCGGCGGCTCGATCAATTCGCCGCCGCGCATAACCTGCCGAAGCAGCGGTTCGCACCCATCCGCACTGTAGTCTTCCTCTTCGTGCGCGATCAGATCTCCCAGCATCGAATCGTCGTCGGCAAACGCGCGCCATACCTGCTTCGGATGCGGATAGGTGGATTTGTCGGGACTCAGCTTCATCTTTCCCTCGCGAAATCCGTCGCTCGCAATTTCTACGAGCTTGTATACGCCGCCGAGCGCCGGCGCGTCGTATGATGTGGCGATTTCGGTTCCGACTCCGAAAAGATCTATGGGCGCGCCGGACGAAACCAGATCCGAGATTTTCGCTTCGTCCAGATCCCCGCTCGCCATAATCTTCGTTTCGTGCATGCCGGCGGCGTCGAGGATTGCGCGCACATCGCGCGCAAGCGCGCCCATATCTCCGCTGTCGAGACGCACACCGCGCAATCGAGGCCCGCAGGCCGTAGCGAGGTGCGCTGCGGCAATCGTATCGTATGTGTCGAGCAGCAGCGTCGTGCTGTCGGGAAAGAGCCGGAAATAGGCGTCAAACGCCTCGCGCTCGGTCGGGAAAGACATGATGAAAGAATGCGCGGAAGTGCCGAATACGGGTATGTCGAATGCACGCCCCGCTTCCACGTTCGACGTTCCGATGCAGCCAGCTATAAAAGCCGCGCGCGCGCCGTAAAATGCCGCACCCATCGTGTGCGCGCGCCTCGCTCCGAACTCGATTACGCCGCGACCGCGCGCAGCCCGCACCACGCGCGATGCCTTCGTTGCAATCAGCGTCTGAAAATTTATGGCCGAGAGCAGAAAGGTTTCCGCAAGCTGCGCTTCGACAAGCGGTGCGCTCACGCGCAACAGCGGCTCGCCCGCAAACACGGGCGCACCCTCGGGGATCGCCCATACATCGCCCGTAAAACGCAGATCGCGCAGGAACTCGAAGAAGCCGTCATCAATCGTAGCGAAGACGGGAAGCCGGCGCAGATGCCCGATGCCGTCGTCGGTGAAACGCAGGTTGGCCAGATAATCCAGCGCCTGCTCGAGCCCCGCAGCTACGAGCCAGGAACGATCGGGCGGCAACCTTCGCGCAAACAGCTCGAATACGGCGCGCTCGCGCCGCCCGGCTGCCCAGTACCCGGCCGCCATCGTCAACTGATACAGATCGGTTGAAAGCCCCGCATCGCGGGGAAAATATTCTTTCTCCGTCATCGCGGATCGTTCATAACATCATTTGAAATCCGGGACAAACGAAAGCCGCCCGACTCAAAGCAATTCTATTTCCAGGTCGCCCTGCGCAGCAGACTCGCGAAGTCGTGCAGGCTCAGACTCGCGAAGCACGGCAGGTTCACGAAGCGGCGTGAACGCCGCATCCTCTACGGGCATCGCACCTCGCGCCGTCAAACGAACGATGGGCTGCTCGCGCCGCACCGCCTCCAGCCTCGCCATATCCGCCTCTACACTCTCCCTGCACGCCTCGTGCAACGCAGCAAGAACCTCAACTATCCCCTCCTCCAGCGACTCCTTCAGCCGGTAATGAACCCATAACCCGTCCTTGCGATCCTCTACAAGCCCCACGCCCCGCAAATACCCCAGATGCCTCGATACCTTCGGCTGACTCTCCCCCAATACATCTACCATATGACATACACATACCTCCCCACCCCTGCCCAGCAAATTCAGTATCCGCAGCCGCGTAGCGTCCGCACACCCCCGCATTACCTCCGCCAACCGCACTTCCCTGCCCGCATCCTTCATATAACCCATATAACCTCCTTGCTGCCCGCACATTATACGCATATTTACTTATTGAAACAAAGT
The DNA here is from genome assembly GCA_019639255.1 of Acidobacteriota bacterium. GTDB lineage: Bacteria > Acidobacteriota > Blastocatellia > RBC074 > RBC074 > JAHBSF01. The sequence goes on along the minus strand of JAHBSF010000101.1, from coordinate 14,783 downwards.
AAATATGCCTTGACGGATATATATATAGAGCGTATGCTTTCCGGCCTGCGGAAGCAACATAGAGAGTGGAATGATTTGGAGAAGGGGGAAACAAGGATGGAGATCACGGCGGTGAGAAGCGAAGATATGGAGGCGGTAAAGGATTTGTTGGAGCGCGTGGAATTACCGCTTGAGGGTGTAGCGGAGCATTTCGGTGGATTTCTGGCAGCATGGGACGGGGACCGGGTTGTGGGGTGCATAGGGCTTGAGAGATACGGGGAGTGGGGGTTGTTGAGATCGCTTGCGGTAGCGCCGGAGCGGCAGGGGGAAGGAATAGGTGCGGCGTTGACGGCGAGGTTGCTTGAGGATGCCGCCCGCGACGGGGTGAGCCAGGTTGTGCTGCTCACTACGACGGCGAGTGAATTTTTTGCACGCCGTTTCGGTTTTGAGGCTGCGGAAAGAAGCGCTTTCGATACTGTGTTCGCCGAATCGCGGGAATGGAAACTGCCGCGCTGCTCATCGGCCGCGTGCCTGCGCCTGACACTTCCTTCTCGCTGATAAGAAAGGAGATAACGAAACAAACGAAAATAGACGGAAAAGGCTGAAAGGGGTTCGGTTTTTGCATTTATTTCGTTTATTCCGCTGCTTGCGGTTTTCTGGCATCTGTATTGCTCGGGCACTTTGGATCAAGAGAAATCGCGTAAATTTTCCTGTATTCGGGTATCAGTCCAAGGAGAGTTTTGATGAACCGCATAATCCTGATATGTGCGCTGTGTGTTGCGGGCCTGAGCGTGCAGCTTCCCTTTGGAACGGCGGCTGCTACCATTTACGAAGTAGGACCGGGCAAACCCTACGCCAACATCAATGACGTGCCGTGGGAATCGATAGGCCCCGGCGATACCGTGCTCATACACTGGCGCTCGGCTCCATACAGGGAAAAATGGGTCATCTGCCGCCAGGGCACGGCCGAAGCCCCGATCACCGTGCGCGGCGTTGCCTCACCCGAGGGTCTGCTGCCCGTAATCGACGGCAACGGCGCCTCGACCCGTCCGGCGCTCAATTTCTGGAATCAGAACCGCGCGCTCATCAAAATCGGCGGCGCAAGTAATCCCCCGGATACGCTCCCCCGCTACATCACAATCGAAAACCTCGACCTGCGCTCCGCCCGCCCACCCTATTCCTTCACTACACATACCGGCGCCGTTCAGAACTACGTCAATAATGCTGCTTCAATCTATATCGAAAAAGGCGAATATATTATTATTCGCAACTGCATTCTGCGGGACAGCGGCAACGGACTGTTCATAGCGTCGAGCAACAGCGTGGTTTCGCGGGAAATCCTGATCGAGGGCAACCATATATACGATAACGGCAATGTGGACAGTCTTTACGAGCATAACACCTACACCGCCGCACTGGGCATAACTTACCAGTACAACCGCTTCGGCCCGCTGCGTGCGGGAGCTCTCGGAAACAACCTGAAGGACCGGTCCGCAGGACTCGTAGTTCGCTACAACTGGATTGAGGGCGGCAACCGCCAGCTCGACCTCGTAGACGGCGAGGACAGCTCCATCATACGCTCATCCCCAAATTATCGAAGCACATTCGCATATGGGAATATACTTATCGAACCGGCGGGGGCAGGAAACAGGCAGATAGCGCATTACGGGGGTGACAGCGGGGTTACGGGGAATTACCGGAAGGGTATATTTTATTTTCATGGGAACACGATCGTATCGACGCGGACTGACAGGACGACGATAGTGCGGTTATCCACCAACGAGGAGGCGTGTGATTTCCGGAACAACATAGTATATGTGACGGCTGGGGGGAACACGCTTTCGCTCGTAGACAGTGCGGGGGTAATGAATCTGAGTCACAACTGGTTCAAGCCGGGGCGGGTAGCGACGTTCGGGACGTTGACGGGTGTGATAAACGATGACGGCACGTCGGTTACGGGGTCGAATCCGGGATTTGCAAACGAGGCTGGGCAGGATTTCCGCTTAAGTGCGGGTTCGGCGTGCATCAATGCGGGAACGGGGCTTGCCGCGGCTGCCATACCATTTCATGTTCCGGTTCGTCACTACATCAGGCATCAGATGAGCGAAGCGCGTCCGGACGACGGGGTAGTGGACATAGGCGCATACGAATATGGATCGGCGGCGCCGCCTCCCCCGCCCCCGCCTGCGGCGCTCGAGATCACGACCGCGAGTTTGCCGAAAGCCGTACGTTCGAAGGCATACAGCCATACTTTGCAGGCTGAGGGCGGGGTGAAACCCTACAATTGGTCGATCAATTCCGGGGCGCTTCCGCCGGGTTTGACGCTGAGGACCGATGGAGTGATAGAGGGAGTGCCGACGCGTATAGGGACGGCGAAGTTCACGGTTCGAGTAAGGGATGCGCAGAATCCTGCGGCAAGCGACTTGCGGGAACTGACGCTTCAGGTGGCGAACAAGTAAGAAAAACCGCGGAAGGCGCGTTTTCTGCTACCTTTTCTGTTTCGGGTCGAGCCATTCGCGCAGTCCGTCGCCCACGAAGTTGAAGGCCATGACGGTCAGCATAACGGCGAGGCCCGGAAACAGCAGCAGGTGCGGGGCCACGCTCAGGTAGGAGCGTGCGTCGTTGAGCATTGCGCCCCAGCTCGGCGTGGGCGGCGGCACGCCGAGTCCGAGAAAGCTCAGGCTTGCTTCCGAGAGCACGGCTCCGGCCATTCCCAGGCTTGCCTGCACTATCAATGGTTGTATGGCGTTCGGCAGTATGTGGCGCACAATCAGGCGCAGGTCGGCGGCGCCGAGCGCCCGCGCTGCGGTCACGAAATCGAATTCACGGACCTTTAGCACCTGTCCCCGCACCAGGCGCGCGTAGCCTACCCAGCCGATCACCGACAGCGCAAGAATAAGATTGCCGAGGCTCGGTCCGAGAAAAGCCACCATTGCAATAGCAAGCAGCAGGCTTGGAAACGACATAAAAACGTTGAACAGAAAGCCCGCAAAGAAGCGGTCGATCCAGCCGCCGTAAAAGCCCGAGATTGCGCCGATGACAAGTCCGATAAACGCTGATATGGAGACTACCGTAACGCCTACGCGCATAGAAATGCGCGCCCCGTAAATTACGCGCGACAATACATCGCGTCCCAGATCATCGAGGCCGAACGGATTGCTGCGTGTAGGTTGGAGGCGAGTGCTGGTCGGCAGGTTGTTGTCGGTCGGGAGTTGTGTGCGCGGGTCGTATGGTGCAAGCATAGGCGCCGCGAGCGCGACCAGGAAGAATACGGTAATGATGATGAGTCCGATGATTCCGAGGCGATTCATTTTCGCGTTCCGTAGAGAGAAGAGAGATAACGGAACAAACGAAAATAGACGAAACATACGGAAATACTCAACTTTTCCGTCTGTTCCGTCTTTTTTTCGTTTGTTCCGTTATCTCTCTTTTTTGGCTCAATATCGTGGTTTGATTTAGGTTCATTCCACTTTTATTCGCGGATCGAGCAGCCGATAAGCGAAGTCGGTTGCGAGATTCGCGAAAATATATGTCAGCGCGATCATCAGTATGCAGCCCTGCACCATCGGGTAGTCGCGCGCGTTGATTGCATCTACAGTAAGGCGACCGAGCCCCGGCCAACTGAATATCGTTTCGGTGATTATCGCTCCCGCCAGCAGCACGCCGAATTGCAGACCGAGCACCGTGACTACGGGGATCAACCCGTTTTTCAGCACGTGTTTGTAAATCACGGCGTTTTCACCGAGCCCTTTTGCCCGCGCCGTGCGCACGTAATCCTCGCCGAGTTCCTCGATGACGCTCGACCGTATCATCCGCGTCAGCACCGCCGAGAGCGCCGCGCCCAGCGTCACGGCCGGAAGTATAAGGTACTCGGGCCCGTATCGCCCGGACACCGGAAACAGATTGAATTTCAGGGCGAATACGTAGATCAGAAGCGGTCCCAGCACAAATCCCGGAAGGCTTATCCCCAGCAGCGCAACAACCGATGCGGCATTGTCGATTAAACTTCCCTTATTCCGGCCCGCAGTGACGCCGAGGGGAACGGCGATCAGGAGCGCGACAAACAGTCCGGCGAACGCAAGTTCGAGCGTTGCCGGGTAACGGGACAGTATACGGTCCAGCACGCGTTCGGACGGATTTATGAGGCTTGCGCCGAGGTCGCCGCGCAGGAGTCCGCGCCAGTAGTTGGCGTACTGTTGGTGCAATGGGCGGTCAAACCCCAGTTGTCGTTTCAGTTCATCGACTTGCGCGCTTGTCGCGTTATCGCCGAGGGCGTTGCGAATCGGGTCGCCGGGAACGATATGTATGAGCAGGAACACAAGCGTCACCACCGCCCACACCACCGGCAACGCAAGCGCCGCCCGCTTGGCCAAAGCCGCCAGCACATTCCTCATGCCCGGGATCATAGCAGGCGGGTAAAAAAGTTGAAAGTTCTGAAAACTTATTCGTTCTTTCAGCGTCAAACAACTCAGACCAACGCTCCGGACATCAAAGAGAGCGACTGAATGGCATAAGGGTTGCTCCCGTACCGGGTACCCGGTCGGAGAAAAACCCGAAACGGGCTGTGCTGATTGCGGGAGAGAGGAGAGAGCGATGCTGACGACGAGAACAGACGAAAAACTGGTGCACAACGAAGGTCTCGCTACCGGAATGATCCCCGTCGAAGCCGCGGTGATCGAGGTTCCGGCCCTGCGCGATCAGGTCAATTCGATCATACACGACGGTCTGACCGATATGTGGCTGTTGCTTACGGGCGAAGAACTCGAAGCGCTAGAGCGCCGCGCCGACCGCCTCGACGGCCGCCCCATGGCTGTGGTCTTCGGCAGCCAGGTGCAGATGCTGACCTCAAGACCTTTTGCCCTGGAAATGCTTCGCGTCCTCGGCATCGAAATGCTGTAAATACAGCATTTGTTTAATTCATAGAGCGGTCGCAGGGACATCCTCGCGGCCGCTCTCGCCGTTTTCCCCGCCGTTTATCAGCCGCCCGCCCGCATCCGAGAGTATTTCCCTTACGCGGTCCGGGTCCTCGCCCTCGACGCAAAGAAGCGCTGCTCCGCCCATCGAATCCGTTTCGTCATCCGGAACGTAGAATCGGCCGGGCAGGCGGGCTTCGCGCAAAAACCGCCCCAGAGCAAACAGTATCGCCCCGACCGCGGCGGTTTCGTACATTATGATTCCGGTAGTGAAGGCCGGGACCAGGGGCATACCGCCCGTAGCTATCGGGTAGGCGTGCGAGGTAAAGTACACAAGCGACCAGCCCGCAAGCGCGCCAATCCCCGCACCTGCGAGCGAAAAAATCCCAATCCGCGAGCGTGAAGATCCGGCAACCGGCTCTCCATTCAGCAAAATAGGCTCGTTTGAAACCACGTCTATGCGATTGCGGTCGATGCCCGCCTCGAGCAGTTCCCGCACGGCGCGGTGCAATTGTTCCGGTTGGCTGAAAATCATTCGCACTCTATCGGACATCCTGCCTCCGTTGTCTCGATCGCCCGCAGATGCAGCGGGACAAAAAAGAGAGATAACGGAACAGAAGGAAAAAAGACGGAAACTACGGAAATATTGAACTGTTCCGTAATTTTCGTTTCATTTCGTCTGTTCCGTTATCTATTCATTAGCGGCGCCTGTGCACTCGCCTCAAGTTTTCCCTCGTGCCGCAGTCCCTCTTTTACCTCCCAGACCGCGACTATCGGAAACAGCTTCACAAAAACCAGGTAAAGCAATGTGAAGTAGGCGAAGGTGCCGGCCGTGATAGAGACTTCCACCCAGCTTGTAGAGTAGCCGCGCCAGTTGAAAGTCAGGCGCGGATGGCCGAGCGTCGGCACCACGATGAGAAAGCGTTCCAGCCACATACCGACGCATATGAGCGCGGAGGCGAGCGCCAGCAACGAGGTTCGCCGTCTGAGTTTTTTGATTGCGAGGATCGGAAACGGGATGATGAAGCAGCAGAAAACCATCGCCCAGAATCCGGGCGCATATGGGCCGGTTACCTTCGAGGCCCATACTGCCATCTCCGCCGGCTCGTTTGCGTACCATACGGTCAGGTATTCGGCGAACGTGAAATAAAACCACAGCAGGCTCATCAACAGCAGCAGCAGCGCGAGGTTGTTGAACTGTTTTTCCTGCAGGTAGGCCTGAAGACCGAGAACGCCGCGCAGCACCACCATCGCCAGAATCAGCGCCGCAATGCCGGAAAATATCGCGCCCACGACGAAATACGGCCCGAAGATCGTCGAACTCCACATCGGATTGATCGTCATCGCGAAATCCCACGACACGATCGTATGCACGGAAACCGCTACGGGAATGATTACGATCGCCATAACCGAGACGATTTTTTCGAGCCTGTGCCACTGCGTTTCCGAGCCGCGCCAGCCGAGGCTCAGAAACGAATAAAGCCTGCGTCTGAATCCGCGCGCCTTGTCCCTTACGAGCGCCAGATCGGGAATCAGCGGCAGGTACAGATAAATCAGGCTGCCGGTAAGGTAGGCGAGTATGGCGAAGAAATCCCACATCAGCGGCGAGCGGTAATTCGGCCACATTATGCGCTCGTTGGGATATGGTATGAGCCAGTAAAAAAGCCAGGCGCGCCCCATGTGTATGATCGGGAACATCGAGCCTACGAGCAGCGCAAAAACCGTAATCGCCTCGGCGCAGCGCGTAACGGGCCGCCGCCACTCTGCGCCGACGACGCGCAGTATGGCGGAAATCAACGTGCCGGCGTGCGATATGCCGATCCAGAAGACGAAGTTCGTTATGTACAAGGACCAGAATTCCGGCCTTCGTTTGCCCGAAACGCCTATGCCGTGATGGAGTTGCCAGCCCCAGGCGAAAAGCGCCCATCCGAGCACGAGCGCGCATACGGCGAACGCCGCCCAATAGCGCCGGCTCGTTTCCGTCAGCGGCCGCAGCAGATCGCGGTCTATACGCTCGCCGGTCATTTTTTCCGGCGCCGGGGCCGTCGATTCAACCGATTTCGTCATCCGCATTCCTCACCTTTGCAACGTGCGGCGGTTTATGGCGCGCGTACTATCTTTCATCGCCCGATTTCAGATAAACCACACGCGGGCGCGTCCCGAGTTCACCGAGCAGGTGAAAGGCGCGGCCGCTTGAGGACAGGCGGGAGACTCTCGATTCCGGATCGCTCGCATCCCCGAAATACATCGCCTCGGCCGGACACGACTGCACGCAGGCGGGCTGCACCTCGCCGTCGCGCAAATCACGCTCCTCGCCCGCGGCCCCGACTTTCGCCGCCTGTATACGCTGCACGCAGAAGGTGCACTTCTCCATCACGCCGTTCGGCCTCACCGATACCTCGGGATTGAGGGCTTCTCCGAGCGGCGCATCCCATTTCGGCTCGAAGAAATTGAAAAACCTGACCGTATACGGACAGTTGTTGCCGCAATAGCGGGTTCCCACGCAGCGGTTATAGGTCATCACGCTCAGGCCCTCGGGCGAATGCGACGTGGCATATACGGGGCACACCGGTTCGCACGGCGCGGCGTCGCAGTGCTGGCAAAGCACGGGCATAAAGCGCGCCCTCACGTTCGGGAACTCGCCCTCCCAGTACCTCTCGACGCGAATCCAGTTGATCTGCCGCCCCATACGCGTCTGCTCCTCGCCGACTACCGGCACGTTGTTCTCGGTCCGGCACGCAACGACGCACGCCTCGCAGCCCGTACACCGGTCCAGATCTATGACCATTCCCCATTGCGGCATATCGGTCCTTTCCCTTCTTTATCGGTCCTTTTCCGTTCTTTGCAGTCTCTTTGCTCCGATTTGTATCAGCGGTGCATGCCTTCACGCTCTTCGAGCACGCGCTCGCTTGTGCCGAACATGGCGATACGCCCCTTGCCGCCTATGCGCGTCACGCGCACGCGCGTAGCGGCCCAGGCCAGTTGTCCCGACTGCGGTTCGGCGATCGGAGCGAGGATCTGCAAAGGATTCGCTCCCCGGCCCTGGGCGTATCTTCCATAGCCCGTATGCCCCTGTCCGGCGGGCATCGCCACCACTTCGGGCCTGATGCCGGGATAAACGACGGCGTGCGCCTCTACACGCCCGTGCCGCGACTCTACGGCCACCATATCTCCCTCGACTACGCCGAGCCGCGCAGCCGTTTCCGGATTGATTTCCACCCACGACCCCCAGCACACGGAAGTCATAGGGTCGGGCAGTTCCTGAAGCACGGGCGAATTGGCGCCGCGTCCGTCGCCCAGAGCAATGTGTTCATACGGCAGAAAATGAAACGGAAACTCCGCTTCATCCCCGTCAAAGCTCGCCGGAACCTGCAGCGGGTCGGCAATACGTTGGCGTACGGCAAGCGGCGCGCCTTTTGCCGCTTTCGTCTGTTCTTCCAGCCAGAAGCCGCCCTGAAGAGTTGCTTCCTCCCATCGTCCGTCGGCGTCCTCCGGATCGCCGAGGTGTTCGCGCTTGAGCACGTCGATGTAGATTTCATCGCGCAGTTCGGCGGCAAGCGAGGGTACGGTGCGCGCGATTTCCAGAAGCACGTCGCCGGTCTGGCGCGTATTGTACAGAGGCTCGACTACGGGCTGTGAAATCGACGTGATCTGATCGCGCACGCCCTCCTGGGGCAGATCGTCGTCCCACCGCTCGAACGCCGTATGATCGGGCAGTATCAGATCTGCGACCGATGTGGTTTCGTCCTCGAACGAAGAGAAGCTGACAATGAGCGGAATCTGCGCAAATGCTTCTTTCAGTTTGAAAGCCGAGGGTGCGTGATAAAGCGGATTGGCTTCGTGCACAAACAGCAGTTGCAGGCGCGGCGCAAGCCCCGAAAGATGCGCCGCATGCGGTTCGGGAAGCGCCCCTACGGCGTCGCTGCCGCCCGGAGTCGCAAACCGCACTTCGCCCGCGCCGTTTACCATGCCGCCGAGCGAGTGGATCGCCGTCAGGTTCGCGACGCCGTTTGTATGCGCGGAAGCCGATTCGCCGCCTATTACCGCGACGCGCTGCGATGAGTGCATCTCCGATGCAATGCGTTTGATCGTTTCGGCGCGAATGCCCGTAATCTCTTCAATGTTTTCCGGAAGCGCCGCGCCGGTTCGGGATTTGCCCTGCAATTCGCCGAGTTCGTATGCAATTGCGCGCGCCAGATCGCCTTCCACTCCCGGTTTTACCGGCAGCCATTCATCGGCGTTCGCGGCCGTGAGCGACATCCGCGGCTCCGCGTGCACAAAGCGCCCGCGCAACCGGCCGCCGCGGCGCATCTCGCCGTAGCCGCGGCTGTAGTAAACCGGCGACGCCCACGTTTCCAGAAACCGCGCGCCGAACGACAATACGTAATCCGCGCTCGCAAGATCATAGCTCGGCAGCACTCCGCGTCCGAAACTTGCAAGCGACGCGGCGCGTTCGGCCGTGCGCGGAAACGGGCTGTAATAGACTACCGACGCCGCGCCGTAAGCCCTCGCGAATCGGTCCAGAATGGTTCGGTACCTTCCGTAACTCTCCGCGCCTTCAACCCACGCGACGCTCGACGACTGATTGCGCGCGCGCAGTTCGTTGAGCCGGTCCACGACCGTTTTGATCGCCTCGTCCCAGGTTATGTCTTCCCACTGCCCGGCGCCGCGCTCGCCCGCGCGCTTCCTCGGGCCTTTGATGCGGTCCGGGTTGTAGAGCGTAGTCAATGCGGACTGTCCGCGCGCGCAGGCCCTGCCGCGGCTTATCGGATGAAGCGGATTGCCCTCGATCTTGTTCGCGCGGCCGTCGCGCTTGCGGACTATGACGCCGCAACCTGCGGGACATTCGCGGCAAACGGTTGCGTACCAGTAATCGGCGCCCGGGATGAACCGGTCGTTGGCGATATAGAGGGGTTTGAGGTTTTCGCCCCCGGCGCTGCATCCCTGCAATGTCAGGGTTCCGGCGCAACCGGCGGCGGCGAGAATTATGAAGTCGCGTCGTTCCATAAAAAGAAATTGCAGCGGCGCTGAGTGCTGAGTTTGAACTTCCTACCTGTGGCAAACCGCACAATCCGTCAGCCGGTTTACCTCGACATTGGTGTGCGGGACTTTTCTGATCTGATTCGGCGTCTGTTCGTGACAGCTCAGACACCAGCCCATCGTCGGTTCTACAAATCGGGTTACGCGGTCCATTTCCTCAATGGGGCCGTGACAGGTACTGCATTCGATCTTCGCCTGAAGGTGAGGAACGTGGGTGAAAAATACGCTGCCCGTAGCCGAAATTCCCGTCACGCGCTTCCATTCCGGTTCGGTGCCCGCCTCGGCGTGCTGCAATATCTTCTGCACTTCGGGGCTGTCGGGTTTGATTGCGCGGTGGCACAGCGCGCATTTCTGCGCACTCGGCGCCAGCATATAAGGCGTCTTGCCCTGTCCGTTCTCGTGGCAGAAATCGCACTTGATCTTTTTTTCGGTCACGTGCAGTCGATGGCTGTAGTCGATCGGCTGCACGGGCGCATAGGGCTCGCGACGGGTGCGCGCATACAGGATCGACGCGACGATCGCGACCACAAAGACAGTCGTCAGCACGAGCTTTGTGAGGCTCACATTCTCCTCTTGTGTTTATGTTTTCTTCGATGCCGGATTTCGGGGCGCCGGAACAGCGCCACGCATTCTAAACACGATCGGGGCGCAATTGGAAGCCCGCAGCGAGGAGGAAAAATAACGGAACATACGAAATGAGACGAAACATACGAAAGACACGGGGCTTTTCAGTATGTTTCGTTTTATTCCGTTTGTTCCGTCATCTCTCTTCCTCCCTCTACGGCGACTTCCACCGCAAGCCCGAATACATCCTTCAGCAAATCGGCGCGCTCTTCGACGCGCCAGAGCGCAGACTCGGCTGCACGCCCGCCGAGCGCGGTAATTTTCAGCCGGCCGCCATCGCAGCGGCAGTCGAGTTTGCGCACGCGCCCCTGATGATCCCGGTCAAACGCATCCGCAAGTCGCAGCAGCGATGCAAGCCGCCTGACGGTTTCGCGGTCGGCTTCATCGAGCGCGGCGTAAAAGGGGTGTTTCAGTTTCGGCGGCGAACTCCTGTGATACCTCGCGATGTTTGCTATGAGCGCCACTTCCGATTCCATAAACCCGGTCAGTTCGCTGTTGTGTATCAGGTAGGCCGAATGTTTGTGATGATTGGTATGCGAGACGAGGTATCCGATGTCGTGCAGCAGCGCCGCCGCGAGCAGCAACCTTCGGTGTTCGCTTCCGAGCAGGTGCAGCGGGCGCAGCGCGTCGAACAGTTGTCCCGCGAAATACGCAGTGCGCAGCGCGTGTTTGCGATCCGCGCGGTAATGTTCAAGCAGCGCAAACGCGCCGCGAAGCGACTTGTCGCGCTCAATCTTTCCCGGTGCTGCGGACTGCGATGAAGTGCGCCGCGCCAGATGCGCGATTATCATTCCCTCGCGCAGCGCCCATTCGCTGGTTCGCAGAACCTCGATGCCCAGCGATTCCATAAGCGCTTCGAGGAGTTGGCCGCCGGCAACGAGTATCTCGGCGCGCGCGCGGCTTACGCCCGGCAGCTTCGCTCTCGTTTCCAGGTCCATCGCGCACAGTTCGGCGTTGAGCGCCCGCAGTTCGGAAATTCTTACGGGCAATCCCGAAGACTGCGGTTCGCCGGAGGATTGCACGGTTACGCTGCGCCTGTGGGCGAGGGTTGCTGCGAGCGTATTGATGGTTCCGGATGTGCCGTAGCAGGCGTCAAAGCCGGTACGTTTTATCTCTGCGGCGCGCGGAGCGATTACGCCGCGCAGCTCTGCGCGCAGACGTTTGAGCTGTTTGTCGGAAATCGGATCGCTCGATACGAACCGCTCGGTCAGGCGCACGGCCCCGAGTTTGAGCGATATGAGATCCTCTGGATGCGGGCCGCGCAGCAGGGCGAGTTCCGTGCTGCCGCCGCCGATGTCTATTGCAAGCGTTTTTGCCCGCGTGCGCGGACGCTCGCGCGCGGCGACGGCAAGCGCTATCAGGCGCGCTTCCTCGATGCCCGAAAGCAGGTCTATGTGAATGCCGGTTTGATCCAGCACGCGCGCAAGAAATTCCTCGCGGTTTGCAGCCTCGCGCGTGGCGCTTGTGGCGGCTGCGAGTATTTCCGACGCGCCGTAGGAACGGGCGCGCAGCGCAAAGAGTTGGATTGCGGCAAGCGCGCGGCTCATCGCATCGGGCGAGATGGAGCCGTCGCGCGCTACGCTGCGCCCGAGACGCACCATTTCCTTGCCGCTTGCGAGCACGCGAAACGGTTTTTCCGCGTCCGTCTCCACTACAACCAGATGAATGGAATTGGAGCCTATATCGAGGGCTGCAAGAATCATCGAGCGAACTCCCGCCTCAGAATTCGGCCGCCTATCGTTCGTGCTCGAACTGGCGCGTTCGCTCCTCGACTACGCTTTGATAGGAAGCGCCGCTCTCGCTCAATCGCCGGTTCGTAGCCCCGCGTGCGGGGGCGGCGGAGAGGATCTGGGCCGGGGGCTGAACGGTACGCTGCGGCGCGGCCTGTGCGGGCGCGCCTATGAGCCGCAGCAGATGACGGCAGATGAGCACCATCGAGGCGAGCCCTGCGAATCCGAAAAACAGCGGCACGGGAGTGCGCCCGCGATCGATCATCATCAGGAAGATCGTTCCGCCGGTGACTATCAGAAACCCGAGCGTGCTGATGAGCGCCACAATCTTGAGAATCGTCGACGAGCTGATCTGCGATGCAGGGGGCGCAGCGCTGAATTCGGTGATGATGTCGCGCGCCCGGTCTATGGCAAGCAGGTTGCTGCCGCACCGAGTGCAGAACTTCTGACCACGTACATTCTCCGTGCCGCAATCGGGGCAAAACATTGTGAGCGCCTCCCGTAGTGAAATCTACCGCGCACTATAACGGAAGTGTGTATCGGGAACAAACCCTGGGGGGGGATTGCGGGCCGGGGCGGTCGACAACGGGAGCGTTTCTCTATACTATGCGTCAGGTAGACGACTGAGAATCCGGGCAATCCCGCCCGGGTGGAAATTCCCGCCCGCAGAACAAGGAGCATGACGATGGCATTTTTCAACAAAATTCTCGAAAAACTCGGCATCCGCAGCGCGGCTGCCGCACCCGAGGCGCCGCCTCCCGCAGCCGAAGCCGAAATGATTCCGGACGCGCCGCCGCCGCCCACTCCGATTGCTATTGTCGATGTTGTGGCGCAGCTCGAACAGCGAGCGGCTGCAAATCCGCAGAAGCTCAACTGGCGCACCTCGATCGTGGATCTGCTGAAGCTCCTCGACATCGACAGCAGCTTTGCGGCGCGCAAGGATCTGGCCGTTGAACTGGGCTGCCCGCCGGAGTTGATGGGCGATTCGGCGCAGATGAATATGTGGCTGCACAAAACCGTGCTGGCGCGGATCGCCGCCAACGGCGGCAATGTACCTCAGGACCTTTTGGACTGAGCGGACGGCGCCATCAGTACAGAAAGGAGTCAGACGCATGCAGATCACCGACATACTCTCCCAGATTGGGGGCCTTCAGTCGATGGCGCGGGAACTGGGCATCAGCGAATCCCAGGCGGCGACCGGCGCCGAGGCGCTCGCTCCGGCCATCCTCGGCGGATTCAAAAAACAGGCGCAATCGCAGTCCTCGGGCCTTGCAGGGCTCGGCAGCCTGCTCGGGCAACTCGGCGGAGGCGGACTGCTCGACAACGTGCTGGCGCCGCAACCGACGGATATAAACCGCGGCAACGACGTGTTAGGACAGATTTTCGGATCCAAGGACGTGAGCCGGACGGTTGCGCAGAATGCGGCTTCGCAGTCGGGACTCGACGCTGAACTGCTCAAGAAAATGCTGCCTATGCTGGCTATGCTGGTTTCGGGCTATATGGCGAAACAGGGCGGCGCCGCGCCCGAAGCTCCACAGTCGGGAGGTGGGCTCGCCGGGCTTCTTGGAGGCCTGCTCGGCGGATCGGGCAACGCCGCGCCGAATACAGGCGCATCGGGAATCGCCTCGATGCTCGATCTGAACGGCGACGGCAATCCGCTCGACGACATACTGCGCATGGCCGGCAAGGTGATGCGTTAACCCGGCAATTCTCGTTTTAAGTCAGACCACGAAACATTGGGACACATTCCTGGGTACGCACGCGCCCTCGCGTGCTTTCGGCGGCGAATAAAGGCACGCGAGGGCGCGTGCGTACCCAGTTGCGGACTGCGTAGTGTGTACCATTCTGCTGTGGTTTCATTTAGGGCCGGGCGGCGCCGGAGGCTGAGAGACAGACCCTGGGTCGTCTACGCCAAAAAGCCCTTCTGTTCTCCGCAGCAGGTGCTCGACTATCTCGGCCGCTACACACGTCGCTTCCTGCTGCACGTCCTGCCGGATCGCTTTGTCCGCATCCGTCACTTTGGTCTGCTCGCCAATCGATGTAGAAAGCAGGCGACGGCGCGCCGCCGCCAGTTGCCCGGCGTTGCCGCCTCAAGACCACCCGACAGCCCGCCGTCTACGCGCGAGTTGCTATTCGCTCTCTGCGGCGTTGACTCCACACGTTGTCCAAATTGTCGTTTGGGGCAGATGGTCATCATCGCTCAATTGCCGGCCGCCCCCTTGCTTGTCGCCGACAGATCTCCATCTCATTTGAACGACTCATCATGAACTTCGCTTCACCCTCACCACTCATCGCCCTTATCGATCCACAGGCGTTTAGAGTCCGTGGTGGGCTGAGCTCTGCCCTTGTCGCCGAGGCCGACTCTTTGTCGTCGATAAACCATCCCTCCAGATCGCCAATTCTCTCCCCTTTACCCATCCTCGGCACCGGCACGCGCGGCTGCTCTCGACGCGTTGGCGCAGGTCGAGATCTATTCACCTTCACATCTGCCCGGCTC
>JAHBSF010000100.1 GCA_019639255.1 Acidobacteriota bacterium | reverse complement strand
CGAAGGTGAAGCGCTCTCGACCTGGTCTGACCCGGCAAGAGCCGCCGAGGGTGTCGGTGGTGAAGATGTGTAAATGCGAAGAATCGGAGAAGCAGAGGGATGGATGATTGGGGATAAAGACCTGCTTGTTCAGAACATGGGTGTAGATCATCGTCGTCGGGTCATTGTTTCAGAACAGTGCTCGAACAGTGCTCGAACAGCGCCCCAATCGTCCCGATATCGTAGCCCGGTTCGGATCAAACCTCCAGAACAACAATTGCATCGCATTGGTGCGCCGGATGTGTGCGCTGATTGCTGAGGGTGCGATTGAAAGCGGGACCAATTGCCCGGCAAGGAGATAATCAGTTAAGTGCCGCCTGAAGAAGATCTGCAATTCCCGGTTTGAAAAAAAGCAACCGCGGAATACACCAAACACCCGGAAGTTGCCGCAAAAACGATCGCCTTTTCCGTGATTTTCGTGATTCCCGTTGCTTCCGTGTATTCCGTGTTTATTCCGTCTGTTCCGTTATCTCTCTTCGACTTCGCAAGCGGCTGAGATATTCGCATACGCAAGAACACCCCCCCGTATTCTGCGGTTTGTGTTTCAGATTTCCGCCCGCCAGTAGTCCCGAAGCGGGCCCGATGCGCCGAAGACCGGGTCGGTCGAGGGCAACGCCACACGCGCTATGTTTTGATCCGTGCGCGGGCGTTCGCCGGGCCTGCCGTAGCACATATCCACGAACTGCTCCGGCGGATATGCCCCGACGACCTGAAAGTCGGAACTCGCGCCCAGATTCTTGTGCCCTACACCGGCAGGAATGATGATTACGTCCCCGGCGTTGATGGTTTCAACGGGGCCGGATTCGCCGCCGAGTTGCACTTTGGCCGAGCCTTCGTAAACAACCAGCGCCTCGTGCGCCGTGCTGTGGTAGTGGTGGTAGCTGAAGATTCCGTTGCGCCAGTCGTTGCCCCACTCGTGTGAATGGATCAGCGCCTCGATCGCTGCGGCGGGATCGCCCTTGGGCAGTTCGAGCGCGCCCTGATAGACGAGCAGCGGCAATCGGCTGTTCGGAATGTTCCCGGCATCCTTTATGCGATGTGCGATGACGCGGGGCTGCTTTGTTCTGATCGACACGTCCGGCTCCGGATGTGCGCCTGCCTGCGCTGAAAAAATAGCGGATGCACCGCCGAGCGCTCCACCCGCAAGGAAAGACCTTCGGTTGATTTTCATCGATCGCCCCCCTTTGAAGAAGATTCGATCGGGACGTGCCGCGAGTCTAAATCAGATGGAGATGACGAAACAAATGAAATGCAACCAGCAATTCCCGGTTTAGAGAGAAAGAGAGATAACGGAACATACGAAATAAGACGGAACAAACGGAAATATTCGATTTTTCCGTAATTTTCGTTTCCTTTCGTATGTTCCGTTATCTCTCTTTCTCTCTAAACCGGGAATTGCTGGTTGCATTTCGTTGCGCGGGGCTTCAGATATCGAGATTCTTTACATCGAGGGCGTTGTCCTCGATGAACTTCCTGCGCGGCTCCACCTGATCGCCCATCAGCACGGTGAAGATTTCGTCGGTTTCTACGGCGTCGTCGACCTTCACCTGCAGCAGCGTGCGCGTTTCCGGATTCATCGTCGTTTCCCAGAGCTGTTCGGGATTCATTTCTCCGAGTCCCTTGTATCTCTGTATGTGCAGATCCTTCTTGGCCGCCGACATAATCCGGTCGAGCAGCTCTTCGCGCGAATCGACGGTGGTTTCCGTTCCGTTGTCGCGGATGATGAAGGGCGGGGTGTGCAGCGAGGGGAGGCCCTTGTAGATCTCGATTGCGCGCTGAAACTCTACGTGCGTAGCCAGTTCCCAGTCGATCAGCACGCGCCCGCCGTTGCTCTGGGGCCGGACCTCGATTTCCGAAAGCCCGTGCTCCTCGTCCGAGGTCATATCGGTCTGGAATCCGGCTTCGGCTATGGCCGCCTCGACGCGCCCGAGCAGTTCCTCGTTCTCGAATACGGTGTGCAGCTTCCGCACGCTGTGCATGATGCCGTCGCGCCCGGCCAGCGCCCTGAGCACGGCATCCAGTATGCGCCGGTCGTGCAACCGGCGTTCGAGTTTTGCCGCGTAGGTGTTGAACTCCGTCAATCGTTCGAGTGTTGAAATCAGATCGCGGCCTTCGAGCACCTCCCCCGTAGCCTGAATCTCTACGCGCACATCATCGGTAGCCTTGCGCATAAGGAAGCGGTTCATCTCGCGTTCGTCCTTGATATAGCGTTCGGATCTGCCCTTTTTGACCTTGTATAGCGGGGGTTGCGCGATATAGATGTAGGAGCGCACCTCGCCGTCCTCGGTCTTGTGTTCGAGCAGTTGCGGCATCTGGCGGTAGAAGAAAGTCAGCAGCAGCGTCCGTATGTGGCTTCCGTCTACGTCTGCGTCGGTCATCAGGCATATGCGATGGTAGCGCAGTTTGGAGATGTCGAAATCGTCCTTGCCGATGCCGGTGCCGAGCGCGGTGATGAGCGCCCTGATTTCGCCGTGCGAGAGCATCTTGTCGAAACGCGCTTTCTCGACGTTGAGAATCTTGCCCTTCAAGGGGAGTATGGCCTGCGTGCGGCGGTCGCGGCCCTGTTTGGCGCTGTTATGGACAAATACGCCGCTGGCGAGCGCGAAGTTGTGGGTGCCGGGAACCTCAAGATCGTAGACGTCGATTCTCTCAGGAAGCCTCTCTATCGAGACAATCCTGTGATTATAGTTTTTGACCGCTTCAATTTGTGCGTGCCGAGGGTCTTCTGCTGCCCAGTATCGTTGCTGTGCTTCATTCAAAGTCGCGAGAGTCTCTTTACGGTAATCTTCATCGGTCTCGCTATAGACTCCGTGCCATCGGTTATACCAGTCGGCGACCAAGTGTGTGAACATCCATTTATCCGAGCGTGGGTCCCACACCATCTCGTATCCGGAGATTGTTATGCCTGGCTGACCAAGATTCGACGGTCGTCGATACAATGGCATCAGGGAATCGTCCGGTTTCAGCGATGCGGCAGGCTTGTAACTCCCGTCCCTTTGCATAAACAGGTGATCCGGCGTACAAACAATGGACTGACCATTGTCGAGCGTGGCCCTGATCACTTCAGCATCTTTCTTCGTCATTCGGACATTTGCGATCTGCCCGATGCCGATTTGCCCATTGCGTCGAATCGTGTAGCAGAAATTCTGCTTTCCAGCTTCCTGCTCGGCGAGCAGATCACGGAAACTGAGTGTGCGTCCATCAACGAGTGCGATGAGTGTGTCTCCAGAAAAACATCCACCCGCGCTATCGCCTTCGACGATGAACAGTTCGCACAGCGACGCATCCTTTTCGGCGCAGTCGGCGAGTTTACCGGGCAGCGCGTTGGCGTTGGTCGCGGTTTTGCGCACTATTTCGCGCGCCTTGCGCGCAGCTTCCCTTGCGCGCGCCGCTTCTACGGCCTTGCTGACGATCTGCTTTGCTACAGACGGATGCTCCTCGAAATATTCGCCGAGCTGTTCGTTGAGAAACGACTGCACTGCGCCCTGAACGTCGGAGTTGAGTTTGCCCTTGGTCTGTCCCTCGAACTGCGGTTGCGGCAGCTTGACGGCGATTACCGCAACGAGGCCCTCGCGCACGTCGTCGCCGGTGAGTTGTCCCTTGAAGTCCTTGATCAATCCCGAGGATTGCGCGTAGCTGTTGATGGTGCGCGTTAATGACGAGCGGAAGCCCGACAGGTGGGTGCCGCCGTCTACCGTATTGATGTTGTTGGCGAAGGAGAAGACTTTTTCGTCGTAGCCGTCGTTGTATTGCAGCGCGATTTCGATCGTTACGCCCTCGTCGCCGGGCGCTTTCTCGAAGTAAAGCGGTTTGGCGTGAAGGACGTTTTTGTTCTTGTTCAGGTGCTTGACGAATTCGGCGATGCCGCCTTCATAAAGAAATTCGTGTTTTTTCTCGACCTCCGAGCGCTCGTCTACGATCGTGATCTTGACGCCCTTGTTGAGAAACGCCTTTTCGCGCAGCCGCTCCGAGAGCTTCTCGAAGCTGAAGTCGGTCGTGGTAAAGATCTCCGAATCGGGCCGGAAGGTGATCTTCGTGCCGTGCTTTCTGGACGTTCCTATGCGTTGCAGTTCGGTGGCCTTGTAGCCCTTCTGGTATTCCTGTTCGTAGACGCCGCCGTCGCGGTGGATTTCCATGCGCAGCGACTCGGAGAGGAAGTTGACTACCGAAGCGCCGACGCCGTGCAGTCCGCCCGAAACCTTGTAGGCGTTGGTATCGAACTTGCCGCCCGCGTGCAGTATCGTCATGACGACTTCGGCTGCGGGCCGCTTCTCGGTCGGATGCAAATCCACGGGAATGCCGCGCCCGTTGTCTTCGACCGTTACCGAGTTGTCGAGATGGATCGTTACATCTACGTGGTCGCAGTAGCCGGCCAAAGCTTCGTCGATCGAGTTGTGGCAGACGATCGGGCCGACGCCGGCGACGAAATTCTCTCCTTCGGGAACTGATACGTCATAGACCCATTCCCGATCGTAGTTCTCCATCCGTTCAATCTGCGTGATTTTGAGCAGCCCCAGATCGCCGGAGAGAAAATCCGCCCCCCGTCCCTGTAAAGTCATCTGTCCCTGCTCGACAAGTCCCTCGATTTTTGCGCGCGTCAGCCCTGCTTGTCCTCGATTATGGGCGCTGCGCGTCATCGAGTGGTCGCAGGTCTCGACAATCGCTTCGTACGGAACGCGGTGCAAATAAGAGGCCTGATCGTTCCAGTAAAAATCCGTCCGCTTGACATCCGACCGGGATTGCATTTCGACCGAACGCGCGCGGCCGTTGTAGCTGACCACCATCGCCCGCGGCTGAGGATTCGCCTCGACAGCGCCGGCAGACCAGGTTTTGCCGAGCGAAGCCAGGAGATATTGCAGTCCGTAGGCCAGGTCGCCGCTCACGGTGTTGAAAGAATATTTGGCTCGATCAGCTTCGGTCGGTGCGGTCCCGGCGAGCAGGTGACGCGTGAACTCGGGCGCCGGGTAGCCATCGCCGGCAAGATAAGCGACCAGATACCGCTCGCGCCACTCGGGCGACACGTTGAGGATGAGATCCGGCACGCGTTTGGCGCTGCTGCGTCCCCCGGCGCCCAATATATCTCCAAAGAGCACGGCTGCGATCTCGGCGCCGACTTTGACCGTTTTCGCCGAATCGTGCGCGTAGGCCGGACGGGCCTGATAACCAAAAACGGCGGCCGCCAACCCGACTGTATGGTCGATCAACTCCTCCTCGTGGGAGCCGAAGGAGAAGACCAGCGAACGATGATCGGCCCTTTTGTCGTGCACGACGCAACCTTCGGCCGCATAAAGGCCCAGCAGTTCGACCAGTTCCCGACTGACCGGCAGGCGGCTCGGGAGTTTGCAGTATTTCGTTCCGATTGTGGCCCCGCGAAAAGTTTCGACCATCTCTCGCGGCAACACGCGCAGCAGATTGAAAGGCAGATAGTCGTAATGGACGTAGTCGTTCCAGCGCGCCGGCGCGGTCAAATACCTGCTCAGCGCCGCCCTCACCTCTCCAGTCAAACTACCCTGTACGCCGTAAAGGTAGAACTTGTCGGTGACTTTCGCCGTGAGTGAGAGGAGTTCGCCGAGCAGATCGATCTCGCGGGCGTAAGCCGGGGGTTCGGCCCATGCGCGCGGCACGATGAGGCAATCACCCGCGGCCAATTCATCGCCGCGAACCGGCACTACTTCACCGCCGCGCAAGGTGAAGAGCGAATGATAGGCGGTGATTTCAACTTCCCGCCCCGTCGCCAGCCGAACCCGATAAATGGGGCTGTTGACTCGATGGCGAAAGAGCGCAGAAATCGGGCGGAAAGCAAGGCGATAATCCTCGGGTGAGAAGGCCAGCGCCTGCAGTCCCAGATCTCCGCGCAGCGCCTGCATGTTGGGGCTTTTTTCGACCTCTTCGGGCTGCTGCTCGATGTACCGATCAACCAGGGCGCCGATCGGAACGAGCCGCATCTGCCCGTTCTCCAGCACCAACATCGGCATCTCATAGGTCAGGCTGTTATCTACTATCTCATAGACCAGGTGATGCAGTCCGATTTCGCTCGTCGATCCGATGTACATCGCCGGGCGTTTGCGCACCGCGTCGCGGCCTTCAAGAACGGTTATCGACTCGGCGCCGTAACGGTCGGCGCCGCCTTTTTTCTTCTCCATGATTGGTTTGTCTTTCTCCGCATCCAAGGGGATTGCCGTAATTTCTTTCAAACTCTTTCAAAACTCTTTCAAAACGGGGCGCGATGCCTGGCCTCCTCGTCGCCGCTTTCCGCCGCCTCCGCCCTTACTGCATCCGTTTCACCTGTTTCACCGACAGCGCCGATTTCATCTTTATTCTTGTCATCATTCTTGTCATCATTTTTGCCACGATTTTTTTCATCATCGATCGCCTTATCCCGCAGCTCCAAAGTCGCGGATGCGACGACGCGCCCGCCGGCTATCGGGCGCAGAGCCGCGCGCGCGCCGTAGCGCTCGGCGAGCGCGCGTTTCGATGTTGAAACGATCGTCTGAGTCTTGCCTTCGAGGTGGTTGAGCAGGGTTTCAATTCGCGTGCGGTCCAACTCGGCGTCGATGTCGTCTATCAAAAACACCGGATATTCAGAAAACGCCTGATTATACACATTTATCTGCGCTAAATCAAGCAGCAGAAGCGCGCTTCGCTGCTGTCCGGAACTGCCGAAACGGGCGATTTCGCGGCCGTCTCCGAGGATCTCCAGATCGTCGCGGTGCGGGCCCACGAGCGAGTAGCCCGAAGCTATTTCGTTTCGCAGACGCAACGCCAGTCTTTCGGTGAAAAGCGCGGCGTAATCGCTGAGGTCGCCGCGGTGTTCGAGCGCCGAGCGGTAGCGGATATCGACGGTTTCCACGCCGAACAGTTGCGGCGTGAGGGCCTGGCGCAGGCGGTCGACGTAGCCGGTGCGGGCCGAGTGAATTTCGGCGCCCAACCGGACGAGTTGATCGTTCCAGGATTCGATCTGCGGGATAAAACGGTTTGGGTCCGCGGCGTCGGCTGCGTCGCGCAGCAGCCGGTTTTTCTGCTTCAGTATGCGGTTGTATTCGGCGAGCGTCCCGAGGTAAGCCGGCATCGTAGCCACGAGCCCGCGGTCCAGAAACCGACGGCGCGCCTCGGGGCCGCCCCGCACGACTTCGAGTTCCTCGGCGGTGAAGGCTACGGCGTCGAGCACGCCCAGGTAGCGCGTCACGGCCTCGCGCTTGCCGTTGACGAAGGTCTGCTTTGCAGTCTCGGCGAGCAGCAGTTGCAGTTCTCTGGTCAGATTGCCTTCGATGACTGCGCCGCGCAGCAGCGCGTCCTGCTCGCCGTAAAGCAGCGTTTCGCGCGGATGCGATGTGCGGAAGGATTTCGTCGTCGCCAGCAGGTATACGGCTTCGAGCCAGTTGCTTTTGCCCTGCGCGTTCGGGCCGTAAAGGATGTTCAGCCCCGGCGCGAATTCTATTTCGCCCGAGAGATTGCGGAAACGGTAAGCCTCCAGTCGTAACAGTTGCATCTGGTATCTTGAGAGGGAAGAGAGGCTACGGAACAAACGGAATTTCTCTCCCCGATCTGAGCGCATCGAGCAGTTTTTCGTGAATGCCGCCGAAGCCTCCGTTCGACATCACCGCCACTACATCGCCCGGCGCAAGTTCGGGCGCAATTTTTTCCACAATCTCGTCGGCGTCCTTCATGGTTTCGGCTCGTTTCCCCAAACGCGTAAGATCTTCGATGACCTCGGCGATCGACAGTTGATCGCTTGCGGCAATGCGCGAGGCTTCAAACAGTCCGGCGAGTATTACGATTGAGGCGGGCTCGAACGCCGCGCCGTATTCATGTTGAAATACTTTCTTGCGCGCCGTCCACGTGCGCGGCTCGTATACGGCTATGATGCGCCGGCCCGGATACCGCTGCGCCACGGCTCCGAGCGTTTCGCGCACGGCCGTCGGGTGATGCGCAAAATCGTCGATTACCGTCACGCCTCCAACCTCTCCGCGCACCTGCATCCGCCGCTTGACGCTCTTGAAAGTGGCAAGCGCTTCGGCGACGGCCCGGCGGTCGATGCCGAGCGCTTCGGCTGCGGCGATGGCTCCAAGGCAGTTTCGGACGTTGAAACGTCCCGCAAGCGGCGTGCGGAACCGCCCCCATTCGCGGCCCTCGCAATCGACGGAGAATCGCGTCTCTTCGGGCGCATACTCGATTGCGCGCGCCGTCCATCGCGCATCCGCACGATCGGTTGCAAACGTTTCCACAGGGCACCATACACCCTGCGGTGCAATCGGATTCGATACGATTTCGCGCACTACGGGCGAGTCCCACCCGGCGATCAGTTTCCCGCCCGAAGGGATCAGATTCAGCAGCAGGCGGAAGGATTTTTTTACCGCCTCGAGGTCGTCGTATATGTCTGCGTGGTCGTATTCGATATTGTTCAAAACGACCAGATCGGGCAGGTAGTGGAGGAATTTCGGTCCTTTGTCGAAGAAAGCCGTATCGTATTCGTCGCCCTCGATCAGAAAATGTTTTGCAGCGCCGATCCTGAAACTAGCGCCGAAGTTTTCAGCCACCCCGCCAATGAGGAATCCCGGATCGAGGCCGCCGGTTTCCATAATCCAGGCCAGCAGCGATGTCGTCGTAGTCTTGCCGTGCGTTCCGGCCACAATGGTCGAATGCCGGCCGCGTATGAAGAACTCCCTGAGGACTTCGGGCATGGATGCATAACGCAGCTTGCGGTCGAGCGTGTATTCGATTTCCACGTTGCCGCGCGAGGTTGCATTGCCGATGACCACGAGATCGGGCGCGGGGTGGAGGTTGTCTGAACTGAACCGGTCATAGGTCTCGATTTCCAGCCGTATCAGTTCGTGGCTCATCGGCGGATAAAAAGCCTTGTCCGAGCCCGTGACGCGGTGTCCCTTCGCTTTGAGCATGCCGGCAAGCGATGCCATTGCGGCGCCGCATACTCCGATGAGATGAATGTGTTTCGGTGGCCTGTTGGATAGCATGTTCGAGGCGGGCGATTGAGCCTTTCGTGTTTGTCGGATTTCGAGATGAGATTATACCGATGCAGCGGTCGAATTTGAAAACCCCCGGCAAATCCTATAGAGTTTCGGGGCGAGAACATTGCCATGAAAATCAATCGCAGGGATTTCGCCTCCGCCGTGCTTGCGTCAACCGGGGCGATTGCCGTCCGGGGGCAGGAGCCGAAACTGTCGGGAGCCTCGCCGCGCGAGGTCGTCTTGCGCGGGCGCGTCGTCTGCGTCACGGAAGAGTTGCAGCAGCGATATCACGTAGCCGCCGACTGCGATCGGCGCGGTCATCTATACGCCGTAAAAACAACGGACGGCGAACTCTTCGCTTTTCTTCCGACCGATGCGGCGGCGGCGATTTATCTGGACGAGCGCTGCCGCGAGCGCGAACTTCAGGTTACCTCGCGCCTGTTTCCCGATCTGGGGATGATCGAGGTCATACGGCTGCAATCGTGGAAGCAGGGAAGGCTGCACAATCTTTTTTATTTCTGCGAGGTCTGCAACATACGGACTCATAAACCGGGGCCGTGCGACTGCTGCCAGGACCCGGTCGAATTTCGCGAAATCGCCGTCGCCGAGGACGAAGAAGAGAGATAACGGAACAAACGAAATAAGACGAAACAAACGGAAAGCAGATCACTGGGTCTTTCCGTTTGTTCCGTTATTTCTCATGCTTTGATGTAAATCTCGGCGCCCGTCTGTTTGAACTCTTCGGCCTTTTCCTTCATCCCGGCTTCGAGCGCGGTCGATTCATCGAGTTGTTTCTGCGCGGCGTAATCGCGCACATCCTGCGTGATCTTCATAGAGCAGAAGTGCGGACCGCACATAGAGCAGAAGTGTGCAGTTTTTGCGCCCTCCTGCGGCAGCGTTTCGTCGTGGTACTCGCGCGCCGTCTGCGGATCGAGCGAGAGGTTGAACTGATCCTCCCACCGAAACTCGAAGCGCGCCTTCGACAGCGCATTGTCGCGCCGTTGCGCTCCGGGATGCCCCTTGGCGAGATCGGCTGCGTGCGCGGCTATCTTGTATGCAATGACGCCGTCCTTGACATCCTTTCTGTCCGGCAGCCCGAGATGTTCCTTGGGCGTGACGTAACAGAGCATCGCCGTGCCGAACCATCCGATCATCGCCGCGCCGATTGCGGATGTGATGTGGTCGTAGCCGGGCGCTATATCGGTTACGAGCGGGCCGAGAGTATAGAACGGGGCTTCGTTGCACGCGGCGAGCTGCCGATCCATGTTTTCCTTGATCAGGTGCATAGGCACGTGGCCCGGGCCCTCGATCATGACCTGGCAGTCGTATTCCCAAGCGATTTTCGTCAGTTCTCCGAGCGTTTCGAGTTCGGCGAACTGAGCCTCATCGTTTGCATCGGCGATCGAGCCGGGGCGCAGGCCGTCGCCGAGGGAGAAGCTGACGTCGTAGGCGGCCATAATCTCGCAGATTTCGCGGAAATGAGTATAAAGGAAACTCTCCCTGTGATGCGCAAGGCACCATTTGGCGAGGATCGAGCCGCCGCGCGAGACTATGCCCGTTGCGCGTCTTGCCGTCAGCGGAATGTAAGGCAGGCGCACGCCCGCGTGTATGGTGAAGTAATCCACGCCCTGTTCGGCCTGCTCGACGAGCGTGTCGCGGAAGATCTCCCAGGTGAGATCCTCGGCCTTGCCGCCGGCTTTTTCGAGCGCCTGATATATGGGCACGGTTCCTATGGGCACGGGCGAGTTGCGAATGATCCATTCGCGCGTGGCGTGAATGTTTTTGCCGGTCGAAAGATCCATAACCGTGTCGGCGCCCCACAGCGTCGACCACCGCATCTTGTCGACTTCTTCCTCGATCGATGACGCTACGGCGGAATTGCCGATATTGGCGTTGATTTTCACCAGAAAGTTGCGGCCGATGATCATCGGCTCGCTTTCCGGATGATTGACGTTCGCCGGAAGAATGGCCCTTCCGCGCGCTATTTCGTCGCGTACGAATTCGGGCGTGATCAGGCGCGGAATCGAGGCGCCGAAACTTTCGCCCGCGTGCTCGAATCCGAGTGCATTGCGGTCGCTGCGCGACATCTCCAGCGCCGCTTCGCGATCGAGGTTTTCGCGCAGGGCGACGAATTCCATCTCGGGCGTGATGACGCCGCGCCGCGCATAGTGCATCTGCGTGACGGTGCGGCCGGGGCGCGCGCGCAACGGCGAGCGGCGCAAGCCCGGAAACTCTTCCAGGCGGCCTTTGGCTTTTTCGCGGGCGTAGCGTTCTTCTTCGGCCGAGCGGTAGCCGTTGTCTACGGGTTCGACGCGCCGCCCCTGGTATTCTTCGACATCGCCGCGTTCGATGATCCAGGAGCGGCGCAGCGCCGGGAGCCCGTCGCGCACATCGCACGTCGCTTCGGGATCGCCCCAGGGGCCGCTCGTTTCGTAAACCGTGACGGGTTGGTTCGGCTCGGCTATGTTGAGAGCGTTGCGCGTATCGTGCAGCGAGATTTCGCGCACGGGAACGCGCAGGTCGGGACGCGAACCCTGAATGTAGACGCGCTGCGCTTTCGGAAATTTATAATTCGTCTCCGAATCGCCTGAAGCTCCGTTTGAAGAGTGATTGCTGTTGGTTGTGTTCTGACTCATGGATGTTTCTCCCTACGACGGTACGAACCGCATCAGGTTCAAAGGGTCGCCCTTGCGGGCCTCTCAGCCGTCATCGGCGACGGCTCCCCCGGGGTGAGAAGAGGGAGACGACGGAACAAACGGAAGTAAACGAAACATACGAAATGAATCATATGTTTCATATGTTTCGTATGTTTCGTTTATTTCCGTTTGTTCCGTCGTCTTTCTTCCTTTTGGCGATGTTTGCCGGCCGGCTTCGGCGGCAACAGGTCGCCGACCTTGATCGAGATCATCGGGAAGGCGACGAGCGAGAATGCTTCGTCTTCCCCGTAGGTCTGTTTGCCGCGAAAGCCGTGCGGCCCGGGATCGCGGTAATCTTCGAGTTCCCGGTCCTGAAGATTGAGCAGGCAGAATTGTCTGATGCCGTTGCGGCCGTACAGCGGGCCTTTGACTTCGCGATCGAAGGCAAGGCTGCTGTCGGCAATCTCCAGGACAAGAAAAATATCATTCGGCGCCGGGTGATGTTCCAGATATTTGGTGTCCGGTCCGGCAACAAGCGTCACATCGGGTTCGGGTTCGGAGCGGTCGTTAAGAAGAATCGGATCCTGAACGCTGATCAGCGCAAGCTCGCCTGCGGCCCTGCTGAAGATGCGTAATGCACGTCTGGTGGCGACGGCGTGGTCGACGTTCTTCGGCGTCATCCGCACGATCCTCCCTTCGATCAGCTCGATCCGCTCGTCTTCGCCGAAAATCCCGAGTCCGGCGAGTTGCTGATACTCCGCCGCCGTAAACAGCCGCAGTTCATAAACCGATGGCTGCAAGGCGTCGCCTGGAATCTCGCTGTTCGCCGGAATGTCTATTGCCGCCGTCATGGATGGTTTTCCGGGATGGTTTTCCGGTTTGTTCCGAAGTCCGGGTTTCGGTCTTCACCCGCCGATGCACGACATCGTGCGCAGCGGTTGCACGAATTCCGGATCGTTGATGTGATGCCGCTCTTCTTTTTTATCTACGGTCGCGCGGATGAATTCGACGATCCGCTCGCGGTCCGCGCCCTGACGCAGCAGCTTCTTGATATTGTGTTCGACGGTCGAAAACAGGCAGGTCCGGATCATGCCGTCGGCCGTCAATCGTATGCGGCTGCAATGGCCGCAGAAGGGCTGCGTCACGGGATTGATGAATCCCACTTCTCCCGGAGCGCCGTCGGCGAATCTCCATCGGCGCGCCGTCTCGCTCGGATTGTCCTGCTTGACGCGTTCGAGCGCGTATACATCGTTGATGCGCGCGCGCAGTTCTTCGCCGGGAACCACCATTTCGCGCCGCCATACCTTTCCGTTGTCGAGCGGCATAAATTCGATGAACCGGACGCTCACGCCGCGCTCGCGCGCGTAGGCCGCGAATGCGACGGCCTGATCGTCGTTGACGCCGCGTATGACTACGGAGTTGACCTTCACCGGCTTGAGCCCCGCCTCGATCGCCGCGTCGATGCCGTCAAGCACCTGCGCGAGTTCGTTGCGGCCTGTAAGTAGGGCGAAACGCTCCGGATCGAGCGAATCGAGGCTGACGGTGATGCGGCGCAGACCCGCGTCCTTCAATGCCTTTGCGCGGTTGCGCAGAAAGTGGGCGTTTGTCGTAAGCGCGAGGTCGCACAGGCCGGGCAGCCGGGCGAGACGTTCTATCAGGCTTTCGAGGTCGCGCCGCAGCATCGGTTCGCCTCCGGTGACGCGGAGTTTGTCGACGCCGAGCGAGACGAATAGTTCGGAGAGCGCGAGGATTTCCTCGTAGCTCAGGATTTCGGATTTCGGCTGCCACTCCATCGCCTCGGCCGGCATGCAGTAAAAGCAGCGGAAATTGCAGCGGTCGGTGATCGATATGCGCAGGTCGCGTATCGGCCGGCCGTAACTGTCTCGGAGCATCATTCGATCCATCTGGCGGTCCATCTGGTCTTTAAACGTCATCCTCGATTAACGTCACCTTCGATTTATCGGCGCCCGGGTTGAAGCAGTCATTGTAGCAGCCTCGCCCGTTTCGCGGCAAAACCTTCTCTCATCACAAGGTGTAGTGGGGTGAAATTCAAAGTGCGACAGGGGTGCGATTGGTCTCAGTCGGCTTCGCTATCTGAGAGGTTCCGATTCGTCAAACCGGAGCCGAAATTTCCAGAGTACTTATTACTCGCTAAACAAAGTGCTTTGAGTTTTTCAGCCGCGAAGCGGCGAAAGATCTGTAGCCCAGAGCGTAGTAAGCCCTGGGTAGGTGTAGAGAAGCGGCGCCGGCCCCGGAGGGGCGGAAGATCTTTCGCCCTTTCAGGACTCAGACGTTTTTCGCCTGCTGACCCAGGCTACAGATCTTTCGCCGCTCCGCGGGTGAATAACTCAAAACTTTGTTTACAGAGTGCTGAACACCAAAATCGAAACTGCTCTAGGATGGCCGAAGGGAGGCCCGTGTTTTTTATGCTTCTGGTGCGACGGCGAGTTTGTTTTTTGATCGCGCGCCGGCGGCTGCGAGGAGTTGCTGGAATTGGCCGGCGGTTGGCGCAACTTCGCGATTTCCGCTTCCAACTCCACGATTCGCGCCTGCTGTTGTTCCACCACCACCAGCAGATGTCTGACCAGAGACAGCAGTTCCTCGCGCGAGAGTTGGTCGAGTTGGTCAACCGCAGGATTCGTCATCGCCTCATCAACCTTGTTTGATCGGGCAGCAGATTGCCTCGCTCATCCGCCACGCGTCAAGAGTGCGGATTCGCCGGCTTGGCGATCATATCCAGGTTTGAAGGAATGCGGCTCACACTTGTGAGTAATTACTGAAGACCTCTCGTGGAAAAGTGGTCTTTAGCTTATGCCGTCTGCCGATTCTTTTTCAAAGATCCTACAGCAGTTTCGGTTTTGGTGTTCACGAGAATGTTGGAAGTAACGGCAACGCGTCTTCGCCGCGCTAGCGGCGCCTGACTTTAGCCGTGGGTTGAAACCCATTGGTATCTACACAAGTCGGATGCGTCAGGAATAACCTGGCACAGCGAGTCCGGCCATCTGTTTTAAGTCGTTGAGATCATAATGCTCAAGCAGTTCAATCGCCGACAGAAAAACCCACAGACCAGCCAGTATGGCTGGTGCAGTGGCCTGTCCGCGGCGAACCTGCCGTCCACTCAAGCGCACCAACAAATCACGCAAGGCGATTGTTTCCGGCTCGGTTGCGCGCTGCAATTGCCAAACGACGACACAAGCCATGGCGGCCACGAGCAGGCGCTTGGCTATCGCCTCAGCGGTTTCCTGTTGCCACTGATCTACTCGAAAGCCGTGGCTTTTGAGCAATTTGAAATAGGACTCAATTCTCCATCGCCAGTAGTACCATTCGGCAAGTTGTTCGGCACCCGTCTGTGCCGACACATTACTGAGCAAGTACCATTCGGCTTCAATCTTTCCATCAGGCAGCCGCAATTGACAGACCACCAGACGCAGATTGAGCGGCTCGCCTTGAACCCACTGTCGTTTGCCTTCACGCGCACGCGGAAAAGCCGGACGATCAATGACGATGCTGGTTTCGCCGACAAACAATTGGCCGATGACATTCGCCGAAATCTCCACGGCCTGGCCAGCATGCAAGGCAACTTGAGTCGCGACCTCACACAGCAACTGAGTCCGCCCCTGCCAGACAACTCTTTGAACTCCATCGGCGCGCACCAGAAACAAATCGCCAGCAGCATCCCATTGACGGTAATGAAAGATCGAGTCGCCTTCCCGATCAATGATATGCACCAAGGGCAAAGGCAGCTTTTGCCGATTCAAAAACAACATCGTTTCGCTCACCAATGCCAGTGGCGAAAGATCACGCACTTGATCGTCGAGAGTCGTGTGCCAACCATCGTTGGCCCACAAGCCCAAACTGATCGGCGCGATCGGATAACCATTCAAATCGCTGACCAACAACGTCGTCGCCAATTTATAGCCCAACTCAGTGCCGATCTTTTTGCGATCTTTCTTGCTGCCGTGCGTGGCGTAAACCAAATCAGACCAATCGTGAATTGCCAACCCGTAACGACGGCTGGCCACAGGCAAATTGAGTCTCGCCTGTTCCATCAGCGGCTCCGCCAAGCCTGGTGCGCTGACATTCGGGTTCGAGTAAAAACGCCAAGCTGCCTGCGTACTCGCAAAAGCTTCATTCACACTCGGCAGAGCACCCGCGCCTGCCGCTTGATTTTCACTGGTATGGAGGTGTTCATTCACCAACTTCTCATACCGCCTTTGCAATCGTGGTTCAAATCCAGGTGTCGGAATTATCATTCAATTAGCTTGCCTCACCCATTGCGGGTTGATAAGCCGTTTGAATTCAATGTCAAAAACTTGTGTAGATACCAATGGGTTGAAACCCACGGCTAAAGTCAGGCGCCGCTAGCGCGGCGAAGTCGCTTTGCCGTTACTTCCAACATTCTCCTGAACACCAAATCCGAAACCGCTGTAACCCGAGAATTGCTGAATGACAAGGCTTGCGCCCTGGGCTACAGATCTTCAACCGCTTCGCGGCTCGGGTGGACTCAAGAAACTTTGCGCTCCGAGTACCGAGCCTGCTGCTTCCTTAAATACTGCTTGCAGACCGCCACTTGCATTCTCAATCGAGATTCTCTATCCCTTATTCTACGCACTGCTTCCAGAGTTCCGTCATAATCGAGCATAATGAGATGAGCAAAACTTTTGTCATAGTCATGAACTAAAGGATGCCAGTAGAACTCTCGCGCCAACAGATTAGCAGGCGGAGTCAGACCTGCTTTACCAAGGGTTTCGACCAGTAGATCAAGTACGGCAAAGATGCGCGCAGCGTTCCGCTCGCCGGCATAGTCAAGGTATGTGAACAGCCCCGCCAAGGTTTCTGCATTTGGTTCCCGACTACCAAGCCATTCAACCAATTCATCACTGATTTGCTTTTCTCGCTCTGTCATTTTCGTATCAGAGAAAGCGCGAAGGATAATACCGTACAACCTGACTCGCAGCATTGGAACCGTTATCTGACGTGCCTGGCTGAGTGCGTAATCGGGTCCCGCCTTCGGGATTGCTTTTAACCCGCTGCGAAACATCATTACACTAATGGTATCCTGCTTCAAGCCATCATTTCTGATTTTATTTGCCAGATCCATGCCTTGATCAATATCGCCGTGTTGTCCTGCTTCAATAGCAGCATATGCAAACAGGATATCCTGTTGCTCAGATGTAGAGTTTTCCGCTCTTGAGATCAGCCGCTTCAGCTTATCCTGGGGATCGAGATTTTCTGCAACTTTTTCAGATTCTTTTATACGCTGCTCTTCTTTGGCAAGCATTTCCCACGGGCCCTTAGCGGCGTTACTTCGGGCGGGAGATCTTTCCGCTTCGGCCAGCATCGCACTGACCTGATTGGTCCACAGATCGAGCATCCAGGTCTTGTCGGGAAGTATATCTCTGAAGAACTTCCGTAACCCTTGCCACACCAGCAACTCCTGGTATAGAGCTTCTACGGGGAGTACACTGCGGTCAGACGTTTGAAGCCTGGTGGTGAGAAGGGATAACGCAGCATTTACCAAAGCCCCGGCATCTTTCGATACCTGCGGATCTGCTAAATAATGCCCTGTGTCTGTTCCACTTGAAGCCACATATTGTCCAAGGCTATATATTGCAGTGAGGTCTTTAGCCGCCGCAGCAGCGTTCAAAGCTTCAGTAAAAATACTGCCGGCTTCATCAGGTGATGCTCGCCTAAGCGCCTGCAATGCAAGAGAGTTGATGCTGTTGAACCCCGAGTTCAGGGTGCTTCTGATGATGCGCACAGATGCAGCCGGGTTGGTAGCGGCCAAAAATCGGGCATTTCGCAGCAGTTCTGATTTCACCGTATTCTGTATATCGGCTGCTCCGTTTGAGTTTTTGAGCTTCTCCTCCAATAACGTTGCAGCAGCTTCCTCGTCGTGAGAACTGAGTATCATCATGAGGCGATGTTCGAGAATGGCTTTTATTTCATCAAAGCTTAATCCTTTATACGCGTCCGATTGCTCCGCTACTTGCCCTGCCATCTTAATTGAGGATACATTGCGGTAGTCATCGAGAAGAATGGATCGAGCCAGATCTTCTTTATACGCCCACAATGCATCGGCAGCTTCCGATCTGATAATTATTCGTGTTACAGGATCAAGCTGATCAGCTCCCGCAATACACTCCTCGATATTCTGAATTGCCTGGATAACGCTTTCGGATTCGACTGCTTTGGGATCTTCACGTTTCCCGGAGGCTTCCGAAGGAGAAGTTTGTTGCGTAATCGGTTTTCTTCCGGGGCGAGAGGATTGCCTGAATTCTCTTTCGCCCCTGTCTGCATTGCCGATGCCGCCTACATTTCCTACATTTGTCCTGGGTATTTTTACTGGAGATATTGAATGGTTGCCGGACAACACGAGGATACAAAATATAACCACGGCCTTCATTACATAATCCTCACAGCATGGAAACATCAGAACATTTCATTCAAGATTACCCGGTATAGCGCGATGCTTTGCTCCACTTTGGCCAATTTACAAATACCCCAGGGCTGTAATTGTTGATGGCCAAAGTCGAGCCAGGATTGAGCGCCAGTTATACTGTTTTACCTTGACATGCTATTTCAGCTTTTCAGCTCATGCACAAATGGACCGGTGTATGATTGTAGCAGGTATTTCCTCCCGTAGGGCCGCCGCACATATTACGATGGCTATGTGTATGCTCATCCGGAAAGTAGCATTGCAAATAGCAAGAGCATTTGCTACAACCTTCCAGCTCAAATTCTTCGTTCATTGTCATTGCTGCAATATATGAGAAGTTAACTGGCAAAAGCGCACTGGCCTGCAAACCAGGCAATGGGGCATCTTGTAATGCTGCCGCAAATTGAGAAGCAGTTAATACTAACGAGTGTGCAGGCTCAGCTTCTCTGCTTACCTTGTCAGGTTTATCACTACTATCGTGCACGTGAATACCGTGCCCTTCATGCGCATACGCACTAAGTGATGCGCCAAGTAAGATTGTTGCAAATACGGCGACTATTCTCACAAACTTCATTTTATCCTCCTATTTCAGTGCGGCATGACCATCATCAATGGTGGGTGAAGATCTTCGAGTGTGTATAAAAAGCCCCGAACTGAAATTTCACACACGCCCTTCGACTATTCCACATCATTCTCAGCTTGATGTGGCCCTTTCAGTTGACTGCCTCTGAGTA
>JAHBSF010000010.1 GCA_019639255.1 Acidobacteriota bacterium | reverse complement strand
GAATCGCCGCAGTTTTCATGATTCAACCGTCGAAGGAGCGGGCGCCGGCGGATTCGGCCGTTGTCTGACATCCCTGCCTTCGCGCGGATCGCGGCTTTCGCCCCGCGTATCATCTACGCGGCCGAAGATCATCTTGCCCGCCGTGGTCTGAAGCACGCTCGTCACTACCATATCAACATTCTTGCCGATCAACCGGCGCGCATTGTCGACTACAACCATAGTACCGTCGTCGAGGTAGGCCACACCCTGGTTGTATTCCTTGCCTTCTTTAAGGATGAACACGCGCATGATCTCGCCGGGCAGCACGACGGGTTTGAGCGCGTTGGCCAGTTCGTTGATGTTCAAGACCTCGACGCCGCGCAGATGCGCGACCTTGTTCAGGTTGAAATCGTTTGTGACGATGGGCGCCTGAAGCTGTTTGCCGAGTTCGATCAGCTTCAGGTCTACTTCGCGCACCTGCGGGAAGTCCGCATCGTAGATCTGGACTTCCAGATTGTGGTTTTTCTGTATGCGCTGAAGTATGTCGAGGCCGCGCCGGCCGCGGTTGCGCTTGGCCGAATCCGATGAATCGGCGATCTGCTGCAACTCGCGCAGCACGAATTGCGGAATCAGTATCGTCCCGCCCATAAAACCCGCTTCGGCGATATCCGCCACGCGCCCGTCGATGATTACGCTGGTATCCAGGATCTTGAAGTTCTGCTTCGGATTGCGGTCGTGCAGCAACCCGCCGAGGGCCGAAAGATCCAGATAATCGCCCTTGGCGGCCCCAACCAGCAGACCGACGTACGCCATAAAGAGCGTGAGCGTAAGCGTGATGAACGAGCGAATGGAGGGCTCCCAGTGCTGCGCTGAAATCAGAAAGCCGATCAGCGTAGAGCCTATGATGCCCAGCGTAGAGCCTACGGCGGCGCCGATCAGCGTCTTGAGCGACGCCCGGCGTATGCGCAGTTCAAAGGTGATGATCCCGGCCGCGATCGCAAGTCCCGCCAAAGCCGAAAGCAGGCGCGAACCGCCCGGTACGCCCCAATCCCGCCCTATGCTCTCCGGTATGGGTTGTATCAGCAGCGCCGCGACTACGAGGATCAAAGTGAATACGGTACGAATCAGTACTATATCTGCATGCATATGAGTTTCGCCTCAAACCGATGGATAGCCCGGATATTAAACTATTGATGAATAAGAGTGCGAAGGGCCGCATGGTTCGGGACACCAGATTTCCGCGAATAATTCAGGCGTAAGGCTATTGTTTCGCACGCCCGTTCCCGGTGCGGATTGTAGCATGCGGTTTAAGAGACTCCTAGGAAGAACGCCGAAGCGGTTGGATTTAGAAAAGCGCGTCGAGCGCATCTACGACCGAGCGCACGCCGATGATTTCAAGCCTGTCGTCGGGTTCCATTCCGCTGAGGTTGTTCTGCGGCATTACGATCCGCCTGAATCCCATTCGTGCGGCCTCGCGCAAACGAATCGCGGCGTGCGACGATGCGCGCACCTCGCCCGCAAGGCCTACCTCGCCGAACACAATCGTCCGCGCATCGATGGGGATGTTTCTGAAACTCGACGTAATAGCCGCGACGATGCCCAGATCCACAGCGGGTTCGTCAAGCGTTATGCCGCCCACTAGATTGACGAATATGTCGTCGCCCGAAAGGTGAAAACCGATGCGCTTTTCAAGCATCGCTACAAGCAGCGCAACGCGATTGAGTTCGACTCCCTGCGTAGTTCTGCGGCCGGCACCGAACTTGGCCGAATTGACCAGCGCCTGCATCTCTACAAGCATGGGGCGCGTGCCTTCCATCGCCGCAATGACGGCCGAACCCGAAGCTCCCACCGGGCGCTCGCTCAGGAAAATCTCGGAAGGATTCGGCACGCCTACAAGCCCAGCGCCCGTCATCTCAAAAATGCCGAGTTCGTTTACGGCGCCGAAACGGTTTTTCGCCGCGCGCAGAATCCGGTGATGATGATGCCGCTCGCCCTCGAAATAGAGCACCGTATCCACGATATGTTCGAGCGCCTTCGGCCCGGCGATGGTTCCTTCCTTGGTTACGTGTCCGATCAGGAATACGGGCACAGTAAGGCCCTTGGCGAGCATCAGGAAACGCCCGGCGACTTCGCGCACCTGTGAAACCGAGCCGGGCGCGCTTTCGATTTTCTCGGAAAATACGGTTTGAATCGAATCTATGATGATGGCCTGGGGCGCGAGCCGGTCGATTTCATCGAATATGCGTTCCAGACTCGTTTCGGCGAGCAGGTACAACCCGTCGGGATTGAGTTTGAGACGCTCGCCGCGCAGCTTTATCTGCCGCTCGCTTTCCTCGCCCGACACGTACAACACCTTGCCGTAAAGCGATGCGAGGCGGTCCGACACCTGCGCAAGCAGAGTCGATTTGCCAATGCCGGGATCGCCGCCCACGAGCACGAGCGAGCCGGGCACGATTCCGCCGCCGAGCACGCGGTCGAATTCCTCGATGCCCGTGACCTCGCGGTGATCGGATTGCGCTTCGATTTCGCTGAAAAGTACGGGACGGCTTGCGCGTAATTGCGTGCGGGATGCGCCGGCGCCCTCTTTCGGACGGGCGCGTTCCTCTGCAAACGTGTTCCATTCGCCGCAATCGGGACACTTCCCCAACCACTTGCGCGCCTGATGGCCGCAGTTCTGACAGGCGTAGATGGTGCGATCCTTCGCGGGCATAGCCGACATTGTATTACACATATCAGACCGCAGAACACCAGCAATTCCAGGTTTGGAGGGAAACAGAGATAATGGAACAAACGAAATGAGACGGAACAAACGGAAATATTCAGCTTTTCCGTAATTTTCGTTTCATTTCGTTTGTTCCGTTATCTCTCTTTCCTCCTATTCTGCGTCTATATTTCAGCGTATTCCGCGGTTGATCTATTCTCGTGGAGCGTAATATCCCTGACGGAAGCGCACGCGCAATTCGGGCCGATTCTCTATGCGCGCCGAGATGCGCCGGAATCCGCCGTCGGCAGCCTCGTTGGTGGAGTAATAACCGAGCAGGTACTGCGTCTGAAGTTCGGATGCGATCTGGCGAAAGATGCGGTCGAGTTCTTCGGGTTTGTCCGGAAGGAAAGCCACACCGCCCGTTTCTGCGGCAAGCGCAAGCATCGCGTCCTGTCCCTTGATGCTGATACGGTTCAGGCGAATGCCGGGGCCGCTCGGGTTAATCGAGTAAAAAAGGCAGTCGTTGCGTTGCAGTTCGCGCAAAGTTTCCCTTAACTTGAAGCGTTCGCTCTGATTGTCCTCGCCGTCGGAAATTACAACGATGACGCGGCGCACGCCGGGTTCACGCTGTTCGCCCAGGTATTCGGCCGCCCGTGCTACGGCATCGTAAAACGCCGTAGCCTCCCGCGTGGGCGCGAGATTGGCGGTTCCTGCGACGGCGGTTTCGACGCTTCCCGTGCGTTCCAGGACGAGTTTGGGAGTAAGTCCTATACTGAAGATCGATACGTGATCTACGGGCGTGAGCACGGCGCGCAGAAACCGGGCGGCGGCCTGCAATTGAAACTGGAATCGTTCGTGAACGCTGCCCGATACGTCAAAAAGCAGCGCCATTTCTATGGGAGTTTTGCCCGGCAGTCCGAGCAACTGTACGCTCTGGGGAGCGCCGTCTTCTTCGAGGAGAAAATGCTCGACCGAAAGGTTCTCGACGGGTTCGCCTGCGGCGTTGGTGACGGAGACAGGAACGGCGACAAGGTTTGAATTTATACGTATTGCTTCGCCGGCATCTTCCGGCTCGCGGATTTGGGGCGGCTGTTTTTGCTGCGCCGGCTCGACCCGGCGCGGCCGTTGTTGGGCCGCGACCGGATCGAACAGGACTGACGCTCCCGCAAGCGCCAGAATCAGAACAAAACAAGCGGGATGAATTGAACCGAAGGAGAGGCCCCTCATTCTCCAGCGATTTGTTTTCATCCCGTTCGTTTCGCCCTCCCTCCATTTTCTACGTCAAATCAAACTACGATCTCTCTTACCTCGAAGTAATGTCGTTGGTGGCGGTTCTGTTTGTTGCAGGCGCCGGAGAGGTAAGTCCCCTGTTGACGAGTATCCTGACCTCCACACGGCGATTCATTTCACGCCCCTCGCGCGTCGTATTGTCGGCGACGGGCTGCGCGGCTCCGTACCCGAACGGAGTGATGATTCTGCGCAGCGGAATCATATGGGTTTCGGCCAGATAACGAACCACGGCATCGGCGCGCTGCTGGCTGAGGCGCCTGTTGAGATCCGCCTTTCCGTCGGCGGAAGCAAATCCCTGCACCTCGATGACGTAACCGCGTTCGGCTTTGGCCTGGGCTGCAATTTCATCGAGCGTCGCCGTTGCCTCGGGCGACAATTTGAAGCTGTTGACCTTGAAATTTACGGTAGCCGCCTTGCTGGCTTCATATTCGTCCAGATCCGTGACGAGAGTCGAAATGCGCTGGTTGGTCTGCTGAACGCCTGCCATTGCCGCATCGGCCGTTTCCTGTGCGGCCAGGGCTCCCCCGCGGGCGGCATTCGAAATCTGCTGCAATTCTTCGAGCTGCCCCGACAACCGTTCGGCATTCTGCTCGGCCTGCGACAAACGCACCTCGCTTGCGCTTACCCGACCCTCTACGGGCGTAACGCGCGTCTCAACCGCCCGCGCAACCGTCAGCGCATCGTCGGTGAATTTGATCTTGTCGGCAAGCAGCGCGCCGTCGCTTTCTCCGCGCCCCTCGACCTCAATGGACAGGCCGCGCATCAGTTCCGTGGTCGCGTAGTTGCGGCCGCTGCGGAAAGGATTGCTCTTCTTTTCCTCTACCCTGGTGCGACTGCCGAGATTGACCACAACCTCCATACCGCGCTCCTCGCGCACAAGAAGCTTGTCGATATCGCGCTTCAGGATCACGCCCTTTATCTTCTGCTTCTGCCCCGTCGGAACCCTCATCACCGCCGCTTCGGATTGCCCTTCACCCGCATCCTGCCCCATCACCGGAACCGACAACGCCATCGCCAGCATACTGCCGGCCGCTATGACCCCAAGCCCAAACCAACGCGCGCCCGTTTTTGCCTTCATGATCTTTCCTCCTCAGAATTGTTCGACTGAACTCCTGTTTTTCACTCATGCACTGCCCGTGTGCGCGGATATAACTGCAAGGACCGTACCGTTGGTGCGGAATTGCCCGCTCCGACATCGGCATTTCGTATGGAGATGCAATACAAAAAAAGCGGAAAATGCTTATACGCAAGACTATAACTGCGATTGGATGTGGGTGCGGATTGTCGGAAAGTCCTGCCTGCGTCAGGTTTCAAGGCACTCCTGCAAGCGGGAGTTATGTAATTTCTTCCCACTCGGGTGTATTCGCAACATACAGGCGCACATTGCCGTCATGTATATCTTGAAAACACTTCCAATGGAAGCATGAAATGGAAAAAGAGAGATAACGGAACATACGAAATAAGACGGAAATTACGGAAAAGGTGCATATTTCCGTAATTTCCGTCTTATTTCGTATGTTCCGTTATCTCTCTTTTGGGCCGGCTTATGGGCCGGTTTAGAAGGCCGGAACGAGAATCGAGTAGGTAGCGAGATAAACGATCGGATTCAGGTTGCGTCCGCCGTTGAATACGGGGCCTCGCTGAAGTACGGCGCCAAAAAGCGGGCGCGCGACTGCGTTAAGGCGAATCCACCCGGTATGCCCGGCAGGCACGATCTGGTTTATGTTTCCACCCGTGATGCGCAGCGACGAGAGCGCAATTTGTCCGTAGCACTGGAAAACCACGGATGTCGAGAAGACGTTTTCACGATCGTCGTAGACCAGGGTAAAGACGTTTGTAGATACCGGATTGCCGATCTGTAGATTCGTCATCGGCGAGTAGATGTTGAGCGTCGTGGTATGGTTTGTCTGGCTGTTGAAGCTCGACACGCCCACCATCGACGGCAACTGGTCGTAATCTACGCCGTCAAATACGAGCGTCGCCGTAGCCTCGCCCGTAATCGGCACGCCGCCGGGCGAATTCTTGGCCACGCTGTAAGCCTGAAGGTTTGCGACTTTTCCGTCCGATTCCCGTATGAACTCATCGCCGATGAGCCAGTTGAACTGTATCGGAGTTCCGCCGGCAACCGCCACCCCGACTATGTATCCGGTCACGCCCGGATCAAAATCGCTGGCAAGGAAGCTTGCGGTCTGGTTTCTGGTGAGGTTGAGATAGAAATCCGCGATCGAGCACGTGCTGCCGTCCACCATAAACAAATGCACGGCTACGGCCTGGTTGGGATTGGTATTGGTAATATTGATCTGAGTATCCTGGCTCTGCGGATTGCTCGGGTTGCTTGTGTACTTGTTGAAGAACAGGATGCTTGCAGGTTTAAGGTCGCTCAACTGGGAGACGCTCTGGGTCTGCGCTCCGATGCCGACCTCCCGCGTACCGAGTTCCCCGCGCGTCTGAGCGGCAACTGCTACCGCTGCGCAAACAACCAGCGCGCAGACTGCAACCGCCCGCCCGAATCTATTGAGTCGCAGATAAACCATAATCTCTCCCGATAAAAAAGCTGAAGTGAATAATCGCCCGTCACCGAGCGCCGACGGGGCGTGAGGCGGCGCTGACGACGTGGAACTGTTTGATCCCAAAAGCCTCAGGCATATTAACAGGAGATCTTCGGACTGGCAACCATTTTGGTTGGAAGACGAACCGCGGAACAGGCGGTCGTTTTTCAGCAACTTCCGCGTCTTCGGTGTATTCCGCGGTTTATCTTACTCGTAGCGCAATGCGTCGATCGGATCCAGGCTTGCAGCCTTGCGCGCAGGATAATAGCCGAAAAAGATGCCCACGGCGGCCGAAAACAGCACCGAACCGATTATCGAGGTCGGAGAAACGAGCGTAGGCCAGGTCAGCAGCCACGGAATCAGCAGCGAAATCGTGAGTCCCACCGCAATTCCGATCACACCGCCCATCAGGCTCAGCACCACGGCTTCTATCAGAAACTGCGTTCTTACGGCGGAAGAGCGTGCGCCGATGGCCATTCGAATGCCGATTTCCCGCGTGCGTTCGGTAACAGAAACCAGCATGATGTTCATGATTCCGATCCCGCCCACGAGCAGCGAAACGCTTGCAATGCTCGCAAGCAGCAGCGTCATGATCCTGTTGGTTTCATCGGCGGCCTCGGCCACATCGGTCAGGTTGCGAACGAAGAAGTCGTTCTCCTGATTGGGAGCGAGTTTATGGCGCTGGCGCAGCAGATCCGTAATCTGCTCCTGCGCAAGGTAAGTCGCCTCGGGACTTACGGCCGAAACGTGCGCAAACTGAACGTGTGTAATGGCAAGGAGTTTTTTCTGAACCGTAGTAAATGGAGCTATGGCGATGTCGTCCTGATCGCGTCCCTGCCCGTCCTGCCCGCGCCGCGCCATCACGCCGATGACGCGAAACGGCAGTTCCCTTACGCGCACGCTCTGGCCTACGGGGTCGAGTCCGGAAAACAGATTTTCCGCTACCGTAGCGCCGATAACCAGCACGCGCGAGGCCGTTCGCACGTCGGCTTCGGTAAAGAACTCGCCGCTTTGTATCTGCCACTTCCTGATCTGCGGAAACTGTTCGTTGACGCCCTGAACCTGGGTGTTCCAGTTCTGATTGCCGAAAACCATTTGCGAGCGTGCGTTGACGGTCGGGCTGGCCATGGCTACGCTGGGAATTTCGCGCCGGATGGCTTCGATATCGTCCACAGTCAGCGTATTGCTGCTGGTTGCGCCGGTGCCGCTGCGGACGCCGCCGACGTTCTGGGAACCCGCACCGACAAAAAGGAGGTTGGTGCCGACGCTTGCAATCTGCGCCTGAACCGAAGCCTGCGCGCCCTGCCCTATGCTGACCATGGCAATCACCGCGCCGACGCCTATGATGATGCCGAGCATCGTCAGCGCCGAGCGCATCTTGTTGCGCGCCAGCGCGCGAAACGCAATCTTGAAAATCATCAACTGGTTCATCGCCTCTCCTGTGTCTCCGGGTCGCGCTCAATCTTCTTCTTCATCCACGATCTCGGGAAGATTCCTGAGTTCCTCGGCCGCATCGCGCTGATCGGCAACCAGCTCGTCGCGCTTGATGCGCCCGTCCTTGAATACAATGATGCGTTTTGCGTACTCCGCGATGTCCGGTTCGTGCGTCACCAGAATCAGCGTGATGCCGTGCTCGCGGTTCAGACGCTGAAAAATCTCCATAACTTCGACCGAAGTACGCGAGTCGAGATTTCCCGTAGGCTCGTCGGCCAGGATCAGGGCGGGCTGATTGACCAGAGCGCGCGCAACGGCTACGCGCTGCTGCTGTCCGCCCGAAAGCTGATTGGGATGGTTCTGTTCGCGCCCGGCAAGGCCTACGGAGGCGAGAGCGTCGAGCGCGCGCCGACGGCGTTCTGCGCCTTCCACTCCCGCATAGAGCATGGGGAGTTCGACGTTTTCGAGCGCCGAGGTGCGCGACAACAGGTTGAATCCCTGAAAGACGAACCCGATTTTTCTGTTGCGGATGTCGGCGCGCTCGTCCTTTGAAAGCTCCGAGACGTCCTGTCCGTCCAGAATGTATGCCCCGCGACTCGGCCGATCCAGACATCCGATGATGTTCATCATCGTGGATTTGCCGGAACCCGACGCGCCCATTATAGCTACGAACTCGCCCTCGCGGATCGTGAGCGAAACCCCGCGCAGCGCGTGCACCTCGACATCGCCCATCGTGTAGATCTTATGGATGTGATCCAACTGGATCACCGGGCGCGCAAGCGGAGTTTCAACATCCGCGTGTTTTGCTTCCGTAGAAAGGTCGATTTCAGCCACCGTGCTCACCTGTTTGTTTTGCTCCTCTTGCCCCCGGCTCCTACACACCTCCGAGGTTTACAATCCGGCCTCGACGCCAGACTGAGGCGTCTGCGAACAAACGTCAAGCGCCGCACCGCGAACGGCTACGGCGCTTGTCCGCTGTGTACAGTATTGATTACCGGCGTCCACCGCCGCCGCCGCCGCCGCCCGGTCCGCCTCGACCTCCGCCGAAGCCCGGCGCTCCACCGAAGCCCGGCGCGCGCTGCTGCGAGCCCGAAGAACGTGCATCGCCCGTAACGTTCTGGCCTACGATGATCATTTCGCCTTCCTTCAATTCACCATCGATCATTTCCGTAGCCGTGCCGTCCGTAATACCCACGCGCACCAGGCGCGGCGCGGGTTTTTTATCCGGTCCGAGCACCCATACGATTCGGCGCTGTCCGGCAAGAAGCGCTGCAGTCTGGGCCGATTCCACGCGGCTGAACCCGCTTTCGGTTTCAGCCTGACGCGGCCTGCCCTGACCTGGGGCGCGTGCGCCCTCACGGTCGGGCGCTCCGGCTCGATCGCCTCCACGCCGGGATTCGCCTCCGCCTTCCGGTCTTCCTTCGCCGCCCTCGCGCCTGAACGATCTTCCGCCTTCACGTCCACCCTCGCGCGCTCCTTCGCGAGGTCCTTCGCGACGAGCCTCGCCCGCACCTTCCCTGCCGCTTTCCCTGCCGCTTTCCCTGCCGCCCTCACGGCGGGCCTCGCGCGGAGAGCGTTCAGATCCGCCGCCTTCCTGCGGACGGCGCCCCTCTCGCGCCGCCGGGGTTTGCCCTTCGCCCGGCTGCCGGTCCGCTTGTTGCCCCTGCGGACGGCCCTCCTGCCGGTCCTCGCCGCCGCCGCGCATCAGATCGCGAAGCTGCTCCTGCGTAACATCCGCGGGCCTGAACCTGAATGCGGCGTTGGGTATTCGTACGGCGTCGCGCCGCTCGGCGATCGTAATCGTCAGGTTCGCAGTCATCCCGGGCTTGAGCTTGAGATCGGGATTCTTTACGTCGATTACCACGTTGTAGGTAACGACGTTGGAAACGTTCTGCGGATTGAGCCGGATCTGGCGTATGTCGCCGGTAAAGTTCTGTCCCGGAAAAGCATCTACGGTAAAGTTTATGCGGTTATCCTGATTGATGACTCCGATGTCGGCCTGATCGATGTTCGCAATAACCTGCATCTGGGTCAGATCGTTTGCGATTGTAAAAAGCGTGGGCGCCGAAAGGCTCGCAGCCACGGTTTGGCCAACATCGACGTCGCGCGAAACAACCACTCCGTCGATCGGCGACCTGATCGTAGTGTTGTCGAGATTGGCCTCGGCGAGTTGCAGCGACGCCTGGGATTGCTGCACCTGAGCCTGAGCCTGCTTGATTCCGGCTTCGGCCTGTGCAAGACCCGCTTCGGTAGAGGATTTTTCGCTCGCTCGCGCCTGGTCGACCTGAGCGAGAGCCTGATTGTAGCGAGCCTCCGCAGCACGGAATGTAGTGCGCGCCGTTTCCAGATCCTGATCCGGCACAAGACCGCTTTTTGCAAGCGTCTCCTGTCGATTGAGCTGATTCTGCGCGTCGTCGCGCTGCGCCCTGAGCGCAGCCAGATTCGCGTTTGCGCCCGATACGCCGGCGCGCTGGTTTTCAACCGTCGCTCGCGCCGCAAGCACGCGCGCCTGCGCATCGGCGAGATTTGCGCGCGCCTGCTCCAGATTGGCCCGCGCCGAGGCTACCTGCGCCTCGAAGATGACCGGATCGAGCTGCGCAACAACCTGCCCTTTGTTAACCCTGGAATTGAAATCCGCATACAGCGCAGATATCGTG
This sequence comes from Acidobacteriota bacterium, assembly GCA_019639255.1. GTDB lineage: Bacteria > Acidobacteriota > Blastocatellia > RBC074 > RBC074 > JAHBSF01. Next base: position 98,200 of record JAHBSF010000010.1, on the reverse strand, counting down.
CCGGAAACCTGGCTTCCAACCTGCACGGTTGTAACGGCCTGCAATGCGCCGGTAGCGGATACCGTATTGCGTATCTGCCCGCGCTCGACCTTCGCCGTAAGGTAATCCTCGGCCGACGCGCGCTGGCTCCAGTAAACGTATCCGGCCGCAACCGCGACGCCTACAACCCCTACCGCCGCTATCGATCCCCACCTTCTGCCAATCTTCAGCTTCATCTTTCATCGTCTCCTTTTGCTCATCCCGTAAGACGCAGTCGCCACGGTTTTAGTTACAGGGAGATTTTTTGATTCTCCCCCACCAAGGCCACGGCTGCGACAGAACCAGTATTTTTTCTCCGAACGGCATTCTTTTTGCTTGATTGCAGTATGTGGAGGCAAATGGGGCTGCAATTGTGCGCCTGTTGGGGGAATTGGCACGGTTTCAAGCAGAATTTCGGTGTTGACACCCAAATAAGGACGGGCGTATGTTCATGGCAATGATATGGCAATGAAGCGGCATGGTCGAAAAATCGGACGCGTCATCGTGCGCGATACCAGGCGTAAATGGACGCGGTATCGCATTGCGGCGACGTTTTTGATGCTGTGGTGGGGCGGACTTAATTGCCTGAGCGTTTGTGCAATGGCGCCGTCGGCGTCGGATCACTGTTCAGAGCCCGCCATAATTGAAGCTCCGATCGGGTCGGAAGACGATCACCACTGCTGCGTCGCCGCCGACGACTGCGAAAATACAGGCGAAGGCACCGAGGCAGCGGCCAATATTGCTCCCAGGGGATCAGCGCCCCGGCCCGCGCCGCACCTTGAATGCTGCGCGCTTGAAAACCATCAAGCCAACACTGAACCGCAATCGCGCAGCAGTGTGAATCAGGACAAAACACACGCGCCCTGCACTGCCTCGCCCAACCCTCAATCAATATCCGGCGACGGAACATTTCACAGGTCCGCGCGACTTCCCGATCGCGGCGGCACTCACCTTCGCATCTGCGTCTTCAGGATTTAGAAACGCATCAATGACCGCACAACAATTAGTGACGGAGCAGGATGCTGCCGCCGTCAGGTCAATGTACGTTCAAATAATTCAGGAGACTGCAAGATGAAAGCCATTAAACTTTTGGTGCTTACATTCGTCGTGGCATTCGCGGGCGCTGCATATGCGTCGAGCGACGATGCGAACAAAGCTTCAGGGTGCTGCGTTAAAGCGGCGGCCGCACATGAAGCCAAAGAGTCGCATGAGTGCTGCTCGGGCGAGTCGTGCGCGAAACCTTCGGCGGCGGATGCAAAGTCGGAGAGCAAGGCCGCAGCGCACGGTAAGAGCTGCTGTCCCGGCGCGTGCTGCGACAAGGGCTGCTGCAAGGACACCGACGGCTGCTCGATGAAGAACAAACACGATCACAGTGCGCAAGGAGCGGCAACCGCTGCACCGCACGGCGAACAAGGCTGCTGCTCGGGCGGCAGTTGTTGTTCGGGCGGTTCGTGCTGTCAAAAGAAAAGCTGAGAATGGCTGAGCGCTCTGTAAACTCAAATAACTTTGTTTACAGACAGCAATTCTCGGGTCAGGAGGAAAGAGAGATAACGCAACATTCGAAATGAGACGGAAACTACGGAAATATTCAACCCTTCCGTAATTTTTGTTTCATTTCGTTTGTTCCGTTATCTCTCTTTATACGCAAAAAATAATGAAAAATCGCCGCATAACGCTGATTATTTCCGCGTCATTCGTCTAAATTTCCGCTTGTTCAGCGTTCTCTTTCTCGCCTTCCTCGCCCTGCCCGCTGATCAGATCCATCGCCCGCTCGATCTGATCCGGTTTGCCCAGAATTACCAGTATGTCGTCGGCCTCGATGCGGAAGTCCGGCCCCAGATTGATTTCCGTCTCGCCGTTGCGCACGGCTGCCGTGACGGTAGCTCCCGTGCTGCGGCGAAGATCCAGATCCTTGAGTGTTTTTCCGACCGCTGAGGATTCGGCGCTTATGTGTACGGGCTCCGTTGACGTGGATGCAAAAGCCGCCGCGATCTGTTCGAGTTCCGCAAGCGGCAGCGAGGGCGAACGGAACATCTCGTATCCGCGCCGCCTTATGTCGTCGACTTCCCTTGCAATCACGTTGCGCGATACTCCGTACTCGCGCAGCACGCGCGAGAATATCTCTACGCTCGTTTCGAACTCTTCCGGAATCACCTGATTTGCGCCGAGTTTTTCCAGATCCGCGGCTTCCGACATATACCGCGTGCGCACGATTATTCGCACCCGAGGGTTAAGCTCATGCGCCAGAGCCACCGTATGCCGGGTTGCGAGCGGATCGGAAATCGCTACTACAAGCACGCGCGCGCGCGCCACGCCTATATGTGCAAGCACTTCCCTGCGCATCGCATCGCCGTATTCGATGGGCACGCCCGTGCGCCGGCCCTCGCGCACGGCTTCAGAGTTCAGTTCGAGCACGGTATACGGGATATTGACCCGGTGCAGAACCTTGGCCAGATTGCGTCCGTTATTGCCGTAGCCGATTATTATCACGTGATCGTTGAGCTTGGGCTTGTCGGCTCCGATCTCATCGATCTGAGGTTCGATCCTTGCTCCCCCTCCGAACATACGGCCCACCGCCATTGCTATTCGCGGCGCCGCTGCAATGAGAAACGGAGTCGCTATCATCGACAATATTGACGCAGCAAGAAAACGCTGATAGTCATCGCCGCCGATCAGGCCCTGATCCACGCCCGATTTGGCAAGAATGAACGAAAACTCCCCGATCTGTGCAAGCCCCACCCCCACCATAATCGCGATTCTCAACGACAGCCCGAGCAATCGCGATATGAAGATAACCACAAGCGATTTGCCGATTATCACCCCCCCGAGCAGCAGCAGCACCGAACCGGGATTGGAGGCAAGAAACCCTACAGACAGCAACATTCCTATCGAGATAAAAAATATGCTGTTGAAAACGTCGCGAAACGGCATGATGTCCGCCACGATCTGATGGCTGTACTCGGATTCCGAAAGCACTACTCCGGCGATGAATGCACCGAGCGCCATCGACAGGCCGAACTGCGACGTAAGCCACGCCGTGCCGAGGCTCACAAGCACTACGAAGATGATGAATACTTCCTTGCTGCGCAATCGTACCAGATGCCCAAAAAGAAACGGCACTACCGTGCGGGCGGCGAAAATCAGCCCTGCGACTACGCCGACCGCTGTGCCCATCTTTATCGCGATGTTTGCAGGCGATGATCCTTCGCGGCCGCTCAGTATCGGCACCATCAGCATCAGCGGCACTATGCACAGATCCTGAAAAATCAGTATCCCCACGCCCGCCTTGCCGTGCGGCGCGTCTATCTCGGCCCTGTCCAGATACGTCTTCAGCACGATCGCCGTGCTCGAAAGCGCTACGAGAAATCCGAAAAACGCAGCCTGCGGCGCAGGCATCCCCAACATCGACTCGAACACGGCCACGAGCAGAATCGTCAGAACGACCTGCCCGCCTCCGCCCGCAAGCACGAGTTTTTTCATCTCCACCATCCGTCCGAGGGAAAACTCCAGACCGATGGTAAACAGCAGCAGTATCACGCCGATTTCGGCGAGCATCTCTACGGCTTCAACATCGTGCACGAGCTTCAGCCCGTAAGGACCGATGAGAATGCCGGTCAACATAAAGCCCACGATGACGGGCTGGCGCAGCCGGCTGGATATGTAGGAGATCGGCAGCGAGGCGAGAAGCAGTACTAGCAGGTCTTCAAGCAGCGTCAGACCGTGCGGCATCGAGGGGGCCTCCGATTGTTTACGTCAGTCCACACAACATTGGGACTTGGAAGTGGGACATGGAAGATAGATAACGGAACAGACGAAAATAGACGAATAATACGGAAACATTCAACTCTTCCGTGATTTTCGTTTCATTTCGTTTGTTCCGCTGTTTTCTGCGGTCTGCGTTCCCGAATATCGAGCGTCAGGATTTTCTTCCGATTCCGCCGCGCAGTACGCCGTCTTCGCCCTCGGCCGCAGTCGCGCCCAGGATTATGTCGAACTCGGCGGAAAATTCGCCGACTTTCGAGCCGGGAATCGGCTTCCAGTTCGCAAGCACGGTTTCTCTTTCCCTTGCATCCCGGATCTGGCGAAGCAGCACATCGCTGGCATTCGACTCGTGCCCGCGTATGTGCACCTGCGTGGTGAAGATGCGGCGGCCGTTGCGGCTGACGCCGAAATGTATGTGCGGCGCTCTGAACGTGCCGCCCAGCCTGTAGGGAACGGGTTTGATCGTCCTGAACCAGTATTGCCCTTTGGCGTCGGTCAGGAAGCGGCCATAGCCCTGAAAGTTGCCGTCGAGGCCCTCGGGATTGCGCCCTCCCGCGTGCAGATAGGACGCTTTTGCATCGCACTGCCAGATTTCTACGAATGCATTGCGCAGCGGCTGCCCCGCAACGGTAAGGATGCGGCCCGTGAGGTACGTAATCTCGCCCACGGCGGGCGTGATCGAATCGTTGATGATCAGCAGATCGTTGTCGGTGTCGAGCGGCATTTTGTCGGGGTAGAACGGCCCCTCCATCATCGCCGCAGTAGGCGTTAGTTTTTCTGCAAACAATCCGGGCGCGGTGAACGCTGCCGCGCCGAAAGTCATTCCCTGCAGGAATCGGCGGCGATGCGGATCATTCCTCTTCATGGAGACCCTCCGATCGGCGGCACGCCGACACACGGCGTACCGGATTTGGCATCTTTGTCCACTTCGATTGCGGATCAGGCCGGGGCGCGATGCCGCCGCACGATTCCGCGATTGAGATTCTCGCATTTATTCGAGTATTTGTAGAAGCCTCGGCGGGAAAAAGCGAGATAACGGAACAGACGAAAAAAAACGGAACAAACGAAAAGTAATTCGTAACTTTCGCCTGTTCCGTTTTTTTCCGGGCGTATACTGCCTTGCGCTCCCGGCGCGAAGGCGCCAGTGTGCGCCGGGCCGTGTTCGTAACGATCAGCACTGCGCCGGCGCCGAGCGGGATGCAATTGAAAAAAAATATGGAACTGCATTGAGTTGTGGGGCGCTACTCCGTCATGAGATAAGGATTCGTAGATAAGGATTGGTATAGATGACCGGCGGCAGTTCACAACAGATTACGCATCTGCTACTGGCCTGGGGCGAGGGCGACGCGAGTGCGCTCGATGAGCTGATGCCGATGGTTTACAACGAACTGCGGAAAGTTGCAGCCAGGCACTTGCGCCGCATCCTGATAGACCTGATACGTTCGAGCAATAAAGCGAGGAAGAAACCGCCGAAGTTCTCAGGATTTCGCTGCGCACCGTGCAGCGCGACTGGCAACTCGCCCGCTTGTGGCTGTTTCGTGAACTGAGCAACTAACACCTAACCCTATGACGCCTGAACGCTGGGAACAGATCGGCAGGGTATACGAAGAGGCTAAGCTGCGCGAGGCTTCCGAACGGGCGCGCTGGCTCGATGAAACCTGCGCGGGCGACGGGGATTTGCTGCGCGAGGTCGAAGCGATGCTCGCGGCCGAGGCGAACATCGGAGATTTCATCGCCGAGCCCGCCTTGAGGGATGCGGCGGTTGCGGTCTTCGATGAACCGGAGGGTTCGATGGTCGGGCGCAAACTCGGCCACTACGAACTGATTTCGCTGATCGGCGCGGGCGGTATGGGCGAAGTATACGCCGCGCGCGACTCTCGCCTCGGCCGGCGCGTCGCAGTCAAGCTGCTGCCCAGGGCAGTCGCCGGCGATCCTGATCGCTTGCGCAGATTCGAGCAGGAAGCACGCGCCGTATCGATGCTCAATCACCCGAACATAGTTACGATTCACGACGTCGGCACGTATGAAGGCACGCCTTACCTCGTTACTGAATTACTCGAAGGCGAAACCCTGCGCGAGCGGTTGAGAAAAAGCCGCCCGGACAATGATTCGAACGCTTCGCAATCGCGATCGAATGAAAACCGCGCACTCGATTCGGCGAGAGCAGTGGATTATGCGCTGCAAATCGCGCAGGGATTGTCGGCCGCACATTCGCAGGGGCTGGTTCATCGCGATCTGAAGCCGGAAAACCTGTTCATTACAAACGACGGGAGATTGAAGATTCTCGATTTCGGACTTGCGCGGGTAGTGCAGCAATCTCAGCAGGACGGCGGGCCGGAATCATCCTCCGACATTCGCACGCATCCCGGTCTGGTTATGGGCACGGCCGGTTATATGGCGCCCGAGCAGGTGCGCGGAGAAACCGCGGATACGCGCGCAGATATTTTCGCCTTTGGCGTAATTCTTTATGAAATGCTTGCAGGCGAGCGCCCGTTCCGCGCTCCTTCGGGCGCAGAGACCATGACGGCAATACTGCAACAGAACACTCCGGAGCTTCCCGCACACGTTCGCGCACAATCGCCGGGGCTCGCGCGCGCCGTGCTGCGCTGTCTTGAAAAGCGGCCCGAAAACCGGTTCCAGACCGCCAGCGATCTCGGATTCGCACTCGAAGCGCTGACATCCCTGGCCCCGCAAATATCCAATCCCGCAGCGGAAGATCAACCCACAGCACCGCTGCCCGTGTCCGGCCCGACGCCAATCGCCAATACGAGACGATGGACTGCATGGAGCGGCTGGATAGTTGCAGCCGTTTTGCTGATTGCGGGCTCGGTGTATTTTGCTACGCGTTTTCGCCCGCCTCCGGTCGCACCGCGCGTCACTCCGTTTACGAGCGCACCGGGTCATAAATCAAGCCCCGTGTTTTCACCCGACGGCAATCAACTCGCGTTTGTATGGGATGGGGGAGGAGAGGAAGGACCGGGCGTATACGTGCAGTTGATCGATGCGGGTACGCCGCTTCGTCTGGCCTCGCTGGGGGGAGCACAGGAATCCAATCTCGCCTGGTCGCCCGACGGCCGGCACATCGCATTCGTGCGCGGAAGGCCGCGCAGCGGCATCGAAGAACGCGACGCTCAACACGAGGGCGGCATTTTTATCGTTCCCGCGCTGGGCGGACCCGAACGCAGGCTGACGGATCTGAAGGGCAGCTTCGACTGGTCTCCCGACGGCGCAACGATGGCAGTCGCTGTTGGCGAGTCGCCGCAAACGCCGATAAGCATCCATATCCTTACCATTGAAACCGGTGAAATCAGTCGGTTGACGTCCCCGCCCGAAGGATCATTCGGGGATATCGCACCTGCATTTTCGCCCGACGGCCAGAAGATCGCTTTTATTCGCAACCAGAACTTTCTCGTAGGCGACATCTTCGTCGTTCCCGTAACGGGCGGCGAAGCGGTGCGGCTTACTTCGGATAATCTTACGGTATTCGGTTCGCTTGCGTGGACGGCCTCAGGCAATGAGATAGTTTTTGCCTCTCCGCGCGGCGGACTTTCGAGCCTGTGGAAGATTTCGGCTGCGGGCCGGGGCCTGAGGCGCGCATTCGGCACCGGCGAGTACGCATTCTCACCGGCCATCGCACGCCGTGGAAATCGCCTTGCCTACGTTTACCGCAAGGTGGATGTAAACATATGGCGCGCAGCAGGCCCCAAAGCCCCGAGCCGCGAGTTGCCGGCCGTGCCGTTGATCGCGTCGACTCGCGAAGACCTGAGCGCGCAGTATTCGCCCGACGGACGGCGAATAACATTTGTTTCGGATCGCAGCGGCAGCCGCGAAATCTGGGTATGCGAATCCGACGGGCGCAATCCGATTCAACTGACGAATTTCGGCGGCAGCCATACGGGATCGCCTCGCTGGTCGCCCGACAGCCGGCAGATAGCGTTCGATTCGCGCCCCGAAGGTCAAAGCGAGATTTACGTGATAAACGCCGGGGGCGGACGCCCGCGAAACCTCACACAGGACGAAGGCGAAGACGTGCTGCCGAGTTGGTCTGCCGACGGCAAATCGATCTACTTCGCCTCGCGCCGCAATGGCGGCTGGCAGATATGGAAAATGCCGGCCGAGGGCGGCGAATCCGTGCAGGTTACAAAACACGGCGGCTACGAAGCATTCGAGTCCAATGACGGCCGGACGTTATATTATGCAAAACGCGAATCGGGCATATGGAGCATGCCCTCGACCGGCGGTGAAGAAAAAATGATTCTCAACTACGGGCTGTATTCGCGCTGGGCGCTGCTGGAAACGGGAATCTGCGTGATAAATCCGCGTGCGTTTCCAAACCAGGTAATGGAGTACTACGATTTCACTACGCGGCGCACAAGCGTGATCCGCCGGTTCGAGCAGGCGCCCGTCTCCGGTTCGCCCGGCATTTCGGTCGCGCGCGGCGGAGAGTGGATTCTTTACTGGCAGGCCGATCGAATCGACAACGACATAATGCTGGTGGAGAATTTTCACTGAATCCGTCCACAGGAAATTGATACACATGGTTAGAAAGAAGAGAAAAACTGAACAAACGAAATAAAACGAAAAATACGGAAAAGTTGAATTTTTCCGTCTGTTCCGTTCATTCCGTCTGTTTCGTTTTTCTCTCCCATGTTCCAATGTCATGCAGCTTGATTTCTCGAAAGATAACGACTATGGCGCAACGAAACGTATTTGATGCAATCGTAGTAGGCTCGGGCGCAACGGGCGGCTGGGCGGCGAAGGAACTCACCGAAAAGGGACTGCGCGTAATCCTTCTGGAAGCCGGACGAAAACTCGATCCCGAAAAAGACTACCGCATGATGACCTGGCCGTACGAACTCAAATACCGCGGGGCCGTCCCGCAAACCCAGCTCTTCAATTCCCGCCAGGCTACGCAGTCGAAATGCTACGCCTGCACCGAATACGCGAACCATTTTTTCGTAGACGACATAGACAATCCGTACACGACGCCCGCGGGCAAACCCTTCGACTGGATTCGCGGCAGGCAGGTCGGCGGGCGCACGATTATGTGGGGCCGGCAGTCTTACCGGCTGTCCGATTATGAGTTCAAGGCCGCATCGCGCGACGGCTTCGGCGAAGACTGGCCGATTTCATACAATGAACTCGAACCCTACTACGAACGCGTCGAACGTTTTATCGGCGTGAGCGGTCAACAGGAAAATCTCCCGCAACTGCCCGATTCCGTGTTCCTGCCGCCAATGTCGATGACGTGCGGCGAGCACCTGCTCAAACGCGCGGTGGAATCGAAATGGAAGGACCGCAGAGTGACAATCGGCCGCGTCGCGATGCTTACGCGCCCGCATCAGGGGCGCGCAGCCTGCCATTACTGCGGCCATTGCGAGCGCGGCTGCGATACGCATTCCTACTTCAGCACGCCCGGCTCGACGCTTCCCGCAGCGATGAAAACCGGGAAATTGACGCTGCGCTCCGATGCAGTGGCGTCTCATCTGATAGTCGATCCGAAAACGGGGCGCGCGCGCGGCGTAGCCTTCATCGACCGCCTGACGAAACGCGCGCACGAGGTATTCGGCCGCGTCATCGTGCTGTGCGCATCGACGATCGAATCCACGCGCCTGCTGCTGAATTCCGCTACGCGCCAGCACCCCGAAGGCTTCGGCAACTCTTCGGGCGCGCTCGGTCACTACCTGATGGATCATACCTATTCGATAAGCGTGGGCGGCATAGTGCCCGAAGTTTCAAGGTATCCCTACTATTGGGAAGACGGGCGCAACAACGGGGCATATATTCCGAAGTTCAGAAACATCGGCGAGAAGCATCCGAACTTCCTGCGCGGATACGGCATTCAGGCGAGCGCCGCGCGCGGCATGCACCCCGAACATCTGCGCCGCACGCCGGGTTTCGGCGCCGAGTTCAAGCGGCTCGTCCGAGAAACGCCCGATACGCCTACGTTCTGGATGGGAGCCTTCGGCGAGATGCTCCCGCGTTTTGAAAACAGGGTGACGATCAACAAGGAAGTCAAGGACGCGTGGGGCATCCCCGTGGCGCACATCGATTGTCAGTATTCCGACAACGAACGCGAAATGGCCAAAGATCAGATCGCAACCATGCGAGAGATGGTCGATGCAGCGGGATGGAGAACCCAGTGGTCCAATCCCAACCTCGCCGCGCCGGGGCTGTGCATCCACGAAGTCGGCACTGCGCGCATGGGCGACGATCCGAAAAAATCGGTGCTCAACAAGTACAATCAGATGTGGGATGCAAACAACGTATTCGTAACCGACGGCGCGTGTTTCGTTTCGCAGGGCTGCCAGAATCCTACGCTTACGATGATGGCCCTGACCGTGCGCGCCTGCGACCACATCGTAGAACGGCTGAAGCGGCGGGAGCTTTAATAACGGAACAAACGAAATGAAACGAAAATTACGGAAGAGTTGAATAATTCCGTCTGTTTCGTTTTATTTCGTTTGTTCCGTTATCTCTCTTCCTTTGTCTTCTTACCCGAAACGCCCTTCGAGATAGTTGAGGGTCCTTGCATCCTTGGGCGAGGTAAAAAGAGATTCGGTCGCACCGTGCTCGATCAGTTCGCCCATCAGCATCAGGAAACATTCATCGCTTGCGCGCCGGGCCTGCGCCATGTTGTGCGTGACGATCACGATGCTGTAGCGGCCGCGCAAGCCGAACAACAATTCCTCTATTGCTCGCGTCGCTTCGGCATCGAGCGCCGAACACGGCTCATCCATCAATATCACTTCGGGTTTGAGCGGCAGCAGCCTTGCAATGCACAGCTTCTGCTGTTCGTCGAGCTGCAAATCCAGCGCCGAGCGGTCCAGCCTGTCCCGCACACTCGCCCACAACCCGACCTCGGTCAATGCTCCCTCGACCGCAGCGTCCAGATCCGCCCGCGTCAACGCCCGCCTTTCCGAATGCAGCCGCAGGCCGAAAACGATGTTTTCATAAATCGACAGCGGCAACGGATTGGGACGCTGAAATACCATTCCCACAAATCGGCGCAATTCGATCAGCGATACATCCTCGTCGTATATATTGCGGCCCAGAATCCTGATTTCCCCCGACGTGCGCACCGATCCGTACCGCTCGTTTATTCGGTTGAAACAGCGCAGCAGCGTAGTCTTGCCGCAGCCCGATGGGCCTATGAGCGAGGTGATCGCTCCGTGTTTTATATCCAGCGTGACGTTGTTGAGCGCCTGAAAATTCCCGTACCACAGGCTCAGGTCGCGCGTTTGAATGGCGTAGTCCGCAGCGGCAGGGTTATTCATCCGAAGACACCGTGGACGTATTCGTAAGTCATCCGGTTTGCAGGCTTGTCGGAGAATACAATGTCCGTCCGGTCGATTTCGATTATTTCGCCTTCGAGCAGAAACATGGTTCTGTCGGAAAGCCTGCGCGCCTGCTGCGTCAGATTCGTCACCAGAAGAATGGTCAACTGCGAGCGCAGTTCGCGCAGCACGTCTTCAATGCGCATCGTCGTGACCGGGTCGATTGCGATGGAGAATTCATCGAGGCACAGAATCTCCGGATCGTGCGACAGCGCGCGCGCGATGGTCAATCGCTGCTGCTGCCCGCCCGATAGCCGCGTGCCGAGCAGATCCAGTCTGTCTTTTACCTCGTCCCACAGAGCCGCACGCCGCAAACATCGCTCGACAATCTCGTCGACTTCCGCCCGCTTGCGCACGCCCGACATTCGCGGCGCAAACGCCACATTGTCGTAAACCGTCAGGGGCAACCCTACCGGCAGCGGAGCCACCATCCCTACGCGCCGTCGAAGCGCCTCGACATCTCTTACACGAGCTATATCCTCGCCGTCTATTTGAATCGTTCCGCGCACCATCGCTCCCGGAACGAAATCCAGCGTTCGATTAAGCGCGCGTAAAAGACTGGATTTGCCCGACTGCGCAGGGCCGATGATCGCCAGTATTTCATTGGCGTATACATCGAAGCTGATCCCCCTGACGACCTCGCGCCCGCCGTAAGACAACCGAAGGTCGGCGACCTCGATCCGCTTTGCCTTCTCAGACGCCGCTACCATCGTTTTCTGGACCTCAGATAAACACGCAACGCGATTGCGAAAGCGTTGACGGCAAGCACGGTGAAAAGCAGCACCACGGCCGTAGCATAGGGCAGCGCTTCGGGCACATCCGGCACCTGCGTGGATACGGTGAACAGATGCATAGAAAGCGCCATACACTGATCCAGCAGCCCGTAAGCAAACAGGTCTCCGTCCCGCACTGCCTTATAAAACACGGCGCCCGTAAACATCACCGGGGCCGTTTCACCCGCAGCGCGCGATACCTGAAGGATCACGCCCGTAAGAATGCCGCTGATGGAGTTCGGGAGAACCACGTGGCGAATGGTCTGCCACCTTGTAGCGCCCACGTTCCAGCACGCTTCACGAAACGAACGCGGGACCGATGCCAGCGCCTCGCGCGTGCTCGCTATGATTACGGGCAAAGTCATGATTGCAAGCGTCAAGGATGCGGCCAGAATTGAACGGCCTATGCCGGCAAAGACTACGAACGCACCCAATCCGAAAAGCGCGTGCACTATGCTCGGCACGCCCGCGAGGTTGACTACGGCAAGCTGGACGGCGCGTGTAAACGCCGAATCGTCGGCGTATTCGTGCAGGTAAACAGCGGCAAGAATGCCGATGGGCGCTGCAACCGCAAGCGACATCAGCACCAGATAAACCGTTCCGAGAAGCGCGGGCCATACGCCGCCCTCGCGCATTCCGCGCCGCGGGGATTCAAGCAGAAAATCGAGAGACAGCAGGGGCCAGGCTTCGACAATCAGATATATGATTATCAACGCAAGCGGAATGATTACCAGAAGCGCCATCCCGGAAAGCGCCGCCTGAGCCGTGCGTTCGGCGCGCTCCCTTCGCCGCCCCAGATCAGTGCGCGCAAAAAGCGCGGGAACGTCTCCTGCTTTAGCTCCTGCTTTTTTATTTTCAGCGAGCGATGTCATCCCCGCCCCCGCTTACCGCGCACGATCCTTACCGCGCACATATTGACTATGAAGGTGATGGTGAACAGCAGCACGCCTACCAGAAACAGCACCTGGTAATGATCCGATCCCACGGGCGCTTCGCCGAGTTCGGCCGCAATCGTAGCCGTAAGCGTGCGTACGGGATCGAGCAAGCTCGTCGGCATTCGTATCGAATGCCCGGTGGCCATCAGCACCGCCATCGTTTCACCGACCGCGCGGCCGACGCCGAGCAGCACCGCGGCAAGGAGTCCGTTTCGTGCAGCGGGCAAAAGTACGCGATATACCAGTTGCCAGCGCGTAGCCCCGAGCGCAAGCGCCGCTTCACGATACCCGTCGGGCACCGCCTTCAATGCGTCTTCGCCTATGGAAACGATGATCGGCACACTCATCAACGCAAGCAGCATCGCGCCGTTCAGCACGTTCAGGCCGATGGGCGCTCCGAACAGTCGAATGATGAGCGAGTTCATGATCGTGAGGCCGATGAACCCCCAGACGACCGAGGGGATCGCCGCAAGCAGTTCAACTACGATCTTGAGCGTTTCCTTTCGACGCGCTCCGCAGAACTCGGATAGATAGATGGCTGTTCCAATGCCGAACGGCACGGCCAGAAGCATGGCAAGCACTGTGACGCTGAAAGTGCCGGTGATGAGTGCAAGCGCGCCGTAACGCACGCGGCTCTGCGAGGTGGGATACCACTCTATGCTGCCGAAAAACTCAAGGATGCTGAACCGGCCGCTCCAGAGCAGGCCCGCGCCTTCGCGGAATACAAAAAAGAATATGCCGAATACGAACAGAATCGCGCTCACGCCGCACAGACGTATGAGCAGTTCGATTCCGCGCTCAAGCGCAAGCTCGCCCCTGCCGCGCGCCACGGTTCAACGCCTCTCCGCTGCTATTTGAGACTGCGACGGCTCTCCGAGCGGCACATATCCGCTCGTCATCACTATACGTTGTCCGGCATCGGTGTGAATCCAGTCCAGGTACTCGCGAACTTCGCGCGAAGGCTCCCCGCGCGTGAATATCAGCAACGGGCGCGCAATCGGATACTCGCCCGACTGCGCAGTTTCAACCGAAGGGGCTATGCCGGGTTCACCGCTCCTGCGCACGACGCGCAGCATTTTCACCTGCGGCGTGGCATATCCCATTCCGCTGTACCCGATAGCGCAGGGCGTGCGCCCTATTAGTTCTACAACGTCCTTCGACCCGTGCAGGTCGAGCGTGCCGAGACGGAAATCCACTCCGCGCCCGAGTATGGCTTCGCGAAAGTAATGATACGTACCGGAGTTGGACTGCCGGCTTATCAGGATCATTCGGCCGCCGGCGCAGCCCCGCGGCTGCACGCCCAGATCCGACCAGCGCCGGAGATTGCCGTGTTCGCTGTAAATCGCCGCCAGATCTTCGAGGGAAATTTCGTCGAGCGGATGATCGCGGTGAACGAATATGGCAAGCGCGTCATACCCGACTACAAAACGCTGCGGCTCGCGCCCCGATGCTGCAACGACGCGTGCAATTTCTTCGGGCTCCAGTTCGCGGCTGCAATTGGCGATGTCCGCCGTCCCGTTTATAAGCGCAGCAACCCCGGTGCCCGAACCGCCGCCCGATACCTCTACCGATACGTTAGGCGAGACGTCCGCATATGCTTCCGCCCACGCCTGCGCGACGTTCACCATCGTGTCCGAACCGATATTCTGTATTACGACGCCGCCTGTTCGGTTTGAAGCCTGCTGTGCATGCCCTCGCGCGCAGGCGACCGCACCCGCACCTGCCAGCAGCAGAATGATCAAACCGGTCCATCTATAATGCGCGAGTTTGGTAAACATAACGGCAGTAGTATCCACCATCGGCCTTAAATCCCTGTAAAGTCGCATTCGTTGTTTTTCGCCGGATGTGTGTGTTTTCGGGCATCCCGTGGCAAAATCCATAAAACACAACGTGATAAGGAGATGCGATGAAATCGGCAGGCGACCGGAATGCAGGACTTTCGATCATCGAACGCGAAGAACTTGGGACGCTGATCGACGTTCTCGGCGCAAGAGGTTACCAAGTAATCGGGCCCGTAGTGAGCGACGGCGCAATAGTTTACGACCGGATTGCCTCGCTTGCCGACCTGCCCGAGGGCTTGACCGACGAGCAGGACGGCGGACGCTATCGGTTAAAACAACGCGATGATCGGGCGCTTTTCGGCTACGTAGTAGGCCCGCATTCCTGGAAAAAATATCTGCATCCGCCGCGCATACGGCTGTTTCGCGCCGAATGCGCCGAGAACGGTTTACGAATCATCGATGAAGAACAACCGCAGGAAAAATTCGCATTCATAGGCGCACGGTCGTGTGAACTGCACGCAATAGCGATTCAGGACCGGGTGCTGCTCGACGGCGTGTACCCGGATGCGGTGTATCGCGCGCGGCGCGAAAATCTTTTCGTCGTCGCGGTCAACTGCGGTACGGCCGGTGGGACGTGTTTCTGCACGTCTATGAATACGGGACCGAAGGCGACTACAGGATACGATCTCGCGCTCACGGAAATTCCGGACCCCGATAATCATCGATTTCTTGTGGAACCGGGCACAGCGCTCGGCGCGGAAATCCTGGGCGCGCTATCATCTCGCGAGGCAACACCGGACGATGAAACGATCGCAGAGCAATCCATAGCGCGCGCCGTTGAACAAATGGAAAACAACACTCGCAGGATGGATGCAACAGGAATAAGGGAACTGCTGCTCGATAACCTCGAGCACGCGCGCTGGGACGATGTGGCGCAGCGCTGTTTGACCTGCGCCAACTGCACGATGGTTTGCCCCACGTGCTTCTGCACTACCGTAGAAGACACTACCGACCTGACGGGCGATCACGCCGAAAGATGGCGCAGGTGGGATTCGTGCTTTACGCAGGATTTTTCCTACATTCACGGCGGAAGCGTGCGCGTATCCCCCATGTCGCGTTACAGGCAGTGGATGACGCACAAGCTTGCGACGTGGATAGACCAGTTCGGCGTCTCGGGCTGCGTGGGCTGCGGACGCTGCATCACCTGGTGCCCGGTCGGGATAGACATTACTGAAGAGATTCGAGCCATTCGCGGCCAAATAAATGGGTGCAAAGCGTGAGACGGAAAGAGAGATAACGGAACAAACGAAATGAAACGAAAATTACAGAAAAGGTGAATATTTCCGTATGTTTCGGCTTATTTCGTCTGTTCCGTTATCTCTCTTTTTTACCCCAATGTCGTGTGGTTTGATTTATACGAAATAGAACGGAAAATCACGAAAATGACCGTACAGTCGCTGGAACCGATACTTGCCGAACATCCATTCTGCGAAGGACTCGACCCGCAAGACGTGCGCGTGCTTTCAGGTTGTGCATCGAACCTGGTCTTTCGTCCCGGAGAAATGATCTGCCGCGAGGGCGAGCACGCCGATCGTTTTTATCTGATACGCGAGGGCAGAATCGCAATCGAGGTTTATACGCCGGAACGCGGGCAGGTGATGATTCAAACCGCAGGAGCCGGGGAAATGGTCGGCTGGTCGTGGCTCGTGCCGCCGCACCGGTGGCGCTTCGATGTACGCGCGCTCGATACCACGCGAGCGCTTGCACTCGATGCCGAGTGTCTGCGCGGAAAATGCGAAATTGATCCGCGGCTCGGCTACGAACTGCTCAAACGCACCGCCGCAGTATTCGCCGAACGCCTGCTGGCAACCAGGCTTCAGCTTCTGGATGTATACGGCGACAACTCCTGAACGCTGCAAGATCGATTACCACACTCAATCCGGTGACCAACATCAACTCTAATCCGATGCTTCCCGTCCCTCACCGCATAGAGCGCGTGCGGCGCGAAACCCGCGATACATTCACTCTCGAACTTGCTCCCGTTTCGGGAGCGGCAATATTTTCACCCGGCCAGTTCAATATGCTCTACGTATTCGGCGCGGGCGAATCGGCCATCTCTATCAGCGGGCATCCCGGACGACCGGAAAAACTGGTTCATACCGTGCGCGCCGTGGGTGTAGTGACGCGCGCGATGCGCAAACTCAAACGCGGAGATTCCATAGGCGTGCGCGGCCCGTTCGGCGCGCCGTGGCCCGTAGATCTCTCAGAAGGACGCGATGTGGTGCTGGTCACGGGCGGCATAGGTCTTGCCCCGCTGCGCCCCGTCATTTATCACGTGCTCGCCAACAGAAACAAATACGGGAAACTCGTTCTGCTTTATGGTGCGCGCACGCCCGCGGACCGGCTCTACACGCGGGAATTTGAAAGGTGGCGCCGCCGCCCCGATACATATATCGATTCGACGGTAGACGCAGCCGGGAGGGATTGGACGGGAAACGTCGGCGTGGTTACCCGCCTTATACCGCGGGCGGATTTCGACGCTGCGAATGCGATTGTGATGATTTGCGGACCTGAAATCATGATGCGGTACACGGTAGCGGAAATGCAGAAGCGGGGTGTGAGCCTCGACCGCATATTCGTATCGATGGAGCGCAACATGAAGTGCGCCGTCGTTGCGTGCGGGCATTGCCAGTACGGGCCGCATTTCCTGTGCAGCGACGGGCCGGTGCTGCGTTTCGATCGCATCGCCGGACTGTTTGGAAAAAGGGAAATCTGATGGCGAAACGCAGACCTAAACTCGCCGTATGGAAGTTCGCCTCGTGCGACGGATGCCAGTTGAGCCTGCTCGATTGCGAGGATGAACTGCTTGCAGTAGCAGAGCATCTCGATATTGCGTACTTCCCCGAAGCATCCAGCCGAATGGTAAAAGGCCCGTACGACCTCTCGCTCGTCGAGGGATCGATCACTACCCCGCACGATGCCGAAAGAATCAGACGCGTGCGCCGCGAGTCCAGGCGTCTCGTTACCATTGGCGCGTGCGCCACATCGGGAGGCATTCAGGCGCTCAGGAATTTCGCCGATCACCGCGAATTCATAAACATCGTATACGCGCGGCCCGAATACATAAGCACGCTCGAACAATCTACCGCCATATCCGATCACGTCGATGTAGATTTTGAGCTTCGCGGCTGTCCCATAGACAAGCATCAGTTGATAGAGGTTGTAAGCGCGTATCTGAACAACCGCAAACCGAACACGCCCGCACACAGCGTATGCATAGAGTGCAAGCTGCGCGCAAATGTATGCGTGATGGTTGCGAAGGGAACGCCCTGCCTCGGCCCCGTCACGCACGCTGGATGCGGGGCCATTTGTCCAACGTACCTGCGAGGCTGTTACGGCTGTTTCGGCCCTCAGGAAACCGCGAACACCCAATCACTCAGCGCGCAGTGGATCAAAATGGGCGCGAGCGAAAAGGAAACCGTAGAGGCTTACAGGGGATTCAACGCCTGGGCCGAGGCGTTCCGCAGCGAGACGGTCAAAGTTGGAAATGGAGAGGGCGGGGATGGCGAATAGAACGATCAAGGTGGATTACATCACGCGCGTAGAGGGCGAGGGTGCGCTGCGGCTGAAGGCGAAAAACGGCGCGATTACCGACGTGCAGTTGAAGATATTCGAGCCGCCGAGATTTTTTGAAGCTCTGCTGCGCGGGAAAAACTACAACGAAGCGCACGACATTACCTCGCGCATATGCGGCATCTGCCCCGTGGCGTACCAGATGAGCGCCGTACACGCGATGGAAAACGCCCTCGGCGTCGAAATCGACCCGCAGGTTCGCGCGCTGAGAAGATTGATGTATTGCGGCGAGTGGATCGAAAGCCACGCACTGCACGTTTACCTGCTGCACGCGCCGGATTTCCTCGGCTATGACGACGGCATCGCAATGGCGAAGGATCATCGCGCGGAAGTCGAGCGCGGGTTGCAACTCAAGAAGGCAGGCAACGAATTGATTGCGCTGCTCGGCGGTCGCGAGATTCATCCCGTTAACGTGCGGGTGGGCGGATTTTACCGCGCGCCGGAAAAACGAGAATTAACCGGGATTGCAGAAAAGTTGAAATGGGCGCGCGAGGCTGCTTTGCAAACCGTTCAATGGACCGCAACGCTTCCCTTCCCCGATTTCGAACAGGATTACGATTTCGTCGCCCTCAGGCATCCCGAACAGTATCCGTTCAACGAGGGAAACATCGTTTCCAATCGCGGGCACGACATCGCGCCGCAGCGCTTCGATGAATACTTCGACGAGGAACACGTCAAACACTCCACTGCGCTGCACGGACGTCTTAGGGATCGCGACTCATATCTCGTCGGCCCGCTTGCGCGCTACAGTCTGAACTTCGACAGGCTCTCCGCTACGGCGCAGGAAGCCGCGCACAGCGCGGGATTGCGCTCCGAGTGCCGCAACATATTTCAGAGCATCATTGTGCGTGCGGTGGAAATGGTATACGCCTGCGATGAAGCGCTGCGTATTATCGATGGCTACGAAAAACCGGAACGTGCGGCCGCGCCGGTCGAGTTGCGAGCATCCGAGGGACGCGCGTGCACCGAAGCTCCGCGCGGCATGCTTTATCACCGATACCGGCTGGATGAAACCGGGCATATTCTCGAAGCAAGGATTATTCCTCCCACATCGCAGAATCAGAGAAGCATTGAAAGCGATCTCAGGCGGTTTGCGGGCGAACGACTGGATCTGCCCGACCGAGAGCTTGCGCGCGAGTGCGAGCGCACAGTCCGCAGCTACGATCCGTGCATATCGTGCGCGACGCACTTTCTGAAATTCGAAATCGAGCGCGAATAAGTTGAGGCCCGCAATCGTCATCATCGGAATCGGCAACGTATACCGCAACGACGACGGCGTCGGCATAAGAACGCTCGAACTGCTGCGAGCCGCAAAAATGCCCGACGTTGAACTTGTGGAAGCCGGGTCTGGCGCATCAGGATTAGCAGATATATGGGAAGGGCGCGAGATCGCGATTGTAGTGGATGCTACGTCGTCGGGCGCGGCGCCCGGCGCTATTCGCCGCATCGAACCCGGCAAAGATCCGTTGCCGCGCCAATTGTTCGGAAGCTCGACGCACAACCTTGGACTGTGCGAAATGGTTGAACTGGGACAAGCGATTGACCGGATGCCGAAGCGCCTGATTGTTTATGGAATCGAGGGACGGGATTTCGGCTACGGCGCCGGGATTTCGCCGGAAGTGGATGCTTCAGCGCACCGGGTCGCCGAAAATATTATCCGGATGCTGCAGGAGGAAGAGAGATAACGGAACATACGAAATAAGACGGAATAGACGGAAATATTCAACTTTTCCGTCTATTCCGTCTTATTTCGTATGTTCCGTTATCTCTCTTCCCCGCGTGTTACTGAACGCCGGCCTTGGAGACAACCGCGCTGCCGAGGCGCACAAACGGGCCGCCGTCTTCGGAAAGGTCTTCGGCGATGGTGAAGGAATGGGCCGAAACAACCGAAATCGTTCTGCGAAGCTGAAGCGTTTGCCCCTTTATGGTCACCGGGTCGATCGTATAGCGGATCGAGATGGGGCTGGTCCAGTCGCCGCGCATGTTCAGCGTAGCCCCGCTGGAGAGTTTTTCGGTCACATTGAGCATCCTGGATGCATCGTCGAATACGATAACCGTAGCATCGCTCGACGTTCCGCCCTCGAACTTGCACTGCGTCGTGCCTTCTACCGAGCGGCCGTCGGCGCGCTTGGCGAAAGTCACCGTGCAGTCGCGCGGCGCCTGCCACAGTGCGCTTTCGCGGCCTACGTAACGATAGCTCCACTGCCCCACGAAATAATCGATCGATTGTTTCTGCTGCGGCTGGGCTACATCGGTGCGCTGGCGTCCCCCGCCCTGGCCACCGCCCTGCCCCCGGCCCTGCCCTGCTCCCTGTCCGGCAGCGGGCTGTTGTGCAGCGGGAGCAGCCGGAGCAGCCGGAGCCGCGCCCTCGCCCGCACGTTTGAGCGAGATATCGAAATTGAACGACTGTCCGCCGAAATCAATAGCGCCCTGACCGTCGAGAGAATCTCCTTCGAGTGTGAAGGTATAGTTGATTGTGAGATTGCCCTGCGGGCTTTCCACATCGGCTTTGGCCGTCACCTTGTTGCCGTCGATTTTTACGTCCTTCAGCGTCATCTCGGCGCCTGGGCGTATGCCGCCCATCTTGCCGATGATGGCGTCGCCCTCCTTGGTAAAGGTTGCCGAGGTGGGCCGTTCGCCCTGCGGCGACTGCACCTTGCCCTCCCACTTGCCGATGAGTTTATCGCCCTGCGCGGCGGCGGCCACCGATGCGACAACCATAAGGCATACGGCCGCCGCATTTCTCATTACACAAACGATCAATTGTCCTCGCATGAAAGCTCTCCTCTGAAACGCTTACTGGTACTTACAGCGGTTTCGATTTTGGTGTTCAGTATTCTGCCAATTAAGTTCTTTGAGTTTTTCAGCCGCGGAGCGGCGAAAGAGCTGTAGCCCAGGGCGTAAGCCCTAGGTTGTTGTAGTGAAGCGGCGCCAGCCCCGGAGGGGCGGAAGATCTTTCGCCCTTTCAGGGCTCGAACGTTTTTCGCCTGCTGACCTGGCGCTCACGCACCAGGCTACAGATCTTTCGCCGCTTCGCGGCTGAAAAACTCAAAAACTTTGTTTACAGAGTACTGAACACCAAAATCGAAACCGCTGTATATTGAGCATTCTCTCGTTCCGTTTATTTCACGGATGCCTATTTCTGCGGATGCCCTTCTATGAGTTCTATACGGATGCGGTCCGGCCCCTCTATGAAGGCGTACTTGACTCTGCCCCCGGCTATGGACCGAATCTCTTCGGTCACTTTGACGCCGTCTTTCCGCAGCAATTCGAGCGCCTCGGTGAGATTCTCAAAACTGAAGCTCACGTGATCTACGACGCGCCCTTTCGTAGATTCGATTTCGGTCTTGCCTTTCCAGTCGTCGGCGTAAACCTTTTTGGCGTACTCGACAGGGTAGATGATGATATTGACGTTGTCCATCATCAGCGACATCGAGGGCCCGATCTGCACGTCGCGGTAAAAGCGGGGCGTGCGCGACGGAGGCGCCTGCGAGCGCCGTCGCGCACCGAAATACTTCATATACCATTCACCGGCCGCCACCGGATCGGCGCTGAACAGGTGCAGATGCCCGAAGCGGTGATGATTCGCCGTATTGAGTTCTATCAGAGCGCCGTCGGGGCCGAGCACATATGCATAGTAGAACAGATCCCGCGCTCCCGTATTGCCGCCGATGTCGCTGATATCGGTAAGCGGGGTAAAAAATTTCGTCCCCATTTCCAGATGCCGGGCATAGGTGGCTTTCATATCTTCTGCGCCCCAGCCGAAATGCCATATCGAAGAGGTCAATCCGGCGGGCGGCGGCTGATTTACTTTCGTAAACAGAAGCCAGGATTTCTGCGCCCAGACCGCGTCCACGAGCCCGGCGAACCTGGCCTTTTCGGCGTCGAACTTGCTCGTATAGAAATCGATCGCCGCCGCCGGATCGAGCGTATTCAGGTGCAGATGATGGAAATGCGCTTCGGGAAATTGCGGAGCAGCAGCAGGCGGGGGGGTCTGGGAGCCGAAAACAAGTGCACCGCAAAAAACGAATGCAACACAAAAGCTGAACAACCAGCTTCGCAGTTTCATGGATTTGCTCTCCGGCAATCTGGAAACAACGCGGAATACACGGAATAAAACGGAAACTGCGCGGCGCAGTTTGCTATGGTTTTATTCCGTGCATTCCGCGTTCTGAATGCGTCAATCGCCTGCGCGCACCCAGCCGTAAGCGGCATTGCTGCGCTCGCCGCCGCGCTCCTCGTATACGATTTTCAGTTTATCGAGCGTATCGGCGGGCATAGCGTTGCGCTTCGCCTTTACGTTGACGTTGTAAAGTTTGGCTGCATTGAGACCGAAGATTTTCGCCTTGTCTTCTTTGGTAATCTTCTTGTAGCCGAACTTCTCGCACATCTCGTCGGAGATCTGGAAGCGCTTGAAGGCGTCGATGCCCCACTGCGGCGAACCCCACCACAGGCAGTCGGTTCCCCATACTACGTGATCCGACCCGTAATGCTTGATGTTCTTGCCCATCCCGTGCATGCACATCTCGGGATGCACGATCGCGAGCGTATTGAAGAAGCTGCCGACTTCGCAGTAGACGTTGTTGATCTTCGGATTGCGTTTCTTGATGTCCATCAAAACGCTGTGCCACTCGAAATCGCCCGTATCGGGATTGAACTTGTTGCTTTCGATCCAGTTCGGTTCGCTGCTCCCGTGTTTGATCGCCGAGTGATAGACGACGAAATTGAAATCCGGGTTGCGCAGCGCCGCCTTTTCTATGTCCTTCGGATTCGCAAGATGCCCGAGCGTGCGCGACTGGTAGGAGTATCCCTTGTGCACGCTGACGAGCTTTATCCCGCGTTTGCGCGACTCTTCGATGAACCACTGCGCGTTGTCGTCGTCGACCTGGAAGCCCTGTCCCGTGCGCGCCGGATCGGTGTGGCAGTACCACTTCCAGGAGCTGATGCCGTAGACCTTGATTTCGCGCTCCATCTGTTCGAGGCAACTCGCCTTGTCTATGGAGTTGGTCTCTTTATTCCAGTAATGATTCGGCGCGAGGTTGCCCTGATTGAGAGCGCGCTGCGAGCCGGCCAGATCGTTGATCTGTTTGCGCGCCTCGGCCATCACCCAGCTCGGCAGCACGCGCCCCGATCCGCCCGGCGTGCGCGCGATGCCTTCGAGCACCTTGCCGTCCGGGCCTCGGAGTTCTTCCTTGCTCGGCACGCCCGAAATCACCACCATCGAGGTCTCGCTGTCGAAGTACATCTCCTTGACGAAGGTCTTGAAGCTGTAAGCTTCGGAGTCGTTCTTCAACTGAAAGCCCATGTTCTTGACGAACTCGGCGTTGCGGAACCCGAGCGCCGCGCCGTTTGTAAAGTGCGCCTGAACGTCGATGATGAAATACTCGCTCTTTGGCCACTTTTCATCGTAAGCGGCGGGCTCCCAGGTTTCGGCTTCGTCCACGTCCCAGTAGTTTTTGCCGTAGGCGAGGTTCGAAGCCAGAAAACAGGTCGCAAGCCCCATCGAGGTGCGCATGAAATCGCGGCGCTCCATGCCGAGCCTGCGCGCGCGAACCTCTGAAAGTTCGCCTATAAGGTGTTCGACGTGTTTCTGCTTCTGAGTTTGCGGGCGGGGTTCGAACTCTTCGTTTGAAACCACCTGAGTGGGCATCGGGGAATCGACGCCTTTTTTCATGTCACGGACAGCTTTACGAATCCACATGGAAATCTCCTGACGAGAAACCAAAGGCGCGGAAGCGAGCAGGAGCCTTTCGGCCCTGCCCGATTCCGCCCGGTATTTCATTTTTGCAATTGATCCGCTTCGGGGGGAGGGAAAAACCTCAGCGGCTCGAAGACGATGCAGTGGCGGGTGCGGCCTTCGGCGCGTCGCTGCGCGTATAGGTGTACCAGCCGATCATCATCTCTTCCCAGGTCTGATCGCCCCAGCGCACGGTCTGCGTCGGGTCGGGGTTGAACCTGTTTTTCGGCGAATTGTCGAAATAAGCAACACAGTCGAGTCGCGCGCCCTTGGGCAGCAGAATCGGCTCCTTCGGGATGTAGGTGTGCTGCCAGTTGAAATCGTATTCCGGCACGTTGAGCAGTACCTCGGACCGGCCGTCGGGGTATACGGCCGTGTACTTGAACGATTTCCCGCGCACGTGCATATGCGGCATAAACGAAGTAATCAGGATGTCCTGATCCATGGTGCGCGATGCCGTGACTTCGTGATTGTCCGCGCCCGGTGGGATTGCAAAACGACCGTTGATGGCGTTGCCGGTCATTATTTCCTTCTTGCCGGGCTCCTTGGAAAATACAAACGCGATCTTCGTGCGATCCTTTGAAACAACCCCGCTTGTCGTGTAGTGCATCTGGAAAACGATGTTGCTGCCCTTGCGGATCAGGCGCGCCGTTCCCGGAGCGAATACGACGCCGGTCTTGTTGGGAGTAATCCCGCCCAGGTGAGTGCGTCCGGCGCGCAGTTCACCCTCGCCGCCCGGCGCCGTATCCCTGCTGTTTGCGTCCTGCGCGTAAGCGATCACGTGGTGCACTACGCTGCGGTTGCCGGGACGGATCTCCATCGCCTGAATCCACTTGTCTTCGGTAAACCCGGTCGGGATCGAGAAGTAGAGATACGGCACGGTGCCGTCGGCCGGGACTGTATATTCTTCCTGCATCTGGAGCACGACATCGGGCTCGCCTATGGTCCAGCCTTCGGCGAACTTCGGCGCCGGCGGCAGGTCCTTGTCGTCGCCCTTCGGCGCTCCCGCATTCACCCACGCGACGATCTTGTCGATTTCTTCTTTCGACAGCCTCGGGTCGTTCGCCCAGTGACCTACCTTCGGATCGGCGCTCCAGGGCGGCATCGAGCCGTCCAGCACGCGCTCGCGGATGGACTTGGCCCACGGGCGCACCTGCTGGTAGTTCATCAGCGACATCGGCGCGATTTCGCCGGGCCGATGGCATTCGGCGCAACTGTTGTAAAGTATCGGCGCGATGTCTTTAGTGTAGGTTACGGCTGCGGCGCGTGTGTTCATACCAACCGCTCCCGTAAGCGCAACGGCTATGGCAACTACTGCGCACACGGCAAGAAAGCCTCGACGGCGAATCATACGCTTCATTGTGTTCTTCCTCCTGACTGGGTGCATCACGACGGCTGCGCGAGAGCGAGCCGTATGCATTCTATCCGACTTACCGATCGGTAAGCAATCGTAAGAGAACAAATTTTCGGGGGCGCGCGGGTAGAGGAAGGAGAAGAAGTGCTGGGTTAACAAAGTTCTTAAAGTTTTTCAGCCGCTGATCGGCGAAAGAGCTGTAGCCCAGGGCGTAAGCCCTGGGTAGGTGTGGAAAAACCCTGTAAGCCCCGGAGGGGCGGAAGATCTTTCGCCCTTTCAGGGCTCGAACGTTTTTCGCCTGCTGACCTGGCGCTCACGCACCAGGCTACAGATCTTTCGCCGCTCCGCGGCTGAAAAACCAGAAGGCTTAATTTACAGACCAGTCAGCACTCGACACTCAGCACTCAGCACTTCTTCTTCCTCTCACCGTCTTCCGCCCCTGAGACCGTCGACTCCCCACGGTCCGCCGCCGGCTGCGGCGAAGTACAGGAACAGAAAACAGTATAGCGCGGCGAGTTCCCCTCGATTGACGATCGGCCAGAACCCATTCGGGGCGTGGGACATAAAATACGCAACCGCCATCTGCCCCGAAAGCAGGAAAGCCACGGGCCGCGTAAACAATCCCAGCAGCAGCAGCAGTCCTCCGAAAAGTTCGAGAATTCCGGCCGTAAGCATCATAGTCGACAGCGACTGCGGCCCCGGCAATGGAAAGCTGAAGAGTTTCTGCGAACCGTGCTGCATGAAAAGAAATGCGGAGACTATGCGCAGCACGCTCAGAAGGCGCGGCGTCCAGGTCGATAACGTTGTGCCAAGGTTCGACATTCTTTTCTCCTTTTCCGGAAATTCCGTGACAGAAAGAGAGATAACGGAATAAACGGAAATGTTCAAGTTTTCAGTAATTTTCGTTTCATTTCGTTTCATTTCGTTTGTTCCGTCATCTATGTCCCAATGTCGTGTGGTTGATTTAGCCGCCGTCGAGAATCTCGCGGATCTTGCGGCTCAGGGCATCGAGCGTATAGGGTTTCTGTATCAGCGATGCGTCCTTGATGGCGTCAACGCCGCCGCGAACTATTTCGGCGCTGTAGCCGGTGGCGAAAAGTACGGGCGTTCGACTGCCCTCGGAGCGAATGCGGTCGTAGACTTCCAGGCCGCCGAGTCTCGGCATTACGACGTCGAGCAGCAGCAGGTTTATCTCATCCCTGCGCTGATCCCATACCTTCAGGGCTTGCTCGCCGTCGGCTGATACCAGAACACGGTATCCGAGGTTACACAAAAGGCTCTCTACCAGCCCGCGAACGGCATCTTCATCCTCGGCAACCAGTATCGTCTCGTTTCCGCCTGCAATGCGAACTGCGACCGAATCGGTGCGGCGTTCCGGAGGTTGTTGCGCAACCGGGAGATAAATTTTTATCGTGGTTCCGGCGCCGGGGCTGCTTTCCACTTCGATGAGGCCGTTGTGCTGCTTGACGATGCCGTAGACTACGGGCAATCCGAGGCCGGTGCCTTTTCCGACGTCCTTGGTCGTAAAGAACGGCTCGAAGATGCGCGCCATCACCTCCTCGGTCATCCCGGTTCCGGAGTCGGCCACGGTAAGGCGCACATAATGGCCGGACACAGCCCCGTGATGTTTTCGTGCGAAGTCTTCATCGAGCCGTATTTCGGCGGTTTCAACCGTTATCCGGCCTCCCTCGGGCATAGCATCGCGTGCATTTACCACGAGGTTCATCACCACCTGCTCGATCTGGCCCGGATCTACGTGTACGGAAGGCAGCGACGGCGTTTTTCTGAAATCCAGTTCGATTCTTTCGCCGAGCACGCGCCCGACTATGGCTTCTATGCCGTCGAGCAGTTCGTTGAGATCAACCGTTTTGCGTTCGAGCGGCTGGCGCCGGCTGAAGGCGAGCAACTGCCGCGTCAGTGTGGTGGCGCGCTGTCCGGCGGCCTCGGCGTGCCCGAGTGGAATGCAGGCCGGGTGTTTTTGGTCGAGTTGCAGGCGGGCAAGCTGAAGGTTGCCGATGATGGCCGTGAGCAGGTTATTGAAATCGTGCGCGATCCCGCCGGCGAGCGTGCCGATGGTTTCCATCTTCTGCACCTGAAAAAGCTGTTGTTCGAGCGCCCGGCGCTCGGCCTCAACTCGCTTGCGCTCGCCTATATCGATGCTTGCGCCCACCATTCTCAGCGCCCGCCCCCGTTCGTTGCGCGCAACGACCCGGCCTCGGTCCAGCTTCCATTTCCATTCGCCGCTGCTTGCCAGCCACCGCCCCTCGCTTTCAAACAGTTCGATCCGTCCCCGCAGACAATCATCGAGCAGGAGGCGCGTACGCTCGCGGTCTTCGGGATGTATGAGGCGTTCCCAGGTCTCGGGCGTGTGTTCTATTTCCTCGGGCTTGTAGCCCAACGACTCGTACCAGCGCGCGCTGAAGCGAACGGTTCTTTCGGCAACATTCCAGTCCCAGATGCCGTCTTCGGTTGCGTCGAGCACCAGGCGCAACCTTTCTTCGCTCTCGCGCAGCGCCTGATCGGCGCGGCGCTGTTCGGTAACGTCGCGGAATACGACGACAACGCCAATGAGTTCGCCGTCGCGGTTTCGAATCGGAGCGCCGCTGTCGTCGATAGGGCGCTCGCGGCCGTCGCGCGCGCGCAACAGCGTGTAGTTTGCCAGGCCCATAATCAGGCCCGTTCTCATAACCTTGCTTACCGGGCTTTCGAGCGGCTTGCGCGAGTGTTCGTTGATGATGGCGAACACCTCGGCTACGGGCCGCCCCATGGCTTCATCCGCGCGCCAGCCGGTCAGTTCCTCGGCGATCGGGTTGATGAAAGTCACGCGGCCGTCGGCGTCCGCAGTCATCACGGCGTCGCCGATGCTCGACAGCGTGATGCGCAGACGCTCGCGCTGTTCGGCAAGCTCGCGTTCGACTTCGCGCTGCCGGGTTACGTCGAGCAGCAGCGCACCGAGCAGCGGCGACCCGCCGTCATCCGCAAGCGGAAACTTGATCAGCCACCACGAATGCGGATGCCCCTGCGCATCGGCCGCGGTTTCCAGCGTTTCGACGGGCGTAGTCGAGTTCATCGCCGCAGAATCGCTTTCGCGGAATATCTCCGCCGATTCGCGCGGCCATAAATCGAAATCCGTCCGGTTTATCAGGTCTTCGGGGCGGCGCGAAAACTGCTGCGCCCAGGCCCGGTTGCCATAAACATATCGCCCCTCTGCATCCTTGATGAAAGCGATCATCGGAGCATTATCCATAAAGGCGCTGAAACGGGCGTCGCGCTCGCGAAGCGCGGCGAATATACGCAAACGCTGCTCGCCTATCCAGCTCACGGCAATGCCTACTGCAATGAATATGAGTATCCGTGCAAGTACCACGAAATCGTCGATCTTGAGCGCATAACGAGGCTCGATGAACAAATATTCACCGATCAACACCGACACAATCGAAGTGAAAATCCCCACGCGCAGGCCGCCGATCGACGAACATATGACGATCGGCAGCAAAAACAGCAGCAGCGCCATCTGATCGCCGACAATCGGATCCAGAAGTGCGCGAACCAGAACCGTAGCGGCTACGAGCAGCAGCGCCAGCGCATAATTCCGCCAACGTTTCAAACCCGGCATTGAGAGAAACGACTTCAACGGTGTTATCCTCGGGAAAACGGGCAAATGCGACAAACGGGGCGCAAAACCGGTAAGACGCCCCCTACCCTTTGCGTCGTATTGTCGTCGGCATTTGGGGAAATGCGGCCCGCGCGAGTTATCGCATATGGACGGCCTTTTTTCAATTGCCCCCCTCTCATCGATGTCCACTCCATACACGGGCGGGATATAATCCCGGCAAAACATACCCTGATCCGGAAGGAGCGTACTGGATGGAAAGACGGACGTATTCGTCGGGGACAAAATGGGAGCCGATTGTGGGCTATTCGCGCGCAGTGCGCGTAGACCGGCAGATATTCGTCACCGGAACCACGGCTACGGATGAAACGGGGGCCATAGTCGGCGCCGGCGACGCCTACGCGCAAACCGTTCAGGTGCTGCGCAACATAGAACGCGCGCTTGCGGCGCTCGGCGGAAGTTTGAAGGACGTAGTCCGCACCCGTATGTACGTCACAGACATAGCGCGATGGCAGGAGTACGGCCGCGCGCACGGCGAGGCATTCGGCGACATTCGCCCGTGCACGACGATGGTAGAAGTGAGCCGTCTGATAGACGATCGGATGCTTGTGGAAATAGAAGCCGATGCCGTCGTCGAAAGCGACCCGTCCGACAATGGAACCAAAGAAACCTGAAATCACGCGCAAAGTTCAACCCGGCGGCGGCCGCGCATCGCGGCTTCTGAAATGGCTTGCGCCCATCGCGCTGTTCTCAACAGCGCTCGCACTGCGATACATTGCGGGACTTGCACCCGAGGCAGTGGAGCAATATTACAGTCGCGCGGTTTACTTGCATCTCGGGCGCGCGCTTTCGGTCATAAATCGATACTTCCCGTTCTCGCTCGGCGAAGCGCTCATCATCATACTTCCGATTGCGGGGTTGCCCTTCACGCTGCGCATTGCATTGGGGCGGTTGCGGCGCGGAGAGCGACAAGTGGAGATTTTTCTGGGAGGCGTCAGGGCGCTTTTGTGGCTTGCAGGCGGCGGTTTTATGCTTTTCCTCCTGCTGTGGGGTTTCAATTATCACCGGCCGCCGCTCGGGGCCGGCCTTTCGTTTACATCGCGCGAACCGGATGCGGCGGAAATCGAAATGATCGCGCGCAGGCTTATCGGAGAAGCCAACTCAAATTACGAACGGGCGCGCGGCGACCGCGACTGGGCCGAAAGGAGTCTTTCACCAATTGACCGCCGCGAAACGATCCGGTTGCTTGAGAGCGCGTTTCAGCACGAACCGCTGCTCGGCGAATCTGCGCGCGGAGGGTTCGGCCCGCCCAAACCCGTAATGCTTTCCCGCGCCATGACGCTTATAGGGCTATCGGGGCTGTTTTCGCCCTTTACCGGCGAGCCGAACTACAACGCGGAACAACCCGACTGCGATCTGCCCTATACGATCGCGCACGAAATGGCGCACCAACGCGGCTACGCGCGCGAGGACGAAGCCAACTTCATTGCGTTTCTCGTATGCCGCAGGGCCGCGCACCCTTATCTGCGTTACTCGGGATACCTGCGTTCGCTGCGCGTGCTTGCGGCGCTGCGGCCGCGTACATCTGCCGAGCGATACGGCGAAATCGTATCGGCTCTGGGAGCAGGCCCGCTGGCGGACGCGCAAGCGAGCGCCGGGTTCTGGCAGCGGGGCAGAAGTCCGCGCCTGAGCCGTATGGCGGAACGCACCAACGATGCATATTTGCAGGCGAATCGAGTACAATCTGGAATCCGGAATTACGGCGAAGTCACGGCGCTGATAATCGCCTACTACCTCACATACCCGACCGATGACGCGCAATAACCCAACACATTTGCAAAAAGAAAATGCACCCGCTGCACGTCTCGACACGGCAATCCGGCGCGCGCAGCAGTTCCTGCTCGCGCAGCAGTCGCTCGACGGCTACTGGTGGGCCGAACTCGAAGCCAACGTAACGCTGACGGCGGAGTTCGTCATGCTTCAAAGGATACTCGACGCAAAGGGACCGCAGGGAGAAAGACGTGCAAGGCGGATTCGGCAGGCCCGGCGCTACCTTTTGCGCGAGCAGCGCGCACACGGCGGATGGGAGCTTTTTTACGGCGACGGGGGCGAATTGAGCACTTCGGTCGAGGCGTATTTTGCGCTGAAACTGGCGGGTGAATCCATCGATTCGGAACCTATGCGGCGAGCGCGCGATTTTATTCTTGCTCGCGGCGGAGTCGCGCAAACGCGCGTATTCACCAGGATACACCTGGCGCTTTTCGGCGCTTATCCCTGGCAGGGGATACCCACGCTTCCGCCCTGGTTCATTCTGCTGCCCGCATGGTTTCCGTTCAACATCTACGAAATGGCAAGCTGGGCGCGGTCATCAACCGTGCCGCTGCTGATCGTATGCGACCGCAAGCCGGTATACGATTGCGGAGTGTATGCGGAAGAATTGCATTCGGAATCCGGCAAGGCGGACCTGCGCCTGAAAAACAAAGACGGGACGCTTACGGGTTCGATGTTTCTTGCGCTCGACCGTATCTTCAAGTGGATGGACCGGGTTGGGTGCGTGCCGTTTCGCCGGCGTGCGCACGAGCGCGCCGAGCGTTGGATACTGGAGAGGCAGGATGCGCCGGGAGACTGGGCCGGGATCATTCCGGCAATGCTCAATTCCCTGCTGGCGCTTCACGTGCTCGGCTATTCGGTGCACCACCCCTATGTGAAGCGCGGACTTGAAGCGATAGACCGTTTCGGCATCGAGGAGGCCGGGGCCGAAGGCGTGGAGGAAGCTGCGTATTTCAGGTTGCAGCCCTGCATATCGCCGACCTGGGATACGGCGCTTGCGCTTGCGGCGCTGCTGGATTCCGGCCTGTCGCCCGATCATCCGCGGCTGCAACAGGCGGGCGAGTGGCTGCTTTCGCGGCAGATATTCCGTTACGGGGATTGGGCGGTGAAAAACCGCCGGGGCAAACCCGCGGGATGGGCTTTTGAGTTTGCCAACGACCATTATCCGGACGTGGACGATACGGCGGCGGTGGTGATGGCGCTGCTCGGACTGAAACTCGACGATGAGGAGTCAAAGCGCGAGGCGTGCCGCGCCGCAGCCCGATGGGTGTTGACGATGCAGTGCCGCGAGGGCGGATGGGCGGCGTTTGACATCGACAATACGCAGGAACTCTTCAACCGAATGCCTTACGGCGACCTGAAGGCGATGATAGATCCGCCTACGGCCGACCTCACGGGGCGCGTGCTTGAGATGTTCGGCGCTTTTGAAAAAGCGCTTGGAGAAACGTTCGGGGATGAAGCGGTGCGCGCGCGGGCCGTAGACTTTCTGGTGAAGCTGCAGGAAAAGGACGGTTCGTGGTGGGGGCGGTGGGGCGTCAATTACATCTATGGTACGTATCTGGCGCTTGTGGGATTGAGTTCGGCGGGGTTCGATGCCGGGAGCGGCGAGATTGCGCGCGGGGCTGCGTGGCTTCGCTCGGTGCAAAATGAAGACGGCGGATGGGGTGAAAGTTGTGCGACTTATGTAGAGGCGGAAAAGCGCGGGCGCGGTGCGAGCACCCCGTCGCAAACGGCGTGGGCGCTGATGGGGCTTATGGCGGCGGGGGATTATGAATCCGACGCCGTGAGGCGAGGGATCGCTTTTCTGCTCGACCGGCAGAATGAAGACGGAAGCTGGGATGAGGCGGAATTTACGGGAACGGGTTTTCCGGGGCATTTTTACATCAATTATCACCAGTACCGGAACCAGTTTCCGTTGACCGCGCTCGGACGTTACAGGGCAAGAGATGAGGGGACATACGAAATGAAACGAAAATTGCGGGAAATTTGAATATTTCCGTAGTTTCCGTCTTTTTCGTTTGTTCCGTTGTTTCTCTTCTTCGTCCCAATGCCGCGGGGTTTGATTTGGCGTCGATGTAATAATTCGGCGTGCCCGGCGTTATATATTCGCGTTATAATGCCCGTCACTATTGGCAGGGATGAATGACGGGGATGTAAAGACGATGATTGGATTTCGCGAAATAATGCTGAGAAAGGGACTTGGAGGCGTTTTGCTTGCGTTGTTTGCAGTTCCGGCTGCGGCGCAGTTTCCTGAAATGAGCGCGGCCGAGCGCGAGGCGGAAGGCATAAAACTCCTTCGCGCGGTTGTGGATGCGCGGGGTGGGGACCGTTATCTGAACTTCAAAACGCTCGTTGCGACGGGACAATACACGCCCTTTGACCGGGGCATATCCACGATTCCGATTTCTTTTGAAGATACGATCGTTTACCCGGACCGGGAGCGCGTCGAGTTCGGGCGGGGCAAGAAGAAAGACCGCCGCATACAGGTCAACACGGGGGATACGGGATGGAGCTACAACGGAGACGCCGAGGTACTCAAGGATCAGACGCCGGATCAGACGCGGGAATTTCTGGAGAATCTGGAGTTCGATCCGGACCGGATTCTGCGCGGAGGGTGGCAATCCGAGGGCGTGCGAGTGCGGTTTGCGGGGCGGGAGGAGACGCGGCCGGGTGAACGTGCGGACGTCGTAGAGGTAGAATTGACGCCCGAGCGCAAGGTCGTATTTGCAATCGACAGGTTCACGCGCCTGCCGATCAGCATGATGTACGAGAAGCCGGGCGAAAAGGGTCTTGTAAGGCACGAGTACAGATTTTTTCAGTACGTGGTTTATGACGGGGTGAAGTTTCCGAACATAGTGGATTACTTTCGCGACGGGGTGCAGGTAAGTCGCATAAACTATCAGGGCATCAAGCTGAATGTGCAGGTTTCTGAGGCGATATTCGCCAAACCTGCGAATGTAAAAGCCATAAAGTAGTGCAGCCGGGGGAGCGCAGGGGGCGCCATAAGGGCGCTTCTTTCAAGGAACTTTTTCCAAGGAACTTTTTCCCGGCCCGTCTCGTTAAGTCGCAATGGGAAGAGAGACATTCAGACGGGCTTCGAGGTACGAACATTGATCAGGAGCGACCAAGGCAACGTGGGGGTCAATGCGGCGTTAATCAAGTCGGACGGCGAGTTGGTGCGCCGGTGTCGGGCGGGAGACAGCGCGGCCTGGGAACAGGTGGTGCGCGAGTATTCGCGCCGCGTCTACAATCTCGCATACCGTTTCACCGGGCGGCACGAATCGGCCGAAGATTTGACGCAGGAGGTATTTGTCCGGGTCTACCGCTCGCTTGAGCAGTACGATCCGCAGGCGGGGGATCTGGCGAACTGGCTGATGAGGCTGGCGCGAAATCTCGTCATAGACGATTACCGGAAGCGGGGACGCACGCCGACCGATTCGGGCGAAGATCTGACGGATCACGAGTATCATCTCGAAAGCCATCACGATCTTCCGGACCGCGGCATAGAGCGCAGCGAACGTGCAGGCCAGGTGCACGCGGCAATCGCGAGACTGGCGCCCGACCTGCGGGAATGCGTGATACTGCGCGACATCGAGGAGTTGACCTATCAGGAGATAGTAGACATTCTCAGGATACCGATCGGCACGGTCAAATCGCGAATCAACCGCGGGAGGATCGAGCTGGCGAAGATCCTGCGAAGGATGAAATTCGTTGAGGTTGCGTGACTGGAGATAACGGAACGGACGGAATGAAACGGAACAAACGAAAAGTTCGATGAATTCGGCAGTTTCCGTGAGTTTTCGTTTGTTTCGTCATCTCGATTTTCTCCCCGAATGCAGGGATTTCATGCGGGCAGCCGGACGGGCAGACCGGCGATAGCAGAGCAGCAAGGCGCGGGCTACTGATGAATTGCGTCAGGTTTCAGGATCAGATTACGGATTATATCGAGGGGACGCTCGATGCGCGAACGCGCGCCGAATGCGCCGCACACCGGTTGCGTTGCCGCGAATGCCGCGAGATTTACACCGATGTCAGGGCGGCGGTAGCCGCGCTGGGCGAACTGGATGTGATGCCGGCGCCCGAGGCATTGGAAGACCGCATACTTGCCGCGACCACGGCCGGCGTGATGCTCAACTGCAACGAGTTCGACCGGTTGCTCGAGCGCTTCTTCGACGGCGTAATTCTCGCACCCACATTCCAGACTTTTCAGGCGCATTTCGAGAATTGTGCAACGTGCAGGCGGCTGCTCGGCAGCATCGAAAACGCCATCGATCTTTGCCGCGAGGCGAAGGAGCTTGAGGTAGAAGTGCCGGATGCTTTGTGCGACCGCATAGTAGCGGCCACGAGCGGACCGCCTGCAAAACGATCGTTTCTTTCGAGGTGGCGTGGACTCCCCCGACTGTTTACGCCGCAACTGGCCGCCGCCGCGCTGATATTTCTTTCCACGATGACATTGATAGGGCTGCGTTTCGGCGGAGTAACGGGACTTGCATCGCAGGCCACCGCACAGGCTGAGTGGATTGTAGCCGAAGGACACGCGGCGCTGAATCAAACGGGAGGATTGGCGCTTTCGGGCGTACAGCGCGTATCGAACGAAGTAAGCAATCTGTTGCGTTCGGCGAGGCGCGCCGCCCCCCCCGCCGTGAAGCCCGCACCCGAAAGCGCCCCATCGGCGGCGGCATCGCCCTCCCCGCAAGCTCAAATTCGCCGCAATCCGGGCGTCCGCGAACCCCACCGCAAGCGGCCGGCCGCCGAGCGCCCGGATCTGCATCCCTGAAGCCGCCGCCCCGGGAAAGGCCGATCGCCGTCGATGCATTGCGCTTACCATCAACTCAATCCGGCTCACGTAGTATGCAGCAGTTGCGGGCGCGGTCTGTGTCCGTCGTGCGATCATCGCATCAAGGGGGCGCCCTACTGCCAGGACTGCATCGTAGCGGGCATCGACTCACTCAGGCGATCTCAGCGGCAGCGGCCCGGATCGACAAGCGGATCGACAAGGCGGCGGTTGAAAAATAAATCTCCGCGAGCGGCCATGCTGCTCGGGATCATTCCCGGACTCGGCGCGGCCTACAACGGACAAAACATCAAGGCATTGATGCATTTTGCGGTCACAGTAGGGCTGTGGCATCTGGCCGATATCTTCGAACAACCGTTCTCGCCGCTGTTTCTGACGGGCGGCGCGGCGTTTTATCTCTTTACGATTTACGATGCGCGCCAGTCGGCCGAACGGCAATGCGAGGGCGAAGACCTGCGCCGCGAAGATGAACTCATAAGACAAAGCCTCAGAAGGCGCGCGCGCGTGTGGGGCGCAGTGCTGCTCGGCGTCGGAGTAGTGTCGTTTCTGCATATATTCTTCGCCGCGCCGATCCATGGATTATGGCCGCTGCTGTTGATTGCGGCCGGCGTATACCTGTTGCGCGGTTTTCGGCAACTGTCCGGTTCCGAACCCGCAGGCGCATCGCACAAACCCTCGCCGCCCTCGGTGATCGTTAATCCCTACGGTTACGATGCTGAAGACGAACAATTCCGCAACGCGCGCCGCTTTGATCAGGGGCGATAGACGAATTGAGGTGATTGAATACAAATTATGATCGGTCTGTTGTTCAAGGTAATCGTAATGATCACGACTTTGGCCACGACGCTGCTGCTCGCAGCAGAAAGCGCGCGGCGCGGGCTTGTAGTGTTCTGGACCGTACTCGGCATTCTCAAGATCATAGTATTTGTAGTTTTCCTCACGCTGCTGCTCGTCATCATCTATTTGTTGCTGTCGGCGCCGTCCACGCCGCGCGCCGAGCGCGAGTAATCGGATCTGTGGGCGAGGGCATCCGATTCCCGCCGCAGGATTGCGACAATCGTAAAAAAGATGCTTGCCTGCACTTCCCGACAGGAGTAGAGTGGGCGCCTCAGCGAAACGTGCGCCGGTCCGAGGGAAGACATTTTTCGCCCCGGGCAATCCGATCTCCGGTTTTCAGCGTAGATGTGCGTAGAGAATCGATGGAGGAAAGATGCCAGCCAATTACTACGAGTTCCGAACCCTCTGGCAAGTGGGTGCGCCGCGCGAGGTGCTCTATGAAATTTTAGAGCACAAACATTATCTTCGACTGGCGGATACGCGCCGATAAACCGCTGCTTCGCCTTATGTCGCCGGTTCTGAAACCGCTTTTTCGCTGGAATCATCACTGGGCGATGTCGACCGGACTGCCGAGGCTCAAGGCCGAGGCGGCAAGGCGGCTCTGCCCTGATCCCCTGTAAACCGCCAACCCAAACAAATTGACTTTGGAAACATGATTTTGGAGGCCAAGAATAATGAAAACGCTCAGAATGATACTCCTGTCGTGCTGTCTGCTCGCGATGCTCTCGGTTACGGGGCTTGCACAGACGAAATCGCTGTATGAACGGCTCGGCGGCAAGGAAGCCATCACGCTTGTGGTAGATGAATTCGCCGCACGCTGCCTGGCCGATTCGCGCATCAACAAGAAGTTTGCAAAATCGGACGCCAACCGCCTCAAGACCATGCTCGTCGCACAGATCTGCGGGGCTACGGGCGGGCCGTGCGAGTACAACGGCCTTGATATGAAGACCGCGCACAAGAATATGGGAGTTACGGACGGCGAATTCACCGCGCTTGTGGAAAACCTCGTCGGCGCGCTCGACAAATACAAGGTGCCGGAAGCCGAAAAGAAGGAACTTCTCGGCGCACTCGGACCGATGAAGGGCGACATCGTCGAGGTCCAGGGCAATGAAACCGGCACTGCACTGCCGAAGAAATTCAAACCCGCTCCGCCGCTCAAGGCTATGAAGGAACATAAAGACAAGAAGAGCAAGAAGGATAAGAAAAACTGATCCCTGTTCAGCGAACGATGAGAACGCGGAAGAGAGATGACGGAACATACGAAATAAGACGGAAACTACGGAAATATTCAACTTTTCCGTGATTTTCGTTTCATTTCGTATGTTCCGTCATCTCTCTTGCATACCTTTCCCGGAGGGCGCCCCGATGAATATCCGAACACTTGCATTTCTTGCCATAGCTTCTTGCGCAGCGCTATGGATTGCCGATTCCGCTCCCGCGCAGGACAATACCGTTACAATCACCAACTTCAAGTTCGAACCCAAAACCCTGACCGTTCCCGCAGGCGCTACCGTCACCTGGGAGAACAAGGAAGGCGCTCATACCGTCACGGCCGACAAGGGCCAGTTCAAATCCCCGAACCTGCGAGCGGGCGAGAAATTTTCTTTCACCTTTACCAAACCCGGCGCCTACGCCTATCACTGCGCATTCCACGGAAGCTCCGGCGGCGGCAATATGGCGGGCTCCATAATCGTTGCACCTCCCAAAAAAAGATAATCCTCCATCGCGGCGTCACTCCGCATAATTAATTCCCTCTCAATCTTCACTTCCCCCCTTGACCCGCTCCAGATTTAGAATTAGTCTAAGTCCTGTTATGAGATTACGACCGCGAGGAGCGGGAAAGATCGAGGAGCAGATGACGGCGCAGCGCCGGGCGGTGCTGGAGGTAGTGCGGGCAAGCGAGGGCCATCTGACGGCGGGGGAGGTATATGCCGCGGCGAGGGCCGTGCATCCGACCATCAGTTACGCGACGGTTTACAATTCGCTGCACTATCTGACCCGTATGGGATTGATCGCCGAGATCACGTTCGGGGCCGGCGCAAACCGGTTTGACCGGATCGTGGACAGGCACGATCACGCCCTGTGCGAGGGGTGCGGGCGGCTTGTGGATCTGGAACTGCCGGAAACGGCGGATCTGATGCGCAGGGCGGCGCGGCAATCGCGCTTCAAACCGGTCTCGATCAGTCTCACGCTCATAGGACTTTGTCCCGAATGTCAGGCGGAGGGTTAGACGAACTTCCGCCCCGACGCCGGGAATCAATCGAAAGCGCCGCGGATCTGCGGATCTGCATCCGGAGGTGTGCGCGCAATTAAAGACAACTAAAGACAACAAGGATTCTGGAAGGAGGAATCGGTAAAAATATGTCGGCAACAGCAACAGCAAAATCAACTTCGATCTGGGGGGGCGCGACGGCGCAAGTAGGGCTTCCGGCGCCGGATTTCGATCTGCCGTCCACGAAGAATCTGGAGCAGCTCGACGAAAACCTGAAGCTTTCGGATTATCGCGGCAAATGGCTGGTACTGCTTTTCTATCCGCTCGATTTTACTTTCGTATGCCCGACCGAGCTTACGGCCTTCAGCGACCGCTTTGAGGAGTTCCAGGGCATCAACGCCGAGATCATAGGGCTTTCGACCGACTCGGTTTACTCGCACCGCGCCTGGCTGCGGACGCCGCGCGAAAAGGGAGGCGTTGAGGGCCTTCGCTATCCGCTCGCGGCGGACCTGACAAAAAAGACCACGGCCGATTACGGCGTGCTGATCGAGAAGGACGGAATTGCGCTTCGCGGATTGTTCATCATCGATCCGGAAGGCGTGCTGCGCTACAAGGTAGTCCACGACCTCAACATCGGCCGCTCGGTTGAAGAAACCCTGCGCGTCATTCAGGCGCTGCAGACCGGTGGACTTTGCCAGGCCGAATGGCGCCCGGGTCAGGCTACACTGAAGGCGTAGGGGAGAAGAAAGTGCATCAGTGCGGGGGAAGAAGTGCTGAGTGAAATCAGGAAATCAGGAACTATATTTACCTATACTTTGAATTG
Organism: Acidobacteriota bacterium; assembly: GCA_019639255.1. Taxonomy (GTDB): domain Bacteria; phylum Acidobacteriota; class Blastocatellia; order RBC074; family RBC074; genus JAHBSF01. Next base: position 58,760 of record JAHBSF010000010.1, on the reverse strand, counting down.
AATTTCTTCAGTAATCTGTCAAGCAGGGTTTTTGAGTTTTCAGCCGCGAAGCGGCGAAAGATCTGTAGCCCAGGGCGTGAGCCCTGGGTAGGTGTAGAGAAGCCGTACCAGCCCCGGAGGGGCGGAAGATCTTTCGCCCTTTCAGGGCTCGAACGTTCTTTTTCTACTGACCTGGCGCTCACGCACCAGGCTACAGATCTTTCGCCGCTTCGCGGCTGAAAAACTCAAAAACCCTGCTTGACAGAGTATTGAAGTTCCTGATTTCCTGATTGCACTCAGCCTTATCTTCTTCTTCCCCCGCACTGCTGCACCTCCGTACTTTTGAAAGAGGAGCAAAGAGATGGCAATAAGAATCGGGACGCAAATGCCGTCGTTCGAGGGTGCGACCGAATGGATCAACCGGGACCGCGAGGCAGCTCTCGCAGAAACAAAAGGGCGACCGACGCTGGTGCACTTCTGGTCGTTGAGTTGCGGGTTGTGCAAGGAAAATCTGCCTCGCGTAGCGGCGTGGCGGGATGAAAAGCGCGACCTCGGCCTGCGCGTCATCGCGGTTCATATGCCGCGTTATCCGCAGGACGTAAATCCTGAAGGGGTACGCGAATCGATTGCAAACTACAACATAAGCGAAGCTTGCGCCGTCGACGACGAGCACAAACTGCGCGACGCGTTCGGCAACGATCAGGGTTGGGTGCCGGCGTACTATTTCTTCGACGCCGAAGGCAAGCTGCGCGGATTCGCCGCCGGCGAAAAAGGGCTGAACATCATCGCACCCACAATAGACCGCGTGCTCGGAGCGTTTGCCGCCGACAAAACTCACGCGGCGACTATCTGATCGCAATCAGATCCGGATCTGCGGGGCGGGAATCTACCCGCCCCTTTTCTTTGGCGCTGCAGTCGATGTTTTCACGCAGCACTGCGGCGCTTTCTACTTTTTCTTGTACTTGTCGATGAGCGCCTTAAGGCCGTCGCCCGAACCGTGCCGGGCCGAGTAATACGCCTCAAGGTTTTGCATCAACTGTTGCTGCATCGGCGCGTAATCCGCTTTCCCGTCGGATGCCGCGACCGAGCGGGCGTACCAGTCGATTACTTCATCGAGTTTTGTGTACGCCTGCTTGAGAAGCGCGTCCTTGCCCGGGCCCGCCGTTTCGGCGTTAAATTTTTTGGCCAGATCCTGATATTCATCGTCGGCTATGGTGCCGATCATCATGAGGGTAACCGGATCCTGATCGTTGAGTCCGGCGGACTTCTCGAACAACTCCTTGGCGGCCGGTCTGTTGTTGGTAACGTAGGAGAGCACGCCCTGCGACTGATAGAGGCGGGGCAGCCACTGCGCGCGATACTCGTTCCAGGCCTCGGTCTCAACGCCTTCCGGCTTCTTGTCGGTTTCCATCATTTCGATGGCCTGAGCGCCGTACTGCTGGCTCGCCTGAACGAATTTGCCCTCCTGACGCTGGGCCTGATCGGCTCCGATGATGGCGAGCTGGGTTCTCAGTGCGACATTGTCTGGATGCCGGGTCAGGTATTGTGAAGCGGATGAAAACGCATCGTCGTATTTGTTCATCTGTATTTGCGTTTCAATCACCATCAACTGCACCTGATCGACTTCATCTGGCTGATTGAAAACCTTGGTGAAGCTCTGCGCCGCCTGAAGGCGCTGCTGATTGTCCTGAATTTTCGCAACTTCCGCGGCCATATATGATGCTACGCGCGGACGCTGTGAACTCTTGTCGAATTTCTTGACGAATTCGCCCGCGGCCTGCATCTTCGCATTGAAATCCGCCGCGGTGTTGATCTTCTCGAGCGCTTTTCGCTCGCCGTCCGATATCTTGGGCTGCTGTTGCGGGTTCTGCGGAGCAACCGCGGCGGCAAACGTCGCGGCCGCGGCAATGAGTGCCGTGAAGACACACATCGCCAAGGTGCGCTTCGTTATGAGTCTCGCGTTCATGTTCTACCTCGATTTCCTGATTGTATGATCTGCCGGCCCCGCCAGAGTCGACGGCCGCAGTCCGGAGCATTATACGGGACAATAGGCGGGTCTGACCATAGGAAGCGCCGGAGAAGAAAGTGCAGCAGTGCGAGGGAGAGGAAGAAGTGCTGAGAAGAAGTGCTGAGTGCAATTTGGAACTGAAGAACTTCAATACAGAGTATCTGTATTTAAAGTTCCTGATTTCCTTTTTGCACTCAGCACTCAGCACTTCTTCTTCGCACTCAGCACTTCTTCTTGACGCTGTGCACTCGACCTACCTAAATCAGACCACGAAACATTGGGACACATCACTGGGTACGCACGCGCCCTCGCGTGCGTACGGCGGCGAATACAAGCACGCGAGGGCGCGTGCGTACCCAGTTGCGGACTCCGTTGTGTGTACCATTCTGCTGTGGATTGATTTAGAATGATTGTCGCTGGCGTGCCCCTCATCACCCCGGCCCGCACTCTACAATGGCGCACTACCGACAGGGGGATGTCCGAATGTTGTCATATCCATTCTTCGCGCGGCGAACCGTGGCGCGTGCAGTTATTCTTGCAGTTATGCTCGCCGGGGCAGCTACATTACTGTATGCGCCGCCGAATCTGGATGCACAGGCCGATGCACGGGTCTCCGCCGAAGTCGATTTCAATGTGCTGCCGATTGCAACCGCGCAGTCCGATGCATCCGGGATTCATTTGCACAAACACGGCGTGAGTGGATTCAAGGTACTGCTTCGCGATGGCGAGAGCGTTTGTCGCGAGGCAACGCAAGCTGAAGTAATACGGACGCAGCAGCGCGCCGCCGTAAATCCAATGCGCCAGATCGCTGCGGGCACGCGGAGTGAAACGCAGGCAGCATCCGCATCGGGAATGCGAATCATTCTGCGCGGCACCCCGCAGCTCGATTCGTTCCCTCAGGCAAAAGCCGCGTTCCTTCGCGCCGCCGCGCAGTGGGAATCAATCATAGAATCTCCGATCACGATCATAATCGACGTGGATTTCGGCGAGGAGAATTTCGGCGACCCATTCGAAAACGATGTCATAGGATTGACCACAACACAGCTTGTAGGCGCTGCAACCATATACTCCCCCCTCAGAGATCAGATCATCAACCTTTCGCTATCGCCTGCCCGCAGAGCAGTGCTCGGATTGCTGCCCGCGAGCGGATTGCCTACGAATCTGGGACGGACAACGGCAATTGTCGGACCGGCGACAATCTTCCGGGCGCTCCAATTCCTCGGCGCCGTGGCCAATCCGGTGGACGAAGAGGATTTGCTGGGACCGCCTCCCACAATAGGATTTAATTCAAGAACCGGATTCGACTTCGACCCGAGCGACGGCATAACGCCGGGACTGTTCGATTTTGAAGCCACGGCGATTCACGAGATCGGGCACGCTCTCGGATTCTTTTCCAGTGTGGGGCAGCAGGAGCTAAATTCGGATTTCGGCAATCAGCCGACCGCACTCGATTTCTTCCGCTTCAGGCCCGGCATAGCCTTCGGCGCATTCGAGACGGCCGATCGCGTGCAATCACCGGGCGGCGAGCACATATTCTTCGCCGGCGCCGCGCCGCTTGCGCTCTCTACCGCCAGGTCCGACGGGCAGGGCGGCGACGGCAGGCAGGCGAGCCACTGGAAAGACGATGCACAAACCGGCGTTTATCTCGGAATCATGGACCCTACGCTTCGGTCGGGCCGGCGCGAAATCATCAGCGCCAACGATCTTTATGCATTCGCATCGCTCGGCTACCGCATCAGAACGCCGGATCGCGCGCCGACCGTAGAACTCGCAGCCGATGACGGCCAGGCCTTCGGCGGCGTCGTCGGCGCTGAAAACCTGATACTCGTCAACCGACTGACGCCTACAGCCTATCCCGCGCGCCTCGACGCCGTCCGAATATATATCGCACAGTTTACCAATACGCCGAATCCCACGGGAGCGCCGATCAGACTCTTAGCCTTCGCGGGATCGGGGACGCCGCAATCGAACCCGATTCTTCTCCTGGATCAGGTTGCGGCAATACCGCCGATTGTCGGCGCGGGCAACTTCATCGAGATACCGATTACAAACGGCCCGGTGATAGATTCGGGCGATTTTTTCATTGGATTTCAGCGGCTCGGCGGCACAGTGCAGAATTCATTTGCGGGCGTAATATTTCCCATCGACGACGGTTCGCCGGCCGCCATGCGCACCTTTGCATCCACCGACAACGGCGCAACCTTCGCAGGTCCGCTCACCGTCACCCGCCCGGGATCTACAATGCCCGTTCCGGCGAATTTGATGGTCAGGGGCCGCGTAGCCGTAGCGCGCGGCGCGCGCATCATCGGAAGCGAGGCGCTTGCAGGGGACGAAATTTCGCTGCCCGTAGAATTCCTGGCCAAGGGCGACGAGGCGCAGATTCGCTTCAGTCTGGCGTACGACCGCGATTTACTCGACTTTGTAGAACTTGTTCCGGGCGAGGACGGCGCTCCCACGCTTCAGACGCAACCCGATCCTGTACAGGGCCGCATAGGCGTATCGTTTGTAAACCCGCAGGGAAGTCTATTCGCCGGGGGGCGCCGGCGTCTGGCTCGCGCGGTGTTTCGCATCCGCTCGAATGCAGCGCCGGGAACCACGATGATCGAATTCGGCGATGCCCCGACCGCGCGCAGCATACTGAACGTTAATGCAGGCAACATACTCTCCGAAACCAGTTTCACCAGTGCGCTCGTCACGATTGCCGAGTCTGCCGCCGTTGTATCGGGCGCAAGCTTTGACGGATCCGAAATCGCTCCCGAATCCATAGCCGCAGTCTTCGGAAGCAATCTGGCCATAGGGGTTCGCAGCGCGACCGCGACGCCTTTGCCTGCGGCGATTCTGGGCACATCGGTTGAAGTGCGCGACAGCATTGGCCGCCGGTCGCTCGCGTCGCTGTTTTTCGTTTCTTCCGGACAGATCAATTTCCAGATACCGCCCGGAATGACTCCCGGCCCCGCCACCGTTGCAATTCGCAGCGGAGACGACCGCCTCGCGATTGTGCGCATCAACATTGCAAACCTTGCCCCGGGATTGTTCGCTGCAAATTCGGACGGCACGGGAGCGGCTGCGGCCAATGTGCTTCGCGTCCGCGGCGCAGCGCAATCTTTCGAGGAATTCGCGCGCCTGGATGCAGCATTGAACAGATTCGTGCCCGTGCTGGTCGACCTCGGCCCGGAGGGCGATCTTGTGTTTCTCATCCTTTACGGCACCGGGTTGCGCTTTCGCTCTGAAAATGCAGCCGTATCGGCCACCGTGGGCGAAATCCCGACAACGGCGCCTTTCATAGGTCCTGCCGGCGGCTTCATCGGCCTGGACCAGATCAACCTCGGGCCGATTCCCCGCTCGCTTGCGGGCCGCGGCCTGGTCGACATACGCATCACAATCGACGGCAAAACCACAAACGTCGTTCAGGCGGCATTCAAATAGACTTGAATCAAGCACACGACTTCGGGACGTAAAAGAGAGATGACGGAACAGACGAAATAAGACGAAAACTACGGAAATATTCAACTTTTCCGTCTGTTCCGTCTTATTTCGTCTGTTCCGTCATCTCTCTTCAGCGCCGGGCGAACGTGTCTCATCGCTCGACCAGCGCTCTCCGCACCTGAGCACGCAAACGGGTTGGCCCAACCGGGCGGCTGCGGAGGTGAATTCTTCGGGCGTTTCCGTATTGAAAGTAAACATATCGTAGTGCATCGGTATCGCGATACGGGCATTTACCGCCGCAGCAAACTCGGCCGCCTCGCGGCCCCAGAAGTTTCCCGGCACCCGGCGTTCGGGTTTACGGCCGTTGATCGGCAACAGCGCCGCATCCACGCGCCTGCCGCGAGTGAGTTCGAGGAGCCTCGCCGCCATACCATCGAACCCCTTGTTGTCTCCGGCGTGATAAACAGTCCAGTCCCCGAACTCGACTATATAGCCCAGAAATCTGCAACGTCCCGTTTCGTCGCGTTCGACCTCTTCGTGTGCGGCTGCGAGCCCGGTTATGCGAAAGTCTTTGACCTCGATCGTTGCGCCGTCATCGCACCCCGAAAACCACTCCGGATCGCACTTGAGCCTTTCGGCGGCAAATTCCCGATTGGCTTCGGGCACAACCACCTTCAGGTCTGAATTTGATTTCATCAACGGCCACAGCGTCTCGTGATCAAGATGATCGGTGTGGTTGTGGCTCGATGTTACAAGGTCGATGAAATCCAGACGAGCCGGATCTACGGCGCGCTCGGTCATGCGTATGTGAGGCTTGTCGGTTGCGGCGTATTTTTTCGTCAGCGAATCCGAGAGGTAGGGATCAAACAGCAGGTGACGGCCGCGCCATTGCAGCAGAAATCCAGCCTGCCCCAGCCACCACAACCTGAACCCGCCGGCGTTTTCGCAGTCATGGCCTGCCTGCCGGATGTCGTCGAGCAGTTCGTCGTCCTTGAGCAGGGGTTGAATAAGTCCGTTTATGTTCATCTTTTCCGTAATTTTCGTTTCATTTCGAATGTTGCGTTATCTCTCTATTACGTCTCGATGTCGTGTGGGTTGGATCAGATGTTCAGTTCCCTTCTGACGATCTCGGCGCCGGCCACCATATTCTGCAGCTTCTGGCGCGCGGCCCAGCGCGCCGTCTGGCTCAATCCGCAATCCGGCGCGACCGACAAGCGTTCCGCAGGCGCGTGCAGCAGGCACAGGCGTATGCGCGCGGCGGCGTCTTCCGGCGTTTCTATGTAATAGCTCTTGACGTCAATAATCCCGACCGCAACGTCCTTTACTTCGGCGATACGCTCGATAATCCCGATTTCGGCGAATTCGCGGCTTGCCATTTCCAGATGAATTTCATCCACGTTGAAATCGAGAAATGCGGGAAACATCGGCGCGTAGCGGCGCGCACCCACGGCGCGCCCCTTGTAGTTGCCGAAGCACAGATGCGTCGAGAGCCTGCATTTGCCCGTCACCGATTCGACCGTGCGGTTGAATATGTCTACGAACCGGCGAGGGTCTTCCCGATGCGCATAACAGCTCATTGAGGGTTCATCAACCGTAATCTCCCGGCACCCGGCGGCAACGAGATCTTCGAGTTCGGCGCGCACAATCGGCAGCAACGCTTCTGCAAGCGCATACCGGTCGGGATACCGATCGTTCGGAATCAGCCTTCCGCTGAGCGTATAGGGGCCGGGCACGCTGGCTTTAAGAGACGGGCCGGCGGGAGCAAGGCGTTGCAGGCGCTTCCATTCGGCCACTGCGCCAAGGCCGCGCGGGGCGCGGATTTCACTCGTTACCCGGCGCCGGCCGCGCTGATCGTGCGCCGGAGGTCCGAAGCGGCGCGGCGCGGCTGCCTCGAGTTCTATACCTTCGAGAAAACCGTAAAACGACAGATTGAAATCCAGACGCGTCTGCTCGCCGTCGGTAATGACGTCAAGCCCTGCGGTAATCTGATCGTGAATCGCGGCGATTACGGCGTCATCCTGCAACTCGGCGCGATCCGTCTCGCCGAATTCACTCAGATGAAGACAGGCAAACTCCAACCATCCGGGAAACGGATAGCTGCCTATCACGGTAGTCCTCAGCGGTTTTTCTTTCATCGGTAGAGGTGGGCGAGGCTGCGTCTGTAAGCGTCGTAAAATTTTTCGAGTTGTTCGGCCGCGTTTGTATTGCCGACAAACTGATGGCTCGGCAGCAGCTCCGGCCTGATTCCGCTTTCGAGCAAAAGCTCCGCCGTGCGGCAGCGCAGCATGTTTATTATCAGCGCGCCCGTAACGGTCGAGGCCGGCCCCGTGCGCCATTCAAGCCCGTCGAGTTCGACTATGCAGTCGCCCGGCGGGCAACAGTTGTCTATCACGAGATCGGCTACGTCTACGAGTTTTTTCCCCGAAGAATGCGCGGGCGGCGACGCAGTGCAGTGTTCGCGCGAACATACGCCTATGACGGGCAATCCGCGCGCCTTGGCTCCCATCGCCATCTCGACCACGACGGGCCGGATGCCGCTTGTAGAAATCACTATGAAGGCGTCGTGCGGACCGAATTTGAAGCCCTTGAGGATTTCTTCTGCGTAACCCTCGTATTTTTCGAGATGCAGCGGCGCCCTCAATCCGTTCGCGCCCACGATCGACGCATGATTTGAGAGCGAAAGTTCGACCAGAGCGACAAAGCCGGGGAAACAGCCCTGTCGCGGCGTCATCTCCTCGCACATCATACGCGAATGACCGTTGCCGAAGAGGAATACAAGCCCCCCTTGCGCAATACTGCCGGCGCATATCCGCGAGGCGTCTTCTATGGAATCCATTTGCGTTGCACGCAAACGGCTGATCAAATCCAGCGCTTTGTCGAAATAGTTCGTTGCGGCAGTCATAATGAGTGCCGAGAAGAGAGAAGAAAGTGCTTTGAATGTTTCAGCCGAGAAGCGGCGAAAAGGCTGTAAGTGTAGAGAAGCGGCGCCAGCCCCGGCGGAAGATCTTTCGCCCTTTCAGGGCTCGGACGTTTTTCGCCTGCTGACCTGGCGCTCACGCACCAGGCTACAGATCCTTCGCCGCTCCGCGGCTGAAAAACTCAAAGAACTTTGTTTACAGAGCACTCAGTACTTTCTTCTTCTTCTCACTCTCCGCTCCCTTATTCGATCAGCGGCAGCGTGCGGCGCGCGCGGGCGCTGGCAACCGCCGTATCGACGATTTGTTGTCCTTTGCGGCTCAGTTCGGGCGAAAGCGGGCCTTCCACCCTCGCGCCGGATTCAAGGCAATGAATCAGATATTGAACCGGATTCTGAAACGGAGCAACGAGTTCATCCACGGGCACGGTATGCGCCACGGGATGCTCGCGCGTTTGAACGTGTATCACGGGTTCGTAATCATAGCTGGCAATCGTTCCGGCCGATCCGACGATGACAAACCCGCATTTGGGCTGCGGCTGTAAGGTCCACGGATCGGTGAAAGTACCCCAGCGCGTTTCGAATTTGGATAGCCCCGACTCGTAGCGCGCAACCGTGACGCTGTGTTCATCCACCTCAAGCCCCGGCGTCTGATCCACAATCGTGGTAACCTCGATCGGAACGCGCCCCCCGTGATACCAGGCGCCGAGCGTTGCACCGTAGCCCAGGTAATCGAGCAGCGACCCGCCGCCCTTGTCCCTGCGATACCACCAGCTCTCGGGTTTGAGACGGGCAACTTCTTCCTCGCTCACTTCGATCTTGTCGGCAACGTGATAGAGCGGCCCGCGGTTGCCGCCGTAATGGTGCACCTCGCGGACTTCGCCGATTGCGCCTTCCTCTATCAGCCGCATCGCCGTACGGTGCGGCGGCGACCAGACTATCGGCCAGTTGATTACGAGGGTTTTGCCCGTCGCTTCGACTGCGCGGATCATCCTGTCGGCATCCGACAGCGATGCGGCCATGGGCTTTTCCACAAGTATGTGCGCGCCGTAGGGCGCGACGATTTCGACCATTTCCGCGTGCCGCGCCGTTGCCGGACACAGAATGACGATGTCGGGCGAAGCGGCGCGAAGGCAATCGTGCGGATCGGTAAACATTGCGCCGGGAGCGATGGAAAAATTCGCAGCAGCGTCCCGCATCCGTTCCGGATTTTCATCGCATATGCCTGCGATCTCGGCCCGAGGATGGTTGTAGACCATCCTCAGCAGATCGCCCATATGCATGTGATCGAAACTTATCCCGGCAATCTTCCACGTTTTCATTCGGGTCGAGAAATCCGTTTTTTGATCGTCGATCGGTCGATAATCAACGATCGTATCGTTGATCGTATTGTTTTGATTGATTGTTGATTGATTGTTGATTGATTGTTGATTGATTGTTGATTGATTGTTGGATTTTTACTTCTTGCGATCGTAGAGGTAAAGGCCCAGGCCGAATTTTGCAGCCGCGCGTTTGAAGGCCATGGCTTCGGCGTTGGAGCTTGGGTCGCCGTACTTGGTTTCTTCCTCTTCGTCCCAGTCCGATTCCTGGCCCGTCGCCTCGCGCCGGATCACGCCTTCGAGCGCCGGGATCGACAGGCGGTAGACGACTATAACGCGGCCGCCTACCTCCGTAACCGACCGCACTTCGCCCGACCAGCCGGGCGCATACAGATCCAGATACTTCACCGCGTGATACCACGTAATGAAATTGATCCGCTGCCCCTTGATCGTCTTGGTCTTGATGTGCCGGTCGGCGAGTTCTTTTGAAAGATCCCTGATGATATCTCCGATCGGGCGCAGGACCGCCGGCTTTGAAGCCTGCTCGTGTGCAGCCTGCTCGGGTGTAGACGCGATTGATCCCAGCGGCGCGCCGGCGGGCGTTTCGATGTTCGGTTCTGCGACTGTATTGATCTGTTGCATTTCCCTCTCCCAATACTGGCTTTCCGCCCCCCCCGGCGTCCGACAAATTATACACCGGAAGATAGGAGAGATAACGAAACAGACGGAATAAACTGAACATACGGAAAGAAGCATAGTCAGGCTTTCTTTCCGTATGTTCAGTTTATTCCGTCTGTTTCGTTATCTCTCCTATCTTCCGCCGATTTCCGTCCGAACTTCGATCTCGCGGCGGTCGCGCACTACGGCAAAAACGGATTCGGGTTTCTGCGCTGCGCCTTCCGCACGCGACAATCGCTGCACCTGGCGGGACAGGTCCTGCACCGAATAGATGCGATCGCCGTTTACCGCCGTAATGCAATCGCCGACCCTTATTCCGGCCCGCTCTATCAGGCCGCCCGGTCTGACCTCGGCGACGAGCACTCCGCCCGAACCCGGCACGTTGAAATAAGCCGCAAGCTGTTCGCTCAGGGGGACAACCGAGGCGCCGAGCAGATGCCGGTTGGGGCCGAGGCTGTAGTTGGAGGGTCTCGGATCGGACTGTCCGGCGGCATCGCGGGCTTCGAGCAGTTTTTCGATTTCGGCCCTCAACTCCTCTGACTGTTTGAGAAGCTGGGCCGACACCTCAGCGAGTTCCTGAGCCTCCTTTTCGTCGCCCTTCTGCCGTGCCGCTTCAGCTTCCTGAGCGAATCGCTCACCCGCGGCGCGCGTCTCGTCGGCTTCGGCAAACATCCGCCGCCTCGAATCCTGGAGCGGCCCGCGTCTTTCGCCGAGGGTAATGTGTACGTTTGTCACAGTCCCGCCGCGGCTTATGCCCAGCGTCACGATCGTTCCGGGCCGGGTCTCGCCGAGCAGGCGGAAGAAATGCTCGCGCCCCTCCACCGGCTCGCTGCGGAAACGAACTATGACATCGCCCTCCTGCAACCCGGCCTTCTCAGCCGGACTCTCCGGCACTACCCGACCCACCACGGCTCCGCGCAACTCCGTCAGCTTCAATTCGCGCACCCGCTCCTCGGTTACATCTCCGAGAAACGCTCCAAGGTAGGCGGTTCCGCGCCCGCGATCCTGCCCCGCAACCGTGCCCGCCGCCAGGACAATCCCCAGCCCCAGATGCGCAACAAAGCCCAAAACAAACGGATTGAACCCCAACCTGCGGCAACCCCGTTGCCTGCGTTTGTTCCGTTCCGTTCCGATTGTTTCGTTATCTGTATTTACGCTCACGACAGACTTCACGCCCGAACCGAGCCAAAGTTCCGCAAATCAGCGCCCGTGCACAACCACCAGCGTCAGATCGTCCTCCTGCTCGGCGCCGCCCGTCCAGTCGCGTACAGCATGCAAAATCAGGGTTTCGATTTCCGCCGCCGGCATTTGCGAAGCATCCATCAGCAGTTGCGTCAGACGCTGTTCGCCGAATTCTTCGCCGTCCGCGCTGCGAGCCTCGAGCAATCCGTCCGTATACACTACAAGCAGGTCGCCGCTTCCGAACTCCACTTGCGCTTCCTCGTACTGTGCATCGCGAAAAAGCCCGATCACGGTTCCGCCGCAATCGAGCCGCTCAATCACGGGCCCGCCTGCATCCCCGGCGCGCAGCAGCAGCGGAGGATTGTGACCTGCGTTCGTGTAATGCATAACGCAGCGCGTTTCGTCGAATTCGGCGTAAAAAAGCGTTACGTAGTTGGAATCCATCATCGAGCCGGCAAGCTGCCGGTTGACGCGATCCACTATGCGGCGGACGCGCGCCTCGGGCAATTCGGCGCTCTCGCCGTAAGCGTCGCGGTAGGCCATTACCTGTCCGCGCAGGTTGGCCTGAAGGTTCGCCATCATAAGCGCCGCCGATACTCCCTTGCCGCATACGTCGGCAACAACTACGCCCAAAAGCCCGGGCGCAGCCTGGATGAAATCGTAGTAATCGCCGCTGACGGATCGGGCCGGGATGCAGATGCCGGGTGCGAGATCCAGCGTGGTTGCAGCAGGCGCTTCGCGCGGAAATAGCCGCGCCTGAACCTCGGCGGCAATCTTCATCTCCTGATCGAGCCGCTGTTTTTCCGCCGACACGCGCAAAAGTTCCCGCACGCTTCCGGTCATCCGATTAAAGGAAACCGCAAGCTCGCTCAACTGATCGCGTCCGCGTATGGGGATCTCGTGCTCCAGGTCTCCGGCCTCGATCCGCTGCGTCCCCTGGTAAAGCGAATGCACCGCACCCGTAATCGACCGCGTCAGAACGATCGCCGACACGCTCGCTACAAGCGCAATTATCAGAAATATGATCGCCACGCCGCCGATGAATACGATCACCACCGCGCCGATGCCGCTGCCTGTGCGGAACTGTTCAATGCGCCTCAGGATCTGTCCCGGCTCCAGAAATGCAGGATCCACCGAAAGCGCATCGCTTTCCATCTGCAGGCCCGTCTCCCAGTCGGTGATCGTAGTGATAATCGGATAACCCGCGACATCGGCGGCGGCGATTCCGGGCTGCCGCCCTATGCGCTCGAACTGGCGGTTGTCGAATACCAGATCCCCGCTCTGCGTCCGTATGAAAGGCAAGGTCGCGCGTCCGGGCCGAACTTCCAGATCCGTCGTGCGCGTAAGGTGAGCGGCGAGGTCCTCGCCGATCGGATAGCTGAAAAAATACATAGGAGCCGAAGCTGCTGAATCCGCTCCGGCAGACCGCAGAAAATGCACCGCCCGCACCTCGCGCCCCCTGCCCGGAACGGATGCAACCACAAGGCCGTGGAACTGCTCGCTTTCTCGCAGCCAGCCCGCCAAGGCTTGCGGCCAATCCTCTTGCGACGATCCGAAATCGATGCGGGGATCGTTGCGGCGCGGCGCCGTAACGACGGCGATGGGTGTAGTGTAGTCGCGATATACGCCGAGCGAGAGTTCCGGGAACACCGGCGAAAGCGCATCGGCGCGACTCTGCAGGCGCTGGCGCAATTCCGCCGCTCCGGGCTCTGCTGCGCGGCCGAGATCGCGCACAAGCGCTCGCGCCGCGGACTGCGATTGTTCCAGGTAGCCGTCGAGTTGCCGCGCTACGAGATTGGAACTCGACTGCGTGAGCACCGCGTATCCCGTGAGCGCAACGAGCACGAGCACGAGCACGAGCGGCAGCGCACCTATCAGCAGATAAGTGACTATGAGCCTGCGGCGCAATCGCCACAGCAGATGCTCCACCACCCATCGCGAAGCGCGGAACAGGTAATAGATCAGCGGAATGAGCGCCGCAACCGACGCCAGATCAATCAATGTCTTGATCCAGGCGCTTCCCCCGATTGCGCCTCCGTCGGAGAAAACCCAATTGACGAACCATACTGCGATCCCGGCCGCCATTGCACGGCCCCAGAAGGTGGTCGGCAGCAGTTCCCGCAGCAATTGCACGCGGCCTTGGCGCGAATTTTCCTGATCCGGCATAAATCCGCCTCTGAAAGAGCAGATAACGGAACAAACGGAAATAGACGAAACAAACGGAAGGGTGTGATCTCTTCCCTCTTTTCCCTCTTTTCGGTCTTTTCCGTCTGTTTTCGTTTGTTTTCGTCTGTTTCCGTTTGTTCCGTTATCTGCTCTTCTTCAGCCCAGTTCGACCTCCGTCTTCGGATAAAGCCCGTCGATGAGATCGCGGTGCTTGTCCTCGACGAACTTGCGGCGAACCTTCAGCGTCGGAGTAAGCTCCCCGCCCTCGACGGAAAATTCCTCGTCGAGCAGCGCAATCTTCTTTATCTTCTCGTGGGGCGCAAGCTCGCGCGTCGCCTCGTCGATCTTCTTCTTGAAATACTCGATTATTCGAGGATGCCGCACGAGATCGGCGTGCTCCTTGACGGCGATCTGCAGCGTAGCGGCATAGGCCCGCAGCGCATCGAAATTCGGCACAATCAGCGCCGAAGGATACTTGCGGTGATTGCCGATGACTATCACCTGCTCTACCAGAGGCAGTGAACGAATCGTATTCTCGATCGGCTGCGGCGCGATGTATTTCCCCAGACTCGTCTTGAGAAGATCCTTCTTGCGATCCGTTATACGTATAAACCCGTCGGCGTCTATGGCGCCGATATCGCCCGTATAAAACCACACGCCGTCATCGTGCCTTTGAAGCACGTGCTCGGATTCTTCGGCCTGTCTGTAATAGCCCTGCATGACGATATCGCCCTGTACGAGCAGTTCGCCGTCCTCGGCCACACGAACCCGCACGCCGGGTATGACCTGCCCTATGGTTCCGACGCGGTTCGCATCCGGGCGGTTAACTGCTACCACGGGCGAGGTTTCGGTCAAACCATATCCCTGCAGGATCAGAATCCCGGCGCCCAGAAAGATATAGGCCAGTTCGGACGGAAGCGCTGCGCCCCCGGAAAGAAAAAACCGCATCCTGCCGCCGACGGCATCGCGCCATTTCTGAAAAACCAGGCGGTCGAGGATGCGATGCTCGAGCGCGAGTCCGAGCGGTATGCGCTCGCCGCGATCCAGCAGCACGGCGTATTTGCGGCCCACTGCAAGCGCGCGATGAAATACCTTCTGCTGCCAGGGCGCAGCTTCCGCCGCGCGTTTGTTGATGGTCGAGTATATGCGCTCAAACAGGCGCGGCACGGCCGTGACTATGGTGGGGCGGATTTCCTTTATGTCTTCTGCAACGTATTCGACGCCGCGCGCGAATGCGACGCGGACGCCGAAATGCATGTAGATGTAGAGGACCGTCCTTTCGAATACGTGCGAAAGCGGCAAAAAACTGAGCGCCAGATCGTCGGGGCGCAGCTTGAATACCGAGCCGCTCGACAAGACATCGAACACCAGGTTTCGGTGCGAAAGCATCACGCCCTTCGGCTCGCCGGTTGTGCCCGAGGTGTAGATGATCGTAGCCAGATCGTCGGGTGCGGGCTGCGACTGCAACTCGCGGAAGAGTTCGGGGCTGCGCGTGCGCAGTTCGCCGCCGCGCGCTTCGAGATCGGCAAGCGTCATCAGGCGTCCATCATCGGCGCCCGTCGCCTCGAATGTAACAATGGCGGGCGCTTCGTCCTTTTTCAGCCCGTCGAGTACGGGTTGAATACGGCGCAGGAGTTTCGATCCGCCGACAAAAAGGACGCGCGCTCCCGAATTGCGCAATATGAAGCCGACCTGATCGAGGGCTTGCGTCGGGTAAACGGGTACGGTGACGCCGCCGCTGCACAGTATGCCGTAATCGCTTATGCTCCATTCGGGGCAGCTTTCGGCAAGCAGTGCCACGCGGTCGCCCCGGCGCACGCCGAGCGAGTGAAGGCCGAGCGCCGTATTGCGGACGCGTTCGTCGAGTTGCGCGCCGGTAATGTCGTGCCAGGCGCGATTGCGCTTGTACTGCATCACGACTTCGGCAGAGCGCCCGGCGACGGCCTGCGCAAATAGTTCGTTGAGTGTGCGAGGCTCGTGGTTGTCCATCGTTGTTTTTCCTGTTCGAGATGACCAACTGCGCGAGTGTGCGAAAGATGCCCTGCGATCATCTTTCGATTTCGGGCATTTGTCAATTTTTCCGCGCCGCAGTCGCTGACTTGACACTTGCGCATCATTTTCATATCCTTGCCGTTCGCGTTTTTCACGATTTTGTGGGGAGATCATATCTATGGCGACATATATTCCGAGCGGCAAGGGGCTCGAAAGCCATCGCGAATGGCACGTAATCGACGCCACCGGCTTGCCCGTGGGGCGGCTGGCCAGCCAGGTTGCGCACCTGCTGATGGGCAAGCACAAGCCGACATACACGCCGTTTCTAGACCTCGGAGATCACGTCATCGTGATCAACGCGGCGAAAGTGGTGCTCAAGGGCAACAAAACCAACGACAAGTTTTACCGCCACCATACGGGATATCCGGGCGGACTCAAGGAAACCCGGGCGCGGGATCTGCTTGCCAAGCGGCCCGATCGGGTCGTCGAGCTTGCGATCAGGGGGATGCTCCCGAAGACGAAGCTCGGCCGCGCGATGGGCGGCAAGCTCAAGGTATACGCCGGAGCTGAACATCCGCATCAGGCGCAGCAGCCGCAGCCGCTTGCAGTCAGCGCCCGATGAATTTGCTGAACCTGATGACCTTCATTGCAGCGCTACGGCAGCGAAACAGGCTTCAGAAACAGTCAGAAACAGGGTTCAAGACGGATACGAAAAATTCGTCGAACAGGCATCAAACACCGACGAGGAGCGAGTTCGAACGTGGCTGAGATTCAGTATTACGGAACCGGACGACGAAAGAGCGCAACGGCCCGCGTATATCTGCGGCCCGGCAGCGGCGAGTTCAAGGTCAACCGGACGCCGATCGACAATTACTTCAAGAACGAAACGCTGCGCATGATCATCCGGCAGCCGCTTCAGTTGACCGACACGCTCGGCAAGTTCGACGTGCTGGTGAATGTAGACGGCGGCGGCGCTACGGGTCAGGCGGGCGCAGTACGGCACGGCATTGCGCGCGCGCTTTGCGAGTTCAACGCCGAGTTGCGCAAGAAGCTCAAGAAGGCCGGTCTTTTGACGCGCGATCCGCGCGCCAAGGAACGCAAGAAATACGGCCAGAAGGGCGCGCGCAAGCGTTTCCAGTTCTCAAAGCGTTAATCAGGCCTCGTATTCGGGCGCGTGCGGTTGCGGGAAATCGTTCCTGCCACGGTGCGCATCGATTGCGGCCCATTCCATTGCCTTGTCCTGAATGGTTGTCCTGCGGCTGCGAAATCAGCGCGCGGATTGCGGAGGCGAGGCGAGTACACAAACCACGGAGGTCGGGATTTGGCTACAGTTACCATGAAAGAGCTGCTCGAAGCAGGCGTACACTTCGGGCATCAGGTCAGGCGCTGGAACCCGAAGATGAAGGAGTACATCTTCGGCGAGCGCAACGGAATTTACATCATAGATCTGCAGAAAACCCAGCGCATGTTCAAGGAGGCGATCAAGTTCGTCACCGATCTGACGAGCGCGGGAACCAACCGGACAGTGCTTTTCGTAGGCACGAAGCGTCAGGCGCAGGATGCGATACGCGACGAGGCGTTGCGCTGCAACCAGTACTTTATAAACCAGCGCTGGCTGGGCGGCCTGCTGACGAATTTCACCACGATTCAGAAGTCCATCAAGCGCCTCAAGGAAATCGAGGCAATGCAGGCCGACGGCCGCATCGACCAGTTCGCCAAAAAAGAACGGCTTCAGATCGACCGCGAGCGTCAGGCGCTGGATAAAAACCTTTCGGGCATAAAGGATATGAAGCGCCTGCCCGATATCATCTTCGTCATCGACACGAACAAGGAAGAAATCGCCGTCAAGGAGGCCAATCGCCTCGGCATTCCCGTCGTGGCTGTAGTTGATACCAACTGCGATCCGGACGGAGTCAATCACGTGATACCGGGCAACGATGACGCGCTGCGCGCAGTCAGGCTGTTTGCATCGCGCATAGCGGATGCCGTGCTCGAAGGCCAGCAACTCGCCCAGCAGAAGGAAAGCGAAGAGGCGGCAGTGGCGGCGGAAACCGCCGCTACGTCAGGCGCTGCGGAACCGTCCCGTCCACGCCGCGAACGCGGCGAACGCGGCGAAAGGCGTGACAGGGGCGAAAGACGCGACAGGCGTGACAGGGGCGACAGGGGTGAAAGAGGCGAACGCAGACCGCGTCCGGCAGCGACAACCACCCCGCAGGCGGCTCCGGCTGTTTCCACCGATGCCCCTACTGCTACTGCGGTTGCTGCGGCTCCGCCGGTCCCTGCGCCGCCAGTAGTTGAAACCCCTGAAGCTCCGGCGCCCCAGGTTGACGCTACACCGGCCGAAGCGCCTGCGCCCGAATCCACCGAAACTCGTGTGGCTGAGCCGGTTGCGGCTCCGGCAGCGGCGTCAACAGAACCGTCAGTTCCGGCAACGGGCGGTGCGGAAGAGACCGAAAACGCACCCGATACGGCAGTCGAAACGGCTTGAATCGGCTCCCGGTTGCGGCGGGATATTTTCTGAACGGCGCGGCCAATCCGGCGGCGCCGTTTTTGCAACAACGCTGAACAAAATCGGCAGGAGAAATAGAGACTCCCGGCAGTCTCGGATTCATAAGAGGCAAGATATGGCAGCTATTACGGCGGAGATGGTCAAAAACCTGCGTGAAAAAACCGGCGCGGGAATGATGGAATGCAAAAAAGCGCTTACCGAAGCGAATGGCAACGAGGAGCAGGCCATAGAGATCCTGCGCAAGGCCGGACTTGCCAGCGCCAAGAAGCGCGAGGGCCGCATTGCGGCCGAGGGCGTAGTAGGTTCATACATTCATATGGGCGGCAAGGTAGGCGTTTTGGTCGAGGTCAACTGCGAAACCGATTTCGTGGCGCGCACCGAAGACTTCCAGCGCTTCGTCAAGGATCTGGCCATGCACATATGCGCGGCCGAACCGCAGTATGTCACCAAGGAAGACGTACCGGCGGATGTCGTCGAGAAGGAGCGCGAAATAGCGCACGGGCAGGCGATGGCCGATCCGAAAAACGCAAGCAAACCCGCTCAGATCATCGATCGGATGGTGCAGGGCCGCATCGACAAGTTCTACACCGAAGCGGTGCTGCTCGAACAGCCGTTTGTAAAGGATCAGGCGATTACCGTAGGCGAACTCGTTACGCGCCTATCGGCCGAAACCGGCGAGAAGGTGAAGGTGCGCCGCTTTACGCGCTACAAATTAGGCGAGGGCCTCGATAAACGCAGCGACGATTTCGCCGGCGAAGTCGCCGCCGCCATCAAGTAAGAAACCGTAGTACTCGCGGTAAAGTTGACGCGGAAGAGGCGGAAAATTCAACCCGGATTGTTTTTCCGCCTCTTCCGCGGTTTGATCCTGGAAAAATCGTGTCGGAAAACCCACAAAACCCGGCTCCGGTTTATCGCCGGATATTGCTCAAACTGAGCGGCGAAGCCCTTATGGGCGAGGTCGGCTACGGAATCGACCCTCAGGTAGTGGACCGCATCGCGCGCGAGGTCAAGGAAGTGCACCACTTGGGCGTAGAGGTGGCTTTGGTGGTCGGCGGCGGCAATATCTTTCGGGGCATCAAGGCAAGTGCTGCGGGAATGGACCGCGCATCGGCCGATTACATGGGAATGCTCGCGACCGTCATGAACGCGCTCGCCCTGCAGGATGCGCTGGAAAAACACGGCGCATTCACGCGCGTGCTTTCGGCAATCGAGATGCGCGAGGTCGCCGAACCCTTCATTCGTCGACGAGCCATCAGGCATCTGGAAAAGGGACGCATAGTAATTTTCGCCGCAGGCATCGGACAGCCCTTTTTCACTACGGATTCGGCTGCAGCGCTGCGAGCACTCGAAGTGCAGGCCGATGTCATAATGAAAGCGACTCGCGTAGGCGGCATATACACATCCGATCCGCGCAAGAACGCCGATGCGGTCAAGATCGAGGAGTTGAGCCATCTGCGCGTACTTCAGGATCAGCTCGCCGTGATGGACGCCTCGGCCGTTTCGCTGTGCAGGGACAACGGACTGCCGATCGTAGTCTTCGATATGACGCAGGCTGGAAATATCCGCCGCGCCGTGGTCGGCGAACGCATAGGTTCCATAGTACGTACGGAATAAGCGCCGGCATACCGGGAGGAAAAAGATGATCAAGGAGATCACGAAAGAAGCGAAAAACAGGATGGAGCACGCCATCGAAGACTTCCGCCGCAAGCTCGGCACGGTGCGCACGGGCCGCGCATCCACAACACTGCTCGACAACATCCACGTCGACGCTTACGGCACGCAGATGCCCATCAACCAGTTGTCAACCATACACGCGCCCGAAGCCGCATTGATTACCGTGCAACCGTTCGACCCGCAACTGAGCGGAGCGATCGAGAAGGCGATCCGCAGCTCCGACCTCGGCCTGAATCCGGCCAACGACGGCAAACTCATCCGCATTCCGATTCCGGCCCTTACCGAAGAGCGCCGCCGCCAGCTTGCCAAGGTCATCGGCGAGATGTCCGAAGAACATAAAACCGCAATCCGCAACATCCGCCGCGACGCAAACGACAAACTCAAAAAGGCGCTGAAGGAAAAAACCGTCTCGGAAGACGAAGAAAAAGACGGCCTCAGCGAAGTACAGAAACTTACCGACGCCTACGTAACAAAAGTATCCGAACTCGCCAAACATAAAGAAGACGAGATTATGAAGGTCTGAAGAGAGATAACGGAACAAACGAAAATAAGACGGAACAGACGGAAAAGTATATGGTCACTCCAACCTTTTCGTAGTTTCCGTCTATTTTCGTTTGTTCCGTTATCTCTCTTTATACGGGGCGTGAAGGATCGATCCGGACGTCGATTTCGAGAGGGCTCGCCGGCGCCGGAGGTTCAACTTCCAGACTGCGGGCCTGTTCCGGCCCGACATCCGCGCGTCCGAAGAAGGTGCGCGTCGGCTGCTCGCGCATAATCTTGTCCTGCAATCGCATCAATCCGTAGATGAGCGCTTCGGGGCGCGGGGGACAGCCCGGCACGTATACATCTACCGGCACGATGCGGTCTACGCCCTGAAGCGTCGAGTAGGTATTGAACGGGCCGCCCACGTTTGAACACGATCCCATAGAAAGCACCCATTTGGGTTCGGGCATCTGGTCGTAGACGCGGCGCACCACGGTCGCCATCTTCAAGGTCACCGTACCGGCCACGATCATAAGGTCCGACTGGCGCGGACTCGGGCGAAACACTCCGCATCCGAAGCGATCCAGATCGAAGCGCGACGCACCCGTCGCCATCATCTCGATGGCGCAGCACGCGAGCCCGAAAGTCATCGGCCATATTGCCGAGGATCGCCCCCAGTTGAATACCCAGTCGATCTTGCTCGTGATGAAGGAAGCGCCGCCGCCCTGCTCCTCGTATCCCACTGCCATGGTCTTTTTCCCGTTCTTTTCCGCGTTCCCGGTTCTACTTGTTCAAACCCAGTTGAGCGCGCCCTTGCGCCACGCGTAGTAATAACCGACTACGAGTATGCCCACGAATATGATCATCTCTATCAGGCCAAACAGTGCAAGCCGGTCGAATGCGATCGCCCACGGCAGCAGAAAGACCGTTTCCACATCGAAGATCAGAAACAGCATTGCGATGATGTAGAAGCGCACCGAAAAGCGTTCGCGCGCATCGCGAATCGGGTCGAGTCCGCATTCGTAGGGCATCATTTTCTGCGGCCCGTATACCTGCGGCCTCACCGCGCGCAGCACGAGCAATGCGACGCCGGGAAACGCAGCCGCGACTATCAGGAACAGCGCAATCGGCAGATAGGAGAACACCGGCGGCGTTGCGGAATCAGGCCCCGGCAGCGCGGTCGATGCGGCTTGCTGAAACAGCAGCAGTGCGTTCACGATTATTGTCTCCGGGTTTTGGTAGAACGTACGCATCTTAAACCAGGCGCAGGTGTGAAGTAAATCTCCGGAGGATTGCATTTTTTCCGGGCCGTGCCGTATGATACGGACCTCTTTCGGTGGATTGCATCATTTAAGTCATGAAGCAGAACAGCACAAATCATCACACCCGCCCGGCGTCCCGACATTCATCGTGGTCGTGGCGCTGTTCGTCGTGGTCGTGCTAACGCATCGACCCGGACGCCCTTTTTCCCCGCATTCAATTCATTTTCAGAAAGGTTTTATCCTGACGGCATGAAGATCCTTATAAGCGACAATCTTTCCGCTCGCGGCGTAGATCTGCTGCGCGCGCACGAGCAGTTCGAGGTCGACCTCAAGGTCGGCGTCAAACCCGAAGAACTGAAAAAGATCATCCCTGAATACGACGCACTAGTGGTTCGCAGCGAAACCAGGGTTACATCGGAAATCATCGCCTCCGCCGACAAACTGAAGGTAATCGGACGGGCCGGAACCGGAGTCGACAATATCGACGTCCTTGCAGCCACGCAGCGCGGCATCGTAGTGATGAACGCCGCGGGCGGAAACTCCGTCACTACGGCCGAACATACGATCGCACTTCTGATGTCGATGGCTCGCAAGACTCCGCAGGCGCACGCCTCGCTCAAGGGCGGCAAATGGGACAAGAAGAAATTTATGGGCACCGAACTTGCCGGCAAGACGCTCGGCGTAATCGGGCTCGGCAACATTGGCAAAATAGTTGCTTCGCGCGGCGCGGGCCTTGCCATGAAAGTGATCGCTTTCGACCCGTTTCTGACGCGCGACGTAGCCTCGCGCGCCGGGATCGAGCTTGTATCGCTCGACGAACTGCTCCGCCGCTCGGATTTCATCACGGTTCACACGCCTCTCACCGATTCGACGCGCAACATAATCGGCGCCGAGGCGTTTGCAAAGATGCACGACGGTGTGCGCATCATCAACTGCGCGCGCGGCGGTCTGGTCGATGAATCCGCACTGTACGAGGCAATCAAAAGTGGGCGCGTCGCCGCAGCCGCGCTCGATGTGTTTGTAGAAGAACCGCCCCCGGCGGATCATCCGTTGCTCTCGCTCGACGAAGTAATCGCCACGCCCCACCTTGGCGCATCGACATCTGAAGCGCAGGATCAGGTGGCCGTCACGATTGCAGAACAGGTGGGAAATTTCCTCGCCACCGGAGCCGTGGCGGGCGCAGTAAACATCCCGGCCGTCAGCCCCGAAGCGCTCGATGCGCTGCGCCCGTATCTGTCGCTCGGCGAACGATTGGGGAGTTTTGTGACGCAGTATTTCGAGGGCGCCGTGAGCGAAGTGGGCGTTGCGTACAACGGCGAGGTAGCCGAGCGCGAAACCGAGCCCATTACACGGGCGATTCTCACGGGACTGCTTGCGCGAGTCAGCGCGCGAGTCAATCAGGTGAATGCGCAGTTGATAGCCGAAGAGC
This sequence comes from Acidobacteriota bacterium, assembly GCA_019639255.1. GTDB lineage: Bacteria > Acidobacteriota > Blastocatellia > RBC074 > RBC074 > JAHBSF01. Next base: position 35,739 of record JAHBSF010000010.1, on the reverse strand, counting down.
GCGGACTGCGCGTTACGGAGTCGAAGGCGCGCACGGCAAGCGATTTTGCAAGCCTCATCGAGGTTTCGGTCAAGGGCGATGAAGGTGAATGCCGGATCGGGGGAGCGCTTTTCGGACACAACGACCCGCGCCTCGTGCTTGTCGACGCACACCGCGTCGAAGCGGTTCCCGAGGGGCATCTCGTAGTGTTGCAGAACGACGATCAGCCGGGCGTCGTAGGACGCATCGGAACGTTTCTGGGCGAACACCATATAAACATTGCGCAGCTTTATCTGAGCCGCAACCGCGCGGGCGGCGTGGCGCTGTCGGTTTATCAGGTAGATCAGGAAATGAACGCCGCGACGCTCGATGAACTCGCGCATGTACCGCACGTTTTGTCGGTCAAGCAGATCAGTTTGTAAATGAAGATGATTAGAGATAACGGAACATACGGAAATAGACGAAACATACGGAAATGGGCCTGCTTTTCGTATGTTTCGTCTATTTCCGTTTGTTCCGTTATCTCCGGCGCTTATGCTGGCTAAACGCATCATTCCCTGCCTGGACGTGGATCGGGGCCGCGTGGTCAAGGGAACGAGTTTCGTCAATCTTGTGGATGCGGGAGATCCCGTTGAGCAGGGCGCGCGCTACGACCGCGAGGGCGCCGACGAACTCGTATTTCTTGATATCACCGCATCCTCGGATCGCCGTGAAATAGTAGCCGACATGGTTCGGCGCGTAGCCGATTCCGTATTCATACCGTTCACCGTCGGCGGCGGAGTCCGCACGATTGACGACATTCGCGCCATCCTGCTTGCGGGCGCAGACAAGATATCGGTCAACACCGCGGCGGTCGAAAATCCGCAACTCATTCGCGACGGCGCCGAACGCTTCGGCGCGCAGTGCATCGTCGTGGCGATAGACGCCAAGCGAAAGCGTGCTGCGAAGGGGGGCTGGGAAGTATATCTGCACGGAGGCCGGACGCCGACCGGCATCGATGCAGTCGAATGGGCGGTCAAAGCGGCCGAACTCGGCGCGGGAGAAATCCTGCTTACAAGCATGGATTGCGACGGACACCGCGACGGATACGATCTGGAGTTGACGCGCGCAGTTGCCGATGCCGTCAACATTCCCGTGATTGCATCCGGCGGCGCGGGAACGCTCGAACATCTTTACGACGCTCTTACCGCCGGAGGAGCAAGCGCCGTGCTTGCGGCATCGATATTCCATTTCGGCAGGTATACCATAGGTGAAGCCAGGCGGTACCTTCGCAAGCGAGGTATATTAATGCGCTGATGGGCGCGCACGATTCGCGCCGGAATGCAGTTTTATCGACAGGAGAAATTCGGATGACTCGTTTTAACAGGAACCTGATCTGGGCGCTGGCTTGCGGCGCGATGCTGGGCTTTTATGGCGCCCCGGCGGAGGCGGAAAACACTATGGAAATCGGCGCCGTTCAATCGGCGAAGCTGCCGGTCGGGGTCAAAGCAGAGCAAGTCAGACTCAAAGTTGAGGGAGGCTCGCTTTCCGGCACGCTGCTGCTGCCCAAAGCCGTTCCGGGGAAACGCGCGCCGGGGTTGGTTTTGGTCGGCGGATCGGACCTGGGCGCAAGCGCAGCCGGTGTTGCAGTCTCACCGCGCGCTGCTTTCGCCGAAATCGCCTCTCATATGGCCGGACGCGGCGTTGCGGTGCTGCGCTATGACGGCCGCTGCCGCACGGAATCGATGTGCGGCGAAGAAGCAACGCCGCACGATATGATCGAGGACGCGGCTGCGGCTCTTGTATTTATGACTCGACGCGCTGAAGTCGATCCGGCCCGCGTAGTACTTTTCGGACACGATGAGGGCGGAATGTTTGCTACAAGCGTCGCTGCCAATCCACCTAGCGACAAGGAGAAGGCCGCGGGGCTGATACTGGCGGGAATGCCGGGCCGCACCTATGTAAAGGTTATACGCGACCAGGCCCAGAAACGGCTCGAAGCCAACAAGACCCCGAAGGAAAAAATGGAAGAATACCTTGCCGCCCTCGACTCCTCGCTTCAGGTTGCATCCAGCGGTTCGGTCGATACAGGTAAGGTTCCGGAAATTGCAAACGACAATCTGTTTGTGCATATACGGAAGTTGAGAGCCTACTTCTTCCACCTCAGCATCAACGATCCGCTGCAGATCATACGGGCAATAAATGTCCCTGTGCTGATCGTGCAGGGGGAAAAAGACGCACACGTCGGCGTGAGGGATGCGCAATACCTCAAGGAGTCCATCGACCGCCAGTACCATACCGACTCTACCCTGTCCGTGTTGCCGCAGATGGACCATTGGATGCGCGCACAGTCCGGCGCTCCGGATATTACGGCGGGCGACGATTCCGCGCGTCCGATTGACCCGGCGCTGCTGGCGTTGCTGGATGAATGGATTGACAAGCGATTCAAGGAAACGAAGGAAACGAAGAAAACTAGATAATTATCTCTAACGCATCAGGGTTATGTCCGACCAACTGCTTACCCGATTGAAATTCGACCGCGACGGTCTGTTGCCGGCGATCGTGCAGGACGCGGTAACGGGCGAGGTTCTTACGCTCGCCTACATGAACGAAGAAAGCCTTGCACGAACACTGCAATCCGGAGAAACGTGGTTCTGGAGCCGGTCGCGAAAGGAGCTCTGGCACAAGGGCGCCACCTCGGGCAACAAACAGCGCGTTGCAGACCTGCGCCTCGATTGCGACGGGGACGCCGTTCTCGTACGCGTTCATCCGGCCGGTCCTGCGTGCCATACGGGCGCACGCACCTGTTTCCATCAACCTCACGCAGATGAAATCAGAACGGACGACGGGCAGGAAACAACCAGGATTGCTCCCCCGACTCCCGATGAAGTTGATGCGCATAGCCGCCGTCTCGAACTGGTAAATATGCCGGCCATGGAGTTGGGAATACTGCTGCAGGACCTTTTTCTGCTTATCCAGGAGCGCCGCGACGAACGCCCGCCCAATTCCTACACGACATATCTGTTCAACAGCGGCCTCGACAAGATTCTGAAAAAAGTCGGCGAGGAGGCGGCCGAAACGATTATCGCCGCCAAGAATGAGGGGACCAGGGATCTGACATCGGAAATATCCGACCTGCTTTACCACCTGCTCGTTCTGATGGCGGAGCGCGAGGTCAGCCTGCGCGATATCGTTACGGAACTCGGACACCGCGCAGGACGGCAGGCTGATCCGAAGTACAACAGGTAGTGCTGAGTGCGATTAGCAACTGAAGAGCTTAATTGGAGATCTTCTAAATGAAACGAAAATCACGGGAAAGCCGAATATTTCCGTAGTTTCCGTCCCTTTTTCGTTTGTTCCGTTATCTCTCTTTTTTGTCCTGCTGTCGCGCTGAACACCGGGCAAACATGATTTCACCCGCTACATACGAAGAATTCCTCGCGCTTGCCGCCGAAGGCACGCTCGTGCCTTTGGTCAAAACCGTGATGGCCGACCTCCTGACGCCGGTTTCCGCCTACCTGCGCATCGAGCGCGCATCGCCGCGCGCATTCCTGCTCGAATCGGTCGAAGGCGGTGAAAAAATCGCCCGGTATTCGTTTCTGGGGATCGCGCCTCACACCGTAGTTCGCGCACGCCAAAGCGTCGTTACAATCGAACGCGTCGACGGTGCGCTGGAAGAGCGCCGCGAGCCGATGATAGAAGTGCTGCGCGCAATGATGAGCGCCGTGCGTCCCGTGCACCGGCCCGGGCTGCCGCCGTTTACGGGAGGCGCGGTCGGATACTTCGGCTACGACGCCGTCGGATGGTTTGAAAATCTGCCCGACCGGGCCGCAGATGATCTGGAAATGGATACGGCGGTGGTGATGTTTTTTTCGAGCCTGCTGGCCTTCGACCACGTAAAACATCAGATCCAGATCATCGCCAATGTATACACGGACGGCGCGCGCGACGGCGAACAGTTGCGCGAACGCTACATCGCAGCTTGCGCGGAAATAGCGCGCCTCGAAGCCGCCCTCGCCGCGCCGGTCGAACTCCCGGTTGCCGCGCGCCGATCCGAACCGCTTCAGGTCCGTTCGAATATGAGTCGGGAACAGTACGCCGCGGCAATCGAGCAAATCAAGGAATACATCCGTGCGGGAGACGCCTTCCAGGTAGTATTTGCGCAGCGTTTCGCCGCCGAAATCACCACGCATCCGTTTCAGGTCTACAGGGCGCTGCGTGTGGTCAATCCGTCGCCTTATATGTTTTTTCTGAAGCTCGGAGGCGGCGAATGGCTTTTGGGCGCCTCGCCCGAAATGCTCGTGCGCGCCACGGGCCGCAAGCTCGAATATCGCCCGATTGCAGGAACCTATCCGCGCGGCACTTCAGAAGCCGAAGATCACAGGTTGGCCGAAGAACTTCTGGCGGATGAAAAGGAACGAGCCGAACACGTCATGCTCGTAGATCTCGGGCGCAACGATCTTGGCCGCGTCGCCGAGTATGGCTCGGTGAAGGTGGATGAGTTGATGATGGTCGAGCGATTCTCGCATGTCATGCATATTGTTTCGGTGTTGAGCGCGAGGTTGCGCGAGGGGCTGGACTGTTTTGATGCACTCGCTGCGGTATTCCCCGCCGGCACGGTTTCCGGCGCCCCGAAGGTGCGCGCCATGGAGATCATAGACGAACTCGAACCTACGCGCCGCGGAGCCTATGCGGGCGCTGTGATGTATTTCGATTACTCGGGAAACCTGGATTCGTGCATCGCGCTGCGCACGATGTATGCTCGCGGCAGGCAGGCGTATATTCAGGCGGGCGGCGGAATCGTCGCCGATTCGGAGCCCGAACGCGAATACCAGGAAACGCTCAACAAATCGCGCGCCTTGATGCGCGCCATCGAAATGGCGGAGAGAGAATTATGACGTACTCAAGGAGCCGGAAAGAACGCCGTGTAAGCACAAATGCGCTTCAGATCCCGGGCTTTGCGTTTATTCCGCGAATTCTGTGTTCTCTTCTTGCAGTCCTGCTCGCAACCGCATCGGCCTACGGTCAGACCGCCCCGCCGCGAAAGAAAAACGCCCCGCCCCCCGGCGCCGGCATCACGGCAGAGGAAGCCGCGGCTATCGAGGCCGTAATAACTACCGAACTCGGAACCATCCGGATCGAATTCCATTTCGACAAGGCGCCGAAACACGTCCAGCATTTTGTTCGCAACGCCCGTGCAGGTTACTACAACAATTCGGCGTTTCATCGCGTGATCGAACGCGGACTGATTCAGGGCGGCGATCCGCTGCTGAAAGATCCGAAAACCCCGCGCTCGCGCTGGGGCACGGGCGGCCTCAGCGAACTTCCGGACGAATTCAGCGACCTCAAACACGTGCGCGGAACCGTGTCTACGGTGCGCATACCGGGAAAAGCAAACAGCGGCGGCGCACAGTTTTTCATCTGCGCCTCGCCGCAGCAGTCGCTTGACGGAGAGTACTCCGCCTTCGGCTCCGTCACCGAAGGTCTGGACGTCGTCGAAATGATTTCTTTTGGACGTACCGACGCCGAACAGAAAGCAGCAGAACCGATACGGATTCTCAGCGTCGTGATAGAACCGAAACGAATCGAACCATTCAAGGACTCTACGGTGGAGGAAATGCGCAAGGAAGTACTGCTGCGCACGAGCCTCGGCGACATTACCGTCGCACTCGACCCGGAACTCGCGCCCGAACACGTCAGGAATTTCCTGAAACTTGTGGAAACCGGCTGGTATGACGGCACGGCTTTCCACCGCATCATCCCCGGATTTGTCATTCAGGGCGGACTCGGAACTACACGCCAGGGCGCCAAACCGCACTACGCCGATCGCTGGGTGCGCAGGATCAAGGGCGAATTCAGTTCGCGACGGCACCTGCGCGGAGTGCTCTCGATGGCAAGGACCGATGATCCGGACTCGGCGGAGACTTCGTTTTTCCTGATGCTTGCGCCCGCACCATCTCTCGACAACAAGTACACGGTCTTCGGCCGCATGGTAGACGGCTTCGATGTAATAGACAAAATGGCGGCAATGCCGCGCACCGGCGAAACCCCGACCGAGCGCATAGACCTGATCGAAGCCGTAATAAAACCCTGATCGTTTAAGAACACCTGCGAATGATTCTGGTCATAGACAACTACGATTCTTTCACCTACAACCTGGTCCAGTATCTGGGCGAGCTGGGCGCGGATGTGTGCGTAGAGCGCAACGACCGCATCTCGGTCGAACAGATCGAGGAACTCAACCCCGAGCGCATAGTGATCTCTCCGGGACCGTGCACGCCGAACGAAGCGGGCGTTTCTCTGGACGCGATACGGCATTTCGCGGACAAACTGCCGCTTCTCGGCGTATGCCTCGGGCATCAGGCGATCGGGCAAGCATTCGGCGGGCGTGTGCTGAGAGCCCCGTACCTGATGCACGGCAAAACCAGCCGCATACTGCACAACGGGCGAAGCAGGCTGTTTGAAGGCATCGAGAATCCGTTTACGGCAACCCGGTATCACTCGCTGATCGTGGATCGCGAAACGCTGCCCGAAACGCTCGAAATAACGGCCGAAACCTCGGACGGATTGATCATGGGCCTGCGGCATCGCGAATACGGATGCGAGGGCGTGCAGTTTCATCCCGAATCGATTATGACATCGCCGGGCAAGGCGATCCTTCGCAACTTTCTCTCGATCTGAAATCATGATCGCACTGCTGCTGGAAAAACTGATCGCGCGCGAAGACCTGCAACAGCACGAGGCCGCCGCCCTGCTCGAAGGTCTCCTGGACCCGCAAACCACAGACGCGCAAATCGCAGCCTCACTCACCGCGCTCGCCGCCAAGGGAGAAACCGCCGAAGAACTCGCCGGTTTTGCTTCCACCATGCGCAGCAAGGCCGCCCGCGTTGCAACGACTCACGAAAGGTTCATCGATACCTGCGGAACGGGCGGAAGCGGCGCAAAAACGTTTAATGTGTCTACGGCGGTTGCATTCGTGGTCGCTGCCTCCGGCCTGCCCGTAGCCAAACACGGCAACGTCGGAGTGACATCCAAATCCGGAAGCGCCGACGTGTTGAGATCGCTCGGGGTAAAGATCGAACTTGCGCCCGAACGCGTTTCGCAAATCATAGACGCCGTAGGCATAGGGTTTATGTTCGCCCCGATGCATCACGCGGCCACAAAAAGAGTGGCGGCGGTTAGACGCCAGCTCGGCGTGCGCACGATATTCAACCTGCTCGGGCCGCTTACGAATCCGGCGAGCGCGCCCTTTCAGATCATCGGGGTTTCGCACCCCCCTGCGGGAGAAAAGATGGCGGCAGCAGCCGCGCGCCTTGGACTGAAGCGCGCATGGATCGTGCGCGGCGAGGACGGGCTCGACGAAATTACCATCGCTGCACGATCCATAATTTATGAAGCAGGACCGCACGGCGTCAGAAGGTTTGAAATTACGCCGGAAGATTTCGGATTTGAATACTCGGACCTGAGCGGATTGCGCGGCGGAACCGCCGAAGACAATGCGGCAATCATCGTAGCCGTGCTCGAAGGGAGGCGCAGCGATGCGGCGCGCGATCTCGTCATAGCGAATGCAGCGGCGGCGCTCGCAGTCGCGGGATTGGCCGAAACGCTGAAAGAAGCCGCGCAGATCGCTGCCCGGGCGATCGACTCCGGCGCGGCCATGCAGAAACTGGATCAACTTCGACGTTTCAGTCAGGAATGAGATTTTTTCGCGTGTTCCGCATTTTCCGTCTGGTTTTGTGATGAGCGATATTCTCGAACAAATAGTCGCCCGAAAACGCGAGCGGCTCGATGAGGCAAAACGCATTCGCCCGCCCGGCGAACTTCGCGCCCTTACGCCCACGAGAAGCGATGCCGGGCGCTTTGCCGATGCACTGCGGCTGAACCGTATAAACATCATTGCCGAGGTCAAGCGCCGATCGCCCTCAAAAGGCGTCATCCGCGAAGACTTCGACCCGGTTGCGATTGCGCGCAATTATGCCGGCAACGGCGCTGCGGCAATTTCGGTTCTGACCGAAGAAGATTACTTCGACGGCTCGCTCGATTACCTGCGCCGCATCGCATCGGAAACGGATCTTCCGCTGCTTCGCAAGGATTTCATATTCGATGAGTATCAGCTTTATGAAGCACTCGAAGCGGGCGCCTCGGCCGTACTGCTCATAGCCGCGATGCTCGATTTGTCGCTGTTTAACGATCTGTTGCAGTCAGCGCACGCGCTCGGACTCGATGCGCTTGTCGAGGTGCACGATCTGGAGGAAGCCGAAAAAGTGCTGCGCTGCGACGTGCGGCTGCTCGGCCTAAACAACCGCAACCTGCGAACGTTTGCGACTACGCTCGAAACATCGATTGAACTGGCTGCCCGGTTGCCGCGCGCACTGACGCTTGTGAGCGAAAGCGGCATTCGCACGCGCCGGGACATAGACCGGCTGCGCGCCGCCGGGTTTTCGGCGTTTCTCATCGGCGAGGAACTGATGCGCGCACGGGATGAAGGCGAGGCGCTGCGCCTGCTGCTGGACGGAAGAGAGATAACGGAACAGACGAAATAAAACGAAATAAAACGAAATGAACCGAAAATTGCCGAAAAGTTGAATATTTCCGTAGTTTTCGTCTTTTTCCGTCTGTTCCGTTATCTCTCTTCCATGTCCCAATGTCGTGTGGATTGATTCAAAGCAATGGTTGAATTGAAAGTGTGCGGGATTACATCGGCGGCAGACGCGCGGGCGGCGATCGATGCCGGAGCCCGCTATCTGGGGTTCAATTTTTACGCGCCGAGCCCACGCTTCATCGAGCCGGCGACGGCGCGCCGGATCATAGACGAATTGCCGGATGAAGTCATTCCGGTCGGCGTATTCGTCAACGAGCCGGCGCCCGAAAATGTGGTGGAATTGATGCGGGCGTCCGGAGTCAGGATTGCGCAGCTTCACGGCGACGAGGACGCCCGGTATTGCGAGCGAGTTGGAGATCATCGCGTAATCAAGGCGCTGCGATGCGGTGAGGGCTTCAATACTGCAACAGTGCTTGAATACCCGGCTTCCGCGATCCTGCTCGATGCGTGGGATGCAAAACTTTACGGGGGAACGGGCCGCAGGGTGAATTGGGAAACAGCTCGCGAAGCGGCGAAACTCGTAAGACTGTTTCTGGCCGGCGGGCTTGCACCGGAAAATATAGCCGAGGCGATCGAGGCCGTAGCCCCGTTCGCCGTTGATGTAAACAGCGGCGTGGAGAGTGCGCCGGGACGCAAGGATCCGAAACGGCTTCAACGATTGAAACTGGAGATGGAGCAGTGCAGGTAGATATGGATTTTTTATCGATGCCCGACGCAGCAGGCCATTTCGGCCCCTACGGCGGCAGCTTCGTGCCGGAAACTCTTATGCATCCGCTAGCGCAACTGTGCGCGGCGTATGATGAAGTTCGTAGCGACGAGTCTTTTCATGAAGAATTCGATCGCCTGTTGCGCGAATACGTGGGCCGGCCCACGCCGCTTACGTTCGCCGCGCGCTTGACCGAGCATCTGGGCGGAGCGCGTATTTACCTGAAGCGCGAAGATCTCAACCATACCGGCGCGCACAAGATCAACAACGCGCTCGGACAGATGCTGCTCGCCCAAAGGATGGGAAAACAGCGGATCATCGCCGAAACCGGCGCCGGACAACACGGCGTGGCTACTGCGACCGTGTGCGCGCTCGCCGGATTGAAGTGCGTAGTGTATATGGGCACGGAGGATATGCGCAGGCAGGCGCTCAACGTATTCCGCATGCGTCTGCTCGGAGCCGAAGTCGTAGGAGTCGAATCGGGCAGCCGCACGCTCAAGGATGCGATAAACGAAGCGCTGCGCGACTGGGTGACGAACGTAGGGGATACGCATTATCTGCTGGGTTCGGTTCTCGGCCCGCATCCGTACCCGATGATGGTGCGCGATTTTCAGAGCGTGATCGGGCGCGAGGCGCGAGCGCAGATCCTGGAGCGCGAGCGAAGGCTGCCCGATTATCTTGTGGCGTGTGTGGGCGGCGGCAGCAACGCAATAGGGTTGTTTTACAGTTTTCTGAACGATGCAAACGTGCGTATGGTTGGCGTCGAGGCAGGCGGACGCGGCTCATCACTCGGCGAACACGCGGCGCGTTTTCTGGAAGCGGGAGGCGGGCAGGTCGGCGTGCTTCAGGGAACGCGCAGTTACGTATTGCAGAATTCGCGCGGTCAGATTGCGCCCACGCATTCGATTTCAGCCGGACTCGATTATCCGAGTATTGGACCGGAACACGCGCTGCTTCACGACCTGGGAAGAGTGGAATACGTCGCCGCCGGAGATGACGAAGCCCTTGAAGCGCTTAGACTGCTTGCCGGGCTTGAGGGGATAATTCCGGCGCTCGAAAGCGCACACGCCATCGCCGAGGTAATAAAGCTCGCGCCGCGCCTCGACCGCAATCAGATCATTATGGTCAACCTTTCGGGACGCGGCGACAAGGATGTCAACACCATCGCAGAGAAGGAAGAAAATAACACCGAAGACTCGGAAAAGTGATGAGCCGTATAACAGAAAGATTTACGAGACTGCGCAGTTCAAACCGGGGCGCGTTTATCCCCTATTTGACTGCCGGCGATCCTGATCTTGAAACCACCGAAAGGCTGCTTGCCGCGCTTGCCGAAGCCGGAGCAGACATCATAGAACTAGGCGTGCCGTTCTCCGATCCGATGGCCGATGGTCCCGTAATCCAGCGAGCCTCGGAACGCGCGCTCAGGCGCGATATCGGTATTGAAGAAATACTGCCCGTAGTCGCGAATTTCAAACGCAAACACGATGTCCCGGTAGTTTTGTTTACATACTTCAATCCGCTGCTCCGATTCCATGCGGACAGTCCCGCACAAAGGGCTTCGGCGCTGTGTGAGTCGGGAGTTGACGGAGTGCTTGTTACGGATCTGATTCCGGAAGAAGCCGGGGAATTTACCTCCGAGATGCGCAAGGCCGGCATCGATACGATATTTCTCGTAGCGCCGACTTCTACCGATGAACGAATTGAAAAGATCGCGCGCGCTGCAAGCGGTTTTATATATGTCGTGGCAAGAACCGGAGTCACGGGCGTTCGAGATTCGCTCTCGGGCGAGGTAAAGAAACTCGTTGAACGGGTGCGGGAAATAAGCGCGCTGCCCGTGGCCGTCGGCTTCGGCATTTCGCTGCCCGAACACGTAGGAGAAGTGTGGAGCTATGCCGACGGTGCGGTTGTGGGCAGCCGGTTGGTGCTGGAAATCGAACGATGTGCGGGAAGCGCCGATCTGGTTGACCGCGTAGCGGCTCTTGCTCGCGAACTTGGAGGAAAGAGAGATAACGCAACATTCGAAATGTAACGAAAATTACTACAGTGTAAGCAAAGTTCTTTAAGTTTTTCAGCCGCGAAGCGGCGAAAGATCTGTAGCCTGGTGCGTCAGCGCCAGGTCAGCAGAACAAGAAGGTTCAAGCCCTGAAAGGGCGAAAGATCTTCCGCCCCTCCGGGGCTGGCGCCGCTTCTCTACAACAACCCAGGGCTCGCCGCCCTGGGCTACAGATCTTACGCCGCTCCGCGGCTGAAAAACTCAAGAAACTTTGTTTACAGAGTAATTACGGAAAAGATGAGTATTTCCGTCTCGACTTTGTCCATTTTTTGCCCATGGAAGGTATTGATTCTGTAACCTCTTTGTTTTCAATGTCAGGTTTTTTTGAACATCAGGCTGAACCCCCGACGTTTGAAAAGCAGCGTTGTTGAAAACAAAGTGCTTACGGATACAGCCGCATGGGATTTGTAAAAATGGACAAAGTCGAGTCCGTATGTTCCGTCTTATTTCGAATGTTGCCGTTATCTCTCTTTCCTCCCAAACCCGGAATTGCTGGATGGGGGGGGATGATGATGAGCGAACGCATACTGATAGCTGAGGACAACGCGGAGATGCTCGAGTTGTTGTGCGAAGTGCTCGACGACGCCGGCTACCAGACCATCCCCGCGCCCGACGGGCGCGCCGCGCTCGATTACATATCGCGCAGCGGGGAGATGATCGATCTTGTAGTAACGGACGTGCGCATGCCCGGAGCATCGGGCGATCAGTTGCTGGCCGCCGTGCGCGCCACGCGACCGGAAACGCCCGTGATCGTCATCACCGCATTCGGTTCGGTAGAGCAGGCGGTCGAGATGGTAAAGGTCGGCGCGTCGCAATATCTGACCAAACCCTTCGAGACGCGCTCACTGGAAACCGCCGTAGGCGAGGCGTTGGTGCGGACTGCGGCGCAGCGCGAACAGGCGCGCGTCAGGCGCGAGCGGCCCGGGGTGCCCGTGCGGCTCATAGGCGCGTCGCGGCCCATGAAGCGCCTGATCGAGGAAATGACGCTTGCGGCGCGCTCGGCCTCGACCGTGCTCATCACCGGCGAATCGGGCACGGGCAAGGAAATCATCGCACGCGCCATTCACGAAATGTCGGGCCGCACGGGTGCGTTTGTGCCGGTAAACTGCGCCGCGATTCCCGCCGATCTGATCGAGGCCGAACTCTTCGGCCATACGAGCGGCGCTTTCACCGGTTCGCGCGGCGAGCGCGCCGGACTCATAGAATCGGCCGACGGCGGTACGCTGTTTCTGGATGAAATCGGAGAACTGCCGCTAGCGGTGCAGCCGAAACTGCTGCGCGCGCTCCAGGACGGCGCCGTGCGCCGCGTCGGCGCAAACGTCGAACGATCGGTTCAACTGCGCGTGGTCGCCGCTACGAACAGGGATCTCGAAGGCGACCTCTCTTCGGGCAGATTCCGCGAGGATCTTTACTGGCGGCTGAACGTAATCCGCCTGCGCGTGCCTCCGCTGCGCGAGCGTCCGTTCGATGTGCCGCTGCTTGTAGAGCATTTTGTAGTCCGGGCGGCCGAGGCTTCGGGACATGCGCCGCTGGATGTTTCGCCCGAAGCCCTGGCCGTGCTGACTTCCTACGGGTGGCCGGGAAACGTGCGCGAACTGGAAAACGCCATCGAACGCGCCGTGGCTTTTGCGCCGGGCGCCGTGCTGCGCACCGAGGATCTGCCCGAACGCGTGCGGTTCGCCGGCACGAGCGCCGCGCTCATTGCGCGCTCGCTCAGCCGCAAAATGACCCTGCGCGAACTCGAACGCGAATACATTCTCGAAACCCTGCGCAGCACCGAAGGCAACAAGGCCCGCGCCGCCGATATGCTCGGCATCGACCGCAAGACCCTTTACCGAAAACTCGATGAATATCGTGCGGACGGTAGCCTGGCGCCGTAGCCCCCTGCTACAATCCTGCCGCTTTACGCCACAGTTTGTGGTCATCAGAATAGATCGAATATCCATAGGCTTTTTCTGGGGGCTTTTTCTGGAGGTGAAATGTTGTTGTTTGCCTGGGCGGGCGGGGATGAGCATACAAAACTACTATTCACGCTCGCGGTGATGTTCATTGCGGCGAAACTCGCTGCGGAAGCGTTCGAGCGGTTGAAACAGCCTGCGGTGGCGGGCGAAATCCTTGCCGGCGTAATCATAGGCCCCAGCGTGCTGGCCTGGGTCGAGCCTACGGGGTTGACCAATGCGCTTGCCGAGATCGGCGTCATATTTCTGCTGTTTCTGGTCGGACTCGAAACCAAACCCGCCGATATTTTTCGCGTCGGCGGCAGGGCGATCGCCGTAGCCGTGCTCGGCGTGATTGTGCCGTTTATAGCCGGATACGTTCTTTTCATTCTTTGGGGGCGGCATCAGATAGAGGCGATATTCCTGGGCGCGGCGATGGTTGCGACCTCGGTAGGCATCACGGCGCGCGTGCTCGGACAGATGGGGTTGCTGCATTTGCAGACGAGCCGGATCATACTGGGCGCTGCGGTAATAGACGACATACTCGGCCTGATCATCCTCGCCGTCGTCAGCAGTATGGCGAAGGGCGACATCAACTATGTGCACATAGCAACGACTGCGGCGCTCGCCATAGGTTTTACGATCTTCGTAGCCGTGGTCGGTGCGCGCACGGTCAACAAGATGCGGGAGCGCGTAGCGAAGCTGCGCGTCGGGCAGGCGCAGCTCGTCTTCGGATTCTCGCTGTGTCTGGGGCTTGCAGTAGTGGCGAGCTACATAGGCGTTGCAGCCATCATCGGCGCGTTTCTTGCCGGAATGGCGTTGTCCGAATCGGTCGAGGGAACGGATATGCCGCATCAGGCCGAGGCGGTAACGGAGTTTCTGCTGCCGTTTTTCCTGACCAACATCGGGATGCAGTTGAAGCTCGACGCGCTGCTTACGCCCGAAGCTCTGACGCTTGCACTCGTTGTGACGCTGCTTGCCGTTGCTACGAAGATGCTCGGCTGCGGCGCTGCGGCGCTTTCGATGGGCTGGAAGCGCGCCGCGCAAATAGGCACGGGGATGGTGCCGCGCGGCGAGGTGGGAATCGTTGTTGCGCAAATAGGGCTCGGCCTCGCGGCGGTGAGCGATCTGGCTTACGGCGTCGTGCTGGTTATGGCCGTAGCGACTACGCTGATAGCGCCGCCGCTGCTTGTGCAGGTTTACAAGGGCGAAGATCGCGCGCCCTCCGATGATGTAATGCCGGTGAGTTCGATTTCGTGAGGAGTGCAAACCGCGGAAAGATAGATAACGGAACAGACGGAAACGGAATAAACGAAACGCTCGATGATTTCCGTGGTTTTCGTATTTTTTCGTTTGTTTCGTCATCCTTATAAACCTTGACGGGAGCCGAAGATGCTGACGATTCTGCAACTGCTGGCAATTCTCGCCGTAGGTTATCTGAGTGCGCATTTTCTGATCGGCCGGCTGCAGACGCGATTTTTCTTCACCTCGGGCGTCGAGTATATTCTGCTCGGGCTGCTTGTAGGGCCGCAGGTTACGGGCGTGATGACGGGGGATGTCGTCGCGCAGCTCGGCCCCGGCATGAGTCTCGCCCTCGGTTCAATCGGCCTCATAGCCGGATTGCAGATCCGTTTTCGCGATCTGTTTGAAGTAGCGGGCGAGTTCTGGCGCGTGGCGTTCGCCGAATTCTTTTCCACGTTCATTCTGGTCGGGGGAGCGTTCGGTGCGCTGTTCTGGTATGTTGCGGCGCGCAATATGACGGGCGCCGAAAAGGTGGTTGCGGTTGCCGCGGGCGCAGGCGTGCTTGCAGCAACTGCGGCTGTGTCGACCGAAACCGGCGCGCGCATAGTCTCGGAGAAATACGGCCGGGGTGGGCGCAATGCGCAGTTGCTGATATTCGCAAGCCGCTTCGATACGGTCATCGGAATCATTCTTTTCGGTCTGATTTTCTGCCTTTTCCATACGGGAGAAACCAGCGGCATAAGACCGCTTACGCGCACCGAGTGGGTGGCCGTGAGCCTCGGCTTCGGCGTCGTGCTCGGCGTGCTGTTCCATCTGTTCATAGGCGGAGAGCGCAATACGGAAAAACTGCTGCTTGCGCTCATCGGGATCGTCATCTTTTCGAGCGGTGCGGCCTATTACCTGCACCTCTCCCCGCTTTTCATCAACCTCGTGCTCGGCGTGATGCTGGCCAATACATCGCGCGCGCGCAGCGAACTGCTCGAGGTGCTGATGTCGATTGAAAAGCCGCTTTACGTCCTGCTGCTGGTATTTGCGGGCGCGGCATGGCAGGTCGCCCCAGGCGGCGGGCGATGGATGATGGCGGCAGGCTGCGCGGCGCTTTACCTGGTCCTGCACGCTGCGGCCAAATGGGGCGGCGCGCGTCTGGCCGTAGGCCGATCCGATCATCCGCAGCCTATAAGTCCGCGCATAGGCGGCGGGATGCTGGGGCAGGGCGGAGTGGCCGTTGCAATGGCGGTCAACTACCAGCAGGTTTATCATAGCGAGCTTACGGGCGTCGTAATCACCTGCGTGCTGGTTTCGGTGCTGGTCAACGAGTTTCTGAGTCCTGCTCTGACCAGGGATGTACTCTCTCAGGATCTGGAATCGACAGCCTGAGATGCGGTCAATCAGTAACAGAGACAACGATAGATACAAAAATTGACGAAACACACGGAAATCCCGCCTTATCCGTTTATTTTCGTTTGTTCCGTCGTCTCTCCGAACGCAAGGGTATTGACGGATGCGCAGAATCCTTATCGTCGGACTGCTGTTTCTGCTGATGTCGGCGCTGCCGTTCCTTCAGGCGGGGGGCGAAGGTGCGTTTAATCCGAAATCCCTGGCCGCGCTCGGATTCGTGCTGCTCGCCGCATTTACGGGCGGCGAACTTGCAGCGCGCCTGCGATTGCCGAAAATTACGGGCTACATACTCGCCGGACTCCTGTGCGGCCCCTTCATACTCGACCTTCTGTCGGTCGGCGTAGTCCAGGATCTGAAGCTCGTCAACAGCCTCGCAATCGGACTCATCGCGCTTACGGCCGGAGCCGAACTGAGGCTCTCGGGACTGCGCGTCGCGGCGCGATCCATCGGACTGATCGTTGCAATCAAGGCCGCTCTGATACTTCTGTTCGTCATCGGAACGATATTCGCACTGCGGCCGATGCTGCCGTTTCTCAACGATGCATCCGCGCCGCTCGTTGCCGCAATCGGACTTATATTCGGCGTGCTCGCCATAGAAACCTCGCCCGCAGCCACAATTGCGGTCATCAATGAAACGGGCTCGCGCGGACGGCTTTCCGACATCACGCTCGGCGTGGCCGTATCCAAAGACGTATTGATGGTCGCGATCCTCGCCCTGGGCATTTCGCTTGCCCAACTGTTTTCGACCCCGGGCGCGCGCTTCGATCCGGCATTGCTGCTGACGGTGGGCAAAGAACTGCTGCTTTCGGCGGCGCTCGGCGCAGCCACGGGCGCAGCCATTTGGGCCTATCTAAAATTCGTCCACGCCGAGATGTGGCTGTTTGTAATCTCGATCGTGTTTGTAACGACGGCGGTTGCAGACAGATTTCATCTGGAAGCAGTACTCGTATTCATCGTCGCGGGATTCGTCGTACAGAACTTTACGCGCTTCGGCGACGAATTCATCCATCCGGTCGAAGCCGTATCGCTGCCGGTTTACGTCGTATTTTTCTCGATTGCAGGCGCGGGGCTGGACCTCGGCGCACTCTCACGCGTGTGGCTGATTCCGGTCATCCTCGTAGCGGTGCGCCTTGCGGCGATTTATGCAGGCTCGCAGCTTGCTACGCTGATTGCCGGGGAAGCGCCCGAAATACGGCGCAACGCCTGGCTCGGCTTCGTATCGCAGGCGGGCGTCGTGCTGGGACTCGTAATCATCGTCGAGAAAAGCCTGCCGGGGCTCGGCGCCGATATGCAGCCGATAGTGCTCGGCATGGTCGGACTGAATCTGATTATAGGGCCGGTGCTGCTGAAATTTGCGCTCGGACGCGCGGGAGAAACACGCGAAGTGCGCGAGGCGGCCCGAGCTGCGATTGCCTCTTCAAAGGAAGCAACCGCGGATGGCGCGACCGGCGTAACTGCGGAAAACATTCCGATGGAGATTCTGCGCGAGTACTCGGAGCCGCTTTTTGAGTCCGAGGAGTTGAACGCCGAGGCGCGCGCCTTCAGGGACGGGCTAATCGGTGTGGAGCGGGATTTCGCCGGGCGCGTCATAGCGCCCGAAACGCGGCGCATCGCGCAGTTTCTGGAGCGCATGCGCGATGAAGCGGGGCGTTCGGTGCAGGACCTCATCGCCGATAAACCGGCGGAGCGCCCGTGGACGGTGCGGTTGCGCGGCAGGCGCAGCGCCTATTCGAGATGGCTGCGCGAAGAAGTCCTCGCCTTCGGTTCGGGGCCGCTGGATCTGTCGGGAGAATTTCGCTCGCTCGGCGAACGTTTGCTTCATCTATCGGAAACGACTCCCGAACGCGTGAGCGTTCCGGAGGAAGCCGATCGTTTCACCGCGCTTATGGACGACAAATGGCGCGTCAGGGTGGGCAAGAGATTCAAGAGTCTGAAGCGCTCTGCAGGCCGCATCTTCGGCGGCGGCGAATCGTTCAGGGACGCTCCGCTCAGGCGTCTGGCGGCTTATCATTTCGGAGGCGCAAATGACGCACGCCTCCTCGGTGCGGCGGCAGCCGCAGGCGCGCAGCGCCTTGCAGCGCTTCAGGCCGTAAAGGTTCTCTACGATGCGATAGACGAGGGCTTCGAGAGGCTCATAAATACGCTCGAAGCGCAGTCCGCCGCCGATCCGCGCGAGCGATTGCTCAGGCTGCGCGGGCGGCTGGAAGAACGCTTTGCGGCCGTGGCCGAGGAGCAGGCGCGCTTCGGCCGCCGCGTGGAAACCGAACTGCGCGGGGCGCTGCGCACGGCCTGGGACGCGTGGCTTGCGGATCTGGCGATCGCCGGCACGTTCGAACTGCCGCCGAGACGAAGGAGTCAGGACGCAGCCGCCGAAGCGCGCGAGCGCGTGCAGAAGGAAATCGACGAATCCGGCCGGGTCTGGGCTGCTTACCGCGAGGGAACCGCCGATGCCTGCGCGCGGCATTTCGACGCCGTACATCTGGTCGATCAGGTAGGTCTTGCCGTGGCGGAACTCGTAGCCGGAGTGCTCGATAACGTCGACAGGCATTTGACTACGAGCCTGCGCGCCGTGCTCGAACGCCTGGAAGAAGCCCGTAAACGCCTTGCACAGAACCGGGCCCAGGACCGGCCTCAAGACAGACCTCAAGACCGGGATGCCGCCGACAGGCGCACGGCGATAGCGGGCGAGCGCGAGTCGATGGTGAACTTCCTGCGCGGCGAGATGCGCGCGCGACTGCGGCGGCTGCGCGAAAGCCGCGAACTCGGCGGAATGGTCGAAACCGTGCTCGGCCGCTTCGCCGCAATTACGGGCGATCTGCCGGCCGACTACCGCGTCATAGAAGACCGCGACCTGGCCGCGCTCGGCGGGCTGTTGTCGGCAACGCTCGCCTCTACGCCCGCAGCCCCCGCGCCGCCCAAACGCAAATCCGTGCCGCTTCGCGAAATCGCGCGCGGCTACCTGGAAAGCGAAATCGCGCGCGATCTCGCCGACGTCAACCGCATCCTCTACGAACAGGTGGATTCGGCGCTCGCCGCCGTAGCAGAAGCCACTCAAATACTCGAATTCAACCTGAAGGTGGCCGAAGAGAGCCTGGACCGGGAGGGCGCGCCCGCGCGACCGCAGGCGAAGGAGGCGAAGGAAAAGACGCCCGATCTGGTCGAACAGGGATTCGAGCGGGCGCACGCGCGCATAGCGGCGGCGATTGCAAATCTCGGCGGCGTAGAGGATCGCGTGCGCACCGAGATCATTTCTAAGGTCGATGAACGCGTGCGCGAAATCGAGGCGCTCGCCTTCCAGCGCTCGACGGCCGAAGCCCGCAGGGAACCCTCTTACATAAACCTGCCCGCGACGATGCGCCGCGCCGCACGCTTCACAAGACAGCGCCTTGCAGCCGCGCTCAGACGTTACGGCCCGCTCGGCCGCATATTCGTCAGAGACCTCCAGGCCACCCTGGGCTTCGAACAGCTCAGCCCCGAAGAAGCGCTGCGCCGCTACGACGAAGCCCGCTGGGACCCGGCGCGGCTTGCGCACCTGCCCTATCTTTACCAGCGGTTGTTTGCCGTAGCCCCGCTGGATACGGCCGATCTTCTGGTCGGACGCGAAGATGAACTGCGCGCAATCGCCTCGGCGCACGCGCGGTTGCGCTCGGGGCGTCAGACGGCCGTAGCGGTAATCGGCGAACTCGGCAGCGGCAAGACGAGCCTGATACAGGCGGCGCTGCGCGAAATCTTCCGCCACGACGACATATTCCGCCTCAACCTCAATCACCCGATCGCACACGAAGAGGCGCTTGCGGGTGAATTGGGGCGTTTGATAGGAATGCCGCGCGCCCGCACGCTTGCACAGATCGAAACGCGGCTGGGCGAAATGCCGGGCCGGCCCGTGATGGTCATAGAGGACGCGCATCAAATCCACCTGCGCACAATCGGCGGTTATGAAGCGCTGCGCGCCCTGCGCCGCCTGATTGCGAAAACCAGCCATCGCGTATTCTGGCTCGTTTCCATGCGCCGCTACGCGTGGCAGTATCTGGATTCGATCGAACGCATCTCGGAAGTGTTCACCTTCGTCGTAAATACGGAAAACCTGACGGCGGAGGAAATGTCCGAGGTAATCGCGCGGCGCCACGCCGTAAGCGGCTTCGAGCTGAATTTTCTCCCCGATCCGATGCTTGCAGAACGCGGCCGGTACCGCCGCGCACCCGAAAGGGAACAGCAGCGCCTGGCGCGCGCCGCCTACTTCGACGCCCTGGGCCGCGCCTCGGAAGGCAACATCCTCGCCGGGCTGTTTTACTGGATGCGGTCGATTTCCGAAGTCGAGGACAACCGCCTCGTAGTGCGCCCGATGGAGCCGCTGCGGTTTGCTGCGCTGCGCGAAGCGCCCGTAGAACACCTTCTGACGCTCGGCGTCATCGTGCAGCAGGGCAGTCTTACCGTAGACGAACACGCGCGCATATTTCTGGGCGGCCGCACTGCAAGCAGCGCGGTGATGGAGAGACTTTCGAGCCTGAATCTGGTCGTGCGCGAAACGCGCGAGGACGGCGTCGAGCGGTTCTCCATCAACCGCCCGATTTATATTCCGCTCGTGCGCGAACTGCGCACACGCAACGTGCTGCCGGCGAAATGAACCGTAAGGAACGGCGATTATGCAGGAATCAATAGCGCACCAACTGGAGCCGATCGCGCAGGCGTTTTCGCCCGGAAAACTCCTGTTCGCCATCGTTATGGTCAGCCTCGGAGCGATCGCAAGCAGCATCGTTGCGCGCGCTTTTGCACGCGCCGAACGGCGGCGCGGCAGGGATGTTCAGCGCGTAAGGCGCGCGCGCCCGGTCATTGATTTTACAATCTGGCTTTCGGTGCTGCTCATCATCGGCGCGGTATTCGCCGAGTCGCTCGTTGCCACGGTGCTGCTTGCTGCGCTCGTTCTGATAGGCGCGGCGGCGGCGCTCGGACCGCTGCTGCGCGATGTCGTCGGCGGACTCGTGGTGCTGTTCGAGCGACCCTTTCAGATAGGGGACCGCGTGAGCGTCGCCGGACGCGAGGGAGAAGTAACCGATATCGGGTGGCGCACCTTCAGATTGCAGACCGCGGACGGCGCGTTGATCGCAGCGCCGAATCGCGAAGTGCTGCGCGCGCCCGTCATCAACCGCACGCGCGGCGAGATCGAAAGCCGCGTCGAAACCCGCCTCTCGATTCCCCCCGAATCCGACCTCGCAGCCGCACAACGCCGCGCCTATGAGGCTGCGGCCGCATCGCCGTATTTGTACATAGGCCGCCCCGTAGAGGTTTACCTTCGGGATCGGAGTCAACTCGTGGTTGCGGCGCACGTATTCGACGCCGAACACGCGGAGCGTTTCAGCAGCGATGTGATCGAGCGGTGGGAACAATGGAAGGGCGCCGAGCGCGCACCGGGAGGAGCCGGGCGATGACTTTCGACATGATTGTTGTGCTGGGACTCGTGGTGATAAGCGTCGTGCTGTTCGCCACCGAGCGGTTCCCCGTAGATCTGGTCGCGCTGATGGTGCTCGGCACGCTGATGCTGACCGGAATGGTTACGATCCAGGAAGGGCTTTCGGGACTCAGCAACGAGGCTACGGTAACGGTTGCGGCAATGATCGTCCTGAGCGCGGGACTGGCCAAAACCGGCGCCGTGAGTTTTATCGGCGTGGGCCTGAACCGCATCGGCAAGCGCAGCTTCTGGCTTGCGCTTGCGATGATTATGGTCGTAGTCGGCGCCGTGTCCGCATTCATCAATAATACGGCGGCAGTCGCGATCTTTATGCCGATCGTGCTCGGCCTTGCACGCGAACTCAAGGCCAGCCCCTCGAAGCTGCTGATGCCGCTTTCGTTCGCCTCGATGTTCGGCGGCGTCTGCACCCTGATCGGGACATCCACCAACATACTGGTCAATTCCATCGCCGTCAGAAACAATCAGCCGGCCTTCGGCATGTTCGAGTTTGCACCGCTCGGACTCATCTTTTTCGGCGCAGGCGCGCTTTACCTGATGCTCGTAGGCGTGCGCCTGATCCCGGCCAGGCGCGGCGCCGAAGACCTCACCGAATCGTTCGGTATGGGCGAATACCTGACCGAAATCAAGCTGCTGCGCGAGGCCGCATCCGTAGGCAAAAAACTCAGCGAATCGCCCCTTGTGCGCGAACTCGACATCGAGGTGCTCGAAATCCTGCGCGGCGACGACCGCGTCATTCTGCCCGGACCCGAAACCGTGCTGCGCGCCTTCGACGTGCTGCGCGTGCGCGCCGATGTAGCCAAAATCAACCGCCTCGCCGAACGCGCCGGCGTCGAACTCGTGGGCCGCACGAAATGGGACGACGGCGCGCTGCAATCGAGCGAAGCCGCTCTGGTCGAGGCAATCATCGCCCCCGGCTCGCCTCTCGTCGGCCAGTCGCTCAAAAGCATACGGTTCAGACAACGCTACGACGCCGTAGTTCTGGCCATACGCCAGGGCGGCGAACTGCGCCGCGCAAATCTGGACCGCGTGCTGCTGCGCGCAGGCGACGTGCTGCTGCTCGAAGCCCGTCTCGAAGCCGTCGCGCGCCTCAAGGAAAGAGACGATTTCGTTCTCGTGTCCGAAGTGGGCCTGCCTACTTACAGACGCCGGCAGATGATTCCCGCACTGATGATAGTCGCGGGCGTAGTCGCCTGCTCGGCGCTCAACATCGTGCCGATCGTCGTAGGCTCGCTCGTGGGCTGCGTGCTTATGGTGCTGACGCGCTGCCTTACGCTCGAAGAATCCTATCAGGCCGTCGAATGGCGCGTGGTGTTTCTGCTCGCGGGCGTGCTGCCGCTCGGCATCGCGCTCGAAAAAACCGGCGCCGCGCTGTTTCTTTCCAATTCAATCGTAAACACGGTCGGCGTGTGGGGCCCCGTAGCCGTGCTCTCGGCGTTTTACCTGCTGACCTCGCTGCTCACAGAAACCATGTCGAATAACGCTACGGCAGTGCTGCTCGCACCCATAGCCATAGCCTCGGCCCAGTCGCTCGGCTGCAGCCCGCGCCCGTTCCTGCTCGCCGTCACCTTCGCAGCCTCGGCCAGCTTTATGACACCCGTCGGCTACCAGACCAATACCCTCATCTACGGCCCCGGCCGCTACCGCTTCGCCGACTTCCTGCGCGTCGGCACACCACTCAATATTCTCTACTGGCTGATCGCCTCCTGGCTCATCCCCGTGTTCTGGCCCTTCTGAAAAAAAGAGAGATGACGAAACAAACGAAAATAGACGAAACAAACCGAATGTAAACGTTGCTGTGCTTCTTTCAGTTTGTTCCGTCCTTTTCCGTTTGTTCCGTCATCTCTCTTCCCTCTTGACACCCAACCCCCATTCCCATATTATGCGCATATTCTGAATCTGATAACGACTTTCAAAATCCTCATGAAAGGGAGGGCGCAAGAGGTGACAAGGGTAGAGGCGCGGGGCAAGAAGAAGTGCTGCAAGCGATGGAAGAAGAAGGGTGATGCGTGCAGGAAATGTCCGTTTTACGGGTAGTGTGAAGACCGGCGCCGCGATTTGATCCTTATTGTCTCTCATTCATCCTCATTCATCCTCATTGATCCTTACTGGCCCTGATTGGCGCTGATTGGCCCTCACTGGCCCTCACTGGCCCTCACTGGCATTGCCTCCCTGCGTTCCGCGATTTATCTTTATTCCATAATGGAGAAAATTCATCGGTTCCTGCAGCCGCTTGAGGAGTGGCTCTACTTCCCCATCTTCAAGATCGGCGATACGCAACTGACGCTCTGGACGATTGTATATTTCCTGCTGCTGCTGGTCGTGCTGTTTGCAGTGGCCGGACGGCTGCGAAAGATTCTCGTCGAGCGCATCCTCATACGCACGAATCTGGATGCGGGCGCGCGCGCCGCCGTAGGCTCGATTACGCGTTATCTGGTGCTGCTCGTCGGACTGCTCGTAGTGCTGCAAACCGTGGGCATCGACCTGACGACGCTCAACGTCATTGCGGGCGCCGTAGGCATCGGCATCGGCTTCGGGCTGCAAAACATCGCCAGCAATTTCATCAGCGGCATAATCATCCTGTTTGAACGGCCCGTGAAGGTGGGCGACCGCATAGAGGTAGGCGACGTCAACGGCGATGTAATCGAGATCGGCGCTCGCGCAACCACCGTCTCCACCAACGACAATATTGCGATCATAATCCCCAACTCGAAGTTCATCACCGAAAACGTAATCAACTGGAAGCACAACGACGATAAAGTGCGTTTTCGCATCCCCGTGGGCGTCGCCTACGGCAGCGATGTCCGCAAGGTCGAACGCGTGCTTCTCGAAGTCGCGGCGGAGAACGAGAGTGTGCTTACCCAGCCGGCGCCGAGCGTTCTGTTCACCGGCTTCGGCGACAGCAGCCTGAATTTCAGCCTGCTTGTCTGGACCCGCTCGATGGTGCACCGCCGCGGGTCTCTGATCTCGGCGCTGAATTTTGCCATCGACGAAAAATTCAGACAGCACGGAATAGAAATTCCATTCCCGCAGCGCGACCTGCACATACGCAGCAGCCTGCCGTTCAACCAATGAACCAATCAAAACATGCAACCAGTTCAATATGAAAATCATTCGATATGGCCTGATCATCGCACTCGCATTTGCATCTATGCCCGAATCCAAATCCATATCCAAATCTGAATCCATGCCCGAATCCACGCCCGAATCTTTTTCAAAGGAGCGCGAGTGGATCGTTTATGCAGGCGCCTACACCCGCCGAAATAGCAAGGGGATCTATGCGTATCGGTTTGCCGCCGGCCTTCTCACTCCAATCGGCCTTGCCGCCGAAACGCGCAATCCCTCGTTTCTGGCCGTGCATCCGAATCAGCGTTTCCTCTACGCGGTAGGCGAAGATTCGGCGGGCAGCGTCAGCTCTTTTTCCATTGATCGCAAGACGGGAATGCTCAGAGCGCTCAACACCGTATCGGCTCGGGGCAGCGGTCCGTGCCACCTTTCCTTCGACCGGACCGGTAAGTGGCTCTTCGTTGCCAACTACGGCAGCGGAAGCACCGTCGTATTTCCCGTGCGCAAAGACGGCGCTCTCGGCGAGGCATCGACTGTAGTTCAGCATACGGGCTCGAGCCTCAACCCCGAAAGGCAGAGGGGGCCGCACGCGCACTCGGTCGACATATCGCCCGACAACCGCTTTCTCATCGTCGCGGATCTAGGACTCGACCAGACGCTCGTTTACCGCTTCGACGCCGCAAATGGGGCGCTTGCGCCGAACGACCCGCCGTATGCAACAGCAGCGCCGGGCGCGGGCCCGCGCCATACGGCCTTCAGCCCCGGCGGCGAGTTTGTGTACGTGATCAACGAAATGGCCTCAACCGTAACGGCTTTCGCCTACGACAAACGCCGCGGAGTTTTGCAGGAAATCCATACGCTCTCGGCGCTCCCCCCCGGCTTTTCGGGCGCAAGCAGCGGGGCCGAAATCGTGATGCATCCCGAAGGGCGTTTTCTGTACGGCTCCAATCGCGGGCACGACAGCATTGCCGTATTCTCCGCAGACCCGAAAAACGGTGAACTCAAAGCCCTCGACTGGGTTTCGACTCAGGGCAGAACGCCTCGGAATTTCGCCGTCGATCCGGCCGGCGATTTCCTGCTTGCGGCAAATCAGAATTCAAACAGCATCGTCGTATTCAGAATCGACCGCAGAACGGGCGGACTCAAGGCTGAGGGAAGCGTAGAAGATATCGATTCCCCGGTGAGTCTGGTCTTTGCGGCGAAGTGAAAAGAAAAGAGAAGAGAAACAACGGAACAAACGGAAAGAGGACAATTAGGCTCTTTCCGTTTGTTTCGTTTATTCCGTTTGTTCCGTTGTTTCTCTTTCCGCCTTGCTAGATTCAGCTTCGTCGGGCTGGAAGATGTCTTCGATCCTTGCACCCGCCAGCCGCGCCATCCTGAACGCCAGCGGAAGGCTCGGGTCGTACTTTCCGGTTTCGATCGCATTGATGGTCTGACGCGAAACGCCGAGGCGTTCGGCCAGATCCGCCTGCGACCAGTTGCGCTCGGCCCGAATCACTCTTAACCGGTTCTTCATTGGTACCGCCTCCACGCAATAAAAAACCCAAGCCCCCATAACACCAGCATGATCATCAACGCGTAATCGGGCTTGAACTCGGCAATGAATCCAGCCTTCCGCAAATACTCGCACGCTAAAACCGCAACCGCCGAACTCGGAAAAGCTATCGCCAGCGCTTCAAGATGAATCCGCCGCTGCAATTCATCCCCGAGCCGTATCAGCCGCATATAACCGACCAGTGCCAGTACATAAAACGCTACCGGTATCAGCACCAACGCCCCGCGCACCGGCGCCCCCAACGACTGCGTTTTCAATAACCACGAAATCAACACCACGCTGCCCAACAACGCCCCTACCGCCAAAGCACAGTTCAATACCAGCCGCGCATCCTGCTTGCCCATAGGCTTCCTCCCCTGGAATGAAATTCTCTCAACGATCAGGAATATCGCATATACTTGACTTTCTGTCAAGCTATTTTGATGTAATATCAAGCATACTTGACACGTCAAGGTATAAATGACTTTGGGGGGAGCTGAAGGGCGAGGTTAGGGAGTTAGGGCAGGGCGAGGCTACTCTAAATCAGACCACGAAACATTGGGACACATCACTGGGTACGCACGCGCCCTCGCGTGCGGTTTGTGACAAACAATAGCACGCGAGGGCGCGTGCGTACCCAGTTGCGGACTCCGTAGTGTGTACCATTCTGCTGTGGATTGATTTAGAGTGAGGCGGTTGTCGGTGTGAACTTCGGCATTATGTATCTATGAGCCTCACGATCCTCAATCGACCGGTATAAGCGTTGGCTGTTTGTTCAACTCATATCGCGCCGGTCGCCCTGCCTTGATCACCATTCCCTCATCGACCGCTCGCCCAAGCCAGAGTTTCGCCTGTTTCAGCTCTACTCCAAGCGCAGAGGCTACCGCTTTCTCAGTTGCCGGCAAAACAAGCAGGCGTTCGAGCGTCGGTCTGATCTGTTCGTTCCAGAACGCCTCCGACAGATCAGGCAGCGACGCTTCGGGCTCACGCTTTGCTCGTGCAGCGCGTTTCTTCTTTGCTTTTGCCCCATATAAATCTGTAGCAGGCGCATCGATAACCGCCGTATTCAAAGGGGCCGTTTCGAGCATCTCGGTCCGCCGTTGCCATTCCGCAGCGATTCCACCAAGCCTCAAACTCGCAATCTCATCATCATCAGATCGGTCCACGCACGTGGTGAGCGCGATGGCGCCAAGCTCGATCAATCGGTGATTCCCCTCCGGCGCATCTGCATCGTCCCGCACGAGCATCGGCGTCCAGCGATGTTTCAGATCCTCGACCGCTCCGTTCCACGTGCCTCCCTGCTCGAACGATGAACTCACCACCAGAGCCGCCTCTGCCAGCGTGTAAATCAACCTGTTTCTTCCCATCGCCGCGCCGGCTGAAAATCTTGCTCCCGGCCAGTAGGGAGAGATCAGGACAAGGCGCCCACGCCGCAGCGCCTCTCTGTATTTGCGCGAAACCGTCTCGCGTTCCAACCCGTCTGCCAGCACGCCAATCACCGCACCGCCGGCGTCGATCGCCGCCAGCATCGCCGTTTCATCGATGCCCTTCGCCCCGCCCGAAATGACAGTTATCCCGGAAGCCGCGCACCACCTCGCCAGGTTTCGCGTAAATTGCAATGCCTTCTGATCCGCATCCCGCGAACCGACGATCGAGAGCCCTTCGCGCCCTAATAAATCGGCATTCCCCGCACCGTAGAGGATTGGCGGCGCCTGACGGGCCATCTTCGATTTCATTTGCCTCGGATACCGCTCATCTCCGCGACTGATGACCCATAGCCCCTGATTGCTCCACCGTTCTACGGCAAGCGCCAGCGCCGCCCCGCGTCCGAGCAACCGCAGTATGGTCTGCGTATCGGGAGCTTCATCTCCGGCCTGCTCCAATCGTCGCCGCCCCTCAGAATTCAGCAGGTCTCCCGGGCGCAAGCCCTGCTGCCGCAACCAGTCGGCAAGCCGGTTGTACGGCGCCGTCGTCAGCGGCTTCATCTCCGCATCGTCTTTACCGAAAATGCCGCAAAGAAGCAGCGTCGCCTGGGTATCGGGAGAGAGTATGTGTCCGGGATCGTTCAAGCGATATATTCCTGCAATTGAGAGGTGAACAGAGAACGCGGAATACACGGAATCGACGGAAATCACGGAATTGAACGATATTTCCGTGCCTTCCGCGTGTTCCGCGGTTCCCCTTCGTTTCTCAAATAACTTCGTTAACGGTGTATTCAATCCAGCGTCGATGTCTGCGCCAGTGCAAACGGATGAACGACTGTCGCCCCCACCGTGCGCAACAGCGCGGCGACTATCGTCATCGTCCACCGCGAATCTACCATGTCATCCACCAGCAAAACAGGTTCACGCCTGACAAGCCTCTGATCGACGCCGAATACGCCGGCGAGATTGCGCGCCTGCTGGTAATTGTTGTTTCGTCCTTTTTGCGGCAGCGAATCGCGTTTCTTCGCTACGCAATCGATAAACGGCAATCCGAGCGCAGCCGCCAGTCGCGCGGCGAAGTCGGGCACGAGCGTCGGCTGATTCGCCGAAGGCACGCACGTCACCCAGGCAGGCGCCGGATGCGGACGCCATCGTTCCCGAATCATGCTTGCCGACGCCTCTACCAGACGATCATCGAAGCGTCCATCCACCTGTTTCCCCTTTTGCACAAGGCCGCCCCATCCCTCATCCATCCAGACCGACAGAGCGCGCCCCGTCTGCATCTTCAGCGTCTCGGAAATCGGGCCGCGCCACCTATAGGCGCGAAGCGCATCTCCCGGCCACCAGTCGTGCGGCCGGATCCACCGCTCGCTCCGGCGCAGGAATACTTGCGACTGTTCGGCCAGTTCCTCCGAATAGCTCTCCGACAACAACAGGCCCGCGCAATTGGCGCATCTCCCGCAGACACTGGCGTGCTCATCGTCGAGTTCACTTCGCAAATACTCCATCAAACAGGTTCTGCCCGCCATGTATTCGCGCATACGCGCCTGTTCCCGCCGCCGCAGTCTGGCCAGCTTCCCGATCTTCTCCGAATCCGGGTGATACACGACCGGGGTTGCATACCATTTCCTGTTCCGGCGCACGATGGGCGCAGGAGTTCGGGCGGCGAGTATCTTCAGCACTTTCCCTATCTGTTTACCCGGCAGATTGATCCGCCCTTCCAACTCGCTCAACGATAATCCTGCGTCGGCGTCATTGAGCGCATCCAGGACCTCGCGCGTTTGCGCTTCGGGCGGAAATGCCGAAGCGATGAAGTATTCGGCAATGCGCTCATCCTCATCTCCGCCGAGAAGGATTCCGTAAGCGTCGCTGACGCCGCGGCCGGCGCGACCGACCTGCTGATAGTAGTGAATGACGGAGCCGGGCCGCTGAAAGTGAATGACGAAGCCGAGATCCGGTTTATCGAAGCCCATCCCGAGCGCGCTCGTCGCTACAATAGCCTTGATTCGATTGTTGAGAAGCTGATCTTCGCGCGCTACGCGCTTGTCGTTCTCCAGGCTCCCGTAATAGGCGGCTGCGCCGATGCCCCGGGATTGCAGCCAGGCGGCCAATCGCTGTGCATCGGCAACCGTCAGCGCATAGATGATGCCGCTGCCCGGAATCTCGCCGAGATGTTCGGCAAGCCAGGCCATACGTTCCGCCTGGCCCGGAAGCCGGATGTTTTGCAGCCGCAGCGATTCGCGCGCGAGTGGGCCGCGCACGAGCTGGAGATCGGGCCCGAGCTGCTCGCGTATGTCGGCGACCACGCGATCGTTGGCGGTGGCCGTAGTCGCCAGCGCGGGCAGATTGCGCGGCAATGCCTGAAGGACGCGCGTGATTCGGCGGTAGTCGGGGCGAAAGTCATGGCCCCAATCCGAGATGCAGTGCGCCTCGTCGACGACGAATAGACCGACGCGGCCGGCGATCGGCATAAGCGCATTCTCGCGGAAGTCGTCATCCGAGAGCCGTTCCGGGGAGACGATCAACAGGTCCACATCATCTGCCCGCAGGCGACGGTGAATGTCTGTCCACTGTTCCGGGTTGGAGGAATTGATCGTTTCAGCGCGCAGACCGAGACGTGAAGCGGCGGCGATCTGATTGCGCATCAGCGCCAGCAGCGGCGAGATGAGGAGCGTCGGGCCGACGCCCCGGTTGCGCAGCAATCGCGTCGCCATAAAGTAGACGAGGCTCTTGCCCCACCCCGTTCGCTCGACTACAAGCAATCGCGCCCGATCAGCGACCAGCGCATCAATCGACTCCCATTGCCCGTCGCGAAACTCGGCCTTCGGATCGGCAACGGCGCGCCGAAGCAGCGTTGATGCTTCCTGTCGTGATGCGCCCGACAATCATCTACCTCTTTGACGGAGAATTGCTGGAAAAAAGATAACGAAACAAACGAAATTAGACGGAACAAACGGAAATATTCAACTTTTCCGTTCTTTTCGTTTCATTTCGTTTGTTCCGTTATCTCTCTTTCCTCCTAAACCGGGAGTTGCTGCATCCCTACCTCATCAATTCTTCATCAATAAGAGCCCTCAGGGGTTCTTCGCCGAACAGCATAAGTATCCTGCCGTTGACGAAGAAGGTCGGGGTCTTCGAGACGCCGAGGCTCTGGCCGTCTCTCATGTCGCGCTCGATCTTCGACGCGTAGCGGTTCTCGGCCACCGCCGCGCGCACCCTTCCCACGTCGAGCCCCAGCTCCGCCGCGTACCTCTCGAAGAGGACGGAGGGCGGCTCGCGCCGCGCCGCCGCCTCAACCTGCGCCCCGTGCCCGTGTATCTCGCCCCACTCGGACTGGCGGCGGAACAGAAGATCCTGCATCTCCCAGTATTTCCCCTGCTCGCCCGCCGCCTCAATGTAGCTGGCGGCGAGCGCGGAGTTCGGGTGGAAAGGCATGTATCTCACCACGAGCCTCACCTTGCCGGCGTAGTCCTTCAGAATCCTCTTCACGACGTGGCTGAACGCCGCGCACGACTCGCACTCCGGGTCCAGGAACTCGACCATGGTGACAGTGGCGTCCGCCGGCCCCAGCACAGCGCTGTCGGGGCGCACCAGCAGGTTGTCGGCCGTAGCCGTCTCCCTGCGCTCGCCCTGCTTCGACTCCCTGTAGTAATTCGCAGCCAGCACTGCGGCGACCGCGACTACCACAGCTATCAGGACCAGAATCTTGATCTCTTTTCTCATCTTACACACCCTCTTTTTCCGGTTTATAAAACAGCAGGCACAAGGCTACGCCGGCGAACGCCGCAAGCCCCATCAGCGGGATCGTGATGAAGCCGAGCCACTCGATCTGCCGCTCGGTGCACGGCACACCCTGCACGCAGGGCGTGATACTTTCCGGTATGATCCCGTAGTAAAGCAGATTATGGTATGCCGAGACCGCCAAACCCGCCAGACACAGCGGCAGCGCGTAATACTTCATACGCCGGTCCCGCATGATGATTCCGGCTCCGATGATGAAGACCAGCGGGTAGACGGCGATGCGCTGGTACCAGCACAGCACGCACGGCTGAAGCCCCATCACCTCGCTGAAGAAGAGGCTGCCGACCGTTGAGACCAGTGCGATCACCCACGCCAGATACGGCAAATCGCTGCGACGAATCATTGGCATCTGTAGCCCCCTCGCGCGTCCTGCACAGAGCGGAATTCCGCTTTCGCGACCCCGGAAAGTCTGTAACAGCTTTTTAGCCTTTGCACGTCAGAAGTTTACCATCCGTCAGGAAGTTTCTAAATTCACCAGACGCTCTACTCTTCATAACGCTCTGCTCTTCATAAGCAATTCTCTTTCCAGATTTATGCCCTGAAGCCCCCGCGTACTCAGCGCACTCCAAAAACTCCCCGAGTTGCAACTGGTAGCGTTTCGTGATACCAATGCTTTGCATGAAGGGCAAGCACGGCAAGACGCTGGCGGCGATTTTCCAGGATCCCGTCCTGGCCAACATCGCCTGGGACGATATAGAGAAAATGCTGCCGGCGTTTGGAGCGGAACTGAGCGAAGGGCGCGATTCGCGCGTCCGGATTGCTTTGCGCGATGTGCGCGCAGTATTCCATCGACCGCACCCCGCGAAAGAAACCGACAGAGGTGCGGTCAGATCCATGCGCAGGTTCCTGGAGGCAGCCGGAATCAAACCGGAGTGACAACGATGCTGACTTATAAAGGATATCAGGGAATCGTGGCCTATGACGAAGAGGCCCATATCTTTCACGGTGAGGTCATCAATACGCGAGACGTCATCACGTTTCAGGGAACTACGGTCAAACAATTGGAGAAAGCGTTTCGCGATTCGGTCGATGACTACCTGGAGTTTTGCAAGGCGCGCGGTGAAGATCCGGACAAGCCATTCTCGGGCACGCTCTCTCTGCGAGTGGCGCCAGATCTTCACCGCGCGCTTCACCTGCGCGCCAAAAAGACCGGCAAGAGCCTCAACAGTCTGATCGAAGAAGCTCTGCGCCAGGCCGTCACGCCAACGACCTCGGCGCGTTGACCCGGCGCGACGGCAGATAGCTGGGAGCCGTACTCCATAACTCGCACTGATCACGCACCGGGAAAACGCCGCCATCGTTATACATCGATGATATTCAGCAGGTCTCGTTTGATTTGCCGCCAATCCTGATTCAGATTGACCGTCCGGATGCGAACCGGATGCCCGTGCAGGTTGAAGTTCAGGTCGAGCGACTCATTGACCGTCGGGTAGATCAGCATTCCCTCGCAATTTTCCCAACCGGGATCAAGTTCTTTGTTCTTCAAATACGCGAACAACTGGTAAAGATTCTCGGATCGGAGTTTCGGCACGCCCCGATTGCGCTGAAACGCATCCCGATAGAACTTGCAGTCGATGATTACCTTGCGTTCGGAGTTGATCAGGCAGACGTCGGTACGCATCTCCGGGATGAGATCGCGCGCTGCTTGATCATCGAACTCCCCGCGCCACTGAATCTTCGGTCTATCGACCCGGTAAACACGCTGTTCGATCCTGAAAAAGTTGAAAATGAAAGACTCAAAAAGCAATCTCATCTTCATCTCGTCCCGCAGAAAGTCGCGGAATCGACGACGACCGCTTTCCTCTTCAACAAACAAATTTTCATGCACCAACTCGCAAACATTGAGCAGGAATCCATAGAAGCGATTGTTGCGATGAAGCTGCACACGGCGAAAAATGCCCGCGTTGAGCGTAATCGGAGTCACGTCGCGTAGACGGCGCAGCACTTCGGCCAACCCCTCGCGGTTCTTCTCATCGAGTCGATCGACGTGGACGAGCCTCGCCATCGTCGTCTTCAGAATACGGTTGTGAAGAACGTCGTGATCAAGCTCATCAAACTCGCAATACGCCACCCCTCCGCGCTGCAAGTTCACCGTCATCGTCGCAGCGATGTCGATCTTCCCACGCAGTCGGCTCATCGCTTCCGCAAACGGCAGATAGCCGCGGTCAAAGCCTCGCCGAATCAAATGGCGCGTGCCGGAAAGCAGTACCCGCGCGAAGAGATCGGCCAACTCCGGGCTCTCGATCGAGTCGACATCGACCATCGCGCCCTCGTCCAAATGATCCCAGGCGTAACACAGCAGATAGTAGATGTTCTGAATGGGGATGACCGCCCCGGATTCGTTATGCAAGCAGCACTCTCACCTGATCATCGATCTTTTCCGGCTCATCGAGCCAGTACTCTTCGAGCAGGGGCCGAATCTCCGACTCGATCACTTCGCGGTACCACGCTTCACCATCACCGATCCGCTGCTCGCCCGGACAGAAGAAACTGTGGCCGATGCAATAACCCGGACCGAGATTGCGCGCGTCGGCTGCGATCATTTCGTTCAGAATGCGGAATCGATTGCGAATCCTGGCAATCAGTTCCTGCCCCACACCGGCGCCGCCGAGAAGCTGTGCAAAAACTGCGCTTTCAAATCGCGGCATCAGGTTGACAAAACCAAAACGGCGGCGGAGCGCGTAATCAACGAGTGCAAGCGACCGGTCGGCGGTGTTCATCGTTCCGATCAGGTAGAGATTTTCCGGCAGGAAGAACTTTTCGCCATCGCCATAAGTCAGCGTCACCTGCCATCCCTCGCCGCGCTTGTCGGCTTCCATCAGCATCATCACTTCGCCGAAAATCTTGCTCAGGTTGCCGCGGTTGATTTCGTCGATGATGAAAAAATAGGAGCGATCCGGATCCCGGCGCGCCTTTTGGCTGAATTCATGAAAGATTCCGTTCCGAAGCTGGAACCCGCCTCGGCCGTCGGGGCGATATCCCTGAATGAAATCTTCGTAAGAGTACGCCTGATGAAACTGGATCATCTCGATTCGCGAGTAATCCTTCTCGCCCATCATCAGGTAAGCGAGCCGCTTTGCGACAAAAGTTTTCCCGACTCCGGGCGGGCCTTGAAGAATGAGATTCTTCTTTCGCTTCAATCTGCCGATGACGGCGTCGAGTTCTGCCTGGGACATGAAAATTTCCTGTAGTGCGGTTTCTATTCTATATAGCGCTGCCCTTTTGCTTGTTTCATACCCGGACTCTTCCGACGGTTCCGGCGCATTTGCGATTGATTCCCACTCATCGTCCGGCGCGATGACTTTTGGATTGTGTGGGTCGCTCAGATCGAGGCCGGCGCGCCGCGCAAGCCGCACATGCCAATCCCCGTATTTGGCGATGTCGGTGAGTGTTTTCGCAGCGACGCGGCTGTCTTTCGGTAAAGGCCAATTCCCTTCGGCCAGCCATTCCACCCGCCGCTGATGCCGGTTGTCGGGGCGGCTCGCGTCGTAGATGTAGTCGCTTGTAATCCGACCTACGCCGTAGAGGGTCTGCATACCGTGCTTGGCGAAGACAATATCACCCGGCTTCATGTCGTGAACGAACTGCCAGCATGCAAGGCTGTTGTTTACCTGCGACCATTCATTCTCTATGGATACTCCGCGAATGTCGGCCAGAAATTGCCGTATTGAATTGCGATCAGGAAACTCTCTCAAATCCTTCGCCAGATCAAAGTTGATGGCTATGATGCTTTTTTCTGAAAACTCAGGCCACATACGTCCGCCTTCTCCAACGCTGAGAGTCCAGAACCCGACCTTGGACGATTCCTTTGTCGCCGGATTGCGTCTTTTGTCCTCTTTACCCTCTCCAGGCTCCAGATACGCCTGATGCGAAAGCGCCGGGAAATCGCGTCCGAGTTTGTCTTTTACTTGCGCCAGAAAGTTCAGGTATCCGGCTGCAGTCCTTGCGCCCAACGTGATACTGCGTTTACTGAAGAAGTCGACATTCTTCTGATCAACCGCGATGTATTTGTTCGGGCAAAGCCAGAACATTCCCATCGTCAGCTTCGGCAGGCCTACCCCCCTGATTTGCAGACAGTCGTCAAGAACCGCCGGATCGAAACCCTCCGACTCTTTCCGAACCGTCTCGCGCGCCAGTCGCCACAACTTTGGGACGTCATCCGTGCTCCGCCTAAACGCATAGCTGATGAACCACGCGGATTGAAGATTGACAACCGGCAGGCCGTGGAAATCCGAGGGAACATCCGAGGTCAGCCCCCATTCCTCCTTGATTGCGGCGATGATCGCCCGCCGGTTCTCTTCTTTGAGTCCGCGGTTGAAGTTCGCGAGGAAGGTAAACGGATCCATCTCCGCCAACTCAAACTCTCGCCCATCTACATCCCGATCACTGATCGAAACAGTGGAACGCCCCCTTTCGGCCATCCGCCGGGTCAATGCAATCAACCCGGATTGCCGATCCTCAAACTCCAGGATTTTCCTGCCGATTTCTTCGTATATGGGAACCCAAGTGAACTCTGCCATCAGTACTTCCTCGCCTATTTCCGATCATCGATTG
>JAHBSF010000001.1 GCA_019639255.1 Acidobacteriota bacterium | reverse complement strand
AGTATTTATTCCGTTTTCTTTATTTGCCCGCACCGAGACTGGCTTCTATAATCAGGGCGTATCAACTCTACACATACCGGAGGAATCCGCATGCCAGCGCGAGTAATGATGAGCGTCCTTTTGGCTATTGTACTGTTTGCGCCCGCAGCGCCTGCGCCCAACCACTGGCCGCAGTTTCGCGGGCCGGGTTCGCTCGGCGTAGCGGACGATCCGGCGCTTCCCGACAAGTGGAGCACAACCGAAAACGTGGCGTGGAAAACGCCCATACCCGGCATGGGGTGGTCCTCGCCCATAGTCTGGGGCGACCGCATATTCCTGACCACAGTGGTGAGCGCCGGCGAGGTGGAGACGCCGAAAAAAGGACTTTACTTCGGCGGCGAGCGCCAAAACATACCGCAGGCCGAACACCGCTGGATGGTCTACTGCCTCGATTTCAAATCCGGCCGCGTGCTGTGGGAACGCGAAGTACATCGCGGCGCGCCGCCCTCTACGCGCCATCTCAAGAACAGCTATGCATCCGAAACCCCCGTAACGGACGGCGAACGCGTATACGCCTATTTCGGCAATCTCGGCGTATTCGCATTCGACTTCAACGGCAAACAGGCGTGGAAGGTGAATTTCCCCGTGCGCAAGACGCGCTTCGGATGGGGCACCGCAGCCTCGCCCATAGTGCACCGCGACCGGCTCTACATCGTCAACGACAACGATGAAGAATCCGCGCTGCTTGCATTCGACAAACGCACGGGCCGCGAACTCTGGCGCACGCCGCGCGAAAAAGGCACCAACTGGGCTACGCCCTTCATATGGGAAACCGAACGCCGCACGGAAATCGTAACGCCCGGTTTCAAAAAGATCGACTCCTATGACCTGAATGGAAAGCCGCTTTGGGAGCTGAAGGGGATGTCGACGATCGCCATACCGACGCCGTTTACGAAATTCGGACTGCTCTACGTCGCTTCGGGATACGTGGGCGATCAGCACCGCCCCGTGTACGCCATAAAACCGGGCGCCGCGGGCGACATATCGCTCAAGGAAGGGGAAACTTCCAATTCGCACGTTGCTTGGTATCTGCCGCAGGGCGGTCCCTACAACCCGTCGCCGATCGTTTACGGCGATCACTACTACACGCTGCTCGACCGCGGCTTCTTTACCTGCCACGACGCGCGCACGGGCCGGGAAATTTACGGCAAGCAGCGCATAGACCCGGCATCGGGCGCATTTACTGCCTCGCCCTGGGCGGCGAACGGCAAGATATTCTGCCTGAGCGAGGACGGCGACACTTACGTCATAGAGGCGGGCGCCGAATACAAACTGGTGGGCAAGAACTCGCTCGACGAAATGTGTATGGCGACGCCGGCCGTAGCGCGCGGCAGCCTGCTGCTGCGCACCGCATCGCAGCTCTACCGCATCAGCCGCAGCGGAAAATGAACGAGACAACCGAACACACGAAATGAGACGGAACAGACCGAAATATTCAACTTTTCAGTAATTTTCGCATCATTTCGTTTATTCGGTTGTTTCTCCCCTTTCCGCGATCGCGCCCTCGCGCCGTATATCGTAAGCAAACGCGATGAAGGTCTGAAGATAGAAGATTGCGCCGAGAGCGAGACCGGCGTAAATCGCAAGAAAGAGCGCAGGGGCGCTCCATAAGCCGTATGCCAACAACGCTCCCAGAACTACGGCGATCGCCCACCGGAAAAGTATTCTGAACCAAATCACGAAGATGATGATGAAAGCGAGCACGCCGACAAAAACGCCGAGCGCGTGCGGCCATCCGAGCATAAGCAGCAGCGAGAAATAGTAGACCACTACCAGGCCGCGCACGAACTTCTGCAACCGGTAGTAATCCTCGTAGAAAAACAGGAAAAACACTCCGAGCGCCGCCAGGGCCGCCCACCGTTCGAAATCGCCCGACGGCAGCTCAAGCGCCCGTGCAAGCAGCACATGCCAGCCGAGTATGAGCCATATGGGCATCGAATTGCGCACCCATTTGGCGAGGCGATTCGGACCTATGAGCGACAAATCCGCAATCAGGTATAAAAAATAGCCGAGCACCGGCAGCCACAACCTCCACCAGTTTTCGGCGAACGAACCGCGGCGCAATGCGATGAGCGAGGCGATTGCGGCGGCGATGAGCGGCGCCCACTCGTAGGTGCGTATGTGCGAGGGCGGCTGACGGTACCACCGCTCCCAGGCGGCCGCGCCGCGCAGGGCCGGTTCGAGCGACCGGTTGATGGATGCTGCAATGCGCGCCATCACCTCGCGGTGATATTCCCGATCATCTACGTGCAGCAGGCGCGCTTCGGGATCGAGCCGTATCGGAGGATGAAACCGCACCAGGATCTTGGCGGGCCGCGGCAGCAGCTTCCATTTCGGCCATACGCGCGTAGCCCCGCCGATTGTGACCGGAACTATCGGCGCTCCGGTTTCTATGGCGAGCCGAGCCGTCCCGGTCTTCAGTTCACCCATAGGACCGCTTTCGGATCGTCCACCCTCGGGGAATATGCCGAGCGCATCGCCCGCGCCGAGCACCCTCAACGCCTCCTGATAAGCCGCTTCGCCCTTTCCCTTCCGCAGATCCACGGGAAACGCCCCGAACGCGCGTATCAGGGTTCCAAGCACCGGCACGCGAAACAGCGCATCCCAGGCCATAAACCGTATCTGCCGCCGCACCGGAACGGCTACGAGCACCGGATCCAGATACGACGGATGATTCCCCGCAATGATCACCGCCCCGCTCTCCGGCACGTGCTCCAGCCCCCGGTACTCTACCGAAAACAGCGTCCGCAACACCCACCATACCAGCGGCTTCCAGATTTCCCCCACGATTCCATTCATAACGGCCGCGATCTTACCACGCACTTCCCTTTGCCGGGAAATAGTTTCCTGGTTGACAATTTTCCGGGAAAGGAGTATAGTTTGCGGCGTGATGAAGACGAAGACGAAGCAGGTCAGCATTCCGCCGAGCATCGCCGAGCAGTCGATGCTCCGGTTGATGCGCGTGGGCGACCGGTTGTGGCGCGCGTCGGACGAGAGGTTCTCGCGCTGGGGGCTGACCGACAACCATTACAACGTGCTGAGGATACTCAACGGAGCGGGCGAACCCCTCTCGCAGGTCGAAATCGGGCGGCGAATGCTCAGTTCGCGCGCCAACGTGACGAAACTCGTAGACCTGCTCGAAGCGCGCGGGCTGGTTGCGCGCAGGGCCTGCGGCGATCGCCGCGTAAATCACGTGGTGCTCACCGACCCCGGACTGCGCTTCCTCGCCGATACGATCGACGAGGTCCAGTCCGCGGCTTTCGGCGCCATGTCCAGGCTCTCGCGCGCCGATCAGAAAACGCTTTTTCGCCTGCTCGGTCGACTGCTCGACGATTAGCTTTTTTTTGAATCAATTGTCAACTGGTAAACAATTAACTGATGGAAGGTTTTGAATCGAAGGGAGGACGGGAAGAGATGATTACCAGGATACCGGCATCGGAGCGATTTCATCTGGAGAGCGACTGGCTTTCGGCGTACTGGCTGTTCAGTTTCGACCGGTACTACGATCCGGGAAACGTGCGCTTCGGGCCGCTGCGCGTATTCAACCACGACACGGTAAGGCCGGCTGCGGGGTTCCCCACGCACCCGCACCGCGAGATGGAGATAGTCACATACGTCTTGCGCGGCGAACTCACGCACAAGGATTCCACGGGCGGCCGCGGAGTGATCAGGCCGGGAGAGGTTCAGAGGATGACGGCCGGCTCCGGCGTGGCCCATTCGGAGATCAACGCCTCGCGCGATTCCGAGGTAGAACTCCTGCAGATATGGGTGCTGCCCGAGCGCGCCGAACTCACTCCGTCTTACGAACAGAAGCAGTTTACGCCCGAAGACCGGCGCGGGCGGCTGCTCCCCATAGCTTCGGGGCAGGACGCTCCGGGAGCGGTGAAGATACATCAGGACGCAACCTTCTACGTATCCGCTGTGCAACCGGGCGACCGGCTCGAACATTCTCCTGCCGCAGGGAGACGTGCGTTTCTTTACGTAATCGCGGGCGAAATCGCGCTCAACGGCGAGCGTTACTCGGCCGGAGAT
Source organism: Acidobacteriota bacterium (assembly GCA_019639255.1). Classification (GTDB taxonomy): domain Bacteria; phylum Acidobacteriota; class Blastocatellia; order RBC074; family RBC074; genus JAHBSF01. The sequence goes on along the minus strand of JAHBSF010000001.1, from coordinate 183,210 downwards.
CAGGCGCGAATAGTCGATACGGAACTGCTGACCATAGAGGGTATCGCCGGCGACGGACAGGCGAGCGAGATAATCCTCATAGATCTGCCGTAGACAAACAATGAAGAAACCGCGGAAGACGCTGAAACGAATGCCCTGAATTCACGGAAAGAATTCCGGGCATTCTTTTGTTTCGTGAATTCCGCGTCCTCGTTTCAGCGTCTTCCCCGGTTTGTCTTCCTGCGGCCGGGATGTATAATGGCGGCCGTTGCGGGGCGTAGCACAGTCAGGCTAGTGCGCTCGGTTTGGGACCGAGAGGTCGGAGGTTCGAATCCTCTCGCCCCGACTCCTGATCAAAACCACACGACTTCGGGACATCAGAGATAACGGAACAAACGAAATAGGACGAAAAAAAACGGAAATATTCAGCTTTTCGGTAATTTTCGTTTTATTTCGTTTGTTCCGTTATCCCTCTTTTCCGTCCCGAAGTCGTGCGGAGTGATTCTGCGTAAATTGCCGGGCTTTTGCATTGGTTTTCAAGAAAGGGGATCAATGATCCGTACGAAGTTATATTTTCCGATGGCGCTGGCGATAACGGTTGCGCTCGCGCTCCCGGTCGCAGCGCAGGTGCAAACCGAAGTTCCTCCCGTCGTACCCGGCGCCAAACCGGTTAAGGTCGATCGCCTGAAGATTCACGGGACGGCCCTGGAAGGCAACCTGGAGGGAAATGCCGTCGAGCGGGACGTAATGGTTTTCCTGCCGCCCGGTTATGCCAAAGACAGGTCGCGTCGTTACCCGGTCGTTTACGCGTTGCACGGTTATTCCATCGGCGCTGAGCAATGGAGCAAGGAGATTCACGCGCCGCAAACAATCGAGGGCGCTTTTGCACAAGGGGCCAAAGAGATGATCGTTGTGCTGCCCGATTCCAGGACCAGGCACAACGGTTCGATGTATTCGAGTTCGGTCACTACCGGAGATTTCGAGCGGTTCATTGCACGTGATGTGGTTTCTTACATTGACGCGCATTACCGGACGATTCCAAACCGGCTGGCCCGTGGGCTGGTCGGCCACTCGATGGGCGGCTATGGCGCAACGCGCATAGGAATGAAGCATGCAGATGTCTTTGGCAGTCTCTATATAATGAGTCCGTGCTGCTTATCGCCGCGGCAGGCGCCGCCGGCGAATGCTGAAATGGAGAAGGCCGTGGGAGAGGCGAAGACGGCCGAGGATTTCGCCAGGTTGCCGTTCGGCGCCCGCGCGCAACTCGCCGCCGCCGCCGCCTGGTCGCCCAATCCGAACAACCCTCCGCTGTATCTCGACCTGGCGAGAAAGGCCGGCGAACTTCAGCCCGATGTCCTTGCGAAATGGGCGGCGAATGCACCGCTGGCTTTTATTGACCAGTACATCGGCAATTTACGCCGGTATCGCGCGATTTCGCTGGATGTGGGTGACAGGGACGGGTTGCGAGTCGATACGGGCAAGCTGCACGATATCCTTGAAAAGTATGGAATCACGCATGGCTTTGAGGTGTATCAAGGCACTCATACCAGCGCGATGGCGATCCGTTTTCAGAATTACGTATTACCCTTCTTCAGCAGTAATCTGTGCTTCAGTAAAGACTGCAAGTAACGTCATCCGTTACAGCCCAATCGAGGAATACGGCTTCAAAAACACCGGAGAAAATCCATGCGCACACACACTGTTCGCTTTCTCAACACTATTGTCGCTGTTTGTCTGCTGTTCGGCAGCCTGCCGCCCGTCGAGGGGCAAACGCCGCAAGCACGCATCAAGATAGACACCGACCGTACGATCGGCGAAATTCATCCGCACCTGTTCGGAAACTTTGCAGAACACCTGGGGCGGATGATTTACGGCGGCGTTTACGAAGAAGGCAGCCCGCTGTCGGACAGGGACGGTTATCGCAGGGACGTGATAGACGTCGTCAAACAATTGAACGTCTCGATCCTGCGCTGGCCGGGCGGCAACTTCGCTTCTGGCTATAACTGGAAAGACGGCATCGGGCCGAAAGATCTACGTCCGATGCGCAAAGATCTGGCGTGGGATGATTTGGAAAGCAATCGTTTCGGCACGGACGAGTTTTTGAAATACTGCGAGGTGATCGGCGCCGAACCGTACATCTGCATCAACCTTGGCCTGGGCACGATTGATGATGCGCGGCACTGGGTCGAATACTGCAACGAATCGAAAAATACATATTGGGCGGAGCAACGTCGCAAGAACGGACGCGATAAACCTTACAACGTGAAATACTGGGCGCTCGGCAACGAGATTGACGGCCCGTGGCAACTCGGCCACAAGAATGCGGAAGAATATTCCAAATTCGCGCTCGAAGCCGCCAAGGCGATGCGTTCCACCGACCCGAGCATCAAGTTGATTGCCTGCGGATCGAGCAACTACGGGCCGAATTCGGATTGGATTCACTGGAACCGTACGGTGCTCAATACGCTCAGAAATCAGGCCGATTACATCGCGATTCACACCTACATCGGCAACCGCGACAACGATTTCGAGAAGTTCATGGCATCGTCGCAAACGATTGATAATTACATTGGTGTCACGGCCAGTCTGATCAAGGAGGTGCAAAGCCGTCAGCCCAATCCGCGTACGATTTACATAGCCTACGACGAATGGAACGTCTGGTACCGCGCCTTCAATGAAAAGAAGCTCGAAGAGGTTTACAACTTCGAAGACGCGCTGGCGATGGGGATGTTTTTCAATTCCTTCTTCCGCCGCGCCGACGTAGTCAAGATGGCGAACCTCGCCCAAATGGTCAACGTCATTGCGCCGATAACGACCAATAAAGAGGGGCTGTTCCTGCAAACCATCTATTTCCCGCTGGTCGAATTCACCCGGCAGAAGGGCAATATGTCGCTCGACACGTCGGTCTCCTCACCAACCTACAAAGTAGGCAATCGTCCGCCGCTCGGCTATCTGGACGTTTCGACGACCTACAACGCGGCGGAGAAAACCATCTACGTCAACGTGCTGAATCGCAGCAAGGACAAAGACATCACTGCGCGGATTGACAATCAGGAAGGCCAACTGACGAACGCTCTGGGTGTTTGGGAATTGAATCATCCCGATCTGAAAGCGACGCACACGTTTGGCGATGACAAAAAAGTCCGTCCCGTCACACGCAACATCACTACGAGGGTTGAAAACAACGGATTCAACTACACCTTCCCGGCGCATTCGCTGACGATTTTGCGACTGCAGTTGAGATGAGCAAAATCACTCCACACGACTTCGGGACAATAAAGAGAGATAACGGAACAGACGAAATGAGACGGAAACTACGGAAATACTGAACCTTTCCGTAATTGTCCTTTCATTTCGTTTGTTCCGTTATTTATTGCGCAACTCGCGTTCTCATTGCGATTGTTTCAATTGACGCGCGCAGGGCGTTTTCGCCCATAATAACGGGTTAGCTGACGCACTCTCTCAGTACCGATCGGAAGAGAGCGAACCGTACCATGTCAACCGGTTACGATCTGTTGCGTCCGGCCAGCCAGCCCACGGCAAGGCCGACTGCAAGACCGATTCCGAATGTAACGCCTACGGACCGCACAGGATGCCGCTTGACCTCATAGGTCGCATCATCGAGCAGATCTTCCGCCGCGCGGCGGCTGCGTTTAAGCGCGCGTCTCGCAGCATCTTCAGCCGCATCCATTTTTTCTTCCAACGCATTAACGACATTCTCCCTGATCTGAGCGGGTCCGGCTGCCATCTCTCCCGCAATACCGGCATACTTTCCAACCCTCGCTACGGTTTCCATAGTTCCCATATTTCCCCCCTCTCTCAATCAACCGTTTTGCCCGGTTTCCAACCCAGCATGTTTTTTTACATGCACAGGCGAACCCAAAACAATCTCCCCAAAACAATTTCCGATGATAAACTTGCAATGTATGTGCCGCAGCCGTCTGCAACGGCACGCACATTGCCGCAGCGTTCATCCGTACATTCGCCGGGTTCGGCGATTTTTTGTCGGCGGCGAGTTATTTATACTAACGGCTTGAACAGGAGGAACGAGCGATGCCCGAAGAAAAACGACCGTGCGCGAATCCCGACTGCGAATGCGAGGCTCCCGGAGGAAGCGACTATTGCAGCGACTATTGCCAGGATCCGCATCTGGCCGACATGCTGGATTACGACCAGCCCGTAGAGCGCGGCGCATCCGCCGTCTGCTGCTGTGAACACGTCGAATGCGGCGGAAACGAAGAGGCAAAGTCCGCCCTTGTCGAAGACAGCCGTATGAAGTGGGATGCGTGAATAAGCCGGAATCGGGCGGCAAGACGCTTCGATGCTACAATGGCGCACAAAGGAGGGAAGCGTGCGAGCATCAATTGCCGTGTCGTCATCTGTTTTTCTCGTTTTTGCGATAGGTCTGATTTGTCTCTCCGGTTTGGGCGATGATGCGGGAGCGCAGGCGCCCGAAAGAAAGTCCGTCGCCGAGCGGCTTAAAGACCTCGAAGCGATTGCACCTACTTATGAATACACCTGCCCTATGCACGCGCAGGTGCGCCAGGCGCAGGAGGGCACGTGCCCGCGTTGCGGGATGCCGCTGTCATCGGTCAAGCCATCATTTACCGGGGCGTACAATCTTGACGTAACGGCTGATCCCGCCGCTCCCGAACCCGGCGAGCGCGTCCGGCTCGCATTTGTCGTTACGCATCCGACTACGGGAGCGCGCGTAAAGGATTTCGTCGTAAACCACGAAAAGCTGTTTCATCTTTTCATCGTAAGCCGCGATCTCGGCGAATATCAGCACATACATCCGCAACTCGAAGACGACGGCGCATTCATCATCGAGACCGTGCTTCCCCGCCCCGGATTGTACAAACTCCACGCGGATTTTTTCCCCACCGGCGGAACCATACAGTTGATTCATCGCGAAATCGCAACGAAAGGCTACAGCGAGCGCCGCCCGTCGCCCGTGCGCCTTGCTCCGGACAAAACGCTTGTAAAAACCGTAGACGGAACCAGAATCAGACTCGAACTCGGCGGGGGCAAACCAGCGGCGGGCGTTTTGATTCCGCTCAAATATACGTTGACCGATGCGCGCAGCGGCGCGCCCGTGCGGGACCTGGAGCCTTATCTCGGAGCGTGGGGGCATACGCTGATGCTCAACGCGGATCAGTCGCAGTACCTGCATTCGCACCCTACCGAGATGCTGCCCGACGGGGAAAATCCGTCGAAGCTGCGCGGCGGGCCGGAGGTAGAGTTTCGCTCGATGTTTGCAGAACCGGGCGATTATCGCATATGGACGCAGTTCCAGCGTACGGGCCGCATAATCACCGTTCATTTCACGGTCAGGATCGACCGCTGAGATCAAAAAGAACGCGGAATGCGCTGAATGAAGCGGAGATCACCGTGTACTTTCTCTTACCTGCACGCCGTCGCGCCAGTTGGAATTGAGCCCTACGAGGCGCAAATCCACGCGCCGTGAGATTGCCCCGGCAAGCACGGGAAAAGATCTGTGCAGGCGCAGTCGCGGAGTCACGAGATAAAGCCGGGGCGGCGCATCCGCAAGCTCGACTCCGGGGAAAATCCCTCGCCGCTGGAACTCCCCGCGTTGCCGTGCAGCATCTACCAGCATCCAGTAATCGAGCCCCTGTATGGGAAGTTGGGCGTTTTCAACGGCCTTGATTTCGATTACTACGAGCCGCCCGGACTTGTCCACGGCCAGCAGATCGAGTATTGCGCGCTGATCTCCGCGCAGGGCGGGCGTCTGCGAATAAACGAAACGAGCATCGAGCGCCGGATCGAGCGCGCATATGTCGCGGCGCAACAGCGATTCCAGCCATGCTTCCGGGCGCAGCCTGTAAAAGGGATGCCGGCGATCGGGTGTATGAGCGCAGCGGTATTTCACCAGATCCCCTACGCGCTCGACCAGTTCGCCGAATGAATCTTCATCCAGTCTTTTTTCCGCGTCGCAGCCCGCTACGCCGAAAAAAGCATTCGACGTGCGGCAGTTCCATCCGCAATCGACGCGGGCGAAATCCAGCCCGTTAATTGAAAACCGCAGACCGCAACGCATGGAGTGTGAATGCACATCGATCAGATCGGGTGAGAGATCGATGATTCTATTGCGCCAATAATCGACGAACCCCGATGATTTGCAGCGGTGATTTGCTGGCCAGTGCACGCGGCGCGCGAATGTAACGGCGCCGGTTTCCATCTCCGGTTCCACCTCTCGAATCCCGGTCGATTGGGGATCGAACTCGAAACAGCGGATTGCGGCGCCGAGGTGATCGGCTGAAAGCATCGAGAGGCGGGAAAGCGCGGTTTCAGATTTCCCGCACGGCAGCATGTACCAGAGTTCCTGCGCGCGGGTTTGAGGCTTGCGAAGGCTGTTGTAGGCCGCAAGCCAAAGCAATCCGGCCGACGCTACACCGTCGATACGATGCGCGTCGGAAGCGGGATCTGCGGCGATGACCAGAACAGGGCGATTGAACCGCCGGATAATGATGCGCGCGTATCCGGGAAGTACCGTGCGCGCGCGATCGGGACGCAGGGTTGCGTATTCGATTTGAGACGCGGGCGTCAGGCGTTTGAGCGATGTGCAGATGAAATTGAGAAAGTCCGGAGTTTGACCGGAGGCGGACGAATTGATCAACGGCATGGCGAGTTTCCTGCGGGCGGCAGAAGTGATTGCTGAGGGAAATCACGATCCGGCTTCGCGGTTTGCGAAAGGCCGGCGAGCGCGCTGCTTGTGGCCTGTTTGCGCGCTGTGCTACCATCTCGGCGCGCTTGCGCCACGGACAGTTTACCGCCGTCGAGCCGGTCAATCCACAGCACGCACACCATTGACTGATGCCCGTACCCGTGCGGCCGAGGAGGCATTATGGTTTGCCACAATTGCGGACGCGAAATCAAGGTAATCGGAAAGTTCGCCCGCACCGACGAATGTCCGCACTGTTCGGCGGATATCCACTGCTGCAAGAATTGCAGGTTCTTCGAACCGGGCAAGAACAATCAGTGCAGCGAACCGCAGGCCGAATATGTGCGCGACAAACTGAAGGCGAATTTCTGCGATTTCTTCGAACCGAATACCCGCGTTCCGCTCACATCGCGCGGCGGCGCGCAGTCGGTCAATCGCGACGATGTTCGCAAGGCGTTCGACAAGCTGTTCAAGAAATAAAATGAAACGAAAATTACGGAAAACTTCAATATTTCCGCCTGTTCCGTATGTTCCGTCTTACTTTCGTTTGTTCCGTTATCTATCTTTTTTTCCGCAGTCGTGTGGTTTGATTTAAGTCCAGCAACCGGTTCGAGGCATGAGTCAATCGATTCCATATCCGCCGATGTTTGAGGCGCGCGAGGATTTGACCGTGGGGCGATTGCTGCTCCACCTGTTCCTGCTCGCGCTGACGGCGGTGACTACTACTGCGCTCAGCGCGCTGCTGCTCTACAACGGAGACGCGGCATCGCTCGGCGCGCCCGTGATGTTTTCCTTCACGCTGCTTACGATCCTCGGTGCGCACGAAATGGGACATTATCTGGCCTGCCGGTGGTACGGCGTGCGCGCGACGCTTCCCTACTTCATCCCGGCGCCCGTAGGCATCGGCACATTCGGGGCGTTCATTAGAATCAAGTCTCCGATTCCGAACGCGCGCGCGCTGTTTGACATCGGCATTGCGGGACCGCTCGCCGGATTCGTTTTTGCGATTCCGGCCTCGATCATTGCGCACTATTACGCCGCATCTGCGCCGCCGCTCGCGGCAGGCGAGGGCGCGATCATCTTTCACAACCCGCTATTTTTCAAATTTCTGGAATGGGCCTTCAACCTTCCGCCGCATATAGAACTCAATCCGGTCTGGTTCGCATCGTGGATCGGGCTGCTGATGACGAGTCTGAATCTTTTGCCGGTAGGCCAGTTGGACGGGGGCCACGTCGTGTACTCGGTATTCGGCGAGCGCGTGCATTCGATACTGGGGCGGGTGATTTTCATCTGCGTGGTAGGGTTTGCGCTGCACGCGCTGCTGCGCGAGGGGTGGTACGGCTGGGTTGTTTACGCCGTGCTGCTTGCGCTGATTATGCGCGCGGGGCATCCGCCGCTGCTCGATGAAGACGAACCGCTCGGCCGCGGCAGGCGAATGGTAGCCGTGCTGGGGTTGATCGTCTTTCTGCTTTGTTTTATGCCCGTACCGATTACGATTGTTTCCTGAACCGGGGCGGCGCGCAACAATCGGATTACTTACAAACGAGGATGGATTGCGTATGGCATTGCTGGCATCCGACGTAATGGTCAAAGACGTCGTGGTCGTTGCAGAGACCACCGCGCTCAAGGAAGTTGCGAATCTGTTCAACGAACGCAAGATCACGGGCGCTCCGGTAGTCAATTCGAAGGGCGAGCTCGTCGGCGTGCTTTCAGAAACCGACATCATCCGAAAAAGCACGTCCATCGGCGCGTGGTCGCCCAATACGGCGGGACAGATTATGACGAAACCGCCCGTATCGGTGACGCCCGATACTTCGTTGCGCCGCGTTTGCGAACTGATGTACAACCGCCGCATTCATCGCGTTGTCGTGGCCCAAGAAACAAAAATCTGCGGCATCATCACGACGATGGATATTCTGCGCGCCATTGCTACGATGTCGCAACGTTTCGACGAATAACTGAGGCTCAGGTTTTCGGGGAGCAAGGACTACGATGGCAGTGATGATCGTAACCGGCGGCGCCGGTTTCATCGGCGCAAACTATGTGCGGTATGCGCTCGCAAATTCGGACGCGCGCGTAGTAATAATCGACAAACTGACGTATGCAGGCAACCTCGCGAGTCTCGCCGATGTAATCGACGATCCGCGCGTAGCGTTCATACAGGCGGACATAGCCGACCGCGCGGCTATGGAAGACGTATTCCGGGCGCACGCGCCGGGAATGGTGCTCAACTTCGCGGCCGAAAGCCACGTCGACCGCTCGATAGACAACCCGCAACCGTTTATCGAAACCAACATCGTCGGCGCATTCGTCCTGCTCGAAGTCTCGCGCCAATACCTGAAAGACAAAAGCGACGCCGAACGTTCAGCATTCCGGTTTCTGCACGTTTCGACCGACGAGGTATACGGCTCGCTCGGTCCTTCCGGACTGTTTTCCGAAACGACGCCCTATGCGCCGAACTCACCCTACGCGGCATCGAAAGCCGGCGCCGATCATCTCGTGCGTGCATATCACGAGACCTACGCTCTCCCGGCGCTTGTGACGAACTGCTCGAACAATTACGGTCCGTTCCAGTTTCCCGAAAAGCTGATTCCCCTGATGGCGCTCAACGCCCTTGAGGGCAAGCCGCTTCCGATTTACGGCGACGGCGGAAACATACGCGACTGGCTGTATGTAGAAGACCATTGTTCGGGCATTCACCTTGCACTCACGCGAGGGCGCACGGGAGAGAAGTACAACATCGGCGGCGGAAACGAACGGACGAATCTGCAAATCGTCGATCGGCTCTGCGAAGTTCTTGAGGAGTTGCACCCGCCTTCGGACAATCCGGCGCTCGTCGCGCAGGGCAAGAAGCATTACAGCGAGTTGAAGACCTTCGTCCCCGACCGTCCGGGCCACGACCGGCGTTATGCAATCGATGCATCGAAGATTCGCGCCGAACTCGACTGGCAGCCCGCCTTCAACTTCGAGTCCGGCCTGCGCCGCACGATTGAATGGTATCTCTCCCACAGCGACTGGTGCGCGGATGTGCTGGCCGGGAAATACCGGCGCGAACGACTCGGATTGAAAACGGAAGGATCGAATGGCTGATGTAAGAGAGAACGCGGAATACGCGGAAAAGGACCGAAAAGGACGGGAAGCACGAATGAAGGGAATAGTCCTCGCCGGCGGATCCGGCACTCGCCTCTATCCGATTACGCGCGCCGTCAGCAAACAACTCCTGCCAATTTACGACAAGCCGATGATCTACTACCCGCTCTCGGTGCTGATGCTCTCCGGGATACGCGAGATACTGATCATCACCACGCCGCACGACCGCGCACAGTTCGAGCGCTTGCTCGGCTCGGGCGATCAATTCGGACTGAAACTACAATACGCGGTTCAGCCGAGGCCCGAAGGACTGGCGCAGGCGTTTGTCATAGGCCGCGATTTTGTGGGTGATGACAATGTATCGCTCGTGCTTGGCGACAACATTTTTTTCGGGCACGGACTGACCGAGGATTTGCAACGCGCTGCGGCGCGAAAAACCGGGGCCACCGTTTTTGCATATCAGGTGCGCGATCCCGAGCGATACGGCGTAGTAGAGTTCAACGCCGGGGGCCGCGCCGTCAGCCTCGAAGAAAAGCCGCGAGAGCCGCGCTCATCCTGGGCGGTCACCGGACTGTACTTTTACGATAATCGGGTTCTGGACATTGCACGGGGGCTGAAACCCTCGGCCCGTGGAGAACTTGAAATAACGGACGTCAATCGCTCGTATCTGGAAAGCGGCGATCTGCACGTAGAGAGGCTGGGGCGCGGCATAGCCTGGCTCGACACCGGCACACACGAATCTCTGCAACAGGCGTCGAGTTTCATTCAGGCGCTCCAGGACAGGCAGGGGTTGATGGTGTCGTGTCTGGAGGAAATAGCCTGGAAAATGGGTTATATATCGGCCGAAGAAGTGCGAGCAACGGCCGAGACGATGAGGAACAACAGCTACGGGCAGTACTTGCTGCATATGCTCGAACAGGAGGCTTGACCCGGTGAAGTTCATCCCGACCGAAATGCCCGGCGTTATTCTGGTCGAGCCGCAGGTCTTTCGCGACGCGCGCGGCTTTTTTCTGGAGACCTATCAGCAGCGCAAATTCGCCGAGGGCGGCATCGATGTCCGCTTCGTGCAGGATAACCATTCGCGCTCCTCGCGCGGCACACTGCGGGGCCTGCATCTGCAGCGCACTCGCATGCAGGGCAAACTGATCCGCGCCGTTCAGGGTGAGATCTACGATGTAGCGGTAGACGTGCGGCGCAACTCGCCGTCGTATAAAAAATGGCTCGGCGTCACACTTTCGGCGGAAAATTTCCTTCAGCTTTACATCCCTCCGGGATTTGCACACGGGTTCTGCGTCACAAGCGAGACGGCTGAGATAGAATACAAATGCACGGATTACTATGCGCCGGACGATGAACTCACCGTGTTGTGGAACGATCCGTCGTTCGGCATTGACTGGCCGGTTTCCGATCCGTTGCTTTCGGCCAAGGACCGCGCGGGCCGCACGCTCGATGATATCGAGCAACTGCTGCCTCGCTTCGAGGAGTAATCAACCGACATGAAAATACTGATAACCGGAGCGGGAGGACAACTCGGCCGCGCGCTGCAAGGCGCGCTCAAGTCGCATACGCTTATGGCGCTCGAACACGCAGGACTCGACATCACCGAACTTTCAAATGTTCGGCGCGCCGTCGCCGATCATCATCCCGATGTGGTAATCAACGCCGCGGCCTACAACAACGTGGATGCGGCCGAGTCGGATCAGGAAAACGCATACAGGCTAAACGCCCTGGGCCCGCGCAATCTGGCGCTTGCCACCGCCGAGCGAGGGATAATTTTTCTGCACGTTTCGACCGATTACGTATTTGACGGAACGAGCAGACATCCGTACCACGAATTCCATTGTCCCAACCCGCTTTCAGTATACGGCTGCAGCAAACTCGCCGGAGAGCATGCCGTGGCCGCGCTCAACCGCAGACATTATGTAATCCGCACCGCCTGGCTCTACAACGACATCGGCCCCAACTTCCCGAATCGAATGCTCGAACAACGCGACAGGCCCGCAGTAAAGGTCGTCAGCGACCAGTTCGGCTCGCCGACCTACGCACCGCACCTGGCCGAAGCCATCGGTAAAGTGATCGAGACCGGCGCATACGGGACCTATCATATGGCAGGCCGAGGCGGCACGAGCATCTATGGGTGGACGCGCGCCCTATTCCATCTTTGCAACGTCGATACGGCGCTGCTGCCAGTGGCTACGGCGGAGTTTCCCCGCCCGGCCATACGTCCGCGATACTCGGTACTTACGACGCTTCAGGACCCGAAAGTGCTGCTTCCGCCCTGGGAGGAAGGGCTTGAAGAGTTCGCCCGCAACCGTACTAATACATAGATCAGTACAGGGTGCGGAATCCGCGGAAAGGCGCGGAATTCACGGAAGGAAGATGCGCAAAATCCTGCGTTTCTTCATTCGGCGAGTTCCGCGCTTTATTTTTTTCCGCTGCTTTGTCCGGTTCTCCCCGCCGATCCCGTATTAACCGATCGAGGGGCAACAATGAATTGTCCGGGGAGAAGGAGGATCGGAATGATCAACACAATGGCAATTGTACAAACCTGTGCAAACAGAACCGTGAGGAGAACAGAGATGTCGAGCAAAGCCGAAAAAAGACCTGTAGAACCCCGCAACGGTGTGGATACGCCGAAGGTGTTCGCAACGATCAATGCGGTCGGAGCGCAACCCGAACTCGCCAAATTCCGGTTCAGAGCGACCAATCGCTGGCAGAACGGCACGCACAGCCGCAGCAGCATCCAGTCCTACTACGGTGCGGGCGGAGAGCAGATGCACGAAAAAGACTTCGTCTATGACGCCGATCATCCGGCGGTGCTGGTGGGCGAAGACAAGGGGCCTACGCCCGTAGAGTTTCTGCTGCACGCGCTCGCTTCGTGCCTTACTGCGGGCGTGGCGAACATAGCCGCTGCACGCGGCGTTACGCTCTACGAAGTCGAATCAATAGTCGAGGGCGACATCGATCTTCGAGGCATACTCGGATTGTCGGATGAAGTTCGCAACGGATATCAGGGCATCCGCGTCAACTTCACGATCAAGGGCGATGCCCCGGCCGAGAAACTCCAACAGATCGTGGAACAATCGCGCAAACGCTCGGCCGTCTACGACGTGTTCACCAACGGAATACCGGTCGAGATCAACGTCAACACGCGGTGAGGGAGGAAGAAGAAAGTGCTGAGTGCTGAGTGCTGAGTGCTGAGTGCAATTGGGAACTGAAGAACTTCTAAATAGTAGTCTGCTCTTTGAGTTTTTCAGCCGCGGAGCGGCGAAAGATCTGTAGCCCAGAGCGCAAGGTGTGGGTGTGTAGAAAACCTGCAAGCCCCGGAGGGGCAAAAGATCTGTAGCCCAGGGCGTGAGCCCTGGGTAGGTGTGGAAAAATCCCGTGAGCCCCGGAGGGGCGGAAGATCTTTCGCCCTTTCAGGGCTTGGACGTTTTTTTCTGCTGACCTGGCGCTCACGCACCAGGCTACAGATCTTTCGCCGCTCCGCGGCTGAAAAACTCAAAGAGCAGACTACTATTTAGAAGTTCTTCAGTTCCTAATCGCACTCAGCACTCAGCACTCAGCACTTCTTCTTCTCCTTCCCAGGACGCGCAATGAACCACACGGACGCAATCATAATCGGCGGCGGGCAGGCGGGGCTGGCAATCAGCCGTTGCCTGACCGAGCGCGGTGTGGATCACGCGGTGCTCGAACGCGGGCGAGCAGCCGAACGGTGGAGAAGCGAACGATGGGATTCGCTGCGCCTTCTTACGCCGCGATGGCAAAGCCGGCTGCCGGGCTGGTCCTACCGCGGCCCCGACCCGCACGGGTTTATGACCCGCAACGAAGTAATCAACTACCTCGACGATTACGCCCGCTCATTCAATGCCCCGCTGCATACGGAAGTCACGGTTACGGCAGTAGAGCGTGAAGGCTGCGGTTTTCGCGTCGAAACAGATTCCATTGGGTGGAAAACGCCGAACGTGGTAATTGCGACCGGCCATTGCGCAGCACCGAGAGTTCCCGATATGGCGTCGGCCTTGCCGCCCGAGATCGTTCAAATAGTTCCGTCGAGATACAGGAATCCAGATCAACTGCCGCCGGGCGGCGTGCTCGTTGTGGGAGCTTCGGCTACCGGCATTCAACTCGCCTGCGAAATTGCCCGTTCGCACCGAAATACCTTGCTCGCTGCGGGCAGGCACATACGATTGCCGCGCAGTTACCGCGGTCTCGATGTAATGGCCTGGCTTGAACTGATGGGAGTATTCGATGAAAGCGCACGAAGGGTGCGCGACCTGGAAGCCTCGCGCCATCAGCCATCCCTGCAACTGATAGGCAACTACGACCACAGAACCTTCGACCTGAACCTGCTCAGACAGCAGGGCGTGCAGGTACTCGGGCGCGCCGTCGGCGTTGACGCTTGCAGGATATATTTCGCCGATGATCTGTCGACAACAACGGAACGTGCGGACAGGAAAATGTATGAGCAGCTCGATCGGGTAGATGAATTCATCGCGAAATCGAAACTTGATGACCTGTTTCCCCCAGACCAACGGCCCGCCCGCACCTCACTGCCCGCGCCGCCCCGCTCGATCGATCTGAAGGCCGAAGGCATCGGCGCAGTACTGTGGGCTACAGGCTATCGCCGCGAGTATCCGTGGCTTCGCGTGCCCGTACTCAAGGCTGACGGCGAGATCCGGCACGATGGCGGAGTGACGGCGCAACCCGGCCTCTATGCACTCGGCTTGCAGTTTATGCGCCGTCGCAATTCCAGCTTTATCGACGGCGTGGGCGCCGACGCCGAATATATTGCGGATCATCTGCTCAGGAAAATGAATCGACGCCGCAAAGCCGCCGCCTGATAACGCATAACCTCAGCCGGATTTCAAATACAGCGTGTACGGAGCCTGATATGACTGGAAATGAACGACAAAGGGATTCAATGCGGTCGAGATACGACGCGGTTGTAACAGGCGTGCGTGTAGCGGGCGCAAGCACGGCGATGCTGCTGGCGCGCGCCGGCTTGCGCGTGCTTGCAGTAGAAAGAAGCGCTCGCGCAAGCGATATACTCTCTACCCACGCAGTGATGCGACCCGGCGTCGTGCATCTCCACCGCTGGGGTGTACTCGACCGCATTACGGCAGCAGGAACGCCCCCTATCCGCAAGACCACGTTCCACTACGGCGCGGAAAAGGTGGAACTTGCAATACAGGACCGCGACGGCGTGGATGCACTCGTAGCTCCGCGCCGCACACTGCTCGATGCAATCCTCGCCGATGCAGCGTGCGAAGCGGGTGCAACCGTCATACATCGCGCAACCGTATCCCAAATCCTTCACGATTCGTCGGGACGCGTAAGCGGCGTCGAAGTGGTCGATGCAGCAGGCGCCGTGCACCGGGTCAAAGCTGGAGTAGTCATCGGCGCCGACGGAGTGCGTTCGAGCGTGGCGCGCGCCGTGGGCGCTGAAGTGCTGCACGAGGGCAGGACTCCGGCGGCAGTCATTTACGGCTACTGGCGGGGCCTCGACCTGAACGGAACTCATTGGCATTTTGGAAGAAACGTCGCTGCGGGGGCGATCCCTACCAACGACGGAGCCGCGTGTGTATTCGCCGCATTGCGGCCGGAGAGGTTCAACGCGCAGCTCAGGAGCGGTCTTGACCGTTTGTACGGCGAGGTGATCTCTGAAATCGATCCGGAGCTTGCAGATTCGTTGACGGGCGCCGAGCGTATCGGCAAGTTGTATCCGTTCGCCGGGCGTCCCGGATTCATTCGCCGTTCGTGGGGCCGCGGCTGGGCGCTTGTCGGAGACGCCGGATGCTTCAAGGACCCGATCACGGCGCACGGCATTACGGATGCACTGCGCGATGCGGAACTGCTTTCGCACGCTGTCGTAGACGGAACGATCGCCGCACTCGGAGGTTATCAATACGAGCGCGATCAATACGCAAAGGAACTCGTAGATCTTTCGGACGAGATCGCATCATTCGACTGGGATTTCGACCGGGTAAAGGCGCTTCATTTGCGGCTGAGCAAATTGATGGCCCGCGAATGCGATATGCTGCGCGAACGCCAAACCGCTTTGGATGCAGTGTTGTGCGTATGAGAGCGTTTACCCCTCAACGGTCAATATGTAAAAAATGCTGTCGAGGTTGTGGTGCAGGTCGCGCTTCACGAAACGCATTCCGGCCTTTTCCATAACGCGCACCGACGCGGTATTCGGCGCGTCCGTAATCGCGAGGATCCGTTTGAATCCGCACCGCTCGAAACCGTACCTGACGACCGCTTGCGCAGCCTCGGCAGCAAGCCCTTGCCCCCACCATCGCTCCGATAATCCGTAAAGCAACTCTATGCTTCCCTCCCGCTCGTCAACGGCGTCGGAATCTCTGAATCCGCAAAAACCGATCACTCCGCTTTCGTCCTTGTATTCCAGAACCCACAGCCCGTATCCCTTTGCGGCAAACGAATCCCGACTCGAACGAACTACCTCCTCCACCGTTTCGCGCGCGATGATTTCGTCGTCCCACAGGAAGCGGCGCACGCCGGGCTCGGTCCACTGGCGGTGCAGCGCATCTACATCATCGAGCGCAAAGGGGCGGAGTTTCAATCTTTCGGTTATCAGTTCAAATCCCATCGCAGTCATTTGAGGTTGAACAACCGCTCGGCATTGCCGCGAATTATCAGCGCATAATCCTCGGCCGAAAGCCCGCTTTTGAGTCTGGAGAGAAGCGTTTCGTAACGGGTGTAATGATTGCGGCCGTAATAGGTCGCATCCGTGCCGAACAGTATGCGTGCGGCGCCGAGCGACTTAACGGCCTGAAGCACGGCTTCGGGATCGGCCTGGGCGGTTTCCAGATATATCTGCGCATCGCGCTTTGCCAGCGCCTCCCCTGCTACGGCGATCGCATTTGCGTGATCGCGACCGAACCCCATGTGATACAGGATTACGGGCACGCGGGGGTGGCGGCGAGCCAGCGCGTAAATTTTCTCCGGCGCCGAACTCGATCCCTGTTTACCCGAATGAAAGACGGCCGGAAGCCGGTGCTTTTCGCAGAGCTTCATATAGCCGTCAACGCGCGGATCGTCGGCGTCAAAACCGTTCATCTCCGGATGAACCTTCATTCCGACGAATATGGGGCGTTTGTCGGTTGAGCTGAGAGTTTCTTTGAGCATCGCTTCGATGCGCGCGGGAGATCCGTCCTTCGGCCGCGTCCACAAAATGCCGCGCAGCCTGTCGGGATATTTTCTTACGGTTTCAACCGTGACCCGATTTGTCGCCGTTTCGTCGGTGTTTGCCGTAGTGCCGGGCAGTTCGGCCCCGTCGATATTCGAGACAAGCACCATTCGAACGCCGTAACGATCGATGTTTGAAAGAAGCGTTTCGGTAGAAAGATCGAAGCCGCGAAATTCGCCGATGTGTCCGTGTATGTCGATGATCCGATCCGGCGCCCAGAGACCGCCCGCCTGCCGCCCTGCGCCGCCCGCAGGCAGCAGTACAATCACCGGCAGAAGACAGAAGAGAATACGGAACAAACGGAATGGAACGGAAAGAACTGAAACTTTATAACCTTTCCGTTTGTTCCGTTCCATTCCGTTTGTTCCGTATTCTCTCTTATTCCCCATTACCGTCCCTCGAACTTTGGAGCGCGCCGCTCGCCAAACGCCCGGAATGCCTCGCCGAGATCGTGCGAGGCCAGAAACGCAGCATTCCATACGGCGACGTAGCGCAACCCGTCGGCTACGGATTTGTCGGAGCAGTAATTCATCACCTGCTTGAGTCCCTGTACGACGAGCGGCGGATTGGATGCAATCTCGCGCGCCATCCTGCGCGCCGATTCGATTACATCTTCCTTGGTTGCGGAAACTTCGTTGACCAGTCCCATCCGCAATGCCCGTTCGGCGGCGATGTCTTTTCCGGTGAAGGCGAGTTCGCGGGTATTTCCCTCGCCGATGATGCGCGGCAGGCGGTTGATGCTGCCGAGGTCCGCAACGATTGCGATGCGCACCTCGCGCAGGCTGAATCGAGCGTCGGCCGAACAAAGCCGTATGTCGCAGGCGGCGATCAGATCCAGGCCGCCTCCAATGCACCATCCGCTTACGGCTGCAATGACGGGCTTGCGGCATTGGGCTACGCGGTCGCATGCCGCCTGCATTCGACCGATCTTTTCAAGCAGGCGCGTTCTTTCCGCTGCCAGGTTGTCGCCCGTTGCGGCAATCTCGCCGGTCATCGCTGCGAGATCCAGCCCGTAGCTGAAATGATCGCCATCTCCGCGAACAATAACGGCGCGCACGCCGTCATCGCAGTCGAGGCGCTCGAACAGTTCCGGCATCTCGCGCCAGAAGTCGGGCCCCATTGTATTGCCCTTGCCGGGTCCGGTGAGTACGACCTCGGCGACTCCGTCGCTTGTTTCCACACGCAGTGACTTGTATTCGTTGCTCATTGCCGATGGACCAAAGTAAGCAGGATTACTGCTGTTGCTGCTGTTGCTGCTGTTGCTGTTCTTCTTCCTCGATCTGCACGGGCGAGGTCCAGGTCACACCCTGCGGAATTTCGTCCGCAGGCGGCGGAGCATCGCTCGGCGTCACCTGCACGCCAACCGTAAGTTCGCTGCTGGTTTTGCCTCTGAACACGCCGCGCGTGGGTGGAACGTCGGCGTAGTCGCGCCCGATCGCCGTTCTTATGTGACGCTCGCCCGCAATCAGGTTGTTCGTCGGATCGAATCCAACCCAACCCAACCCCGGCAGCCAGGCCTCGATCCAGGCGTGCGTAGCTCCTGCTGCGGACCGGTCGTGATCCTCGGCGCCGTGATACAGATAACCGCTGACATAACGCGCCGGTATACCCTGCCCTCTCACAAGCGCCAGCATTATGTGCGCGAAATCCTGGCACACGCCGCGCCGGTCTTCGAGCGCGTGGTCGATGGGCGAATCCACCTGCGTTGTTTGCGGGCTGTAATCGAAGGCGTTGTATATGCCCTCGTTCATCTCGCGCAACAACGTCAGAGGATCGTCGCGGCGCCCCATACCCAATTCACGAGCCAGGGTTTTCAGCAGTTCTGTTTCCGATACAAATGTGCTCGGCCGCAGCGAATCCCAATGCTCCCCCTTTGACGCCGCCTCGTCAACCTCTCTCCAGGCTTCCGGCGAGAGGCTGTCGGGCAGCGATGAGGGCGACACTTCCACCATCGATTCGGCCGTGATGCGCAACTGCGAATGACGCCCCGGGATGTCGAAATGATGCACGATATTGCCCAGATAGTCGCGATAGGCGAGCAGCCGCGCGCGCGGACTCGTAGTCAGATCGAAGCTCAGACACCGCTGCCCGCCCTCGGTGCGCGGCTGCATGCGCAACTCCATTATGCTTTCGCTGATCGGCGCACTGTAGGCGAATCGGGTGAGGTGACGGATCGAATAGAACATCGGACGGGTACGGATCCTTCCGGTATTTTCAGGATGCAAGCGCGGCCTCTACCGCATAGGCGATGTAGGACTGTTGCATCGTAGTATGAATCAGCGCGCACTGGCGCTGTATATTGTCGAGATATGCGTGCAGGTTGTCAGAAATGATTTCGTCAACCTGGCTGTAATCGAGCGTTGCGCGCAATTTGCCGGCCAGCCGTTCGGCGCGTCCGGCCTTGCGCGGGCTGTTGTCTGAGGCTATGGCCCTGAGCGAACGCTCCACCACATCGGCGGCAAAACGCACCGAGCGCGGGAAATCGGCGTTCAACAGAAGAAATTCTATGATTCGCTCCGGGCGCAGGTCCGCCTTGTAGAACTGGCAGTACGCCTCGAACGCCGAGCACGATTTGAGCAGGCTGACGAGTCGCAGATATTCGTGTCCGCCTGCAGATGTTTCCGATCCGGCTTCGGCTTCGTTGAAATGCACGTCGAGCAGCAGGGCCGTTGCTCCGGCGCGTTCTATAAACCGGCCGAGCTGCATAAAACGCCAGCCGTCGCCGTGGCTCATCGTGGAATCCGTGGTGCCCTGAAAAAAGTGCGCGCCTTCCTTGATTGCGCGAAAAAACTCGTGCGGTTGCGCGTGCCATATCGTGTCGATCTGCTCGCGCCTTACCTGAAGATACAGGCGGTTGATTCCCTCCCACATCTCGGAACTGATCTGCTCGCGCACCTGCCGCGCATTCTCGCGCGCAGCCGTTATGCACGAAACTATAGAAGCCCCATTCGCCGCATCAAAAGTCAAATACTGCGTCAGTTCATACGGCCGCAGCTTCACCCCGGAATCAGCGGCGCCGGCCGGAGGCGGCGTGCGCAATCCCGCAAGCAAACGCCTCCAGTGCCCGCCGGCAGCATCGGGCGAAAGCTCGAGCGTGAGGTTCAGCGTAAGATCCAGCAACCGCGCCGTATGCTCGGCGCGCTCCAGATACCTGCTCATCCAGTAAAGACTGTCGGCGACTCTTGAAAGCATAAGGTAATGCGCTGCGAGGAAGAAGTGCTGAGTGCAAGGAAGAAGAAGTGCTGAGTGCAATGAAAACCGAATTTCTTATGGGTATTGAGCCGCGAAGCGGCGAAAGATCTGTAGCTTGGTGCGTGAGCGCCAAGTCAGCAGAAAAAGAATGTCCGAGCCCTGAAAGGGCGAAAGATCTTCCGCCCCTCCGGGGCTTGCAGGATTTTTCCTCACCCACCCAGGGCTTGCGCCCCGGGCTACAGATCTTTCGCCGCTTCGCGGCTCAATACCCATAAGAAATTCGGTTTTCATTGCACTCAGCACTTCTTCTTCGCACTCAGCACTTTCTTCTTCCTCTCACTCACCCAGCACCCAGGTGTCCTTGCTCCCCCCGCCCTGCGAGGAGTTCACTACGAGCGAACCGCGCCGCAACGCAACGCGCGTCAATCCGCCCGGAACGATCGTGATGTCTTCGCCGTAGAGGATATACGGGCGCAAATCGACGTGACGCGACTCTACCTGCCCGTCTATAAAACACGGCGCACGCGACAGCGCAAGCGTGGGCTGCGCGATGTAGTTGCGCGGATCTGCAAGAATGCGCCTCCGGAACTCTTCTCTCTCCGCCGCACTACTGTGCGGGCCTATCAGCATACCGTATCCACCCGACTCGCCTACCGCCTTCACTACCAGCTTGTCCAGATTCGCCAGCACGTAACCGCGCTCGGATTCGTTTTCGAGCAGGTATGTCTCCACATTCTCCAGAATCGGATCTTCACCCAGATAATACCGGATGATTTTCGGCACATACGCATACAGCGCCTTGTCGTCGGCAATGCCCGTCCCGATCGCATTCGCAAGCGCGACATTGCCCGCGCGATAGGCGTTGAAAAGTCCGGCCACTCCCAATATGGAATCGGGCCTGAATGCAAGCGGATCCAGAAAATCGTCGTCTACGCGCCGGTAAATCACATCCACGCGCCGAAGCCCTGCCGTCGTTCTCATGTAAACGATGTTGTCGTGCACCAGCAGGTCGCGCCCCTCTACCAGCTCGATCCCCATCTGCCGCGCCAGAAATGTATGCTCGTAATAGGCCGAATTGAATACGCCGGGAGTCAGCAACACAATCGTAGGATCGGGCCGGTTCGTAGGCGCAAGCGCGCGCAGCGTTGCAAGCAGCGCCTGCCCGTACTGATCGATTGGACGGACATTGTAGCTGCCAAACAGACGCGGATAAACGCGCTTCATCACCTGCCGGTTCGCGAGCATATAGGAAACGCCGCTCGGCACGCGCAGATTGTCTTCGAGCACGGCGAATCGCCCGTCGTTTATCCTCACCATGTCGGTGCCTACAACCGATACGTAAATGTCGCGCCGCACCTTCAACCCGCGCATCTCGCGCCGGTAATGCCGGCAACTGTAAACCAGATCGTACGGCACTACCTTGTCGGCCAGAATCTTCCCGTCGTGATAGATGTCCTTCAGAAAAAGATTCAGCGCCGTGATCCGCTGCTTCAATCCGCGTTCGAGCGTAGTCCATTCATCGGCTGTGATGACCCTCGGCAACAGATCGTATGGAAATATTCGCTCGGTGCCCTCGCCGCTCCCGTACACGGTAAACGTTATCCCCTGATTCAGAAATGCAATGTCGGCCGTCTGCTGCCGCTCGCGCAATTCGTCCGGACGCAGATCCAGCAACCGCTGAAACAGCGGCTGGTATGCAGGACGCGGCTCCCCCGCAACCTCGAACATTTCGTCATATGCCGTATCCAACTCGTAGTTGGCAAACGGCGGCCTCAACACCTCCGACATATCTTCGGCCCTTTCCTGCTTTTTCCTCAGGATCCTTAGACAAACTCTATGCCAGATAATACGACGTTCGCAAAAAGAGTCCTAATCTTATGAGCCGAAAAGAGTTCGAATACGAAACCGACCGTATATGGGTGGGAGGGAACTATGCACTGGGTTATTACAGTTTTGTCGAACTGATACCCACAATCTTACAAAATTGTTCATAACCGGAATCTAGAAGTAAAAGGTAACGAAACAAACGGAAAATTTCAGATTTGCATGAAACTTTCCGTATGTTCCGTCTTATTTCGTATGTTCCGTTATCTATTTCTTCAGGTTCTTCAGGCGCCGCCGATGGTAGCTTCGCTGATCAGGAGCGTGGGAGCTGCGGTACTGCCGAGTTTGAAGTTGAGGTCGCTGCCCACGACGGCGATATCCCTGAGCATTTTCGTTACATTGCCCGCGATGGTGATTTCCTGCACGGGATAGGTCTTCTCGCCGTTTTCGATCCAGAAGCCCGAAGCGCCGCGCGAGAGATCGCCCGTCACCTCGTTGAATCCGAATCCGTTGAGTTCGGTCAGATACAAGCCCTTCCTGACGCCGGCGATTATTTCCTTCGGATCGGTTGCGCCTGGTTTCATAAACAGGTTGGTCGAGCCCACGCCGGGAATCGAGGAATATCCGCGCACGGCGTGTCCTGTTGTTTTCAGTCCGAGGCGGCGCGCCGAGTAGCTGTCGCATACATAACTTTTCAATACGCCCTTGTCCACAATCGTTACCGGCATCGAGCGCACGCCCTCGGCGTCGAATGGACGGCTTGCCGGTCCGTCGCTCATCGTCGGATCATCCAGAATCGTTACCAGCGGCGACGCAATCTGTTCGCCGGTCTTGTCTATCAGAAACGAGGACTTGCGAAAAATGCTCGTACCCGAAGCCGCACCGAATACGATATCCACAAGTTCGCTCGATACCTGCGGATCCAAAACTATCGGCGCGATCTGCGATTTTATTTTCCTGCCGCCAAGCCGCGCTACAACCCTCCGCGCGGCTTCTTCTCCCACTGCTTTCGGCGCATCCAGTTTGTCGAAGTAGCGATTAAAACTATACCAGCCGTCGGTATGTTTTACGCCGTCTGCTTCGGCCAGAAGCTGTACGGAATAACTTGCCGAAGTCGTTTTGTACTGCCCCGTGAAACCGTCGGAATTGGCAAGCGTCAACTGCCCGCGCGAATCGCTCCAGCGGGCTCCGTTCGAGTTTACGATCCGTTTGTCGTAAGCCCTGCCGGCGTCCTCAGCCTCCCGTACAAGGTCGATTTTCTTCTCGGCCGGAATCGCCTCCAACGCCTCGTCATACAGATTCAACTTGCCGTCGAAGGCGCCGAGCGCATCTTTCGGCGCAAGCCCGTTGTGTTTGTCCGGGTTCGATACCTTGACGATCTCCATCGTTTCACGAACGAGATCCGCGACCGCGCGGTCTCCAAAATCCGTCGTATAAGTCAGGGCAGTAGCGCCGTTTTTGAACACGCGCAGTCCGAGCCCCTTGCTCGTCGCCTGTTCGAGTTTCTCTATGCGCCCGAGGCGCAGTTGAGTAGTGAATCGGGTGGTTGCACCGATGTAGACATCGCATGCATCGGCTCCGGCTTTTTTGAGCGCCGCTACGAGTTCGGCGGCGAGATTTCGATAATCCTGCATCGTGATCTCCTCTGCGTCCGAACCGTCAGTCCGCATTGTTTACCTTGGCGCCGCCCACGGTCATCTCCGAAACCTTTACAGTAGGCGTTCCCATTCCGACCGGCACGCTCTGTCCGTTTTTACCGCACGTCCAGCCGCCGTCGGTAAACTTCAGATCGTTGCCTACCATCGACACCCGCGTCATAACTTCGGGCCCGTTGCCGATCAGCGTCACGCCCTTGAGCGGCGCCGTCACGCGCCCCTTCTCGATCAGGTAGCATTCGGAGACGCTGAAGGTGAAATCACCCTTCGTTATGTCCACCTGGCCGCCGATGAAATTTTTTGCGTATATACCGCGCTCTACGGATTTGATGATTTCTTCGGGATCGTATTTTCCGGCGCGCAGGTATGTATTGGTCATTCTCGGCATCGGCGCATAGTTGTACGCCTGGCGGCGGCCGTTGCCCGAGGGTTTGACGCCGAGTTGAAGGGCGCTGATGCGATCGGTCATATAGCCGCGCAGGACGCCGTTTTCTATCAGCACGGTCGAGGACGGCGCATTGCCCTCGTCATCGACGTTGATCGAGCCGCGCATGTTTTCAAACAACCCCTCATCCACTACCGTGCATTGATCCGACGCCACGCGTTCACCCACGCGGCCCGAAAAATTCGAGAGCTTCTTGTAATTGAAATCGGCTTCGAGCCCGTGACCCACAGCCTCGTGCAGCAACACCGCGCTTTCTGCGTTGCCGAGCACGATAGGATGCATCCCGGCCTCTACCTCTACGGCGTCCAGGTTGAGCACTGCCAGACGCGCCGATTCGCGCGCAATGTCTGCGGCCTTGCGCTTGCTTGCAAAATATTCGAGTCCGATTCTTCCGCCGCCCGAGTTGTAGCCGGTTTCGCGCCTGTTGCCGTCCTCCGCTATGCATACGGCGTTGAAGATGAACATCGGCTGCGAATCTTCCCAGGAAAGTCCGTCGCTGTTTGCATAGGCGAGATGTTTGATTTCATCGCTGAAGTTGACCGTAACGCGGATGATTTTGGAACTGTAGCCCTTCGCCGATTCATTCGCTTCCCTGATGTAATCGAGTTTGCGCGGAAGCGCGGCAGCCGTGGCGGGTTCGACTATGCGGTAGAGGTTTTTCGGTCGCACCGGAGCGATGGCCCTGGCCTTGATGCGCGCGCCGGGATCGGCGGCAATCGCTGCTGCTGCCGAGGCTGCTTCAAGCATCGGCTCCATAGCCAGATCTTCGGAAAAGGCAAAACCCACCTGATCGCCCTTGATGGCGCGTATGCCTACGCCCTGTATGATGCCGCGCCGCGCCGACTTGACCTGATCTTCCTCGAACGCAAGCGTCGAGGTGATGCGGTATTCAAAAAAGACATCGGCGAATTCCGCGCCCTTGGCGAGCGCCGCCGAGATCAGTTTGTTGATCTCGGGTTTACCCACGCGAAAGTAAGTGTCGAGTATCGGATCCTTGGTTGAATTCATTTATAACCCCTTTCCTTGAACGTGCGAATTGTACTCCGAACCCGAGACATACTTACGGGATATTTGCACCATCGATCCTGGTGAATCGATGCTTCGGATATCCGGAGACAAGAGAGATAACGGAACATACGAAATTAAACGAAAATTACCGAAAAGCTGTGCATTTCCGTCTGTTTCGTCTATTTTCGTTTGTTCCGTTATCTTTCTCCCCCCTGGAATCTGAATGCGCCCATATCGATCACCGGAGCACCGTCTACGATCCAGGCAGCGAGGCTTTCGCCTATGGCGCTCGCAAACTTGAAGCCGTGGCCGGAACACGGGCTTGCGACAATCACCTGCGGATAGTGGGGATGTTCGTCTATGAGGAAATGAAAATCCGGCGTGTTCGAGTAAAGACAGACCGATGAAGCGTGCGGACGCGCGGCCAGGCCGCGTACATACGCCCGCGCCAGACGCGCGAAATCATCGATTTCTTCGGGTGCGGCATCCCTATCGACGGCGTCGGGATCGACGAACTTACCGTCGTGATGACGGGCGAATTTAGCACCCTCGCCGAAATCCGGGAACCCGTAAATGAAATGCCCGGGATCGTGCTCCCATACCCAGGCGGGCAACCGCGACGGGGCGAACCTGTCTGCAGGATCGTCGGGAGAAAACCAGCAAACCACCTGACGCTCGACCCGAAGCGGCAAATTCTGAATTACATTTCCCGTCCACGCACCCGCAGCAACGATCAACCTTCCCGCCCTGTATTCCGACTTCGCCGTTTTTACACAAACTCCGTCGGAGTCCGGCTCCCACGCCGTCACCGTATCGTTGAATACGCATTCAGCCCCCGCCGCCTGCGCCCCCTTCAGATGCGCATCGATACAACGTTCGGGAAACAGCACGCCCGCACCCGGCTCAAGCAGCGCTACGGTTTCATCATCGATATTGAAGACAGGGAATCGCCGCCTGAGTTCAGCGGCATCGAGCATTTCGTGGGCTATGTCGTGTTGCAGCGCGCTCGTCAAAGCTCCCGCTACTACTGCGCTATCCTCTGCACCGATGTTGATGCAACCCGTTCGCTCAAACAGGCGATCATCAGACGCGGCTTCGAGTTCGAGCCACAAATCAAAAGCGCGACGCGCAAGCGGAACATAACAGGGATCTTCAAAGTACGCGGTGCGGATGATCCGGCTTCCGCCGTGAGACGATCCGAAGGCGTGCGGCGGAGCGAACCGGTCAATGCCAAGCACGCGCTGTCCGCGCCGGGCCAGGTGATACGCCGCCGCGCTCCCCATCGCGCCGAGTCCGATGATGATTACGTCAACAGGATCGCGCATCGAAACTATTTGAGAACCCCCACCTTAAGGTGCGAACCAAGGCGCGATGAGCGGTGAACGCGATGCGTCGCACGCTGAAAATCTTCGGCCGAAGCGTGGTAAATATCTACGAATTTCTGGGGATTGCGGTCTACCAGAGGAAACCACGTGCTCTGCACCTGCACCATGATGCGGTGTCCTTTGCGAAAAGTATGCAGCACGTCCTGAAGCGTATATTTCACCTCATCCGGCAGGTTCGGTGCGAAGGGTTCGGGCGAGGTCATACTGCGCCGGAACTTGCCGCGCATCACTTCCGCGCGCACGAGCATCTGAAACCCGCCCATCTTCACTCCCGCGCCCAACGGCGAATCGTTCGGCGCGTTGTTCGGATAAACGTCTATCAGCTTGACGATGAAATCGGCGTCCGTACCCGTAGTGGATACGAACAGATCGGCGATGACCGGGCCCGCCAACGTTATGTCCTCGGTCAACTCATCCGAACTGTATACGAGCACGTCGGGGCGGCGCGCGGCGAATCGCTGATCCTCGATCATATAACCCGTGCCGCGGTTGTTTGTAATCTCCGCGGTGTAGGGTACGGGCCGCGCAGGGTCGCTGATGTATTCGTCGTAAGCGTTGTTTTCATCGGCAGCAGCAGGCGATGTGAAAGACAGTTTGCCGCCCGCGTGAAGATACAGGTTGCGCGATTCGAGATCCTCCGGCGGCCATTGATCGAATGTCTCCCATTTGTTTCCGCCCGTCCGGAATACTGTGGCTTCGGCCGAAGGGGCGCGCCCCTTGTCTTTCAGGTAGAAATTGAAAAACGGAAACTCGATTTCCGCGCGGTAGTTTTCCGCCGTGCGAACATTGAAGCGAATATTACCGAGTGAATCGCCCGCGCCGCGCGCCCAACTGCCGTGCGCCCACGGTCCCATCACAATCGAGTTTTTTACGCCGGGATTCGCCCGTTCGATCGCAGCGTAAGTATTGAGCGCGCCCCAAAGGTTTTCGGCGTCGAACCACCCGCCTGTGACCAGAACTGCGGGTTTGACATTTGTCAGATGCGGCAGCGGCGTGCGCGATTGCCAGAATTCATCATACGTTCCGTGCGTAGTCACATCGTTCCAGTACTTGTTGCCGCCCTTGAAATAATTCTTCTGCGCGTTGGCAATGGGACCCAGATCGAGGAAGAACTGATAAGCGTCCGGGGTTCCGTAATCAAAGGATTTGAACTGGTTCATCGTGGGCGCGGGCCGGGGCATGCCGAAAAACATGTTGAAGCCGAACGCATCGAATACGAAAAACGCTCCGTTGTGATGATCGTCGTCGCCCAGAAACCAGTCCGTTACGGGCGCCTGCGGCGATACGGCGCGCAGCGCGGGATGCGAATCTATAAGCGACATCGTAGCGTAGAAGCCCGGATAGGATATGCCCCACACGCCGGCGCGCCCGTTGTTGTTGGGAATGTTTTTTACAAGCCAATCGATTGTGTCGTAAGTATCGCTCGATTCATCGACTTCGTTCCTGCTTTTCCTGTTCGCAATGTGCGGGCGTACATCTTCAAAATCCCCTTCTGAAAGAAACGTGCCGCGCACGTCCTGATAAACGAATATGAAACCCTCTTCGGTAAACTGCGGCGAGGGGCCGAGCACGGGGCGCATAACGGCGCCGTAGGGTCCGGAACCGTAGGGAGTGCGGGTCAGAAGGACGGGATATTTCTGCGACTGATCGAGGGGCGTATAAACTACGGTGTGAAGTTTCCGGCCGTCGCGCATCGGAATCCGATGCTCCGATTTCGCATAGCGGCTTTTTACGTCGGGGGTTTGACTTTGCGCCGGCGATGCGGGCAACAGAGCATAAAGACTCAAACCGACAACGACGGCAAGAACCAACTGCAAGATTTTCTTCGTGTATTCCATCACTCTCTCTTCTTCCGCAATTTTCGTTTTATTTCGTTTGTTCCGTTCAGGAGGAAAGAGAGATAACAGAACAAACGAAAATAGACGGAACAGACGAAAATATTGAACTTTTTGGTAATTTTCGTTTTATTTCGTTTGTTCCGTTATCTCTCTTTTATGTCCCGATGTCGTATGGTTTGATTTGATTCGGCATTCATTCGGCGAGGCGGCGCCCGGCGAACGCCCGGCAGAATCCCTCGGGATCGAACGCCTCGATCACGATTGCCCGCCGGACATCCATGGGAAGCATGCTTTGAAAACGTCCGAGCGCATACGATCCCTCCAGTTGCCGCCAGCGGCGGCCGAGTATCGCCCGCACCTGCTCGGCGGTGAAATCGAGCGATCCGGGAGGAATCTTCCCCCTGACGACGACGCAAAGATCATCGCAGATTTCCATGCCTGTACGAAAACGCGATTCCAGCAAATCACCCAGGATTAAACCGGCAGGCCGGCCGGCGTAATGAAACAGCCAGGTTTTCTCCGTCGCTGCGGCTTCGCCGTCTTCGGCCTCATCGCTCCCTATGAACATGCAAAGCGTTGACGGATCGGCGGGCTGCGGCATCCCGAGTTCCTCGGCTACAGCGCGTGCAAGCGCCGCCGACAACCTCCGCTGCGGCGCGTAACCGCGAGGCGCAGCGTTTATAACCGTGGATTCGGTTGCTCGAACCGTCAGTTTTCTGCCCGCCGATCGGACTACGCGGCGCGCTTGGCCGCCGAAAAGAAACTCTTTCCCCGCCGGCGCCGAGCGCTCGATTTCCCCGATTTTCCTTCCCGTTTCTTCTGCGAACACCTGCACACGGCTCAACCCGACATCGAACAGATTCGTGTAAATTGCCCGCTGCTCGTAGAGTTCGCGCCAAACCGGCCCCGGCCGCAGCACCCCGCCCGGCGTCGCAGCAAAATACCCCTTCGTCGTCAGGTGTTCGACTATCCGATCATAAACCGCCCGGGGTAAAAGAGGCGCGCCGTCAGTCCCGGCGAACAGTTCAAAGGCGCTCGCAGGGTTGATCTCGCCAAAGCGCGTTTGTTTGATGTAGGAGCAGAGTTGTTGAACGACGACCGAGGGGCGAAAAAAGTAGGGCTCGGCGGCCTCGATATTGGAGCCGGAGCGCAGAAAAATCTGAAACAGTGCGTACTCGAGATCATCCCTCGCGCAACAAACGACCGTTGTATGCGCCGAACGACGGTTGCCGCGCCCTATGCGCTGCAAAAAAGCTCGTTGGTCATCAGGCGGCCCGATGAGAATCACCATATCTACATCGCCGATGTCGATGCCCAGTTCGAGCGTCGAGGTGGCGAAACACAGCGCGGCTTCGGCGTGCGCAAAACGCTTCTCGACGCTGCGCCGGACCGTGGCGGTCAAACCCGCATGATGAACGAATACGTTGTCGCCGAACGGGGAACCGGCCCGCAATTGATAGGCCCGATCCTCGCACTCGGCGCGGCTCGCGCAAAAGGCCAGCGCTTTTTTTCCACCCCGTCGCCTCAAGGCATCGATGCAGCGATCGAGCCCTTCATCCTCTCCGATCTCGATCAGTTCGGCGTCGATCGCCCGCTGCCCGGCGACTTCGATGACGACCGGATTCGGGAAGTATCTACCTGCGGCTTCGGCCGGCGCCGGAATAGTCGCCGAAAGCGCACAGTACTGAATCATCTCACGCTCGATGTCGCCGCGTTCGAGTGCGTATCGTTTGAGGCGCCGTAGCCGGTTGAGCAGGATTCTCAACTGATCGCCGCGCGCCGTGCCGTCGAAGAGATGAAATTCATCGATGACGACGTATCGCACATCCCTGAGCGAACGCGGCGAATTGGCGAGCAGTGAATCGAGGGATTCCGGCGTAGTCAGCAGCAATTCCGGCGTATGCCCGGACTTCAGGGCCGGTTCATCGCCCGTTTTGACGCGCATCGCGACGGCCAGCCGCTCCATCGGCGGCGCGAGGCGGTTCGCCAGATCGCGCGCCAGCGCACGCGTAGGGACAAGGTAAAGGATAGAGAGTCGGGCGGGCGGTTTCCGGTTCTGTAGGTAGAGTTCGAGCAGCGGCGCAAGCGCGGCCTGCGTCTTCCCGCTCGCGGTCGCAGACGCCAGCACGCAGTTGGCTCCGTCCAGTAGCGCATCGCTCGATTGCAACTGGATTTCGGTGAAACGCCCGAATTGAGTGAAAAAGGCGTCCCACGTATGCGTCAGCCGATCCTTCAACCGGCGCTGGCGCTCCTCTCGATCCTTCATCGCACAACCCTGCTCAGGTTTCCCCGAACATCGCACCACGCAGTTCGGCGATCGCGTGTAGGGCCGGATAATCGGGGTGGGCGTAGCACAGATCGTAGATCTGCGTCGCCAGCCGGATCGTCTGCCGCAGATTGATCAACTCGCCGTCGAGACAGGCGCGCAGCCCCGAAGAAATCTCCTCTATCCCAACCCGGCGCTCATACCCATAAGCCTGCTCGTGCATCGCCTGCAACCGACCGAGCAGATCGGTGAGCGCTCCGGCTGAGAGTTTGTGCTGCAGCGGTACTATCTGGTCATCATCGAGCCAGCGCCGGTAATCGAATGTGCTCGCCGAAGGCGTGACGGCAAACATCACCAGCAGATCGCTGCGCTCGGCGGCCAGAAAGCTGTGCGCGTGCAGATGATGATGCGCCAGTTGCCCGGCCTTGATGCGGCAATCCGGGCGCGCCGCAAGAGCCGTATAGATCAATCCTTTGAAAAAATTGTCGGCGCGCTCCTGCCCCCGAACGTTGAGCAGGCTGTAATGCTCGGATTCATCGAGCAGCACCGCCAGCCCGGCGTATCCCGCCTGCCGTGCGATCCAGCCCCACCCGCTCAGCAGGTGGCAGTACTGGTCCGCCGCCGTCGTCATCTGCGACAGTGCGCGGATCGGAAATTCCTTGTGCGGCGCGGCGGCGGCGGCGCGCACGGCGGTGATGAAAACCTTCTCGCCCGCAATCCAGTCCAACAACAGATCCAGCGCTTCGCCCGGCTCGCTGCGCATCAATTCGTAGTTGTGAAGCGCTGAATGGAAAATGCTTCCGCCAAGACGCTCTATGACCTGCGCGTAAACCGCCGGCCGGCCGAGCACGCGATCAAACAGCATTGCGAGAGATCCGCCTTCCTCCGCCCCGTGTGCATCCGGATACCGCAGATTGCGTATCAGTGCGTTGTAAATCCGCTGCGGCCGATTCGGCGGCACTTCGCGCAAGTCGAGGTTCGTGGTCGCTACCAGAAAGTTGTGCGACAGCGCCTCCTGCGCCGCAAGTTCGAAGAAATGGCTCTTGCCCGCCCCGTACTCGCCGAGGATAACCCGCACCTCGCCGCCCGAACGCTCGACCTCTTCAAACGCCCGTTCCAGGCTCGTGCGCTCGGCTTCGAGCCCCGCGCTCAGATCGCGGATGCGCTGATGCGGCACTATCCCGTAGCGCAGCGCCTCGATGGTCCGCCGCGCCGCAAAGCGGGATTCCTGCTCGGGCGTCCTCGGTGGAATCGGGGCTGCGGGCTGCGGGCTGGGGGCGAGTTCTTCGCCCGGCCTCAGCACCGACAGAATACTGACCGGAACGACTGCGCGGATGCCGTTGTCGAAGTGCACAGCCGCATCGCGCCGCGCCTTGCGCAGCTCCGTCACAAGTCCGCGTCCGAACAGTGGGTGGTTAACGATTGATCCAATCATAATGAAAACGGGGCGGAACAAACCGCGGAATACACCGAACACGCGGAGGGGGCTGAAAAACGACCGCTTCGTCCGTGAATTCCGCTTCTTCTGCGTATTCCGTGTTTATGCTTTGCTCCCAAACCGAGAGTTGCTGCATCCTTCTTATGCCGCAGGGCCAAAGCCGCATGGCCAAAGCCGCATGGATTGATTCAATATTCGCCGCCGTGCGCGTGCCCCAACTGCTCGGTCACCGCCCGTACGACGAACTGCACGCCGTCGGGTTCGTAGAGCTTTTCACCGGCGGCGCGCTGTTCAGCAAACATATCGATCAGCGATTTGACGAAATGCCGCCTGTGGCTCGTCGAGAGCAGCGCCGCGCAGGTTTCCGCCAACCGCGCTATGTTCCGTGACTGCAACTCGGGATCGAACTTGAGATCGTAGGCCAGTTCGAAGACGCCCAGCAGCTTGGCGCCTATCAACCGCAGCAGTTCTTCGCCCGGGTAATCGAGTTCGTCCAGGCTGATCTGGACGCTGAAGGGATTGCGCCGCGAGAATTTGACCTTAGAACTTATGCGCTGGCTCAGCGCCTCGTACTGCGGCGCGATGTTGCTGACGAAGTACGGCGGCACCGCGTAAACGAATAACGTCGCCGGCAGGCTCTCGCCCGCACATCGATCGATGACCTCGCGGAGATTGTCGCACGCCACCTTCTCGGTCCGCGACGATCCGATGCTCACCATACGGTCGCCCTCGTCAAACAGCAGCGCCAATCCCGCATATCCGAACTCGTGCACCAACTGCGACAGCGACCGCAGCATCTTGAAAGCCACCGAACGGTCGATGCGCTCGGTGATGCTGAACGGACGCACATCCCTCGTAGATATGCTCTCGCCGCGCAGCCAGGCGCCGATTGTCCGCTTCTGCGCCTCGTTTTCTTCGGCCGTCGCCTTCAAATAAAAATAGACCGCGTGCCGATACGACGGACTCTCGACCTTGAAGCGCAGGATCGTGTCGAGCCACAACTCGACGCGCTTGTCCAGACCGAGGCTCGTCATCATCTGCTCGATGCCGAGCATGCGCATGGTGTGGAAGAAATGGTTCTCGAGAAAAGCCTCGATCCCATGCGCGTCGGCGATGCTCGGGTCCGGATCGTGATAGATAAGATTGTTGACCACCGCCTGGTAGACCTTCAACTGATTGTCGTAAGGGCATTCCTTCGGACTCAGTTCGGTCCGGCTGACGACGTAGCCGTGCTCCCAGGCGAGATCGCGCAGACGGTAGAGAAAATGCGATTTGCCGCTCCCGTACTCGCCCACGACGAGCTTGAAGCTCGATCCCCCGTCCCTCAAATATCCCTTCAAATACTCGCTCTCAAGCGTCCCGAGCACCGAATCCATGCCTACGGTATAGGCGGCCACCCCGCGTGTCGGCGGGATGCCGGACTCGCCCAGCTTCCGGACAATATGTTGCGCTTCCTGCTGCGTCAGATTCATCTCTCGCCCCTCATCCCCACTGGCCCATACTCAGGCAATACCCGTATCGATTGCCCGTCTCATTTCCCCTTTTCCGCCGTAAAGTACAGATCCCTGATGAACTGTCCTTCGGTGGCCGATGTGGCGAGAAACATCGCGCGCGTAGTATCCGCACCAATGTCGATCGTCGCCGTGCCGAGATTGAGCCGATGCCCTTCGTGGATCAGGTTGTGGCGGCGACGCAGTTGGAGCATGTCGTAGGCGAAATGCGCCTTCGGATAATCGACGAAGCTCGCTTTGGAAGGCGTGCGGCGAAAACTGAGCGGCTGGCGGACCAGCACAAGCTCGCGATAGCAGTCCACGATGACGGCTCGGGCTCCGGGTTGCTTTCCCGTCAGCTTGAGCGTCCGCGTATACGCTTCGTAAAGTTCCTTGAGCAGCTCTGCGTCATCGACATTGCGCTCGCAAATCTCCTTGTGCGCACGTTGATAGGCTCCCAAAACACGGTCGACGTCGAGTTTGACGGCTCCTTTGGTCACCGGCTGCCGGGAAAAAGTGATCTGCACCTGCCGCTGCCGCAGATCGGGTCGAATGACGAACAGTTCCGCAACGAGTTCGGTCGGCGGACCCGAGAGCTTGACGCCCTGCTCATCGAAAGCCGCGCGCAGGTCGCGGGCGAAGGTGAATTCGAGTTCCGCAATATTCGCATCCGCCAGCGCACGCAACTGCGGGACTACCTTCCGGTAGTTGCCCGGCAAGTCCAGTTCGGGAGGGGGCGCTTCGAGATGCTGCGTCGCCTCGTGCAGCGCCACCGCGTTGCGGTGCGGGTCCTTGAGCGCCCGCAATACCTGATCCAGCGGCTTGATGACCGATTGCCTTGATTTCACCTCGCCCGCCAACTGCCTGCGAGCCTCGCTCACCTCCGCTCCCAGCGCTGCCGGGTCCACTGCCTTATCTTTCATGGATTACCAGATTCTCCCCCGACGGAAATATTTCACCTTTTCCGTAATTTTCGTCTTATTTCGTTTGTTCCGTTATCTCTCTTCTCTCTCACAACGTGCACCAATCTCTCGCGGCTCGAATTAAACGCCGCTCAGTCTAATCCGCCCTTCCTGATCCTGCAACTCTTTGCTTCGATGTTGAGCAATCTCACTCATCTTTATCGCTATCACCATCCGAGCGCGCACCCATCCTTGCGCGGATCCGATCCGCCCGCAAGTGCACCCGTCTCCGGATCTATCAGTATCGCCTGATAGCCGCCGAACGAACCCGGTGCATCCATCAGTTTGTGCCCGCGCTTTTCGAGTTCCCTTCTCACGTCGTATCCGATTGCGGATTCGAGCGCCAGCCCGCGCTCGAAATGCCGGAACCGCGGCTGCTCGCCCGCCTGCTGCACATCCATCCCGAACTCGATCAGGTTTAGAAGCACCTGAACGTGCCCCTGCACCTGCATATCGCCCCCCATCACGCCGAACGAAAGCCACGGGCGGCCCTGTCTCAAAACCATCGCAGGCACAAGCGTGTGAAACGGACGCTTGCCGCCTTCCAGCCTGTTGGCATGTTCCGGATCGAAAGAAAACCCCGCTCCGCGATTGTGCAGCAGTATCCCGGTATCATCAGCCACCAACCCCGAACCGAACTGGCTGAATATGCTCTGTATGAAACTGACGGCGTTGCGGTCCTTGTCCACTACCGTGAGGTATACCGTATCTTCCCCGCCCTGCGGACCCGAAGACGCCTCGGACAGGCTGCGCGCGGGATTGATCTTGCCGCGCAATTCGGCGGCGTAGTCCTTCGAAAGCAGCCGATCGAGCGGCGCCGGCGCGAATGCGGGATCGGCGATGTACCGGGCGCGATCGACGAATGCAAGTTTCTTGGCCTCTACGAGCAGATGCAGATACTCGGCCGAATTCTGCGTCAGCCCCCGGAAATCAAAGCCTTCCAGAATGTTGAGCATCTCGAGCGCCGCAAGACCCTGCGTATTCGGCGGCAGTTCGTATACGGTATAACCGCGATAAGCAGTGCTGATTGGCTCGATCCAGTTTGAGGTATGGGATGCGAAATCTTCGAGCGTATGCAATCCGCCCTGTTTTCGCGCAAAGTCTACGATTTTTTTCGCAAGTTCCCCGCGATAAAAAGCATCGCGTCCGCCTTCGGCAATCAGCCTGAGCGTCCGAGCGAGGTTCGGATTGACGAAGATCTCGCCAGTTGCGGGCGCTCGGCCCTTCGGCAGGTACGTTGCGGCGAACTCCGCGTTTTTTGCGTGTTGCGGCGCTTCATCCGCCCAGTCGCGCCCGATCACCTCGGTGACTGGAAAACCGCGCTCGGCGTATTCGATGGCCGGTTGCAGCAATTCCCCAAGTTTCATCGTTCCGTAACGCGCGGCAAGCGTCGCCCATCCGTCGACTGCACCCGGGACGGTTACGGTATGGATG
This sequence comes from Acidobacteriota bacterium, assembly GCA_019639255.1. Lineage (GTDB taxonomy): Bacteria > Acidobacteriota > Blastocatellia > RBC074 > RBC074 > JAHBSF01. Next base: position 147,309 of record JAHBSF010000001.1, on the reverse strand, counting down.
CCGTCGCCGGGCATTCGAGTCATTCCGCGGCGCTTGAGTTCGTCTATGGAAAGCGCGCGCGGGGCGCGGCCGCTTGCGTTGAGAGCCTTGATCTCGCGCAGTTTTGCGTCCCATACGAGCGCGAAAAGATCGCCGCCCGGGCTGACCATCATCGGTTCTACGACGCACAGTACGGCGGCGGCAGTTATCGCCGCGTCTACGGCGTTGCCGCCGCGTTGCAGTACGCGAAGTCCGGCGGCCGAAGCGAGCGGATGGCTGCTGGCGATCATGCCGTTCATCGCGCGCACGGCCGAGCGCGTGCCTCCTCCGCGCGCGTTGCGGCGATCTCCGACGGCGTTTTGCGAGAGGATCGGGACGGCAGCGGCGGTAATGAGCGCCGCGCATAAAAAAATACACAAAATTGTTCTTCCGTCTCTACGGGTCAACAAAATCATAATTCGCCTCGCTGATAGTTCGTTTTGCCTGATCTTAACGGATCATGAGGCACGAGCAGGTCAGGAGAAAAGGCTGGGCGGGCTTTTTCCGGCGGCGGGGATTAGGATAATATCTGCGCATGCTTTTCTTCGGACAAAGCGCGCCGGGGCTACTGTCGCGGCGTCTTACCATGACGGATCGAGACTTCGGCAGGTCCCGACCGGGACTCGCTCTCCGCCGCCCACCTTACAAGGAGACTTTATGAACCGTTTGAAATATACGATGGCAGCAGCGCGTTACGCAGTGGGGACGCTCGCCGTCAGCGCAGCGCTCTCGATGGTTTGCATAGCACAGCACGCTGCCTCCGCACGTTACCTGAACCCGTCGCAGGCGGCGGAATCCGCCGCGCCCGATCACATTGCGATGATTGTAGCCGACTGGACGCGCGCTAAGGACTATACAAAAGAGTATCTGGATGCGATGCCCGAGGACGGCGTCAACTTCAAACCGACGCCCGACATCCGCAGCTTTGCAGAGCAGTTTCTGCACCTTGCGGGCGGCAATTTCGGATTTGCCGCAACCGCCACGGGGGCTGCAAATCCGCACCAGGGCAAAAACCTGGAGAAGATGACCGAATATCACAACAAGGCCGGGTTGACGAAAATCGTTATGGAGAGCTACGACTTCGTCATCGCCTCCGTCAAGGCAATGGATGCGAAAAAGCTGAATGAGCAGATCAAGGTCTTCGGCCGGTACGATATGTCGCGCGGAGTGGCCCTGAACAAGGCTTTCGAGCATCAGACGCACCACCGCGGGCAGACGACGATTTACCTTCGATTGAAGGGCGTCAAACCACCGAACGAAAAACTCTTTTAACCCAAACCATAAAGAGAGATAACGGAACAAGCGAAATGCAACGAAAATTACGGAAAAGCAGTATTTTTCCGTCTGTTTCGTATTTTTTCGTTTGTTCCGTTATCTATTTGGCGTCGGGGCGCGGTGTTTCCGCCGTATGCATGGGCAGAACCGGATACTCGATCCTGGGCAATACTCCGGTCAGGGTTCTGAGAAACGCGGTGAGGTCGTCGATATCGCGGTCCCTGAGCTTTGCATCGAGCTGCACCGAAGCCATTGTAGCTACGGCCTGCCTCAGATCCCACACGCGCCCCGAGTGAAAATAGGGGGCCGTCAGTTCGACATTTCGCAGCGTCGGCGCGCGAAATACATATTCGTCTAGGGGCGCTCCGGTAATGTTCATCAACCCCCTGTCGTCCGGAGGTCTGAGGTCGGAGCCGGGTTTGCGCGCGGCGCCGAATTTGTGAAAGCTCGCGCCCCCGAGATTGACGCCCTTGTGGCACGATACGCAATCCTTCGAGAGAAACAGCGTCAGCCCGCGTTTTTCCTGTTCGTTGAGCGCCGATTCATCGCCCTTCAGAAACCGGTCGAAACGCGAATCCGGCGTCAGCAGCGTGGCCTCAAAGACCTCTATGGCCATGGCGACATTATCAAAGCTCACCGGATTCGCATCCTCCGGAAACGCCGCAGTGAACCGCTCGACATAACCGGGCATGCTTTTGAGCGTTTGCACTACGCGCTCAGGCGTATTGTTCATTTCGATCGCCGACTGCACGGGCCCCTTGACCTGTTGGCGCAGATTTTTGGCGCGGCCGTCCCAGAATTGCATTTCGTGAAATACGGCGTTGAAAACCGTCGGGCTGTTGCGCGATCCCTTTTGCCACCCGTGCCCGAGCGAAGTTTCCCTGCGATCTACGCCGCCCAAACCGAGGTTATGACAACTGTTGCAACTGATCGTCCAGCTCGATGAAAGCCGGGGATCGAAAAATAGCATTTTGCCCAATTCGACTTTTGCAGCAGACGACGGATTGTCGGACAACGCAGGAGCATCGTCCGGCAGAGGTTCGAGTTTCTGCCGCGCCCGGTCAAGCAGCGATTGTTCAAACCAACCGCCTGCGGCAAACAACGCAACAGCGCATATGAGTATGATCTTTACGTACATCCCGATGCAGTTTCAATTCCCGGTTAAGGATGAAAGATAACGGAACAAACGAAAAATAGACGAAAACTACGGAAATCGGCCAAAACTACGGAAATCGTAAAACTTTCCGTTTGTTCCGTTTATTTTTCGTTTGTTCCGTTATCTCTCATCCTTGACCGGGAATTGCCGATTTTTCCGTCATTGAGTTCGACTCATTGTTGAATGGACTCAAGATACCTTGTCAGATTGTAGATCTGCAATGTGGCGAATCCGGGACCGTAGTTGCGGCGCAGCACGGTACCCCAGATAGGCATATCCCTCGAACCGTGGGATTCGAGCATATCGTCGCCCGAAATGATGCGCTGAACCTTCACCGTAGGGAACTTTCCGTCCACTTTCTCGATTTTGGTCAGGTCGGCGGGAGCCTTTTTAAGCGTCCTTGCCGACGGTCCGTCGCCCCTGGCGTCGCTGCCGTGACAGGTAGCGCAGTATTGCATAAACAGCTTGCGCCCTTCGGCGTTCGCCGGAACGCCCGATGCTGCGAAGGTCAAAGGCGGCTCCGAAAGCAGCGAGGTAAATAGAAACGCGATTAATAATGCAAACAGTGTCGCCATTATCTTCTTTGTCGTGTTCTTCGTCATGGTTTCCTCCTTGTGAACCCCAACAATGATGCTCGGCAGGTTCGAATGCATTGAGTTGTCGGAAAACATATGCTTCCGAATCGGTGTGGAGTTGCGAGCCGGCTTTGCCGGATTTCAGACGGTCTGATTATGCAAAGCAGACCGGGGGGGAGGGATACCAACGGGGCGAGCAAGCGTCCCGGCCGGAGTTCGATCCGACGATGTTAACTTAACACGAAAACGCGCTGTTGAGTAGCAGAATGTCGGTGCGACCTCGCTCAGGGGGGCGGCTATTTACAGTTGATCGGTTGAGAATCCCGAACGGAAAATTCGCTGTCCAGGCCCGGAATACAACAAAACCATTGTGTCCGGACAGGCAACGGAGTTAGAAAGACTCCGGGCACGCACTTAAACCGATCCACTGGAGCGTGAGACGGCAAGAAAGATAACGGACATACAAAATGAAACGAAATTCTCGGAAAAGTCGAACATTTCCGCCTGTTCAGTCTTTATTCGTTTGTTCCGTTATCCCTCTTTGATCAAACCGGAAGGACAAATCGATGACAGACGCCGCCGCAGTGCAATCCGTATCCGTAATCGGTCTCGGCCTTATGGGTTCGGCCCTGGCCCGGGCATTTCTGGCCGCCGGCCATAACGTAACTGTCTGGAATCGCAGCGCTGAGAAATGTCAACCGCTCGTACAGGCCGGAGCGAGCGCGGCCGCATCGGTTGAAGCTGCTGTCGAAGGCAGCGATGTCATAGCCGTTTGTGTGCTCGATTACGACTCCAGCGACGCGCTGCTGCACACGCCCGAAGTGGAAGCCGCATTGAAGGGCAAGATTCTGGTGCAGTTCACCACCGGCACACCGCGACAGGCGCGCGATACTGAATCCTGGGCTCAGTTGAAGGGCATTCACTATCTTGATGCCGCGATCATGGCGTATCCGAAAAGTATAGGCGCGCCGGATTGCACGATCCTTGTTTCCGGCCCCGAATTGATATTCGCCGAACATCGGGCTCTGCTCGGCAGCCTCGGCGGCAATGTAATCTTCGTGGGGGATCCAATCTGCATGGCCTGTACTCTCGAAACAAGCCTTCTTTCCTTTTATTATGCAGCCGCGCTCGGCTTCCTTCAGGGGGCGGCCCTTTGCGAAGCCGAGGGAGTCGAGGTAAATGACTTTCACTCCATCGCTATGGAATTGCTGCCCGGAATCGGCGACACGATCAAGGTCAGCACCGAAATGATCCAGAAGGGCAGCTACGACGGAGCCGAGGCCGCAGTCACAACGCACGCCGCAGCGATTGCGCACATACTTCAGCTTACTCGCGAAGCGGGCGTCACGCCGGATCTGGCCGAATGTCTTTCAGGGCTCTTCGAGAAAACTGTTTCAGCAGGCCTCGGCGGACGCGAACTTCCGGCCGTATTTGAAAGCTTCAGAAAACGCTCCATCGAAAGGACTCCTATTGAATGACACAAACGACTTCTTCGACGCCCTTAAGTCAATCACCCACAGGAAAGGAACAATATGGCCAAACCGGTAAAATTCGCACACGTCGTCTATCAGACCAGACGCTTCGATGAAATGCTCGACTGGTATCAGAAAGTCTTCGAGGCTGAAGTCGTATATCAGAATCCGGCGCTCGCCTTCCTCACCTACGACGACGAACATCACCGCTTTGCATTCGTCAACATGTCGATCTTCAAACCCGAAGGCATCGATGCCGAACATCGGCCCGACACCGGGGTCAATCACGTAGCCTATACTTACGCAAACGCCGGAGACCTGCTCGAAACCTACGACCGCCTCAAACAATCCGGCATCACCCCCTACTGGCCGATCCATCACGGCATTACCATGTCGCTTTATTACCGCGATCCGGACGGCAATCGTATGGAATTTCAGGTCGACTGCTGCACGCCGGAGGAAGCAAACGCCTATATGCACGGCGAGGCGTTCGCTGCAAACCCCATAGGAGTCGAAATCGACCCGGACGCACTGCTTCTGCAATACCGCAGCGGCGCACCATTGCAACAGTTGATTGTAAAACCGGACGGCTCTGCATCCCCCATTCCTCAGGAGCACGGACTGTCCTGACGCAAATCTTTCGCGGTCCCTCCCCCCACCCCGGGGCCGCCAATGCATCGAACATCACAAATGAAAGGACCGGAGATGAGCAACCTCAATATCATTCAGGGTGCGTATGAAGCCTTTGCCAAAGGCGACGTACCCGGTGTACTCGGAATACTCAGCCCCGATATTGCGTGGACCGAAGCCGCAGGTTTCCCCTACGCGGGCACATACAACGGCCCCAATGCCGTACTCGAAGGCGTGTTTATGCGGCTCGGAACTGAGTGGGAAGGCTTCTCGGCGGTTCCGGCGGAATTCGTCGACGGCGGAGACACGATTGTCGCGCTCGGCAAATACAGCGGAACGTACAGGGCTACGGGAAAGAGCTTCGAGGCCGATTTTGCACACGTATGGAAACTGCAGGACGGCAAGGCGGTCAGTTTTGTGCAGTACACCGATACGCTGCTTGTAGACCGGTCGTTGCACGACTAACCCGCAAAGACGAAGCGTCGGACACAGAAGCTAAATCAATCCACACGACGTGGAAGAGAGATAACGGAACAGACGAAATAAGACGGAAAATACGAAAATGTTGAGTTTTTCCGTAAATTTTGTTTCATTTCGTTTGTTCCGTTATCTCTCTTCCACGTCGTGTGGATTGATTTAGCAGGAGAAATCAAGGATGGCAGTCAAATCAGAAAATTCTTTGCAGCGACGACAAACGGATCGTCGCTCGTTTCTGGCCTCGGCAACGGGTGCGGCGATTGCAGGCGCGGCAATTTGTGTAGCGACTCCCGGCGCCGTACTCGGGCAGGATCGCAGGTACGGGCAGGATGCTCCGCCCGTGCGTTATCCCGATCCGGATGTAGTAGTGCTCGATCCGAGATTTGCAAAATACAAGATTGGCAACACCCCGATCCGCCGCCTTTATACGGGAATGTTGTGGGCTGAAGGGCCGGCCTGGAACGGAGTGGGACGCTTCCTTGTCTGGAGCGACATACCCAACAACATTCAGCACCGCATTCTGGACGAAGACGGACATACGAGCGTGTTTCGCAATCCTTCCAATAACAGCAACGGAAATACATTCGATTGGGAGGGCCGCCAGATTTCCTGTGAACACGCGACTCGCCGCGTCGTGCGCTATGAATACAACGGTACAACCTCCGTACTGGCCGACAAATGGCAGGGTAAACCATTCAACGCGCCGAACGATGCGATTGTGCATCCGGACGGATCGATATGGTTTACGGATCCGGGTTACGGCAGCCACGGTCACTACGAAGGCAACAAGGGCGATCTCGTCATAAAAGAGGCCGTATACCGCATCGACGCGAAAACGGCGGCAATAGATATGGTCACCGACGAGATATTCAAACCCAACGGGCTGTGTTTTTCGCCCGATTACAAGAAGCTCTATATTGCCGACACCGGCGCATCGCATTACCCGCAGGCGCCGGCGCAGATCAAGGTCTGGGATGTAGTCGACGACAAACGGTTGCGCAACGGCCGTGAATTCACCTCGATGAAAATGAAGTTGAAGGATCGCGAAGTCACAGGCTTCGCCGACGGCATTCGAGCCGACGTGGACGGCAACATATGGACGAGCGCCGGATGGGCAGGCGCAGGCTACGACGGCGTGCATATCTTTGCGCCCGACGGAGCGCGCATCGGGCAGATACTGCTGCCGGAAATCTGCAGCAACGTATGTTTCGGAGGGCCGAAGCGCAACCGTTTGTTTATGACTGCGAGCCAGTCTCTTTATGCGGTGTACGTCGAAGCGCAGGGCGCGCACGTCACCTGACGATCGCCTTTGCGCGAACTGGAAGAGGAACCGCAGCGACGGTTCAATTACATTACACAAAGAGGAGGTTGCCTGCGATGACAGAGTGGCATTTCGCGCAGATGGATCCGTCGGAAGAGTTGAGCCGGCTTCATTTTTTCTCGATGAAGAAACGCCAACCGGATGGGGATGTGGATTTCGTCATCACCGTCAGGGAGTATATCGAACGCAACCAGCAGTTCATGAAATTTTATGCTGTGGCCGACAAACCGGTTAATGAAGGGGTTGCTCCCTTTATACCATTCGGCTGGGGCGAAACATTGCTCGGGGCGTTGAGCGAATGCCTGAGGTCAATCCGCGATTACCAGTAATCCTCGGTTAAGGAGGAAGCAGAGAGATAACGGAACATACGAAATTTGACGGAACAAACGGAAAGTTTGACGATTTTCCGTAGTTTTCGTCTATTTCCGTCTGTTCCGTTATCTCTCTTTTCACCTTAACCGAGGATTGCAGGTAATCAATGACATTGCCGATATGCACACGGTTTGCGACGATCGCTTCAATAGCAAAAGCATGGCACTGGCTGCCTGAACCGGCTCAATGATTGCAGGGCATATTTCCCACTATCGAATCATCAACAAACTCGGCGCGGGCGGGATGGGCGAAGTCTATCGCGCGCTGGATACGCGACTCGACCGCGCGGTCGCCATCAAGGTCTTACCTGCCGAGTTCACCAACGACGCCGACCGCTTGCGGCGCTTCGAGCAGGAAGCGCGTGCGACTTCTGCGCTCAGTCACCCGAATATACTGACCCTATACGATATCGGCAATCAGGATGGCGCGCCTTTCATCGTCATGGAATTGCTCGAAGGCGAAGAACTGCGCGCGCAGTTGAATGATGGCCCGCTGCCCGTGCGCACGGCCCTGGAGTATGCGCAGCAGATCGCCGCCGGACTCGCCGCCGCACACGAGAAAGGCCTCACTCATCGTGACCTGAAGCCGGAGAATCTGTTTGTCACGAAAGACGGGCGGGTGAAGATTCTCGACTTCGGCTTGGCCAAACTCAGATCGCCGCGCAAAGTTTCTGCCGATTCCGATGTGGCCACACAAAAACAACTCACGAATCCCGGCACGGTGATGGGCACGGTCGCGTATATGTCGCCGGAGCAAGTGCGCGGCGAAGAAGTGGATCATCGTTCCGACATTTTTAGCTTTGGCTTGATCCTCTATGAAATGCTGCGCGGAGAGCGAGCGTTTCAGCGCGAGACGATGGCGGAAACGATGACCGCGATCTTGAAAGATGACATGCCGGAACTCGGCGAGACGAACGCGAAGATTTCACCGCAGTTGGAACGCCTCGTGCAGCGGTGTTTAGAGAAACGACCAGAGCGGCGGTTCCAGTCGGCGAGCGATCTCGGTTTTGCGCTTGAATCGCTCTCAGGAGTTTCCGGCGCGAGTAATCCGGAGGCGGCCAGCGCGCCAGCGCCAGTCGTATCTGCGCCAGTCAGTCGGCGTCTCTCACCCGCGCTTGCCGGCATTGGTTTCGCGCTGCTCGTGATGGGAGCGGTGGCTGGAATTTTCGCAGGCAAGCCTTTCTGGAAAACACCAACGCCTTCGTACCAACGCCTCACTTTTAATCGCGGCACGATCTGGAATGCGAGGTTCGCGCCTGAAGGCCAATCCGTTGTCTACAGCGCCAGGTGGAATGGCAATCCGTTGGACATCTTCACGGTGCGCGCGGGGAAAGCGGAATCGCGCTCGCTCAAACTGGAAAACGCTGACCTGCTGGCGATCTCCGCAACCAACGAGATGGCGGTCTTGCACAATCGTCAATCCATTGGGCTGTTCCGAAGCCGTGGCACGCTGGCTCGCATGCCGATTGACGGCGGCGCGGCGCGTGACCTGCTCGAAGATGTGCAGGAGGCCGACTGGTCGCCGGATGGAACCGAGCTGGCAGTGGTACGCTGGGTCAATGGACAGAGTCAACTCGAATATCCCATCGGTAAGGTACTCTATAAATCAGCCGGCCATCTCAATCATCCGCGTATATCACCGAAGGGAGATCGGGTCGCCTTCATGGATCATCCGTCGCAGTTCAACACGCGCGGATGGGTGGTGGTTGTGGACCTTGCCGGAAAGAAGACGGTAATGTCGAGCGAAATGGCCAATCAGGAGGGCCTGGCCTGGACTCCGGCCGGGGACGAAGTCTGGTTCACGGCAACCAGGAAAGGCGAAGCGGATGCCCTGTATGCCGTGTCGCTTTCCGGGCAGGAACGGCTTGTCCTGCGGACTACCAGTCGTTTGATGCTGCACGATATTTCCCGTGACGGCCGCGTGCTCCTCACCAGCTATAGCAACTCGACAACCCTGGTCAGTCAGCCGCCGGGAGAAAGCAAAGAGCGCGATTTGTCATGGCTCGATCAAGGTTCGCTTTCAGATCTTTCGCCGGACGGCAGGACGATCCTGATTGATTATACGGGAGAAGGATCAGGAACCAACGGCGCAACGTATTTGCGCAAGACGGATGGCTCGCCCGCCGTCAGGCTTGGCGCCGGGATTGGAGCACGGTTGTCGCCAGACGGGAAGCGTGCGCTCGCCGTGCGCTTTACACCGCCGCAACTGGCGCTGCTGCCGACCGGCGCCGGTGAGGAACGAGTCCTGGAACGCGGGCCAATTGAGCAATATGCGTGGGGGGCGATCTGGGTCCCGGACGGGAAGCGAGTCGCCTTCCTGGGACGTGAACCGGGTCACGACTGGCGCTGCTATATTCAGAGTATCGAGGGCGGCCCTCCTCGCCCGATCACGCCGGAGGGAACTACTGAATGGATGTTGATCTCGCCGGATGGCGGATCGCTGATCGCCTCGGACGCTCAGGGGCAGCGGTCTTTCTACCCGGTGGAGGGAGGAGCGCCGCAGCCGATCCTTCATCTGGAGATCGCCGATGCGATCATCGGTTGGAGTGGTGACGGGCGCTCACTTTATATCGCTAACGTGAATGAAATGCCGATCCGCGTCTATCGGTTTGACCCTGCGAACGGGCGCAAAGAACTGCTCAAAGAGATTACGCCCGCCGACCCCGCCGGTATTTTTGGGTATCACTACGTTTTCCTGACGCCCGACGGCAAGGGCTATGCGTATTCGGTCAGCCGTATGCTTTCCGACCTCTACGTGGTCGAGGGATTGAAGTGACTACACCTGACAAACAATATGAAAATTCAACTTCCCCATCCCTTTGTCCTCCTCCTCGGCGCGGTCGCCATCGCTGCCTTGCTCACGTGGATTATTCCGGCAGGCGAATATCAACGACGCACAGACGCCGCGACGGGGCGAGAAGTCGTCGTGGCGGGAACGTATGCGCGTGTGGCCGCCGCTCCGGTAGGATTGAAAGCCGCGCTGCTTGGGGTACCGCGCGGCATCATCGCGGGCGCGGATGTGATTCTCACCATTCTGTTCGTGGGCGGCGCATTTGCTTTTCTGGAAGCGACGGGCGCGCTCGCGCGTCTGGTGGGAATGTTGGTCGGGTGCACGCGGCGGCCACGAACCATCGTCATCGCTGTCAGTCTGGCTTTCGCCACGCTCGGCGCGCTTGAAAACATGCAGGAGGAAATCATCGCGCTGGTCGGAGTGCTGGTGTTGCTGAGTCGCGGCTTGGGTTTCGGCAGCGTAACGGCTCTGGCGATGAGTGTTGGAGCCGCAGCCGTCGGCGCGGCGTTTGGCCCCACCAATCCGTTTCAGACGGGCATTGCGCTGCGCTTTGCGGAAATGCCGCCGATGACGATTCCCGTAATTCGCTTCGGCCTTTTGATTGGCGCAGTCACGGTGTGGATTGTGTGGACGCTGGCGATGGCGCAGCGTGGCGATGTGGCTGCTTCAGCAGCGTCTCTGCCAACTGAAGGGCGCGCGACTAAGCGTGACGGGCTGCTGCTCGCGATCGTCATTGTCCCGTTTCTTCCTTATGTCATCGGCGTACTGCGCTTCGACTGGGGATTCAATGAACTCTCAGCCTTATTCCTCGTCGTTGGATTTGCCATCGGGTTGGCCTCACGGCGTGATCTCACCACGACCGCCAGAGACTTCATCAAGGGAATGGAAACCATGCTGGGCGCGGCGCTTTTTGTAGGCCTTGCGCGCGCCATCAGCGTCGTGCTTACCGACGGTCACGTGATTGACACGATTGTGTATGGACTGGCGACCCCGCTGGCGCATGTCCCCGGCAAAGTGGCGGCCTTGCTGATGATTCCCATGCAGGCTGCACTGCACGTTCCGGTGTCGTCCGTCAGCGGACAGGCCGTGCTCACCATGCCGATCATGGCTCCGCTGTCTGACTTGCTCGGCATTTCGCGCGATGCAGCGGTGATCGCGTTTCAGACCGGCGGAGGATTGATGGATTTAATTACGCCCACGAACGGCGCGCTGCTCGCCGTTCTGCTCGCTGCTCAGGTGGACTATGGGCGCTGGCTGCGCTTTGCAATTCCAGGCGCAGTGCTGGTGGCGATTGTAGGCGCTGTCGGCGTCATCCTGGCGGCATAGCATTTGGCGGGGGCATTGATCATGTTCCGCCATCTCACGCATGTGTCTGTCGGCCGGTTGAGCCGCATGATTGCGGCTTGGCAGGAAAATAAAAGCGGCTGATTTTTTCTCCGCGAAAGGAGGCGCATAATAGCGGCTCGCTTATTCACAAATCAGGATGTGCGAAGTGATGACCGCCGCCACGCATGAAACTTGAAGAACGATGAATCAAGAACTGCCTGCTCATACCTCGCTCTCTCATTACCGCATCGTCGAGAAACTCGGCGCAGGCGGGATGGGCGAAGTCTGGCTGGCCGAAGATACCCGCCTCAAACGCAAGGTCGCGCTCAAACTCCTGTCCGCTGAACTGACCGCTGACGCCGAGCGCGTGCGCCGCTTTGAGCAGGAAGCACAGGCCGCATCCGCTCTCAGCCATCCCAACATCATCACGGTATATGACATAGGGGAATGCGAGGCCGGACGCTTCATAGTGATGGAACTGGTCGCGGGCCGTACGTTGCGCAGCGTAATCGCCGCCGATAACTCGTTGGACACGTTTTGGTCTCTCAGTCAGCAAATCGCGAAAGCCATCACCGCCGCACACGCCGCAGGCATAACGCACCGCGACATCAAGCCCGACAACATCATGATGCGCGACGATGGTTACGTGAAAGTGCTGGATTTCGGTCTCGCGCGCTTGCGGCCTGCAACGGAAAGCGATTCCGAAGCGGCGACGCTTGCACAGCAGACAACGCCGGGCGCCGTGATGGGTACGGTCGCGTATATGTCGCCGGAACAGGCGCGCGGCGAAACAGTAAGTCATCCATCGGATGTGTTTGCACTCGGCATCGTGCTTTACGAATTAGCGACAGGACGGCATCCGTTCAGGGCGGAAACGCTCGTGGGTTATCTGCACGCGATCACGTTGCAGGAACCAGCGCCGTTGACGCAATGGAAGCCGGAACTGCCTGAAGCGCTGAATGCGTTGATTTTGCGAATGTTAAGCAAAGATGCACGCCTGCGTCCGATGGCTGATGAAGTCGCGCAGGCATTGCAGAATATTGAGCGGCGCGGCAACGCCACGAGTCATTTATCCGGCGATGAAGAGCGCGCTTCAGCATCGGGCAAAGCACATACCTTGCTGCTCAGGCCAGCGACAACCGCCGCTACAGAAGCCAAAGACACGGCGGCCCAGAACGCGCAGCCGACTACGCCGGACAAACCCAAAGTACAAAAGTGGTGGATCGCCGCCTTGCTGAGTCTGGTGGCGTTGGCGGGCGGCCTCCTGGCTTACCGCTCGTTCGCGCCGGACAATCAGGCAATTGATTCGCTGGCGGTATTGCCGTTTCAGAATCGCAGCGCCAATGCCGATTCCGAATATCTCTCGGACGGTTTGGCGGAATCGTTGATTTATCGTTTGTCGCAAATCCCCAATTTGAAAGTCAGTCCGACGAGTTCGGTGTTTCGCTATAAGGGCAAGGATGTTGATCCATTGACCATCGCTAAAGAACTCGGCGTACAGGTCGTGATGACAGGGCGAATTGCTCCGCGCGGCGATAGTCTGTTGATCAGTGTCGAGCTTGTCGAGGTGCGAAATAACAAAACCCTGTGGGGCGAACAGTATGAACGCAAGCTTTCAGACCTGCTGGCGATTCAGCGAGAGATGACCTCCGAGATAACGCAACGGCTGCAATTGAAACTCTCAGGTGAGAGTGCGCAAAAACTGTCGAAGAAATACACGGTAAGCGACGAGGCCTATCAACTCTATCTACAGGGGCGTTATCACTGGGCGAAACGCACCAAAGACGAGATGATGAAGGCCGTGGAGTATTACAAACAAGCCATTGCGATTGATCCGAATTACGCGCTGGCTTATGCGGGAATCGCCGATTGCTACAACTCATTTGGCAAAAACCCCGACCTTTCGCCCGCAGAATCAATCCCGCAGGCAAAGTCGGCAGCCGCGCGAGCACTGGAGCTTGACCCCGAACTGGCTGAAGCACATGCCGCTCTCGCCGACTCAAGGGCCATCTATGACTGGGACTGGGCGGCGTCGGATCGCGGGTTTAAACGCGCTCTCGAACTGAATCCGAATGTTTCCTACACTCACATCGCGTATGCCGCCAGTTACCTGGCTTCACAGGGGCGGACGGACGCAGTAGTTGCCGAAATCAAACGTGCTCTGGAAATAGAGCCGATGGCTTTGATCAATCACTCCCTGCTAGTGACGGGTTATCTGTACGCGCGCCAGAACGACAAGGCGTTGCAGCAGGGACGTACAGCACTCAACCTGAATCCGAACTTTCTGATCGCAAATCACTGGCTTGGTCTCGCATTCATTGCCAACGGGATGTATGACGATGCCATCAAGGTTGGCGAGGAGGGTTTGCGACAATCGCCTGCGAACCCGGAGATGCTCTTCGTCATCGGGCGGGCATACGCGAAACAGGGACGCCGACGCGAGGCAGAACAATACATTGACAAGCTCAGAGAAGTGGCAAAGACGCGCTATGTTCGCACTTATTGGTTCGCCTGCATTTATGCCGCGCTTGGGGATAAAGACAAGGCGTTTGCCGAGCTCGAACGTTCATTCGAGGACAGGGATGTTTTTCTGCCCCGCATCAAGAGTGATCCAATGGTGGACTCGTTGCGGGACGATTCGCGCTTCAGGGATTTGCTGAAACGGATGAAGCTGCCGGAGTGAATTGAGTGAATCATTGGGTGTGAGCGCAAATCCGAAACTCATTGTCATTGCAGGCTGCAACTCTAACGAGGAAATGGCCATGAATACATTCCAGAAAACAGCGCCAGAACCATTCAACCTTCTAACTCGCCGACAGCTTCTTCGCCAAACGCTGCTCAGCGCTGCAGGGCTGCCGCTGCTTGGGACGTTGCAGGCTTTGCCCGCGCCAGTACTGGCCGTGACCGAAGATTTACCGGAAACCGAGAACAACTGGGAAGGCCCGTTTTACAAGCCGGGCGCGCCCCTTCGTTCCGTGTTGCTCGAAAGCGGCATGGCGGGCACGCCACTGACCGTCAGCGGGCGCGTGCTGGATACAAGTGGCCGGCCGCTCAAGGGCGCATTGCTCGACTTCTGGCAAGCTGACCACAAGGGGGAATACGACAACAAGGGCTTTCAGTTGCGCGGGCGTCTTTACACCGATGACGAAGGCCGCTACACATTGCGCACCATCAAACCGCTGTATTACGGCGAGCCTCGCGATAAGCGCCCGTCGCATATTCACGTAAAGGCGAGCTTTGAGAGATCGCCGATTCTGACGACGCAGCTTTATTTCAAGGGTGACCCATGGAATCACCATGACGTAGCTGTACGGCCTTCGTTGATGATGTCGCCGCGCCAAGCGTCGGACGGTCTCGCCGCGCAGTTCGATTTCGTCATCAGGACAAGCTGAATCACGGAGGAACATCATGAAACGCTTTCCATTATCCAATCTCCTTTATGTCTTCCTCCTGTTGCTTCTGACAGCCTCGCCGATATGGGCGCAGACTCCGGCGGAAGACCTCATCAACGCCATCAATACAGGCGACGAGAAAAAGGCCATCCTGTTGCTCAAAAAAGGCGCGAATCCGAACGCGCGCGACGAACTGACGCAACCGGCGATTGCGGCGGCGGCGTATTTTGGGCGAGAACGGATCGTGCGGGCGTTGCTGGCAAGCGGCGCGGATTTCCGGGCAGTAGACAGTGACGGCTTGAACGTGCTGCACGCCGCCGCCGCTGGCGGCCATCCGGTCATCGCCAGTCTGTTGCTGGATCGCGGCCTCGCCATCAATGAACGTGGTGGAACGGACGGAATGACCGCATTGGCGAACGCGGCGGCGCGTGGACACTTGCCCGTGATGCGACTGCTGCTGGAACGCCGCGCCGATGTCAACCTCGCGGATTCCGGCGGCAATACGCCGCTGCTGCACGCCGCGCTGCGTGGCCGCACCGAAGCAGTTCGCCTGTTGCTGGCGCACGGCGCCAAGGTCAACGTCGCATCTAAACACGGCTGGACGCCGCTGATGACCGCCGCGTGGGAAGGCCACACGATGATTGTGAAGGAGCTGCTGAAACACGGCGCAGACACGAAGTTGATGACCACTGAGCGCCGCTCGGCGCAGATGCTCGCGGAATCCGAAGGACATCGGGAAATCGTCAAATTGCTGGCGGGCAAGTGAACAAGGAGAGCAGGTAAAGCCCCTGCCCCCGCTCGCCCGCTAATGCTCTGACGTGATCATTGCCGAACGCATCAGCGTCGGAGACGAGTGGGGCGAGGGCCGCCAGCAGAATGACGACATCACGTTCGTCGTGCTGAAGATGCACTATCCTGCGCACCCCAATAACTACGGCGTATGCCGCCATGAAGACAGATGAATCAGGAACTGTCAGCCAACACCACGCTCTCGCATTACCATATCGTCGCCAAACTGGGCGCGGGCGGGATGGGCGAAATCTATCTGACCGAAGACACTCGCCTGCGCCGCAAGGTCGCGCTCAAGGTCTTGCCTGATTCCCTCGCGCAGGACAAGGAACGGTTGCGCTGCTTCGAGCAGGAAGCCTTTGCCGCTACGGCCCGGACAGGCGCGCGTCAAAGCCGTTGATACGCGCACGGAGCGGTTCAGCCTCGGCGTGCGGCGCGATGAAATGCTCCCGCGCCGTCAGCCGTTCACGGTCGTGACGAAGGGGAGGGCGGGGTTGAAGCAGTGTAAGAAAGGCAGAAGGGACAACGATGAAACATTTCAGTACGGCGGGCGCAATCCAACCCGACATTCACTATTGCATTCCGCCGCTGGAGCGCATCAACACCAAAGAGATTCTGGACTTGATCGCCGAGCGCAAATACTTTGTGTTGCACGCGCCGCGTCAGACGGGCAAGACTTCGTGTTTGCTGGCGCTACGCGATCTGCTCAACCGGGAAAAGCAGTATGTCTGTGTTTATTGCAACGTTGAGGGGGCGCAATCGGCGCGCGAAAATGTGGAAGGAGCGCTCAACGCAATTGTCGGGGAAATTGCGGCACAGGCACAGCTTACGCTCGGCGAAAATTACCTGTTGGAACAATTGCCGGCTGTCCGCGCGGAGGCCCGCGAACACGGTCTCCTGAAACGCCTGTTGACGTTGTGGGCGCAACACAGCCCACAACCGCTGGTGTTGTTGATAGACGAAATCGATACGTTGATCGGCGATTCGCTGATTGCCGTGTTACGCCAGTTGCGCAGCGGTTATAACCAACGCCCCGCCGCTTTTCCGCAGAGTCTCATCCTGTGCGGCGTGCGCGATGTGCGCGATTACCGCATTCATTCGTCCGCCACGAAAGAAATCATCACGGGCGGCAGCGCCTTCAACATCAAAGCGGAATCGCTGCGCCTCGGCAATTTCACGCCCGAAGATGTCGAACGCCTCTATCGCCAGCACACCGCTGAAACCGGGCAGGTCTTTGCCGATGACATCTTCCCGCTCGTGTGGGACTGGACTGCGGGGCAGCCGTGGCTCGTCAATGCGCTCGCCGCTCAGGCGACCTGGAACATCAAAGAAATGCGCGACCGCGCGCTGCCCGTCACCATTGCCGTGATGGAGCGGGCGAAGGAAGAGTTGATTCAACGACGCGATACGCACATTGATCAGTTGTACGACAAGCTCAGCGAAGCGCGGGTGCGCCGCGTGATTGAACCGATGCTGACCGGCGCGGAACTGGCGGCAGACACCAGTCTGGAAAACGAAGTGCGTTACGTGATTGACCTGGGACTGATTCGACAGGGCGAACGGGGCCTGCAAATCTCCAATCGCATTTATCAGGAAATCATTCCGCGCGAGTTGACGGCGATTGCGCAACTGAATCTGGAAAGCACGCAGCAGGTCGCATGGTACGTGCGGCCCGATGGCCGGTTGGAGATGGACAAGCTGATGACCGCGTTTCAGCAGTTCTTTCGCGAGGGTTCCGAAAGCTGGATGGAACGCTTCGACTACAAAGAAGCCGGGCCGCAGTTGTTGCTGCAAGCTTTTCTGCATCGGGTGGTCAACGGCGGTGGACGCATCGAGCGCGAATACGGCCTGGGACGCGGGCGGACGGATTTGCTCGTTATCTGGAATTACCCCGGCGGCGTGCAACGCATCGTGCTGGAATTGAAAATTCGGCGCAAAGCGTTGGCGCAAACCATCACGGAAGGACTCGGGCAAACACTCGACTATGGCGAACGCTGCAACGCGGACGAATTGCACTTCGTGGTGTTTGATCGGACGAAGAAACCCTGGTCGAAGAAAATCTTCAAACGCACGCGCAAGCTGCGCGAGCGCACGATTCACGTTTGGGGAATGTAAGCCGCATGGAAACACAAATTGGGCATTACCAAATTCTCGACCAACTCGGCGCGGTTCAGTCATTGCAGGCTGCAAAGGCGCAGGTAAATCTACGCTCGCGCCGCATTTGTTGCGCGATACGTTCGGGCTGACGGAATACGTCAACGACGACACGATTGCACAAGGTTTGTCGGCCTTTGCGCCCGAAAAAGTCGCGCTCGAAGCCGGACGCGTGATGCTCAAACGATTGCGTGATCTGGCAGCGCGGCGTGCACATTTCGCGTTTGAAAGTAAGTTGGCGAGTCGTTCTTACGCGCCGTGGATCGCCGGGTTGAAACAGCAAGGCTACGAGTTCGATTTGTTTTTCATCCGGCTCAACAGCCCGGAACCGGCGGTGCGGCGCGTGGAAGAGCGCGTGCGATTGGGCGGGCATTCGGTCGAGGAAGCAACGATTCGGCGCCGCTACCGGCGTGGGCTGCAAAATTTCTTTACGCTGTATCAACCATTGGCGAGTTCGTTGACGGTGTATGACAATTCTTCCAGCGGCAATCCACTGCTCGTCGCAGATCAGCGGGAAGGCGCCGCCCTCCAAATTTACGAAGCTGCGTGCTGGGAAAAACTATGCTTCCAGAAAAACCCAAAATAGATTTGGCAATCACCAGACACCTGATGGTCGAGCATCGAGAAGCGATTAGGGATGCTTTCAAACGCGCCGTGCAACAAGCCCTGTTGCAACACAAGCGCGCGGGCAATCCGGTCGCAGCCTCTGAGAACGGCCGGATCATCTGGATTGCGCCCGAACAGATTCAGATCGACCGGAGCGCATGAAATCACTCGCCCCGAACTCGACGCTCGCACATTACCGCATCATCACCCGACTCGGTGCGGGCGGGATGGGCGAGGTCTGGCTTGCTGAAGATACTCGTCTCAAACGCAAAGTCGCACTCAAACTCCTTCCCGTCGAACTGACCGCTGATGCAAACCGCGTTCACCGCTTTGAGCAGGAAGCACAGGCCGCATCCGCTCTCAGCCATCCCAACATAATTACCGTTTACGACATCGGCGAATGCGACGCGGGACGCTTCATCGTGATGGAACTGGTCACGGGGCGCACCCTGCGTGTCGTCATGAACGAAGACAATTCGCTCGAAACGTTGTTGACGCTCGCTCAGCAGATCGCGAAAGCCCTCACCGTCGCACACGCCGCCGGCATCACGCATCGAGACATCAAGCCCGACAACATCATGGTGCGCGACGACGGCTATGTGAAGGTGCTGGATTTCGGCCTCGCGCGCTTGCGGCCTGCAACGGAAAGCGATTCCGAAGCGGCGACGCTTGCACAGCAGACAACGCCCGGCGCCGTGATGGGCACGGTAGCCTATATGTCGCCCGAACAGGCGCGCGGCGAAACGGTAAGTCATCCATCGGATGTCTTTGCGCTCGGCATCGTGCTTTATGAACTGGCGACAGGACGCCATCCGTTCAGGGCGGAAACGCTCGTGGGTTATCTGCACGCGATCACGTTGCAGGAGCCACCACCACTTACGCACTGGAAGCCGGAACTGCCTGAAGCGCTGAATGAATTGATTTTGCGTATGCTCAGCAAAGACGCGAGTAGGCGTCCTACGGCCGGCGAAGCAGCGGAAACCTTGCAGGAAATCGAACGGCGCGGCGATGTCGCAAGACTGCCATCCGGCGACAGCGATACGATGATGTTGCCTTCTGCACGGGTTTCGGCTCCGCGTGCAGATGAGGGTTTCTGGGTAGCAGTGTTGCCGTTCAGATGGCGCGGGGCGAATGCGGAGCTGGAAGCGTTGGCGGAAGGCTTGTCCGAAGACATCGTGACGGGCTTGTCGCGCTTTTCGTGCCTGCGCGTCATAGCGCGCGGTTCGACGTTGAAGTACGCAAATGATTCGGGTGATGTGCGCGCGATCGGTAAGGAACTCGGCGCGCGGTATGTGATGGAAGGCAGTTTGCGGCAGGCGGGTGCGCATTTGCGCGTAGCGGTGCAACTGGTGGACGCAAGCACGGGCGCGCATCTGTGGGCGGAAACCTACAACCGCACCTTCAGCTCCGAAGCCGTTTTTGAGTTGCAGGACGACCTGGTTCCCCGCATCGTCTCCACCGTCGCTGACTGGTATGGAGCGCTGCCGCATAGTATGAGCGAAGCGGTTCGCCTCAAGCCGCCCGATCAACTCAGCCCCTATGAGGCGGTGCTGCGCAGCTTCGGCTACTTCGAGCGCATCGCGCCGGAAGAACACGCCGCTGTGCGGGCAGGTTTGGAACGGGCGGTCGAACAAGCGCCGAGCAATGCCGATGGCTGGGCGATGCTGTCTATGATGTACGGCGAAGAACATCGTTTCGGCTTCAATGCGCAGCCTGATCCGCTGGGACGCGCGCTCGAAGCCGCACGGCGCGCGGTGGACGCAGCTCACGCCAATCATTTCGCATGGCTCGCACTCGCACAGGCGTTGTTCTTTCGCAAGGAATTCGCCCCGTTCCGCGAGGCGGCGGAACGCGCTATTGCGCTCAACCCGCTGGACGGTTCCACACTGGAATACCTCGCTCACCTGATCGCATTTGCAGGCGACTGGGAACGGGGCTGTAATCTCGCGGAGCAAGCGCGACAACTGAACCCCAATCATCCGGGCTGGTACTGGGCCGTACATTTCCTCGACGCATATCGCAGGGGCGATTACAAAAACGCCCGCCCGCCTCTGCTCAAGAGTTTGATGCGGGGCGGCGGCGCGCCGGCGTATATGCAGGCACTGTACGCTGCGCTCTGCGGGCAGCTCGGAGAGCAGAAAGCCGCAGAAGAGGCATTGCGCACCGTGCTGAGCTTACAGCCCGATTTTGCGCAAACTGCGCGAGAACAGTTCGGAAAATGGTATCTGCCGGAACTCGTCGAGCAGTTGATGGATGGGTTGCGCAAGGCGGGGCTGAAGGAACTGCAACCCACCGAGACCGCACGATACGGTACGGGGAGTGGCAGCGACCTGGTGACTCCGACTGCGCATGATGCGGAAGAGCCAAGTCGCTACCGCTCCTCGTACCGTAACGACTCGCAATCCATCGCCGTCCTGCCGTTTGCGAACATCAGTGCGGACGGAGAAAACGAATACTTCTGCGATGGACTGGCGGAAGAATTGCTCAATGCGCTGGCGAAGATTGACGAATTGAAAGTCGCGGCGCGCACCTCGGCCTTTTCCTTCAAGGGCAAAAACACCGAAGCGCGGGAAATCGGCAAAACGCTGAACGTCAACACGGTGCTGGAAGGCAGCGTCCGCAAAGCGGGCAATCGCATTCGCATCAACGTGCAACTGGTCAATGCGGCGGACGGCTACCAACTGTGGGCGGAACGCTACGACCGCGAGATGAAAGATATTTTTGACGTGCAGGATGAAATCACGCTCTCGGTAGTGGATGCGCTGAAAGTGAAATTGCTCGGCGCAGCCAAAGAAGCGGTGCTGAAGCGTCATACCAGAAATGCAGAAGCGCACGAGCATTATCTGCACGGGCTTTTTTACTTCAACCGATTTACGCCGAGCGACTTTCAAAAAGCGATTGAATATTTCAATCGCGCGATTACCGTTGATAATCGCTACGCATCGGCTTTCACGGGACTGGCGAACGCTTATGTGGAGATGGCTTTCTTCACTTTTTCCGCGCCCGGCAAATGGATGCCGAAAGCGCAGGAAGCCGTCAACGCTGCGCTGGCATTGGATGATACGCTCGGAGATGCGCACAATTCCCTGGCGATCATTAAAATGTATCACGACCGTGATTACTCCGGTGCAGAGCTCGAATTCAAACAGGCGCTGGCGCTTGATGCCGGCAGCGCACATCTCCATATGTGGTATGCATGGTATCTGGGTTTGATGGGACGCTTTGCAGAAAGCTTTCCAGCCTATCAGCGCGCGCTCGAACTGGATCCGTTGTCGGAGATGATAAATACCAGCGTCGGCATTGTTTCCTATTGGGCGGGACAATCTGAGCGCGCCATTACGCAGTTGCAAAAAGTGCTTGAGTTGAATCCGCGCTATTCCCTGGCGCAAATTTTTCTCGCTGAGGTTTATACGCAACGCGGCGATTTCGGTGCGGCTGCGACAACAGTTGCCAATCTGCGGCAAAGCGCAAACGACCCGCTGACTTTACCGACCATAGGGTATGTGTATGGGAAAATCGGCGACCGTCAGGCGGCACAGGATATTCTGACCGCGTTAGCGCAGCGGGCAACGCACGAATTCGTCTCGGCCCTTAACTTTGCACAGATTTATGCGGGATTTGGTGATACCGAACAAACACTGGCAGGGCTTGAGAAGGCTTGCAACGAGCATCCGCTATGGATCACCTTTGTGAAAGTGGATCCCAAATTTGATTTTCTTCGTTCAGCCCCGCGCTTCCAACGCGTGCTTCAACGAATAGGCTTTCCGCCCGATCAGCCAACTGACGAATTGCCTGAAGTCAAAACCGCATTGCTTGTACCGGGCGTAGACAACCAGCGAGCAGAAAATCTTTTGCCGGCTTCGGCAATACTCCGTCACACCGTCGGGCGTGAACCGGAGCGCAACGAATTGCGCGCCGCCTTCAACGCAGCAAACGACGGGCGCGGTTCGTTGCTGTGCGTCGCGGGCGAGCCCGGCATCGGCAAGACCACACTGGTCGAGGATTTCCTCGCCGAGCTTGCGAAAGAACAGCAATGCACGATTGCACGTGGGCGTTGTTCGGAACGCCTGGCCGGAACCGAAGCCTATTTGCCGCTGCTCGAAGCCTTGGAAAATCTATTGCAGAGCGACAAGAGTCTTGCGCCCACGATGAAGCAAATCGCGCCGACTTGGTATGCGCAGGTTGTGCCGCTTTCCGGTGACAGCGAAGAATCCGCACGCCTGCTCAATGAGGTCAAAGCCGCTTCGCAGGAACGGATGAAGCGCGAGTTAGCTGCGTTCCTGCAAGCCGTAGCGACGCCGCAGCCGCTCGTGATTTTCTTTGACGATCTGCATTGGGCCGATGTCTCGACGATTGATTTGCTGAGTTTTCTCGCGGGCAAGTTCGATGCGATGCGCGTGTTGATCGTCGTGACGTATCGGCCTTCGGATATGTTGCTGTCGAAACATCCCTTCCTGCAGATCAAGCCGGATTTGCAGGCGCGGGGCTACTGCCGGGAATTGTTGCTGGAATTTTTGACGGAAGCCGAAATTGCCGATTACCTCACGCTCGAATTTCCGCGTCATGCGTTTCCGCCCGATTTTGCCAAGCTGATTCACGCGAAGACGGAAGGCAGTCCGTTGTTTATGGCGGATTTGGTGCGCTATCTGCGGGATCGCGGCGTGATTGCGGCGGAAGGCAGCACGCAGGATGCGTGCGTACCCAGGCTTGTGCGAACGCTGCCCGACATCGAACGCGAGTTGCCGGAATCGGTGCGCGGGATGATCGAACGCAAGATCGCACAACTCGGCGAAGACGACCGGGAACTGCTTACCACTGCGAGCGTGCAGGGCTATGAATTCGATTCGGCGGTCGTGGCGCAGGTGCTGCAACTGGATGCGGACGAAATCGAAGAGCGATTGGAAAAGCTGGAGCGGGTGTTTGCGTTTGTGAAGCTGGCGAGTGAAGGCGAATTTCCGAATCGCACACTGACGCTCAAGTATCGCTTTGTTCACGTGCTTTACCAGAATGCGCTCTATGCCGCGTTGCGCCTGACGCGCAAAGCCGCACTCAGCCGCGAGGTGGCGCAAACGCTGGAAGGTTTTTACGGCGAACAACGAACGAATGTGGCCAACGCACTGGCGGCGCTCTATGAAGCCGGGCGAGAGTATGCGCGTGCGGCGGATTATTACCGGCTCGCGGCGGAGCATGCCACGCAGCTCTTTGCCTACCAGGAGGCCGTCGTGCTGGCGCGGCGCGGACTGGAGCTGCTCAAATCTGAGCCGGACACGACCGCGCGCACGCGGCAGGAACTGGCGTTGCAAGTCACGCTGTCTCTGCCGTTGGGCGCCTGCCGGGGATTGGCTTCCGAAGAGAGCCGCGAACTTTTCACGCGCGCCCGGGAACTGGCGCAGCAGCTCGGCGATCCGCCAGAGCTATGGACGATCCTGGTCGGTCAATGGCGGTCTTATCTGGTTGGGGGGGATAACCACACGGCGCGCAAGCTGGCAGAAGAATTCCTGGCGCTGTCGGACACCAAAGCCCCGGCTGCTTTGATCTGGGGGCATCAGATGATGGCGTCAAGTTTCAATTATCGGGGCGAGTTCAGCTCGGCTTGTGCGCATGTAAACGATATGCTGACCATTCTGAGTCCACAGCCACAGGATGGTGAGGCAGTGATTTATGCCGGTGAAAACCCCGTGATGATCGGTCTTTTCATGGGCGCATCGTCGCTGTGGAATCTGGGGTATCCCGAACAGGCATTGCAACAGAGCCGTCAGGCGCTGGCGCTGGCGCGACAGAACGTTTCCCCCTTCGGGCTGGCGCTCGCCACCTTCATGGCCGCCGAGTTACACATCAGCCGCCGGGAAAACCAGCGCGTCAGGGAAATGGCTGAAGAATGTCTGGCCCTTTCGACTGAACACGGTTTTCCGCAATGGCTGGCGAATGGATACATTTGCCGAGGGTGGGCGCTGGTCGCAGCGGAAGAGAGCGCCGCAGGGCTGGCGCAGATGCGCGAAGGCATCACTGGCATGCACGGATTCGAGGCCGATCTGGGACGGTCACGCTATCTGGCGCTGCTTGGCGAAGCGTGTGGCGTTACGGGGCAGCTTGCCGAAGGGCTAAGCCTGCTGGATGAAGCGCTGGCCTTTGCCGAGCAATCCGGGGAACGCTTTTTTGAAGCGGAGATTTACCGGCTCCGAGGCGAACTGTTGTCGCAGTCCGAAGCGTCTCAAGCCGAGGTGGAAGAATGTTTTCACCAGGCCATCAAGGTGGCGCAGCGGCAACAGGCGAAATCGCTGGAATTGCGCGGGGTGATGAGCCTCGCGCGGTTGTGGCAAAAGCAGGGCAAGCAGACAGAAGCGCGGCAGAGGCTCGCGGAAATTTATGGCTGGTTTACCGAAGGCTTCGATACAGCGGATTTGAAAGAGGCCAAAGCCTTGATCGATGAACTGCAAACACGATCTATGTAGAGAATCATCCTTGGTACAAGGCGTGAGACGGCAAGAGAGATAACGGAACAAACGAAATGAAACGAAAATTACGGAATAGTTGAATATTTCCGTTTGTTCTGTCCTATTTCGTTTGTTCCGTTATCTCTCTTTCTCCTTAAACCGGGAATTGCCGTCAAGTAATAGTTTGCTCCGGTTACTGGAAATCGACACTGAAGGAACGTCATGAAAAAAGTCATCGCAATGCGGTTTACAAATCACTCACTCGTCTTCCTGATGTCCAGTTTTCTACTGTGCGTCATCGGTGGCCGCGCCGACGCGCAGTGGGCGCAGTTTCGCGGGCCGAACGGGTCGGGGGTGGATTCGTCCACCGGGTATCCCGTCGAATTTTCGCCGACCAAAAACGTGGCGTGGAAGGCGTCAATCCCCTTTGGACAGTCATCGCCCGTCGTGGTGGGGACACGGGTTTATGGAACTGCAAGCGAGGGCGAACGATTGATTACTTTTTGTCTCGATACGCGCACAGGCCGCGAATTGTGGCGGCGGGAGGTGAAGCGTGAAAGAGTGCAGGCGGCATACAAAGCGAACGATCCGGCGTCGCCCACGCCTGCCGCCGACGGGAATGGAGTGGTGGCCTTCTTTCCTGAACTGGGATTGATCTCGTACGACGACAGCGGGAAAGAGCGATGGCGTTATGCGCTCGGCCCCTTCAAAAACTTTTACGGCATGTCGAGTTCACCGATCATTGCTGGAAGCCTGGTGGTGTTGGTTTGCGATCAGGTGTCGGGATCCTTCGTCATGGCGCTTGACCGTGCGACCGGACGTTTGCGGTGGAAGGCTGACCGACCGGGCATGACGATTGGTTGGGCGACGCCGATCATCTTTCGACCGGAAGCGACACGCACGGAGCTAATCGTGCTCGGCTCCACGCGGCTGGACGCTTACGACCTGGCTTCCGGCGCCAGCCGCTGGTGGTTGCCGCTGGCATCCGGCGGATCAATGGGGACGCCGCTGGCGCACGGCGACACGCTAATGCTCTCTACGCTGGGCGGCAGTGAGCCGATGCTGCCGACCTTTGCTGCAACGCTCGCGAAATACGACAAAGACAAAGACGGGCGACTTTCACCAGAAGAGTTTCGTGATGACCCAGACTTTGGAGAGCATTTCGGCTGGATTGATGAAAACGATGACAAAGTCATTGTCAGTGAGGAATGGGACAAGGCGCGAGCTTTAGGCATGGGTGAATGGGGCGCGATTGCAGTTCGTCCGGGCAACGCGCGCGGCCGGCTTGGGGCGAGTGCGGTTCGCTGGCGCGCGCAGAAAAATATTCCGTACATTCCCGCGCCGCTGCTGTATCAGGATGTGTATTACATGGTGAAAACCGGCGGCATCATCACCTCGCTGGATCCCGCAACCGGTCGTATGCTGAAGCAGGGTCGCAGCCCCAACGCGCTGGGCGAGTATTATGCTTCGCCTGTCGCCGCCGACGGGAAGGTGTTTCTGGCGAGCACCGAAGGCAAGATTACTGTACTCAAAGCCGGCGCCGAATGGGAAGTGCTGTCCGTCAACGAAATCGGCGATGAAATCGGCGCAACGCCTGCTCTGAGCGATGGGCGTATTTATGTGCGCACACGCGGCGCGATGTATTGCTTCAGCGCCTCGCGTTAAGGGTGAGTCAAACCGGGTGATGTTTGGGGCGGCGCGCTCACATGAAAGAGAGATAACGGAACAAACGAAATAAGACGAAAATCACGGAAAAACCGGGAATTTCCGTATGTTCCGTCTTTTTTCGTTTGTTCCGTTATCTCGCTTCTACCTGAGATCCGAAGGTTTGACGCCTTTTCTGAAACCCTGAAACCCGAAATAACCTGGCCGATAGTCGCCTGCATAATCTACATTGTTGCGTGCAGGAATTCGACTCTCCATACCAAGCCCCCAATAAACCGCGTTGATAAGGAGCCGGCGCAATCCCTCACTCTCAAAATCGACCGCAGATCCGATAGTGCTGCAAATCACGCGCGAGGGCTTGCCGTCAGCCATGGCATAGTTCCGCGTCCATACAAGCGGCATCATCGGATCGTTTTTCGCTCCGGCGAGAGGTTTGTCGGTCGGTTTCATTCCTTCCAGAACCTGCCCGTAAACGAGCACCTGCGCATCACGCGGCAGGTTGAACACGCCGTAAACATCGGTCGGTCCCCATATATCGCCGACGCCCTTCAGCACCGGATGCGATTTGAGGCGATCGTTGATGATTCCGCGCGTGCTCTGTTTGCCGTGCGCTCCGTGATGTCCCCCGGATCGCGGCCACGTAGCCCCGAGCACCTGCCGTCCGAATCCGCCCTCCCACTCCGTGCTGCGCCAGTCCCATTTTGCGTACGGACTCTGTTTGTTTTTCTCGAAGGCGAAGGCGTGGGTGGCGGTGCGTATGCCGAGGATGGGCTTGCCCGAACGCAGGAAATCGTCGAAGTATTTCATATGCGCGTCGGACGGTTCCCGAAACCGGGTAAAGAGCACGAGCATATCGGCGCGCGCGAGTTCTTCAATGCCTGGAATGTTGGAACTGTTGTTCGGATCTATTGTTCCATCCTCGGGGTTGATGCTGAAGAGCACCGTGCATTTGAAGCCGTGCCGGACGGCGAGAATTTTTGCAAGCATCGGAAGCGCTTCTTCGGAGCGGTATTCCTCGTCGCCTGCGACCAGCACGATGTGCTTTCCCCGCCCCGGCCCCGACCTGCCCTCGTAAACCAGCAGATACTGAGCCTGCGTCTGGACTGCAAAGGCGAAAACGCCAAGCATTATCAGTATTTTTTTCATCGGACCTTCCAAAAACGGGATTCGGCGTAAGTCCACAGGGACCCCCCTCATTTTTTCAAGCATTGCGGACCTGCCGGCCCGGCTCAGCATTCGGCCCTTACGACTTCAAGCTTCAGCTCTATACAGCCATATCGTGCATTCCCTTTCAAGGTTCGGGGTCTCCGACACGCCCGGAGCGGTTCAATATTGACCCTTGCGAAATTAGTGTACAACGTGAGACATGAGATAACGGAACAAAGCGAATGAAACGAAAACCACGGAAAGACCGGGGATTTCCGTATGTTCCGTCTTTTCTCCTTTGTTCCGTTGCAGATTTACCCGTGCTGATCGAAGCGAAGAAGGAATTCGTGATACTGAATTGAGCGGAGGCTCCCCGAAAATGACGATCCCAACAGGCGCGAAGTTGAATCATTACCTGGTGTTAGCCCCACTCGGCGCAGGAGGCATGGGCGAAGTTTACCGCGCGACAGACGCTCGCCTGAACCGCGAAGTCGCAATCAAAGTCCTGCCCGCCGAATTTGCGCAGGACGCCGACCGGCTCAAACGATTCGAGCAGGAAGCCCGCGCGACAAGTGCGCTCAATCATCCCAATATTCTTACCGTTTACGACATCGGCACTCATCAAGACCAACCTTACATCGTCGAGGAATTGCTCGATGGCGAGGAACTGCGCGCACAATTGAGCGAAGGCGCGATTGCTCCGAAGAAAGCGATCGAATACGCGCGGCAAATTGCCGACGGGCTTTCGGCCGCTCACGCCAAAGGCATCATTCATCGTGACCTGAAACCCGAAAACCTGTTCGTCACCGTCGATGGCCGCGTAAAGATTCTGGATTTCGGCCTCGCCAAGCTCAAACCCCAACCCAATGAGCCAATCGGTTCGGAAGTCGCTACGCAAAAGAAGATCACTGATCCCGGCACGGTGATGGGCACGGTCGGTTATATGTCGCCCGAACAGGTGCGCGGACAGGACGTGGATCATCGTTCGGACATTTTCAGCTTCGGCGTGATTCTTTATGAAATACTTTCGGGCCGGCGGACGTTCCACGGCGATTCGGCGATTGAAGTAATGAACGCGATCTTGAAGGAAGAGCCGCCGGAATTGAGCGAGACGAATACGAAAGTTTCACCGGCGCTCGACAGGATCGTGCGACGATGTTTGGAGAAGAAACCGGAGCGGCGGTTTCAATCGGCGAGTGATTTGGGCTTTGCGCTGGAATCGGTGTCGTCGGCTGGGAATGCCCGCGCCCTCGCGGGCAGGTCTGGGGAAGAGACGACTTCAATGCTAGTGGATGCCTCGCAAGGGCGGCACGCGGGGGCGCGTGCGTACCCAGGCCGCATCCGGATGATCGCTGCGGCGGCGCTTTTGCTGACAACGCTGGCGTTCGCGTGGGCGTACTTCCGCCGCGCGCCTGCGGAGAGTCGCGCCAACTACACCTATCTGCCCTGGCCCGCCTCGGTCAGTGGGGAGAATGGTTCGCCGGCCTTTTCACCCGATGGGCGGCGGATTGCCTTTACCGCCGTCACCGAAGGCACGAATCACATCTGGCTTTACTCGCTGGATGCGCCGGAGCCGGTGCGCGTGTCGGGGACAGAGGGCGCGCGGTTTCCCTTCTGGTCGCCCGATAGCCGCCACCTCGGTTTTTTCAGCAACAGCAAGCTCAAACGAATCGAGGCTGCCGGCGGTACGCCCGAAATCCTCTGCGATGCGCCTAATGGTTTCGGCGGTACGTGGAACAGCGCAGGCGTCATTCTTTTTGCCCCGGCTCAGAATAGCGTTGGTCTTCAGCAAGTTTCGGACAGCGGCGGCGTGCCGACGCCCGTCACCAGCCTTGATGGTGCGCGTCTTGAGACTCAGCACAATTTTCCTCGTTTTCTGCCAGACGGTCGTCATTTTGTGTTCCTTGTCCGGTCGGCGCAACCGGAGAATATCGGGATCAAGCTCGGTTCGCTCGATCAACCGCAGACCAGCTTCCTGCTGCGCTCCGATACGAATGCCGAATACTCCACCGCCGGGTATTTGGTCTTCATGCGCGGAGAGAAAATTCTGGCGCAACGGTTTGATGCCGAAGCGCGGAGACTGCGCGGCGATCCCGTCACGTTGGCCGAACAGGGGAATCGCATCCTCGCCGCGTACTATTCTCCGTTGTCGGTCTGCGAGGACAAATGGCTGATCTATCAAAGCGGGGGCAGTCCGAACACACAGCTTGTCTGGTTTGATCGCAGCGGCAGGCAGCTATCTCTGGTCGGTACGCCGGGCTACTATCGTTGGTTGAGCCTCTCACCGAACGGCGCACAGGTGCTGCTCGAACGGTTTGAGCCGCAAAAAGCCGGCAATGACATCTGGTCATTCGACCTCGCGCGCGAAACGTATGACCGTCTGACTTCCGATTCCAGTCACAACATTTTCCCGCTCCGGTCGCCGGATGGGAAACAGATTTCCTTTGCCTCGAACCGGGGAGGCTTCCTGGCCATCTGGCAAAAAGGGGGGAATGGGAATGATGACAACGAAGAATTAGTCTTAAAGGAGGAAGCGCTTTCCATCAATCAAACCGATTGGTCAAACGATGGGAAGTACATCGTCTACATGAAAACTGGTGAAAAGACAGCCTACGATCTCTGGTTGCTGCCGCTGTCCGGCGACCGCCGGCCGAAGCCTTATCTGGTCACGCAATTTGATGAACGTTGGGGCAAGGTCTCACCCGATGGACGCCGGCTGGTGTACCAATCGAATGAGTCCGGGCGCGATGAAATCTACGTGCAAGCCTTCCCGGAGCCGGGGCGGAGAGTCATTGTTTCCAAAGGCGGCGGCGCGCTCCCCCGCTGGCGGCGCGATGGGCGGGAACTGTACTACGTTGCGCCCGACGACAAACTGATGGCCGTGCCGGTCGAGCCGGGCGCGAACTTTGGAACCGGGACGCCCGTGCCGCTCTTTGACGTGGGCAGCTATGGCCGCCGTAACAACCGCTACGTGTACGACGTGAGCGCCGACGGGCAGCGGATTCTGTTGCTGCGCCCGCTGGAAGACGCGACGACGCGCCCGCTGACGGTGGTGCAGAACTGGACGGAGTTGCTGAAGAAGTAAGGAGGCATTGAGTTATGCTTCAATCGGATCTCGACATTTTACGCGACATTTCCCTGCGCCTTGAGGCGGCCGGCATCGCGTTTATGCTGACAGGATCGGTGGCTATGAATCAGTATGCGCAACCGCGGATGACGCGGGACATTGATATTTCGGAATTGCAATTGCGCGATGTGAAAAACCTGCTGACGCCGGAATGCGGGATGGATTACGTGACAAGCCGTGCGGCGCGGCTCGGCGTAGCGGATTTACTCAACGAGGTGATGACCGAAGATGAATGACACCCCGCCTGAAATCGCCCGGATGGTGCGTAAACGGCTGCTGGCGCGTTCCGGGGAGGAGCGGTTGAAAATGGGCAGCCGGATGTTTCTGATGGCGCGACAAATGATTCTGGCTTCGTTTCCGCCGGGTCTGCCCGAGCTTGAAATCAAACGTCGCTTGTGTGAGCGATTGTACGGCGATGAAGTGGATATTGCAGGCTTCATCGCCAATCTGCAAGCAAAGGAAAAACGCTGACGCCTTATGCCCCTGACACTCGGAACCAAACTTGGCCACTACGAAATTCATAGCGAGATCGGCGCGGGCGGCATGGGCGAAGTTTACCGTGCGACGGACACCCGTCTGAACCGCGAAAGAGCCGGACACTTCTGCGCGCGCACATGGCAAGTTCGCATAATTTACCCTTGGCGCGCTGGGTCTTCGCGCTCAGCGGCGATACGGCGAAAGCGAAACAGATGTAGGACGAATTCTTCCGCCTGTGAAAAGAGAGATGACGGAACATACGAAAAAAGACGAAACATACGAAAATCCCCGGTCTTTCCGTGATTTTCGTTTCATTTCGTTTGTTCCGTTATCTCTTGTCTCACGCGCCGTACCAATATTCCGTGGATCGGTTTAGTTCTCCAGGATTTTCTCCAGCACAGCAGCCCTGTCCGCCCAGCGCAGCATTTCAAAAGCAGTGTCCGCGATATCCTCGACTCGCCCGAGCAGCGGAGCAACATCAGCGTCATCCTGCCTGGTTTCGATCAAATCCCTTATTCTCGTAAAGGCGATTTCAACCTGGTGATGAAATTCGCCCCTAACGATTTCAAGCTCCTGTTCGACATCAGCAATATCGATCATTCCCCTGATACCCCTTTCCGCCGCGTCGTACAAACCGGCGGTTTCGCGCAATATCCCCTGTTGCTCATTGCAGCCCGGAAAGCGCTGCATTTGTTATATTGGAACACCGGCGCCAAATCAGGCCAGGCCCGTAACTCTTTTGCGAATCAAATGAGCAAGCGCGGTTCCGACTACTACGCCGATCAGATAACCGTAAGGCAATCCGTTCGCTATCAACCCGACGAGCAACACAACCGGAAAATCGGTTTTTGATACGGCGACATCGCGTACCAGCAGCAGCAGCGCGAGCCCTTCAAATAACAGCAGCACGCCCAGGATCGGCAGGGGAAATACGCCGGCAACCTGATCAAAGACGCCGCCGAAAAATATTCCAGGGACAAGATACATCAAACCGTAGATCACTACCGACCCGCCCGTGCGTCCGCCGAAAGCATAATGCCCGGCCATTCCGCCCGAACCGTGACAGGTCGGTATGCCCCCGAAAAACGGATTGATCAGATTCATCAGCGAGTAGGTCAGGGCGATGCCGCGCACCGAGAGCGGCTTTTCAGGAAACAGGTCTTCGGCGACCTGTCGCGTAGCCAGCACCGAATTGCCGAGCGAGAGCGGAATCTGCGGCAGCGCCAGCACGACAAAGCCCGTCAGCACATTGCTCCAGGCAGGCAAGTGAAACTGCGGCAGATTGAATCCTACGCCCTGCACAATCGAACCCGGATCGAGTTTGAAAATTAAGGCGTAAACCAGCCCCAGCGCGACGACGAACAACGCCGCCGGGAAGCGCCGGTTGCCTATGAGAAACACCGTCAGCACAAACGCCGCTGCGGCCAGCCAGTAACCGCGCACGCCGTCGGCTGTGACGTAATCCCTCAGCGCCAGCAGCGCGAGTTGCAGCCCCAGTCCGAACTGTATGCCGCGTATGACGCTTTTCGGAATTACGCGCGCCAGGGAGTCTATCAAGCCCGTAAGCGACAGCACGAGCATACTCAAACCAATGGCCAGCCCTGCACCGTAAAGCACCTCGCCGCCGAGTTTCTGTGCAATGACGATGGCCGCCATTGCCTTCAGCGGCTGCACCGGCATCGGCATCCGGTAGCGCAATGCAGTCAGAATCTGCATTACGCCGAACATCACCAGCACGCTCGCGCCGTCCAGTTTCGCTGCCAGCGACATTCCGACTATCAGCGGCAAATCCGTGCCGAGGTCGCCAAACGCGCCCGCGAGTTCATTGCGATCAAAACGAATACCCAGCCAGGATGGTTTATCCGGGACAGTAGCACTATCCACAAATCATGGCCCTCTCTTTTGCAGGGGTTAGAAAATTACCGGCGTAATAAGCATCGCGAGAATCATCGGGAGCGTGGAGTCAATCTCAGCGGGCCGCGTACGGTGTGGAAAATGAAAGGCGTCCCGTACGGGATTTGAACCCGTGTCGCCGCCGTGAAAGTCCTTCACGGCGGCTTGGCACGGGTTGGTATGAGTGAGGATAAGTTGATACGTCAGTTTGGGTTAGACGATCACCTTTTTAACCTCCATTTGTACTGATTTGTACCCGTTTTTATCACTTCGCGTCCCCGTAGCGTCCCCGTTTTTGACCTCTACTGAAAGCAGTCTCTTGCAGTCTCGAAGCCTGCCCATTATCCTCTTACCCAGCGAGCAACACAAATTCAGCAATTCACTTTCAATGGATCGCGGTTCGATCTCAGCGTACCGCTTTACCCGGTTGTCGGGCAAGTTCCAGCGATGATCACCGAAGCCGATACTTGTCGTCTCTACGTTCTGCCGAAACTCGATGAAGCGGGCTGGAACCGCGAACCGCATTCTTTCACCGAACAGAAGACCTTCACCGACGGCCGGATCGTCATTGCCGGCACCAGAGCGAAACGAAAAAAACAGAAACGCGCCGATTATCTGCTCCGCTACACGCGCGATTTCATGATCGCCGTCGTTGAAGCGAAAGCCGCCTTCAAAGCGCCAGGCGACGGGTTGCAGCAGGCAAAAGATTACGCCGAAATCCTCGGCCTCAAGTTCGCCTACTCGACCAACGGCAAGGGCATCGTCGAATTCGACTACACTACCGGCAAAGAATCCGAAATCGACCGCTTCCCTTCACCGGAAGAACTCTGGGCGCGCCTCGCCGCGGCCGAAGGGCTCAGCGATCAGATGATCGAGCGGTTGCTGACTCCGTTCAATCACGTCACCGGGAAAAGCCCGCGCTACTATCAGGAAATCGCCATCAACCGCGCCGTGCAATCTATTCTAAAGGGGCACAAGCGCATTCTGCTGACAATGGCGACGGGGACGGGAAAGACCGTCGTCGCCTTCCAGATCTGCTGGAAGCTGTGGAGCGCCCGCTGGAACCGAACCGGCGAATTCAAACGGCCGCGGATTCTGTATCTGGCCGACCGCAACATCCTGATCGACGATCCGAAGGACAAGATCTTTGCCCCGTTCGGCGATGCCCGCTGCAAGATCGAAAACGGCGTCGCCGTCAAAAGCCGCGAACTGTACTTCGCCATCTATCAGGCGCTCGCCGAAGACGAAAACCGACCCGGTCTCTATCGCGAATACCCGCGCGACTTCTTTGATCTGGTGATCGTCGATGAGTGCCATCGCGGAAGCGCCAGGGATGACGGCAACTGGCGTGAGATCCTTGATTACTTCGAGCCGGCCTTTCAATTGGGAATGACCGCGACGCCGCTGCGCGAAGACAATCGCGACACCTACGAGTACTTCGGTAATCCGATCTTTCAATACAGCCTGAAGCAAGGCATCGAAGACGGTTTCCTCGCTCCCTATCGTGTCCATCGGGTTGTGACGACCTGGGATTCGACCGGCTGGCGGCCGGATAAGGGGCAGCTCGATCGGTACGGCCGCGAAATCCCCGATGAGGTATACCAGACCAAGGATTTCGAGCGGATCGTTTCGCTTCGAGCCCGCACCGAGGCGATCGCGCGCCACCTAGCCGAGTTCATGAAAAAACACGGCCGCTACGACAAGACGATCGTCTTCTGCGTCGATCAGGAACACGCCGACGAAATGCGCCGGCAGTTGAACAACCTGAACGCCGATCTGGTGCAGAAGAATCCCGATTACGCCTGCCGGGTAACGGCCAACGACGCCGAGATCGGTCGCGGGCATCTGTCGAACTTTCAGGAACTCGAACGCGCGACCCCGGTCATCCTGACAACCTCGCAATTGCTCTCAACCGGAGTCGATGCGCCGATGGTCAAGAATGTCGTGCTCGTTCGCGGCATCGGCTCGATGACCGAATTCAAACAGATCATCGGGCGCGGAACACGGGTGCGCGACGATTACGGCAAACTCTTCTTCAACATTCTTGATTACACCGGCAGCGCGACGCGCCATTTCGCCGATCCCGAATTCGACGGCTTCCCGGCTTTCGCCACGACGGTAGAGATCGACGAAACGGGCAATGAAATCCCAGAAACCCAGGTCATCGACCACCCCGAAGAAGAGATCGAAGACGAAGAAATCCTGAACACCGGACAAGGAAGCATCACGGACGACGACGAAGGATCGCCGCGCAAGTTTTACGTCGATGGCGGGAAAGTAGAAATCGCCGCGCATCTCGTTCATGAACTCGACGCCGACGGCAAGCAGCTTCGCGTCGTCGCCTTCGCCGACTACACGGCGGAGAAAGTAAGGACGCTCTATCCGTCGGCCGCCGATCTGCGCCGGCGCTGGGCGGATGCGGAAGGGCGCGCGGGCATCATCGCCATGCTTGAAGAACGGGGCATCAGCTTCGAACAACTGGCCGAGGCGACCAAACAGCCCGACGCCGACCCCTTCGACCTGCTCTGTTTCGTCGCCTTCAATGCGCCGCTGCGGACGCGCCGCGAACGAGCGGACCGGGTTCGCCGCGAATCGAAGAATTTTTTCGATCGCTACGGACCGGAAGCGCGGGCGATCCTCGATCAACTGCTCGACAAATACTCCGAGCACGGAACGGCGCAGTTCGTCATCCCTGATGTGCTCGAAATCCCGCCGATCTCCGAACACGGCAACGTGATAGAGATCGCCAAATACTTCGGCGGAGCGATGGAACTGCGCGCCGCCGTCTCTGAACTCCAGAATCTACTCTACGCAGCATAATCGACTGACTACATGGCGAAACGACAAAAGGCCCAGACGCCGCTCACCACCGCACAGCAACTCGGCAGCATCATCAAGTCGGCCCGTGACATCATGAGGAAGGACAAGGGGCTCAACGGCGACCTTGACCGATTGCCGATGCTGACCTGGATCATGTTTCTCAAGTTCCTCGACGACATGGAACAGATCCGCGAGCAGAAAGCGCTGCTGGCCGGGAAAGACTTTCGGCGAGCGATCGAATCGCCGTACCGCTGGCGCGATTGGGCGGCGAAACCCGACGGCATTACGGGCGATGAATTGATTGCCTTCGTCAACAACGACGAGGCGGTGCGGCCCGACGGCGTGCGCGGAGCGGGATTGTTTGCCTACCTGCGCGGGTTGCAGGGAGCGGACGAAGGCGGCGACCGGCGCGACGTGATCGCGACGGTCTTCAGGGGCATCGCCAACCGGATGATCAACGGCTACCTGCTGCGCGATGTCGTCAACAA
Organism: Acidobacteriota bacterium; assembly: GCA_019639255.1. Classification (GTDB taxonomy): domain Bacteria; phylum Acidobacteriota; class Blastocatellia; order RBC074; family RBC074; genus JAHBSF01. Next base: position 110,906 of record JAHBSF010000001.1, on the reverse strand, counting down.
GATCGAAGGGATTCATTTCACTTCGTCGGAAGAGATTCACACGCTGAGTCATCTCTACGAATCGATGCTCAAGGAGATGCGCGACGCGGCCGGCGATTCCGGGGAGTTTTACACGACGCGCGCCGTCGTCCGGTTTATGGTCGAAGTGCTCGATCCGCGCCTCGGCGAAACCGCGCTCGATCCGGCGTGCGGAACGGGCGGCTTTCTCGTAGAAGCCTTCCGACATCTCGAACCGCAATGCCGCACGGTAGAGGATCGGAGAATCCTTCAGGGGCAAAGCATCGTCGGCGGAGAGGCGAAATCGCTGCCGTTTATGCTGGCGCAGATGAACCTTCTTCTTCACGGTCTGGAATCGCCGCAGATTTCACCGGGCAACAGCCTGAGTTTGCCGTTGCGGGAGATCGGCGACCGCGAGCGCGTAGACGTGATCCTGACCAACCCGCCATTCGGCGGCGAAGAGGAACGCGGCATCCTGTCGAATTTTCCCGAAGACAAACAGACGGCGGAAACGGCGCTTCTGTTTCTGCAACTGATTATGCGGAAGCTCCGGCGACCGCCGAATCCGGGGCGCGCGGGCGTCGTCGTCCCGAACGGGACGCTTTTCGGCGATGGCGTTTGCGCGCGGATCAAAGAGGAACTGGTCAGGGAGTTCAATCTTCACACGATCGTCAGATTGCCGAACGGAGTATTTGCGCCTTATACGAGTATTCCGACGAATCTGCTTTTCTTCGATCGATCGGGGCCGACGCGGGAGATCTGGTATTACGAATTGCCGTTGCCTGAGGGCAGGAAACAGTATTCGAAGACCGCGCCGATTCAGTTCGAAGAGTTCGCCGATTGTCTGACGTGGTGGAAGAATCGCGAAGAGAATACCCAGGCGTGGCGCGTGCCCGTCGAGTACGTGATTGGTGATGGTTATAACCTGGACATCAAAAATCCGAATGCGAAGCAGGATTTCGAGCACTTGCCGCCCGAGCAAATTGTCGAAGACATTTTGAACAAAGAGCATCGCATCATCGAACTGATGAACGAGATAAAGCAGGTATTCGCCGGGAGCATCAAGTGAGTCGAAATTGGGTGATGACGCCATTAGGCGATGTGCTTTCCAAATCGAATGAGTGGATCGATATTGATCCGAATGGCGAATACCGTCAGGTAACGGTCAAGCTTTGGGGAAAAGGAGTAGTGCAGCGCGATCAGGTGAGCGGCGCAGAAATCGCGGGAACACGCCGCATCTCCGTCAGGGCAAATCAATTCATAATGTCTAGAATCGATGCTCGCAATGGTGCGATCGGCATCGTACCCGACTCCTTAGATGGCGCGATAGTCAGCAATGATTTTCCCGTTTTCACGCCTGATACATCACGATTAATCCCGGAGTATCTTGGGTGGTTGAGTATGACCGCAGATTTCGTCGCATTCTGCCGGGCAGCAAGTGAAGGAACAACCAATCGGGTTCGATTGAAAGAAGATCGATTTCTTGCAACCAAAATCCCGCTCCCCCCACTCGACGAGCAGCGCCGGATCGTGTCACGAATCGAAGAACTGGCGGCCAAGATCGAAGAGGCAAAAAACCTACAGCAACAAGCGGAGGCCGATTCCGACGCTGTGCTGCGCTCGATCATCTTCGACGCCTTAACGCCTTCAGTTCCAACCCCAATGAAAGAATTGGTCCGTCTCAAAGAACCTGATGTTTTCGTCCAACAAGGGGAGACATACCACTTCGCCGGCGTCTATTGCTTCGGCCGTGGCGTATTCAGCGGGCAGAGCAAATCGGGGATGGAGTTTGCCTATCCACGTCTGACAACCTTGAAAGTCGGTGATTTCGTATATCCGAAGCTGATGGCCTGGGAGGGAGCACTTGGAATAGTGCCGGCTGAATGTGACGGCCTTGTAGTTTCGACAGAGTTTCCGGTCTTCGAAGTCGATGAAATTCGCGTTCTGCCCGAAACGCTGGATGTTTATTTTCGTACCCCTTCAGTCTGGCCGATTCTGGCCGGTGAAAGCACAGGAACGAATGTCAGAAGGAGACGCCTTAATCCGACAGATTTTCTCAACTTCAAAATGCCGCTTCCACCGATGGAAGTGCAGCAGCGTCTACGCCGGGTAAAACACCATGTTGACTCCATGAAAAGGCTTCGATCCGAAACCAGCGCCGAACTCGAAGCCCTGCTCCCATCGATTCTTGACAAGGCGTTCAAAGGGGATCTGTAAATGGGCACTTCCTACGAATTTGAATGCCCCGCCTGCGGCTACACGGCAGCCGTCTCCGGAGATGATGACGCCGGAATGATCTGCAACACGACGACCATCGTTTGCCGGACCTGCCGCAAACTCTACGATGCAACAATCATTCTCAGGAGCTTCGATTCGCCGGAACATCAGGAGATTCCGATCCGCTGCCCGAAAAGCAAGAAGCACGCCGTCGAGCGCTGGAAGCATCCCGGCCCGTGTCCGAAGTGTGGAGCGCAGATGAACAGAGGCGAAGCGTGTTGTGACTGGGACTGAACGAACGGCTCGGGCCTTGCGCACTCGCGATCTGCGCAGCACAGTCAGGGTTTGATGGTTCCGAGGTAGTAAAACACTTTACGGGCCTCCTCAAGCGCCGTGTCCATGAGATCAGGAAGCCTGCTGATATTGTCTTCGTAGTCCGCCTGCCTCCGTTTGTCCCTCAATCTGCTCCCGTTTAGATGAACTGCACCGAAGCCTTTCGACCTGAAGGCGTCCCAGACAACTTTATGAGAATCCCGGGATGTCTGGATTGGCCACCCTTGACTTTCGGCGTGGGCGCGGGCGACGTTGAAAGCCGAGTAATATGCCCGGCTGATTGCTGATCGCCGGGCCGCCTCATCCGATCGCTGACTGAGTTCTTCGGCGAGCGAAAAATATTCCTTCCAATCGAAGACCATCAGATGAATTCCAGATCAATAATGAGTTGACCGTCCGTGCACTCCAATGCTAAGAACCACCATTCTTCGTCCAGTCGATCCCGCAAGGCTAATGCGTCACGCGCAGCGAGCGGCGTCAGAATATAGGCGAAGAGTTGTTGATCCCCGTCTTCCGGATCGGTCACAACTTCAAGCGCAATCTGTGTGCTTCCGCCAAAGTGCGACCTGATTTCCGAAAACGCTTCGAGCAACACATTCACCAGGAACGGATTCTTTTGTAGAAACTCTCTCACCTGTGAATAATCCCTGAATTGATAGTCCAGACTTAACCGCTCAATCAGTGCAGGATTTGGGAAACTTGAACTGGATACGGTCCTTTCACGCGAAGGCTCATTTTGCATCACAAACGCAAGAGGCGTTCCCGTCGTGCCGGAATAGATACCAGGATATGCCATCTAATTCTTCCCCTCCCCGAAAAGCTCCCTCAGTGAATCTCTGATGCAGCCTTCGAATCCTTCTTCGACGCGCTGATGAGCCTGCTCAAGCCATTCAAGCCATTGATCGAATGCCACGCCTTCGGATTTCGCCAGAAAGTAATCCAGATCAAGCAATACGGCCAGCGCTTCGGCATCTTTCGAACCGAGACTGGCAAGCTGTAGATTGAGAAAATCACGATCATCAAACGGAAATTGCAATAACACAGCAAAGCCGGTGAATGCCGGAGAAAGCTGCCAGTCGATGGATGGAAAAAACTTGAAATAATCGTCTAACTTTACTGTACTGCCCGGGATTTCGATCCGGTTGATATATCGCAACCCGATCCTGTGTACACCTTTCGGTTCGGCTACTTCCCGGTAAGCCGCCAGTGACCGTTCGATCAAAGGCAGCACATGCTTCCATCCCGGGTATGGTGTGAGATGACTTATCGCCAACAAATCCGCATCAATTATCATTAGTGAAGATCCATCCTCACTTCGTGCTTGCAGACGCTTGGCTTTTTTCAGTTCCGGCTGCTGCCCCAGCGTAATATCCTCGGCTTTCGAAGAGATTGTCAGAGAAGCTTCAAAGACCTGAACCGTTTGTTTCTTAGGAAAATCGGCGGCAAGTCGCTGCTGCACCTGATCGGGAAAGGACACGTCCCAAGCCTTCCCCGGCACAAAGCGGAATTCGCAAGTGGCCTCGTATATCGGCGGATTCTTGTATTCCCGTCCCATCCGTCAGTCTGAGGTTGCCAAAATCTTTAGCGGTCGGCCGCGTATGTGAGTCTGTGAATTGGGATTTCCGACCAATCTTTATGGGGCGTAGGATAGGCCAACCAAGCCCGAAAATCAATGATCGATTCAGGGTCGTGATCTGCTGGGGCAAATCTCTGCCATGAAATCTTGATTCGCGATCGCCTGGGCACTTGTTGGGCCGATCCTTGAAAGATCGCCTACGCCGGCCAGCTTCAGCACGCCAAGCGCTGCCCGCAATCCATCGCCTGTCCCATTTTCAAGAGCGGCTTCAAGCCGATCAAGCGCCTTCGGGATCAGAGATCGCAACCGATCACTCTGCTCAGTCCACAATTCCGCACGCCGACGGTTGAGCGTTGCCCGAAATTCGGCGTCACGATTTACCCATTCGCTGACGGTCTGCCGGCTCACACCGACCGCCCCGGCCGCGGCGGTTATCGTTGCGCCAGTCGCCAGCATATCCACGGCCTTCAACTGTGGCCCGTTCAACTTGTCGGCTTTCGTCGTCATTTGTCGCCCCCTTCATCTCTCTTCCGCCAGCGCCGTTCAAGCAATCGCGCCAGCGGCTTCCACTGCGCCGACAGCCGCGGCCAGCCATGCGTTCCGGCCGGCGTCGTCAATCTGTACTGCGGCGGTTCCGGCTAGCGGCACAAGCCTCCGCCGGGTCTGTGCGGCCACTGGTAGGCGATGCAGTCGCACCGCGCCGGCGAATGATAAACGCGATACCTGTTTGCGCCGTCGGTCCGGCGCGTCGTCACGGCGTGACTGGCGCACAACTGCGCCCCCCACCGCGCCCAGGCCCGGCATCTCTCCCCGTCCCGCTTCACAGCCCGGCAATGTCTCAGCTCGCACGCTTTTTCGGAATACGCCATGTCACGCTGTGTGTTAAAAGATCCCGCTACCAAGATCCTTGAATCCCTTCTCAGCCTGTCTGATGCCCAAGGTGCTCATCAAATGGCTGAAGATGCTCACAATTACCGGAATGAGTATCTTCAGGCAACCTATTGCCGCAACTGTCTTTGCTGGCACTATTTCGCTGAAGATGCTCATACAGGTAATTGTGAGCACCTTCAGCACTTCATTGAACACCTTCATCTGTCAACTCCCAGAGCCATTCGCGTGGACCGCCAAATTCACCTCCATGCTTGACTGAGCGGACACCGATCGATTCTTTCGCGCGTCGAAGCGTAGCACCGCTAATGCCGGCTTCCCGCGCCTCTCGTTGCGCTTCCTTCGCAGCAATCGGACCATCGGCCAGGAGAGAGCGAAGGAAATCCTCGGCTTCAAGTCTCGCGCCGCCTGTGCTCTCATTTCCGTCGCCAATGCTCAGAATACGCTCGGCTGTGAGATTGCTTTCGCCAGTCCAAAGAAACCGGCCATCATTCGTGATCGTGTAGCCGACGGCCGAGCCTAGCGGAGCCAAATTGGATTTCGTGTGAACGATTGCGCGCCGGCCTTTGTCGTCGGGATCAGCGCCGGCCACCAGAGCGGAACGTACTGCCGCCACGTAGTCAATCGATCCGAGTCCGCGATAGATTGCCTTCTGGTTTCCTCCCTTGTTCAGATGCCGAACGACCAGTATCGCGCAGCGAAACTGCTCTGCCAGTCGGGTTAGCTCGGCCATGACCGGCCGCGCCTCATTTGCGCGATGAATATCTACCTTCGAACCAACGAAGCAGAATAACGGATCGATTGTTACCAGTCGCGGCTCATATGTCGCGATGGCTTCAGCAAGCTGCATTACACCGCGAGCATCGAGCGTGAATGGCTCACCAAATGCGAATATTCGCGAAATATCTGCATTCATCGAATCAAGCCGCGGCCGGAGCGTGTCAGATAAACCATCTTCGGCCGCAAGCATCAGCACATTACCCGGCGTCGTCGGTTCGGTTCCGTATAACCCCCTGCCGGCGGCAACTCCCGTCGCGATCGCGCATGAGAGCCAGCCTTTCCCGGCTGATGGATCGCCATCGAGCATCGTCACCTTCGCGAGCGGTATGTATGGATACCAGAGCCATTCGATGCGTTCGGGTCGAACATCCTTAAGACAGCGAATATTCAATGATGGTTCGCTTGATTCAACGCTCACACCGACATGTTCGAGCGCCTTGACGACTGCATTGCTCATAAAACCTTTTTCTCCCTGAGGTAGTCATCAAGTCCTTTCGCGCCGTTCCAGTGCAGCAAGGAGCACCGCAACCCCGCGCTTTGCAAGCGTTCGATCAGGATCTTCCGGGCAGACTCTACATTATTTCTTGTCCGGTCGTGCTCATCTTCGTCAAAGGCGATCAAGCACTGGCGCAGAGCCGGGAATCTTCGCCGCAAATTTGCACCGATGTCAGCGCCGAAGTTCGAAACACCTGCCGCGCCAATCGTCGCCGCATCAATTATGTCCGCGATGATGTCGGCCTTGAGCGGGCCTTCGGTCAGAATGACGGTTTGAGTAGAAGAGATGCGCCAGATATGAGCATGATGCAGGGGCGAGCCGCTCGACACTCCCTGCGGCTTGCCGGCCGACGAAAACCATACGTAACGCGGTTCTCCGCAGTCGCGGCGAATCTGCATTGCTTCGATCTGGCCGGCTTTATTACGCACCGGGACGAAAAAACCGGCGGGCACACAGGTCATTCGCCAATGAGAGTGTCTACAGTAGAAACCGGGTACGCCCGAAAGATCGTGCGCGACTGCCAATAGTTTTGCGATCTCTATTTGCCGATCTGGTTCCGGCACGGTCGCGTAAAGATGCCGGGCAATCGTCGTATCAGACAATCCTCGGCGCTCGTTCAAGTCTGTGGCGTGTCGGCCAGCAAGGGGAAGACTTTCAAGCAGGGACGAATAGACAGCGTGCCGCTTCGCAATCGACGCTCGCTCCGCTTCAGCCGATCTTTTCGGCGTCGCGAATGACCGCAACGGCCATTTATCCTGGTCGCGAAGTTTGTGTAAAAACCCACCGTTGTGCGTGTCCTTGATCGAGCCCTGCTGAATTCTCATACAAGTGACGACTCCGCCAGATAAATCAGGCGGCTTCCCGTTGATTTATCAGCAGCTTCGCAGGCAACGGCATAGGCAATCCTTACCGTTAGCGCCTGCTGGCCCCGTCCGGGCCTCGAAACTCAAAGGAGAGTCTCGGTTGTTTCTCTACTTCGGCGATTCAACTTTTACCCAGGAGTCTTGCTCCTGGAACTCCGCGAAGTCGAACTCTCAAAGAGCCGCACAGGTGGCTCCCGTAGCGATTGAAGCTGACGAGACAAAGCCTGTCGTATTGCAGGCAGTTTACCAGAAAGGAGTGGGGACGGGGAGATTATCGCGCTAAACAGCGCGATGCGAAATTCCCCTGTCGGCTAAAGCGCGACAGTCCCCTTTCGCATAATTTATGGCGATCGCGCCATCGTCCGAGATGCTGCACCAATCTGGATGTTCGCAGATCGGGCACGGTGCACGGCGGGTGACGCGGATCAGGCGGCCAGTGTGCCCGAACATCTGCTTCGGACTCATTTGGCCCCGCTTCAGCCAAGGGTCCAAGTCATTCATCATTTCATTGCCGCCTCAATCAGCCGTCTTACTTCCGACATTGGAATCAGTCGCCTGGAGCCGAGCTTCGCTGATTTGATCTTTCCCTCTTGTATCCACTTTCTGAGGGTCCAAACGCTCAGCCCCAGCCAACCCGCAGCCGTTTCGAGACCAAGCAGGCGATCATCTACTGCGGTCTTGGCGGATGACATCGGAATTCTTTCCATTGTCTGACTCTCCTTTATTGCCCTACCTCTCAAACTGTAGTATAAACCGCGACAGACATATACTAGGCAATGCAAATTACATGTCAATAGATGATTCAGGGTGACATCCGTTACATATGAGAAAAGAAAAAAGACTGCGGGAATGTCCGGTGATGTTGGCGAAGATGGTGAAGCTTTGGAACTCTTACGAACTCGCGCAAGTTGAAGATTCCATTCCTGAGTACCTTCTGTATACGCTGACGGAACTTCGGCTGAACATGCTGCCCGAACTCTTGGAAGCTCAGCCCAAAGCCTATCTACAAGAATGCCTTGCATTGGCTGGTTGGGTTAACTCGTTACCCGAAGATGTCAAGACGTGGATCATTGAATATACGGGGGAATTCCCCGGTCGCATTACATATCTACCCGCGCGGGCATTTATAAAGACCCCCGACGGAGGATATCGAATAGACCCCGCCTACAAAGATCCGAAGGCAAAAGCGCCCAAGCTGAAAGAGTTATTTGGCTGGTACACCGGGGTACTTACCCAATTCATCTTATTGCGTCGCGGTTATCAGATTATCGTGGATCTTGCAGAGCACGGCGAAGCTCAGCCGTCAGCGGGCTGGGATATTTCTGGCGGTTTCAAACCTGATCCCAAAGGGAAACTGAGATACGTGCCATCTGAGCAAGAAAAGTGTTTGCAAGCCATCTTTGACGGTGTAGAGGCGGCACGGATCAAGCGCTGTGTCGTCTGTAATCAGTTCTTTTGGGCCGGCCGGCTCGATCAATCAGCCTGTTCCCCAAAGTGTGCATCGATACACCGTATCAGAACCTACCGAAGTAAACATCCAATCAAGAAAGGAGACAATCAGAGTGAAGACGATTGAAGACGGTATTTTCATTCGAAAGGATCGGCCCGGCTTCTACATCAGTTGGGTAGATGCGGCCGGCCGACGCCGCAAGCGAAAGGTCAACGCGGCGAATATCACTCAGGCACGAATGATCCGAAACGCCGAACTGACGAAGGTCGAGCAGACAAAGGCGCTCGGATTCACACCAGCCGGCGAAGAATCGTTCGAAGAAGTCGCCGATCGCTTTCTTCAGTACCAGCGCGCCCGACTGACTGATAGTGCATTTGACCGGGAAGAAGGGATCGTTGAGAACCGGCTCAAGCCCTTCTTTCGTGGGCTGAAGCTCGCCGCCGTGCGGCGTGCCGAGATTCAGCGATACATCACGAAGCGATCGGGGGCTGTCGGCGCTAATTCAGTCATCAAGGAGATCAACGTCATCAAACACATGATGCGGCTTGCGGTCGAATGGGAATTGATCCCCTACAGCCCCGCACAAGGCATCAAGACGCCAAAAGCCCCGCCCGGCCGCGTCCGTTACCTTCAGCCGACGGAGGTCCGGATTCTGCTCGAATTCTCTCCGGAATGGCTGCGGCCAATTATTGCCATTGCCGCGTTGACGGGAATGCGCAGATCCGAAATTGTCGGCTTGCGGTGGATGGATGTGGATCTGAATAGCGGAAGGATTCTGCTGCCGCAGACGAAGAACGGCGATGGCCGAATCGTCTACCTGAATGCAAGCGCGCAGAATGTCGTCCGTTCCCTTCCCTCCGGTTTGCCTCTCTCCCGAGTCTTCGGAGAGATCACACCCGGTCAGGTGACGGCGGCATTCATCCGGCTATGCCGTGATGTTGAGATCGTGAATTTTCGATTTCACGATTTGCGGCACACGGCGGCAAGCTGGATGCGGATGGCCGGCGCAGATATTCACACCGTCGCCCAGATTCTCGGCCACAAAGACCTGCGGATGGCCGCACGGTATCAACACCTCAGCCCCGCCTTCCTTGCTGACGCTGTAGGCAAACTCGATGGTGTCTTCGGTGATCTTTCCGAGGCCGCTGGAGAGAATTTGCGTCCCCGTAGCGTCCCCGCCCTGCTCAGTCCCGCCGACGAGAACGCCTTAACCAACTGAAAATAAAAGGCGTCCCGTACGGGATTTGAACCCGTGTCGCCGCCGTGAAAGGGCGGTGTCCTGGACCGGGCTAGACGAACGGGACGCACACGTACAGCGACGCACTCTCAGGCTCTGTAATGCCAACGTTGCGCCTTACTGCACGAAGCCGTAATACTACTGATTCGACCCGTTCGCGTCAAGCCGCCGCAAACAGCTAAAAAACTATCGGGAGATGGAGTATCTGCCGGAACATCCGCCGGAACAGGTACGCGCCCAGACGCAAAATATCGCTCACGCCCGGCGCCGCCGACGTTTCAGGTCACTGGCTTGAAACTACCTGAACGACGACCGTTTGCGTAACGACCGCGTTCCTGTTGTCGAATGCGCGCAGGGTCAATGTGTAATCCCCCGGTACAACGCCAGAACCGGGGGAAAGCACCAACTGAAATACATTCGGTGATTCGGGATGCGCCTGAATTGCAGCAAAAGGCGCTCCCGTGACTGCGACTATCGTGACCGGATCCGAATCCGGATCGACGGCCACGATGTTGAATTCGCTCGTCTCACCCCGCACTACCGTCACCTGATTCGGCGCAAGCAGTACGGGCGGCCGGTTGCTCGTCGCCGAGGGCAACACCAACTCCGGTTGAACGACCGTAGTGCCATTGAGCACCGGTATCACACCTGCGCGGAATACGCGATCGACCCTGCGATTGGGACGAACGAAACTCGCTTCGATAATCAATTGCTCCGCGCCCGGCCGTACCGGCACATTCCGCAATATGAATCCGCCGTTTCCGTCCGTAAACGATTCGCGATTGCGTGCGCGAACGTGTGCAAAACGCACCGGCGTCCGGCCGTCGCTGTCGAATACTCTTCCGACAACCGTCGTCGTCTGCTGTTTTACCGATGCAAAGTAAATACCCGACTCTGTGATTGCGCCCGAATCGGATTCGATGCGAAGCCCGTTCGATGTTACGGTAGCCGAACCCACGGCGACGAAGCTGCCGACGGTCCTCGACGCCGGATTCTGATCGAGTTTGAAAAGCGTTGCAGTTGAGTTCGGAGGCAGCAGTTCAGTATTCGGGAAACTCAGCGTTCCTCCCGGTGAAAGCTGCACGCCTGCGGGCGAAAGCTGGGCAATCGACGTACCCGTATGCCCGGGAGGAAGCGGTGCGGGCGTCCGGTTATTGACAATCACGGAAAGCGTAATGACGCCCTGGCGCGCGCCGTCAGCGAAAATTGCAGCCGCGTTGTCGGCGATATCGAAACGTATGCCGCCCGTCTGAATGCTTCCGCCCGGCGAGGATGAATGATGCTGATAAACACGCCCGCCTGACCCAAATCCGTTGGCGTTACCTACGGTCACGCTCGCGCCCGTCGCCTGTTGCATGGCGACGGCTGTCGGGTAGGGATTGTCGCGGCCGGCGGTCACGGGCATCTTCAACAAAACTTTATCGTATGCCGGGGTCGTCTTGACCGTGGTCGCGTCGATTTCCACCAGTACCGCGCCCGTTGCAGCATCGGGCAGAAGAAACGACCCGTCCAGACTCGTGGTATCGCTTATATCCGTTCCCCGTATTCTGACCGCGACGCCGGGCAACGGTTGACGGTCGGTGGATTCTATAAGGCCGCTGATGGATGTACGCACATTTATCGGATCATCGCTTGCGGATTCGCCCTGAACGGTTGCCACGGTGACAGCCCCACTTGAAGCCCCGAACGGCACGGTAACATCGAGATGGGTTTCCGACGCCGAATTGACGGCGGCTTCAACGCCGCCCACGCGCACGAGATTGCCCGCACCGTCCGGATCAAACCCGCTTCCGTCTATGCCGAGCGTTTCCCCGGCAAGCACCATTGCGGGGCTGAATGAGGATACTGCTACCTGCCCGGCCCCTGAGGAGGCAAACTCGATTTCCACCGGATTCGAGGCGAAGCCGCCCGCGGTTACCGCCAGATTGATGCGCCCTCGCCCTGCAAGCACACGCGGCAATTCCAGATTTACCTGATCGAGTCCCGAAAACGATCCCTGCTCGCCCGCGAATGCAGATGTTTCGGCGCCCCCGGCAATTACAACGCCGATTGATTCATTCAGGTTACCGTCGCCGTTCGGATCTGCAGCGAACCGGATTCCCGAAAGGAACAGAATCAGGAATACGCGATCGCCTTCGGGTCCGAGATCGATCGGCCGGGGTTGGAGGGTGTTTCCCGCACCGAATTCGAAAGGCGATTCCAGCACCTGCGAGCCGTCGGAGCGGACGCGAATAAGGTTGGCGGCCGGCACGCCCGCGCCGTTGGAATTCGCCGTAAAAATTGAGGGCGCAACATTGACGACATTGAAACCGCCGGTCGAGACTGCGCCGTCTCCGGACCTGATCGTAATCGTAGCCTCGCCTTCCGCCGTCGCAGCCGGAACGAGCAGATTGACCTGGTTCGGAGATACGAAGAAGAGTTCAGCCGCGCGTTCTACATTGGCGCTGTCGCGTATGCGCGCCGTGGTGCCGCCGAGTTCGACAGGAAGGGGCGCAGTAGTAGGGATTGCCGTTGTAGTAGCGAGGCCCGAACCGAATGCTGCGACTATGCCGGAAGGAGTGATCGAGTTTTCATCGAAGCTCGCCGCCGAGAGCACTACAACCGCAGGCTGCGCTGCGCTCATTCGCACGCCCGTACGGCCAAATGCGAATGTTGCAATAAGGAGCGCCAGAAGAAACATCGATATGCCGAATCGGCGAGATCGTCCGTGCATTGTATCTCCCGCACTTGATGCATCGAGCGCCGGAAGCGCCCGAACGAGGACGGCGTGGAATGCAATATCACTACAAGCAAATCCGCAAGTCAACATGGAACACGGTGTTTTCATTCGGCATATTCAATGTTCCCTGTTCTTTCGGTTGTCAACCGGGGCGGCCACGGCTCATGATGTGCTGCCTATGATACTACGCCAACAGGTGCTGGCCGGACTTCAAGCAAAGCGGGCGTGTTTCCGCGCCTTCAATGACGAGGTTCGCACCGAAACGGAAACCTACGCCGAGGCTCTCGGACGGCTCGCGCAGATGACGCGCGATGAACTCGACGTGCGTCTTGCATCAACGCCGACTCCGGGCGCGCTGCCTACGCCGGAGTTCAGTTCGGCGCCGGATCTCCGCGTAAATTTCACTCAGCGCTGGAGCAATCACGAAGAGGCGCGGCAGTGGGCTTCTGAAATTCTGCTCGATCATCCCGTATTCGCCGTCGACGGCAGCCAGATTCCTCCGTCTTCGGACATGGCGTTGCCGGTAGCCGCCGTGCAGATTGCATGGTTCGATAACCGTCACACGCGCGACGGAAGGTATACGAAAGACGCCGCACTCGACCTGCTCGGTCCCGACGAACTGCTTTCGGAGTTCGTCGGCGAGCAGCAGATTTCCGAACAGCCCGTAAATTTGCGGCGTTTTGTGCGCGAGGCGGAAGCCATCAAAAGATGGATGGAAGATATTGCGGCTGAAGCACCACGACGAATGCCGTTGGCTCTCTTTGACAGTTCGCTCGTAATATCCTTCGCCGACAGGTTGCACGAAGAGATGCGCGCCGCTTACATAGATGCGGTACTGGATCTGCTCCGCACATCCGAACGTACCCGCGTGCCGCTCGTGGGCTATGTCGATACAAGTTATGCCCGCGATCTTGTACATATGCTTGCAAACTGTTTTGAACTGCGCGAAGCCGGGCGGATCGACGATGCGCGTCTTGCCGGAGAGGGCATGCAATGGGGCGACCGCACGCCGTTTTTTGTCTGCGCGCGCGGCAGCGCCGACCGCAGACAACCCGGCGTGCTCGAACGCTTCGCCGAATATCGGCGCGGCGTGGGATTCGTTTATCTGAAGACAAACAGCGCTTCGCCCCCGGCGCGGCTCGACGTTCCGTGCTGGGTATTTGAAACCGGATTGCTCGACGAAACGCTCGATCTGGTGCGCGCCGAAGTAATCGTGGGCAACGGATATCCCTACGCACTCGAAGCCGCGGACGCCGCAGCCGTGCTGTCGGCGCGCGATCGCGAAGCGTTCAGGTTGATGGTAGAGAAGTTCGCCGAGCGCGAAGGCATTACGGCGCGCGTTTCGCAAAAGGCGGCGAGCAAATCACGAAGAAGATGATCAGAGGAGGGCGCGGGAAAGTATGCGGGCGCTTTTGCAGCGGGTAGTCCATGGAAGCGTGAGGATTGATGGCCGCACGGTAGGCGAAATCAGCGGCGGGTTGGTAATTCTGCTCGGCGTGGGCGCAGGCGATACTTCGGCGGAAGCAGGCGTGCTGGCCGACAAAATCGCAAACCTGCGCATATTCAGCGACGCGGATGGAAAATTCAATCTTTCGGCGCTGGACGTGGGCGCGGAAATGCTCGTAGTCTCGCAATTTACGCTTTATGCCGATTGCAGGCGCGGGAGGCGTCCGGGTTTTACCGAAGCTGCGCGCCCCGAAGTTGCGGCGCCGCTTGTTGAAGATTTCATAGCGCGGCTGCGCTCGATGGGGTTTCGCGTAGCTGCGGGTGAGTTTCAGGCCGATATGCTCGTCGAAATTCATAATACGGGGCCGGTGACGATCTGGCTCGATACGGCGGAGACGAAGAAGGGCTGAGCGCCAAAAAAGCGTGAGATTGAAGAGAGATAACGGAACATACGAAATGAGACGAAAACTACGGAAATATTCAACTGTTCCGTGATTTTCGTTTTATTTCGTTTGTTCCGTTATCTCTCTTTTATTTCCCGAAGTCGTGTGGAGTGATTCAGGAGGAAGATTTGTCCATTCGCAACGCAGTTGTGCCGGTGGCCGGGTTGGGTACGCGCCTGTTGCCCGCAACCAAATCGCAGCCCAAGGAAATGCTGCCCGTAGGGAAAAAACCGATCGTGCAGTACGTCGTGGACGAGCTGCAGGCTTCGGGTATTGAACGGTTGCTTTTTGTGACCGGGCGAGGCAAGAGTTCGATCGAGGATCATTTCGACGATGATCCGGAACTGGTAAGAATGCTGCGCGAAACCGGAAGGGAGGACCTGCTCGCCGAACTCGCCGATGCGCAATCGGCCGTGCATTTTCTCTACACGCGGCAACGGCAGCAAAAGGGACTCGGCGACGCAATACTGTGCGCCGAACATTTCGCCGGAACGGAACCCTTCGTCGTAGCGCTTGGAGATTCGATCATCGGAAGGCGAAAGCCTTCGCAGATAGTCGAACGCCTTGTTGAAGCTTTTGAAAAGCACGACGCCGTTGCAGTCATCGCGGTTGAAGAGGTGCCGGTCGAGCATACATCGCTTTACGGCATCGTCGCGCCCGCGGCAATCGGCGATGTATTCGAGATCGCGGATCTGATCGAAAAGCCGAAGCCGGCGGATGCGCTGAGCAATCTTGCAATTGCTGCGCGTTATGTGTTTGCGCCCGGCATATTCGACGCCATCCGCCGCACGCCTTTCGATCGCAGGGGCGAACTTCAGATCACCGATGCGATAAGGCTGATGCTCAATGAAGGCGGACGCATCATTGGCGTGCGCCTCGGACCGGAGGAAAAACGCTACGACATCGGCAACTTCGAGAGCTACTTTGAAACCTTCGTCGAGTTCGCGCTTACGGATCCGGTATACGGCGCAGGGTTGCGCGCGCGCGCGCGGGAGATACTGCTTGAACATAATTCGGACTAAAGCCTATGCGCGAGCCGGACTCGTGGGCAATCCCTCGGACGGCTATAACGGCAGGACCATAAGCCTGATTGTCAGGAACTTCGCCGCCGAAGCGATCATATACGAATGGCCGGAAATCGAAATCATTCCTACGCGCCAGGATCAGTGCCGCTTCAATACGCTCACACAGATGCTGCACGATCTGGAAATCAACGGCTATTACGGCGGCATGCGCCTGGTCAAGGCCGCAATCAAACGCTTCGCCGATTATTGCCGTGAGCAAAAAATCGAACTGCCGGCGCGCAATTTTTCCCTGCGTTACGGGTCGACGATTCCGCGGCAGGTGGGGCTGGCCGGATCGAGCGCAATCATCACGGCCGTGATGCGCGCGCTTATGGCTTTTTACGAAATCGATATAAAGAAGGAAATCCTGCCGAACCTGATACTGGAAACCGAAACGCGCGAAATAGGCATTACGGCGGGCTTGCAGGATCGCGTCGCGCAGGTCTACGAAGGGCTCGTCTACATGGACTTCAATCGGGAGTTTATGGAAGAACACAAACACGGGTTGTATGAAAGCATGGATGCGGCGCTGCTGCCCCCGATTTACATCGCATATCAGCAGGAGCTTGCCGAAGTATCGGATGTCTTTCACAACAACATACGCGAGCGCTACGACAGCGGCGAACGCGCGGTAATCGACGCAATCTCGAGGATTGCCGAGATTGCGCGCGAGGCGCGCGAGGCGCTGCTCAAAGGCGATCACGCCGAGCTTGCTCGACTGATGAACGAAAATTTCGACCGCCGGCGCAGTATTTACGATCTCAATCTGAAACATATATGTATGGTCGAACTCGCCAGAAAGATCGGAGCGTCAGCGAAGTTTGCCGGTTCGGGCGGTTCGGTCATAGGAACGTATGAGGACGAAGCGATGTATACACGCTTGAAGGAAGCCTTCCATAAGGAGGGCTGCGCGATCCTCAAACCCATCGTCGTCGAACGATGAGAGAGTCAGATAGTTTCCGTCGGTTTCCGTTTTTTCGTTTGTTCCATTCTCCACCTTGTCTTTATAATACGCGGGCGTGGCCGCCTCAGCCGAAAGGGGAACACTGCCATGCGTCAGGACGTAACCGACTGGGTTGCGCTCAATCTTGTGCGCGGAATTGGACCGCGCACGGCCAATCAACTCATCGATCTGTTTGGAACACCTGCAAGAGTATTCACATCCACTCGCCGCGAGCTTGAAGAAGCAGGCCTCAAGCACGAAACAATCAGCGAAATTCTGAGTTCTACGATTCTCGAACGCGCGGCAACCGAAGTGGAGCGCGCCGAGCGGTTCGGAGCAGCGATCCTCGTGCGCGACGACGAGTCTTACCCGGCGGCGCTGCGCGAACTTTTTGATCCGCCGATAGTGCTCTATGTGTGCGGGGATCTGGCGGCGGCGCTCGTGCAGCCGTGTCTTGCCGTAGTCGGGTCGCGGCGCGCTACGATTTACGGCATCAATGCAGCCGAGCGTCTGGCGCGCGATCTGGCTGCGCGCGGAGTAACGATAGTATCGGGTCTTGCAAGGGGCATCGATGCGGCGGCGCATCACGGAGCGCTTGCCGGCGGCGGGCGCACGATTGCGGTTACAGGCACGGGTATAGATGCGACGTATCCGAAGGAGCACGGGCCGCTATCGAGGGAGATAATCGAGAGCGGGGCCGTACTTTCGGAATTTCCGATGGAGACTCCGCCGCTTGCGCAGAATTTTCCGTATCGCAACCGGGTATTGAGCGGGTTGTGCTGGGGTGTGCTCGTCGTGGAGGCGGCGGAACACAGCGGATCGCTGATTACGGCGCGGCTGGCAGGCGATCAGGGGCGCGAGGTGTTTGCCGTGCCGGGACCGATTACTTCGGCGAATTCTTTCGGCCCGCACCTGCTGATACAGGACGGCGCAAAGCTGGTAAGGGGATGGGAGGATATAGTCGAGGAGTTGCCGCGGCGACTCAAGGAAAAGGTTCTGGTTTCGGGCTCCGCCGGTGTGAGCGGCCCCGTGCAGCCGGGCTTCGATGAAGTGGAATTGACGCCTGAAGAGCGTGTGGTATTGAAGGAATTATATCCCGACGCTACGCGGCACATCGACGAACTTATAGGCGCGGTAGGGCTCGGCGCGGCGGATTTGATGAACGCTTTACTTGGACTGGAAATGAAGGACAGAATCAGACAGTTGCCGGGCAAGATGTTTATCCGGAAGTTGTGAGTGGCGGGATGAGTGGGACAAGAGATAACGGAACAAACGAAATGCGACGAAAATCAGGGAAAAGTCTGATATTTCCGTCTGTTCCGTCTTTTTTCGTTTGTTCCGTTATCTCTCTTTTTTGTCCCAATGTTGTGTAGTTTGATTTAGAAAGCCAAGCGCAGACCGAGTTGGACACGCCGGGCGCCCGGAGTGTTTGTGCCGTTTTCGGCGTTTGCCGGAATGAACTCCAGAAAGTTATTCGCGGTAAATCCGGTCACCGGAGCCCCCCAGTTTACGTGGTTGAACACGTTGACCGCCTCGAGGCGGAATTCCGGCTGCAGCCGTTCGGTCAGTCTGAACTGTTTGAACAGCGAGAGATCGAGGTTCCACACGCGCGGACGGCGGAACTGGTTGCGCGCCGAGGTGCCGAACCCCTGCTTCGCAACGCCGGTCGGCTGCGAAAACAGGCTCTTGTCATAGTAAGTCTCGGTCGAATACGCCCCGACCCGGCCCACGGGTTTCGGGTCGCCGTTGACGTTGATGAACACACTGCCGCAGCCCTGGCAGTTGAGCGCGTTGTTGACTCCGCCGATGGAAAACGGCGTACCGGAGTATTTGGCATAGATGCCGTTGAGCTGCCAGCCGCCCAGCAGTTTGCCCGTCAGGTTGGAGGCGTCCCGGAGGAAGGGCAGACCGTAGACGAAGCCCATCTGAAAGATGTGGGTACGGTCAAAACCCGCCAGCGCGAAGTTGTCTTCGAACTTCAAGGGATGGTTCCAGGTCAGCCCGACCCAGCCGTCTTCGTCGGCCATGTTCCTGGCCTTGCTCAGCGTGTAGGCGCCCTTGAGCATCAGCGCTTTGGTGAATGGCCGGTTGATTGCAACCTGCAGCGAGTTGTAGCGGCTCCGGGTGCGTGCGCCCCAGTCGTTGATGGCGGTGTTGCCGGCGACGGAGAAGAACTTGCGCGCGGCGTTTCCGCCTCCGGGTTCGCCGTAGTTGATATTCAGATCGGCGTAACCGCTGTCGGTGCGGGTTCCGACGTATGCCACCTCGGTGATTACGTCCCACGGCAGCTTGTGCTCAAATGCGACGTTGTACTGCTGGATGACGGCGCGATCCAGCCCCCTGCCCGCGCCCGGGAAGGCCTCGAAATCAAAGTTCGGCGACCGCATAAAGACGTTTACCGGCAGCCGCACGCGGCCGGAGCTGAAATCCGGGATCGGCACGGCCGGGATGCCGGAATTGAGAGTCGTTAAGGTAGCGAATTGTTCGGCCGTATTGTTGAACGTGATGTCATACGGGAATGAACCGCGCAGCGGGCGCGACCACGGCAGCGGATTGATCGTTCGTCCGTAGCCGACGCGTATAACCGAATTGTCGCCGACGCGGTAGGCCACGCCCAGACGCGGCGCGAGATACCAGTTCTTGAGCTTGAGACCGACATCCTTCGGCACATCTCCGCGGCCGCCGAGCAGCACCGTGTAGGTGCTGTAATCGAGCCGTTCGATGCCGCTGTTGGCGCGCGTCATCAGCGGGTAGTGTTCGACGCGCAGCCCCAGATTTACCGTCAGATTCGGCGTTATGCGCCAGCGGTCGCGTATGTAAAACGCATTCTGCCACTCGCGGCCCGTCATATCCTCGGTCTGCACGTCCTTGGAAAAGAAGCTAGCGCGGCCGAGCAGGAAAGCGGCAAACGAGTTCCATTGCAGCGCAACGTAATTCGGCGCGCCGGTGATGTTGCCGCTGAAGGTGAATCCGCCCTTCAGTCCGAAGTTTCCGAACTCGGCCTGCCGGTGATTCAGTTCCAGCTTGACGATGTCGATGCCGAGCCTCAGTTCGTGCTTGGGGAAGATCTTGGTCAGCGCGCTGCTGAAGCTGTAGTTGACCTCCTTGCGGAATAGCGGCATCCAGTTCGGCGTCGTGCCGATGCTGTAGCCGTTATTGAAGGTGGGCAAACCGCTCGCGCGGATGTCGTTCGGATCGTTAACGCCGGGAATGCCGAGATCGAGACCGAAGTTGGTGCCGAAGTCCGGACCGGTAACGGTCTGATCCTGCCGGTTATATCCGAAATTGCCGTCGAGCAGGAGCGTCGGACTAAGCGTCCAGGTGTGACCGATGCTGACGACGTAGACTTTGGTATCGCCGAGACTGCCTTCATCGAAGCCCAGTTGGAAATTGTCTATGACGTTGGCGCGCAGGGTCGAGAACTTGCCCCAGATCGAATGCTCGCGCGTGCGTTGCCAGGTGAGCCTCCCGTCATAGTTGCCGCGATCCACCTCGACCGTGCGCTGTTGTATGAAGTCGTCGAGGAGCTGGTTGGCGTTGATGTCTCTCGTAGAGTTGACCCGGGGGTAAAAGTTCATTACCGACCTTGCGATCGGGCTGATCATCGCGCTCGGGATCATGAAGTTGGCGAACGCTTCGCGGCCCACACCCGACGTGGCGTCTCCCGTGTTCGGGTTGAAAAGCCGGAAGTTGGCATAGGATGCGGCAACTTCGGAGAAATCGCCGTTGCGCATCTTGTCGGTCGGCACGGTGTAGGTGAAATTGCCGGTGCGGCGATCCCGGAATTGCTCCCAGGAGGTGAAAAAGAAGACCTTGTCCTTCTTGATCGGGCCGCCGACCGTACCGCCGAAAGTATTGCGCGACAATGGGGCTCGCACCAGACCGTTGGCGTTGTTGAAGAAGCTGTTGGCATTGAGCTTGTCGCCGTTGAAGAACCAGAACGCCGAGCCTCTGAACTCGTTGGTTCCGGATTTGGTGACCACGGTTTGGGCCGCACCGCCCGCCATACCGATGTCGGCGTCGAAGTTGTTGGTCGCAATGTTGACTGTTTCGATGGTCTCTACCGGCTGAATATACCCGGCGTGGTGCGGCAGCCATACGTTGACCGATACCGCCCCGTCTACGCGCGTGGTGTTGCTGTTCGGCTGCGTGCCGTTGACCCAGGTGCGCAATGAACGGCCCGGCGTATCGATTTCCGCGTTCTGGAACTGCACGGGGGTCGCGCCCGGAACCAGGTTGAGCAGCGTTTGATAGTTGCGGTACTGGTTAAGCGGCAGCGAAATTACCTGGAGCGAATTGATTTCCGTACTCAGGTCGGCCTTTTCGGTGCGAAGGGTCGCAGCGTCGGCCGTCACCGTAACGGTATCCTGCGCCGCTCCGATCTGCAGCGTGACGTCTAAACGCCTCGGGTTGCCCGCCGTAACGGAAATGCCCGATTGTCGCAGTTCCCTGAAACCCGAGTGGGACAAAACCATATCATAATTGCCCGGCAACAGATTGCGGAACACATAAGCCCCGCTCTCGTCGGTGGTGGCATCCAACGACAAGCCGGTGCCCGTGTTCGTAATTACAACCCTTACGCCCGGAAGCAACGCTCCCTGCGGGTCGGTTACATTTCCTATGACGCTGCCGTAAAGCGCCTGCGCCCGGGCAACCCCCAGCGCGCCTGCCGCCACAAACAGCGCAGCGAGTACGAATCTGGTCAGAATGGGTGGCATTTTATTTTCTCCTGATAAAATTTGAGTGGAATTTCGCGACGCGCCAGCAATTCTCGGTTTAGGGAGAAAGAGAGATAACGGAACATACGAAATTACACGGAACAAACGGAAATATTAAACTTTCCCGTGATTTTCGTTGCATTTCGAATGTTGCGCTTCTATTTACCTGCGATTGCCTGCGGCCGGATTAGATTGTATTTATCCGGGACCGAATTGCAAGCTAATTAACAAACTGGGGGTGAGAAAGCGCAGCGACAAACAAGCCGGCGCGGCGGATTTGATGAACGCTTTGCCTGGACTGGAAATGAAGGATAGAATCAGACAGTTGCCGGGCAAGAAGTTTATCCGGAAATTGTAATGGTCGAGTCGTGGGGGGGGAAGCAGTCGCGTAAATATGCCGGTGCTGTTGTTGGCGATGTTTGAGTGGTTGAAGGCGTGGTTTCTGGAAGTCTCGCGCCAGGTCGTAGAGCTTCCCCTGATTGCTGCAGCGCCGCTGATGATTCTGGTGGGCGCGCTCGACTCCTCGCTGCTATCGCTGCCCGAGGTCAATGACTACATCACGATTGCGCGCATTGCGCATCGCCCGCACGAGGTCTATTATTTCCCGTTCTTCCCCGCCTTCGGGTCGGTGCTCGGGTGTTTATTGCTTTACCGGATCACGCGCGGGGGCGAAGAGTTTCTTGCGCGGCGATTCCGGTTGCAGCACCTCGACAGGGTCAGGAAGCTGTACCGAAGGTGGGGGATGCTGGCGCTGGTGATTCCGGCGCTGCTGCCGCCTCCGATGCCGTTCAAGATCTTCGTGGCCACGGCGGGCGCGCTCGGCTACCCTATGGGACGCTTTGCAATCGTTATACTGGTTGCGCGTTCGATCAGGTATTACTTCTGGGGTGTATTGGCGTATGTGATGAGGGATCGCGTGCGGCAGATCCTGGCGTGGCTTGAAGAGCATATTCTTACGGTCGCGGGCGTTGCGATACTCATAGCGGCTGCGGCGGTGCTTGTGCGCTGGTATTACACGAGGCTTCGCAACCGGAAACGTGCAAGGCAAGCGGTTGAAGCCGCGCAGCAGCAGGCACAGGCGTCGTATTCGGATTGAGAGGATGTGTACTCTGTAAACAAAGTTGTTTGAGTTTTTCAGCCGCAGAGCGGCGAAAGATCTGTAGCCTGGTGCGTGAGCGCCAGGTAAGCAGGCGAAAAACGTTCAAGCCCTGAAAGGGCGAAAGATCTTCCGCCCCTCCGGGGCTGGCGCCGCTTCCCTACACCTACCCAGGGCTCGCCGCCCTGGGCTACAGATCTTTCGCCGCTACTGCGGCTGAAAAACTAAAGAAACTT
Source organism: Acidobacteriota bacterium (assembly GCA_019639255.1). GTDB lineage: Bacteria > Acidobacteriota > Blastocatellia > RBC074 > RBC074 > JAHBSF01. The sequence goes on along the minus strand of JAHBSF010000001.1, from coordinate 88,404 downwards.
TGTTTAGAGAGTAGTAAGTGGAGGGAACAAGATAACTTGATGAATTTTTCACTGATAACTGTTGGCGGCGTGTTCAAAACGCTGCAGGCCGGGCTGATTGCATACGGTGCGGTGGGGTTGTTTCTGATTGCACTGATGGATGCTGCGCTGATTCCGCTGCCGGGCGGGCCGGATGTAGTGGTTATGGCGCTGGCGCATCACAGCAACTCGATGACGCCGCTTTACGTGCTTGCAGCCGTAGCGGGGTCTACGCTGGGTTCGCTGATACTTTATTCGATTGCGCGCGCGGGCGGCGAAGCGGCGTTGCGCAGGTTCAGTCCCGAAAAGCGGGCGCGCGCGATGCGAATGGTTGAGAAATACGATTTCTGGGCGCTGCTGCTTGCTGCGGTGCTGCCGCCGCCGTTTCCCTTCAAGCTGTTTGTGCTCTCGGCGGGCGCATTCCGCATGAAGATCTGGCGCTTTGTTTCGGCGCTGATCATCGGTCGCGGCTTTCGCTTCATACTCGAAGGACTCGCAGCCGTCTATTACGGCGAGATGGCGGCGGATATGATCAAACAGCATTATCCAAAGATCGGCCTTGGTATTGCCGCTGCGATTGTAGCGATATTCCTCGGAAATCTCCTGCGGAGCAGGCGGCGCGATGCTGAAATAGAAGACGGGCAGACGAGTTCGGCAAACCGGCAAACAATATGATCGCGCTCTGCGCGGCGCCAACTTGTGCGCGCCCCGGCGCTCAAACTTCGCACTTCCGGGATCCGGTTTTAATTAGGGCTGTCTAAAATTCATTCCTCCGATTCCCATTCATGCATTGACTCTCCACGACCGGAAAAAGTAGGATAGGGCGCGTTGCGTTCCACGCCCGGACGCAGCGCACTATTCAATCCAGCAGTTTTACCGATTCAATCAGCTATTTAGCGAGCTAAGCGCGTGTACGCAAACCGGTACAGCCCGGCTGGCGAAGGCGAACGGATCAGAATTCTGACCCGTCGCCGATCGTCCGTTGGGCGCCGGCAGTGATTTCCGGAAAGGGCCTCGGCTCCACCACCATTCGGCCCTGGGGAGCGTAGACGCATCCATCGACAGGCTGGGTTTTAAGCATTACAGGAGTGCATCGTGATCGTGATTGCCATTCCAGCATCTTTGCCGGTTCAGACAGTAATAGAGCGAGCTCAAGATATGGCAGACTCGAAGACGGTTTTCTTTGGAAACACCCGCCTCAGCCTGTCCCGCAACGGAGTATTTGCGATTCAAACTCCGCGCGGCGAGGCCGTAGACGCGCAGCGTCAGGAGTCCGCCGATACGACCGCAGATATTCAGCCCGCGCAGCAGTCGTCCGATGCACGGACGGATTCCGGGCAAGCCGATCAAACACCAGTTGATCAAACCGACGACCGGCGATCGTTCTGGGAACGAGTATTCAAGATGCCCCCGTTGCGCAAGCGCATCGAGAAAGCGCTTGTCGAGGACTGGAAGCTTGCCGAGGTACGGCCGCGCCACATCGAATTCCTTGCGTCCGATGACGGAGAAGAGGCGCGCATATTCTTCCTCAACGGCACAAACGCCAAGTATTACCAGCGGCTCTACCGCGAATACGGAGTCGGGTTCGCCGACCGCAACGGCAGGATAGTTGACGACTCGTTCGAGACGCTGCGCGAAACGGGTCCGGATCTGATCCGGAGCTACCATACGCTGATGGGCAACCGCGAGTTGATCAAGAAGTATTTCGCGGGCGTATTCCGCGACGGCCGCATCGGCAGCGAGTCGCTGATCAGAATAAGCAATTCGATGTGGTTCAGCCCCTTCGCCGCGCCGTCGTTCAAGCGCGCGGCCAATTCGCTTTCAAACAAGTTCCAGGTGCCGAATCACGTCATAGGCCCGATGCTTGCTAGCGTGGGCGATTCGATATGGCTTCAGCGCGTGCTGTTTCGCCGCACGGCGCCGCAGGAGTTCCGCACACTGCTGAACAGGATCGCGACTACGAACGAAGGATCGGGCAACGCGTTTGCCCCGGCGCTGCAACTGCTCGTGCTCGGCGAGGAACACAAAATACCGTTCAAGTCGCTGAATTCTTTTGTCGAAGAACTGGACCTCAAGCCGAGAGACTTCGGCCCGTTCAGCGCTACCGTATACAACCTCGGACCCTACAGGCTCGCTCACGAAATCAAATGCCCGACATTCGCCAGTTTCCTGCGGCGCATACTCGATGAATACGGCCAGGACATCAATCAGGAATCGGCGCGCACGTTCCTGATGTCGTTCAGGGAGTTCAAGGAGGACGGCGAACTTTTACAGACTTTCCTTTCGCCGGAATACAGCGAGACCAAGGCGTTCATAAAGAGTCTGGGCGTGCCGGTCACATCGAATGTATGGAATATGGAGCGGATCGTCGTACTGACCAGGACGCTGACGCCGGCAAAGCGCGAGAAGATTACGTATCTGGTTCGCGAACTTGCCGAAGAGGTGAAGGTCGCCGACATCATGTTTCTGGCCGACATCTGCGACAACGAGGAAGAACTGAAGCTGCTGCTCAACCGGCCGGCGCTGCTTGCCGCGGTAAAGGAAATCCCGATCGACCGCATAGTCGAGCGCAGTCATAACGATCTTGTTCGCGAGTTGCAGCGCGAAATCGACATAGCCAACCGCAACGGTTTTTACCGCACGGTGCGCCGCCTGACGAGCATGATCAAGGAAGAACAACGCGCCTACACCGAACGCGTGGATCCGAACAAGATGACGAACATACAGATCAGCCGGTTGCTGATCTTCCACCGCTCGATCGATATGCCCGGCTTCCTCAACACCGTGGGCTGGAACGTCTCGCTCGATCTTCAGAACGACCGCAGCGAGGGAGGCGGATACCTCGGCTACGACAAGGATATGGCCATGGTAACGATCGTCTCCGGACAGCCCGGGGACAACCGGCAGTACAGGCCTATGAATCTGTTTCGCGCTCCGGCGTCGCTTGCGCTGTTTCACAATCACGCGTTCAAGGACACGTTTGCGCAGAAATATCTGGGATTCCTCGGCAACATTTTCCCGTTCGCACAGAATAAGAACAAGGACCGCTACGCGGGCCCAAGCGGCTGGCTCGGCGCCGAAAAGGGCGACATAACGGCCGCGGCGGAATCCGAGCTTCCGTCTTTTATCATCACGAAGATCGGGTATCCGGAAAAGCCGGACGGGCGCAAGGACAAAAGCGCGTTGCTCGTCAACTTCGACTGGGTGGTCGTAGACCGGCAGACGGGCGAAGCGCTGCGTTCGGATCGCGGCGTGTTTACGGTTCCCTACTTCGGCGACGAACAACTCGGCAAATTGAAATGGCCCTCGAAGAAGGAACAGCGCCGCCAGGAACGCGAAAAGCGCGATAAATGCCCGCCTCCGATGACTCAAGCCGTCGGCGTGCGCTGAGAGACTACGAAATGATACGAAATTTACGGAGGGGTTGAATATTTCCGTCCGTTCCGTTTTTTTTCGTTATTTTCGTTATCTCTCTTCCCTCTCAGGCAAGCGACCCGCCCGCCATATCCACGATTTGAACCGCGAGCGATAGCGAGGAGGTAAGCCCCGGCGATTCGATTCCGATTGCGTGTATGATCGCGGCGCATCGCGCATCGCGTTCCAGAACGAAATCGGCGAACGAATGATCGTGCTCGGGCCGAAGCCGCGCGCGCAGCCCCGTATAACTGTGGCGCAGATCATCAATGCGCAGCGCGGGAACGATGCGCCGTGCGGATTCATAAAACTGATCGAGTCCCGACCTGTCCGATTCGTAGTTTTCCTTCCCTTCCACGTATCTGGCGTTGGGTCCGAGAAGGAGCGTTCCCGCCACGGTTTTTGTGAAATGCACTCCGAGTCCGTGGCCGCTCGCAAGCGGCAATGGATAGACGGGGCCGCGCACCAGATGGCTGCGCGACGGGATTACTTCGGCGTATTCGCCGCGGCACGGATGGATTGTGTAGCGCGTTTCGCCGCACATGCGCGCGACATCGTCGGCGTACAGGCCCGCGACGTTTATCATCGCGCGTGCGGCGACGGTTTCGCGCGGCGTGCTCAGATAAAGCAGCCCGTCTTTGAAATCCACGCCCAGAAGCGGGGTGCCTGCCAGAAGGTGCGCTCCGCGTTCGGAAGCCAGACGGGCGAGCGCGCGCACAAGGGCTTCGGCGTCGATCACGCCCGTGCCGGGCGAGTAAAGCGCGACGGGAGAGACCACTTCGGGTTCGCGCTCGCGGATGAACTCACGGTCGACGATCTCCAGCCCCTCGACGCCGTTTTCCTCGCCGCGCGCTTTTAGTTCTTCAAGCGCCGCGAGATCATCGGCGGAATCCCCGACTATGAGTTTTCCGGTGCGCCGGCAGGGTACGCCGTGCGATGCGCAGAAATCGTAAAGCATGCGGCGGCCGCGCACGCAGTGAAAGGCTTTGAGTGAACCGGGACGGTAGTAGATGCCGGCGTGCAGCACGCCGCTGTTTCGCGTCGATGCGCCGAGACCGAAACGGGGGCGCGCTTCGATAAGGAATACATCAGGGGTGCGCGATGCAAGTTCGGCAGCGAGGGCGAGACCGACCACGCCCCCGCCGACAATTACGACTTGTGCCGTGTCGTTCAATCAGTTTCAGAACAGGACGCGCAGTTTAGGGAAGGTTGAAACGAGGCATCCGCTTCGCCGTGACGACAGTGTCATTTGAACCTGTCTGAGACAGGTGGGTGGCCTAAGCCCTGCGGCAAGGTTGGATCTCGCACGTTGGCGAGCATGCCCGCCGGACAGGTTCTTTGCATCGGCCTCCCGTTTCAATCAATTGGCTCAAATTGATTGACTGCCGCACACGAACGCGGCAGAAGCCTCGTCGCGCAAGCATAGTAATCGACGCGATTGCGGCCGGTCAAGACCCCTGCCCAGGGCCTTCACGCTTGGTGCGCGAGCGTTCTTTTGCCATACGCGAAAGCTGCTTCCATTTCCTCTTCACGTTGCGGCGTTCGAGGTCGTTGTAGCGGACCCTGAAGTGTTCGAGTTCTGCCTGCAACTTGACGTAACTTTCAAAACGGCTGGCGTCGAGGCGGCCCTGTTCGAGCGCGGCGCGGACCGCGCAATGCGGTTCCGTCGTGTGGCGGCAATCGCTGAAGCGGCAGTCGGCGGCGAGAGACTCTATGTCCTCGAACGTCAGGTGAACGCCTTCGGCGCCTTCCCATAATTGCAGTTCGCGCATGCCGGGCGTGTCGAGAATAAGCCCGCCTTGCGGCAGCAATATGAGTTCGCGGTGGCGCGTAGCATGCATTCCGCGGTCGTCGCTTTCGCGCACTTCGCGCACGCGCTGGCGGTTGTATCCGAGAAAATGATTGAGAAGCGTCGATTTGCCGACGCCCGACGAACCCAGCAGCGCTACTGTCTCGCCCTCGCAAAGGTACGCGGAAAGCGCATCGAGCCCCGCGCCCGAACGCACGCTTACGGCGTGTACGGGGACGCCTGCGGCTACGGCTTCAGCCTGCGTGATTTTTTCGGCGGGGTTTGCGCAGAGGTCGGCTTTGCTGAGAACTATCACCGAGCGCGCGCCGCTTTCCCACGCCATCGCAAGATATCGCTCGAGGCGCCTCACGCTGAAATCCTGATTGAGCGAGGAGAGGAGAAATACCGTGTCTACGTTGGCCCCGACAATCTGCCCTTCGGTCCGGTTTCCGGCCACCTTGCGGGCAAAACGGCTGAAACGCGGCAATACGGCGTGTATTACGGCGCGCGATGCGCCGTCCCTTGTTTTGAGTGCAACCCAGTCGCCCACCGCCGGCAGTTCTTCGCGCGACCGGGCCTCATAACGCAGCCGCCCCGAAGCGGACGCATCCAGTTCGCCGCGCCCGGTTATTACGCGATACCCCAGGTTGTCTTCAAAAACGACGCGGCCGGGCTGCAATCCTGCTTCGGCGTATTCAGCAAACTGCCCGGCGAATTGATCGTTCCATCCGTATTGGGCCAATGTTGCGTCCGACTGCATTGCGGTTCGACCTTCCGAATTAAGGAAAGAGAGATAACTGAACAAACGAAAATTTACGGAACAGACGGAAAAATTCAAGTTTTCCGTAATTTTCGTTTCATTTCGTTTGTTCCGTCATCTCTCTTCCCTACTCTGCTGTTACCCGTTATTCGAGAGGTACGATGCGGCGTTTGATGGCGAAGCGCACCAGATCGGTCTGATTCTGGAGCGAGAGCTTGCGCATCAGATTGGCCCGGTGAGTTTCGGCCGTGCGCGGAGAAATCGAAAGCTTTGCCGCGATTTCGTTCTGAGAGTGCCCCTCGGCGGCGAGTTGCAGCACTTCGCGCTCGCGCTTAGTCAGCGTTTCGTAGATGTCGAGCGTATCGGCTTCGGTCTTGCGCGCGTAAACCTCGATGGCCCGCTCCGACAGCGGGGGCGAAAGGTAATGCTGCCCCGCTGCTACGGTGTGCAGCGCCTTCATCAGGTCTTTAGCGTGGGCGTCCTTCAGAACGTAGCCGGTGGCGCCGTTTCTGAGGGCTTCCAGGACGTAGGCCTCGTCGCTGTACATCGAAAGTATGACTATGCGCGTCAGCGGCGATATCTCCTTGGTCTGGCGCGCGACTTCCAGTCCGTTGAGACCGGGCATCATAAGATCCACCACGAGGATCTGCGGTTTTACGGTCTCGACGATTCGCACCGCCTGAAGGCCGTTGTCCGCCTCTCCTACGAGACGAAAATCGGCGTCGGCTTCAATCAGCGCGCGCAAACCCTGCCGTACTATGGAATGATCATCCGCAATGACGACTGTCTTCATATTGCAAATTCCCGGTTGCGCGACGGCTACGACCGTATTCGGGCATCCCACCCGGTAAGCGGGAATTCGGCCGAAATGCAGGCGCCGCCCCCGGCAACCGATTCTATCGTAAGTACGCCGCCGAGAAACGCGGCGCGCTCGCGCATGCCTGCAAGCCCGCTCGATTCTCCCCTCTTCAGAACCTCCTGCGGATCGAAACCGGCGCCTTCGTCCTCGATCTTTGCGCCGAGGGTATCGCGCGTGGCCCACAACCTCACATCCACGTTTTTTATCTCCGCGTGGCGGGCCACATTTGTGAGCGCTTCCTGGATTATGCGATATAGGGCGGTTTCGAGTTCGGGCGCGTAGCGGCCCGAAGCCCCGCTGTGTTTGAAATCAACGCGAACCTGCGTTCTGCTTTCGTAGCGCTCAAAGAGCCACAGCAGCGCCGGTATCAAACCGAAATCATCGAGCATCGCGGGGCGCAGATCCAGCGAAAGATTGCGCACGGCGTTGAGAAGCCGGTTCACCTGCGCGAGCGACTCGTCGATGCGCTCGGTCATCAGTTCCGGCTTGGAACGCTGCGCCAGCTCCAGATTCATCTTCAGCCCCGTGAGCAACTGCCCCACTTCGTCGTGCAACTCGCGCGCGATTTCCCGGCGCTCGCGCTCTTGAACCTCCACCAGACGCCGCGACAATCCCTGAAGCTGCCCGCGGCTGCTGCGTACTTCGTTAAACAGCAGCGCGTTTCCCACAACAACGCCGATCTGTTGTCCGAGAATTCCGAAAAAACGCTTTTCTTCCGGGCTGAAATCCGCCGGCGCGCGGCGGTAAAGATCCAGCGCTCCGCGCACCTCGGCCTGAAACGGCAGCAGCACCCTCAGCCAGTTCCATCCCGCATCGGCAATCGGAGGCGGCCCGGCGTCGGCCGAATCCGGTACATTTTCCGCCGATTGCGACTCGCTGTTAAGACCACCCACGGGAAGCTTATCAGCATCCAGACGTGAACATTTGTCCAGCGTCCCGGCGTCGAAGCCCCAGCCGAGCCTTAAGGCGAATTCGTCGTCTTCAGGCTGGTAAAGGTACATGCAGCCCGCTTCTACTTCGGCCTCTTCAACGAGCAGGCGCTTGAGCGTTTCCAGTACGATTTCCAGATCCAGCGAACGGTTGATGGCCGCGGTAATGGTATTGAGCGCCGCAAGCTCCCGGTTGCGTTTAGCAAGCACGCGCCCTGCGCGCTGCCGCTCCCCTATCTCTTCGGTGAGCGAAGCATTCGCGGCCGACAACTCTGCGGTCCGCTCTTCGACACGTTGTTCGAGATCCTCGTAAGCAAGCCTGAGCGCGCTCTCGGCCCGGCTGCGCGCCACAGCGTAATGAATTGCGCGCGTCAGCGACGCGCTGCTCACTTCGCTCTTGAGCAAAAAATCCTGCGCTCCAAGTTCTGCGGCGCGCAGCGCCAGATCGCCGGGCTTCTGCGCCGTGATGACTATGATCGGAAGCTCGGATGTAGATTCATACACGCGAGCGAGCGTTTCCTCACCCTCGCTGTCGGGCAAGCCAAGATCGAGCAGGACCAGATCGAAGCTGCCCGCGCGCAGCCGCTCAAGCCCCTGCGACAATCGCTCGACGTGATCTACGGCGCATCCGCCTGCGCTGCGCAGCATCTCGCATATCACACGCGCCGTGACCGGATTATCCTCAAACAGAAGCACGCGTATCGGACTCGCATCGACCGATTTCCGCGCCCATAGGTAGGCTCTGTGGTCTTCCACTGCGCCTCCCGACATTGTTCTCGCATCACCCTCCCGACGCCTTCAACAGCGCCGGGTTTTTCAGCGAATACAGATCTGTACGATGTTGATCTGCTGATCATTAATGCGCGTAACGACATCGACCGTACCCGCATCAGCCAGACCCCGCGAAATCGGTCCAAGGTTTATCTGATCAAGTCCCACAAACGTTCCCTGCGCACCTACGAACAGCACCGGCGTTTCTATGCCACCCACCGTGACGCGCAGCGCAGAGGCCGGCGCTCCTTTGATTCCCGTTCCGTAAAGAATCAGAAATACCTGATCCTCCGAGGTTCCGAGATCCAGGCAGCGCGGCAAAAATCGCCCGCCGCCTTCATCCGCCTGCGCGGTGTCTTCAAAAATCTGCGCCTGGCCGCGCACGCGCAGGAAGTTGCCCGCAGCGACGCCGCTGCCGTCGGAATTGGCTGCAAAAATCCCCGCGGCCGCGCTTGCAATCTGCACCGTACCCTGCGATACGCTGCCGTCGGCCGAAGTAACCGTCACAACAGCCGCACCCAGCGCAGTGCCCGGCGGAATCTGAAAATTGATCTGTCCCGGCGCAACGAAAAATAACGGCGCTTGCCGCGAATCCCCATTGGAATCGCGCACCTGCACAGAGGTGCCCAACAGCAGAAACGGCAGCGGCAATCCGCTCGACGCCTGTATCCCGACCGCAAGCCTTGCGCCGAATCCCGCAACGATCGACTCCGCAGCTACTGCGCCGGGCGCAAAACTCGCAGCCGATACAACCGCCAGACGACCGGCAATAGTCAACGTAATGCCGTTGGAACCGCCCCCGCCCGGCGGCGGATTGAACACGCTCAGGGTTCCCGCCCCCGCCTGCATAACATCGGCCGCCGTCAGCACGGCGCGCAAACGAGTATCGCTGTCGCGCACCGTATCGCGTTTTACGCCGTTCCAGTGCACCTCGGAGCCTTCGATGAAATTCGTACCCGTCACCGTGATCTCCAACGGCCCCGTCCCTTGTACAACAAGCGAGGGATTGATCGCCATAAGCGTGGGACTCGGATTGGGAGGAAACACGGTCAGATTAAGCGGGCTCGATACACCGCCGCCCGGCGCGGGATTGAATACCGCCACCTGCACCATTCCGACATTCGCCAGATCCGCCCCCGTCAGCACCGCGCGCACCTGCGTCGTATCCACAAATGTCGTAACCCGCACCTGACCGTTGACCCGCACCTCGGCGCCTTCGGCAAATCCCGCGCCGATTATAGTCAACAATATGTCGGCGCTTCCCGCTACAAGCCGGTCGGGTTCGAGCCGCACGAGAGTCGGAATCTGGTTATTGATCGTAAACGCGAACACATTCGATATACCGCCGCCCGGCGCGGGATTCGACGCCTTTACGTTCGCCGTGCCTCCGCGCGCGATGTCCGTAGCCGGGATTACGGCGGTCAACGTCTGGTTGTCGATGAAGGTGGTCGGGCGCTTTGCATCGTTCCAGAACACTTCAGCGCCCGAAACAAAATTGATTCCCGTGACGGTCAACGTAAAGGCGTTGCCCCCGGCGGCGGCGTTCATCGGCGTGAGAGCAGTAATAGTCGGTATCGGATTGGTGATGCCGAAACTTGCGGGTGCTGAAAGCCCGCCGCCCGGCATTGGATTGAATACCGTCACCTGCGCCGATCCGCTTGCTGCGATATCGGTCGCAGGGATTTCGGCAGTAATCCGGGTTGCATCCACGAAAGTCGTCATACGGTTTGCGCCGTTCCAGCGCACTACCGAACCCGGTACGAAATTCGTCCCGTTTACCGTCAATACAAAATCCGGCCCCGCAGCGCTTATCGAATCCGGAGCGAGCGAAGCAATCACCGCCACCGGATTGTCGATTGCCAGACTGAGCGCGCCCGACGCTCCTCCGCCCGGTGCGGGATTGAACACCGTGATCTCGGCGGAACCCGAAAGCGCAATGTCCGAAGCCGGGATCTGCACCGTAAGCTGGGTACGGCTTACAAACACAGTAGGCCGCCCGTCGCCGTTCCATCGAACTACGGCGTCGTTTGCAAAAGCAGATCCGTTGACCGTGAGAACGAACGCAGCCCCCCCCGCTACGACCGCAGGCGGCGCAAGCGAGGCAAGCGCGGGCACGGGATTGGAGATCGCGAAACTTCGGGGTTCGGAAAGCCCGCCGCCCGGCCCCGGATTGAATACCCGCACATTTATCATACCCGGCGCATTCAGATCGGACGCCGGAATCAGCGCCATGATCTGCGTCGAACTGATAAACGAGGTGGGACGATCCGACCCGTTCCACCGCACGATCGACTCGGAGACGAAGTTCGTTCCCGTGAGCGTCAACTGGAAATCGCCGCCCCCCACAAATCCGGATTCGGGCGAAAGCGCCGAAAGAGCCGGTTGTGGATTGTTTATCGTAATGGTTCCGGTCTTGACGCAGCTTATCACCGGGGTTCCGAGCCGGCGCACGCGCTGATTGAGCACGTCGGCGAAAAATATCTCGCGCGTCGGCGTGGCCGTAATGTTGATCGCCTGCGTAACCTGCAAGGGCGATGTGGCGGTCCCGATGTTGATCGGCCCAAGCCCCAGATTCAACTGCGATGCCATCGCCGGCCCCCCGTCACCCGCAAAACCGGGAGCCGTGCCCGCAATGACGGAAACCGCGCCATCCGGCGCTACGCCCAGTATGCGGCTCGTTGCCGCGCTTACGACGTAAGCAATTCCGTCTATATCTACGGCAACATCTCTAGGCGAGCCGAGATCTTCGCCAAGGGGGCTGAAATTGCGTGTATCCGGGGCATTTTCGCGCAGCAGTTGATCATTTCCCGCATCTGCAATGTAGAGCCGTCCGTCGGGACCGAAACCGAGTCCGGTGTAAGTCGAGGGGGGAAGGCTCAGACTCGATACGATTCCCGTCACCGCGTTGACCCTTCTCACCGAACCCAATCCGCCCTCGGGCAAATAGATGTCGCCGTTCGGGGCTACCGCCAGATCCGTCGCACCGAAAAACTTTGCGCTGAGCGCATTCAACCCGTCGCCGTTGCCCGGAATGTTATCTCCGGCCCCTCCGGCAATCGTCGCGATGAAACCCGGCGGAACGCTTATGGGCGAAACGGAATTGGGATAAAACACGGCCGTTTCATTCGTCGTATTGATGAACCGTACGAGGCTCGTGATTCTGCCCGTAAAACCCGGAGGCACAAACGGCCCCCCGCGCGCGTCTACAAGATAAAGCCCCTTGGAGGTAATCGTCAGGCCGGCCGGATACTGAAGGCTTGCAAAGTGCACCGGAACTATTTCGCCCGGTCCGGCGCCCCCCTGCCGGTTGATAGTCACTATCGCGCCGGGCGGCGCCGCGACTGCTGCGGGCGTACCGGAAAAAAGCTGCACCGTCGCCCCGCTTCGGTTGATGAACCGCAAACGGCCGTTCGTGGCGTCGGTGACGTAGAGATTGCGCGCAGCGTCGGCAGCCGCGCCGAGCGGACGCCGAAACGTAGCTCCAGTGGCAGAACCGCCGTCATAGGGCCAGTTGAGTCCCGATCCGGCAATCGTGCGTATGATTCCGGGATTGATCTGCACTCCGGCCAGAGTTACGGGCATCTGGCTGAGATTTACATAGCGAACGCGCCCAAACTGATTGGGCGTTTGATCGAGTATGTAAAGGCCCCGGCTGTCGCCTTCAAGCCCGATGAGAGGCACGTCGGTGGTCGTTGTCGCAAACAGCAACCCGGATGCAGTGGCAAGCCCTCCGTCGCCGCAATCGTTCCCGGACGCGTACTCGCACAACATCCCGAACTGCCCGGCAACCGTCACTTCCCCGCCCGAAGCACGCGCTACGCGATGTTCGTTGCCGTTGGCGCTGTATATGTCAGCCCCGACCAGCGCAAGCCCCGCGGGAAAAGCGAAATCGGGTCCGCGCCCGTTGTTGAACTGCCGTACAAGCGACAACCCTCCGTTCGGCGCTACACGCACCACACGCGCATGCCCCGTATCGGAGATGATGAGATTGCCTCCCGTATCGTACTTCACCGCACGCGGATCGAGCAGCGGCAACTGCGTAGCGAGGCCCGCGACGAAAGTATCATCCGGGCGCGTTTCCTCTCCGTTTCCGGCGGCCAGCGTTACGACGCCGGCCTGATTTATACGGTATACCTTGTTGCTGCCGGGCGACGCATCGCATACGGCAAGTTCGCCGTTCGCCGGATTGTAGGCCAGACCGTAAAGCAATCCGCCGAACAGCGGCAGATCCTCGGGCGTGCGCGGATCGGCAAAGGTGCGGATATGCCCGGGATCGAGCATCTCTCCCGCAACCGCTACGGGCTCGGACGAGACATTCAGCGCACGCACGCGTTGCCCGGACTGCTCCGTGTAATACAACACGGCGCCCTGCGCACCCGCGGCCATCCCCGTTACGCCGTTGACATCGGCGGAAAGCGCAGGAATATTTTCTCCCGCAGCCAGCCCGCCGCCCGCAAGCGTGCGTATCGCGCCCGGCATAACCGTCTTTCCCGCAATCTCAACCGCCTCGGCGCCCGTGTTCAGAAACCGTATGTAGTTGGTACCGCTGCCTTCGTTTGAATGCTGTATGGAAGCCAGATAAATTCCGCGTCCCTGCGGATCGCGCGCAGCAACCATCAGGCGCGCAAAAGATACGGACAATGCCGGATCTCCGTCCCCGTCGCCGCCGCCTACGGTGCTTATCAGTGCAGTACTGCTCGGCGCGGCGGCGCTCACCGTCATTCGCCAGTTGTAGACTCCGGCTCGCGAGTAGGCGTGCGTCGGATTCTGCACGGCAGCGCCGAGGCCGTCGCCGAAATCCCATTCGTAAACAGGCGCACCCACGCAACCGCCGAGCATCGCCATACCGGTGAACTCGACATCGGTTCCCGAAAGCGCCGACTCCGGCGACATTGCATCGCATTCCACGATGCAATCGTCCTGCAACGGGCCGTTGCGAAATTGGATTGAATGATTGGAATGAGAAACGAACGCGGAAGAACCCGAAGGCCGCAGGGCCGGCCAGACGGCGACTAAAACCAGCAGCAGCGCGGGCAGGAACCGCCAGCCCGCTTTGTTGATCCGGATACGAATGTCAGGCATGTCCGCCGGAACTCCCACAAACGGCGCACAAAGGGGCTTTCAAGCGCTGCTTGGGCGCTGTTGATTTTCAGGAGAGATAACGGAACAGACGGAAATATTCAACTTTTCCGTAATTTTCGTTTCATTTCGTATGTTCCGTTATCTCTCTTGCCGTCTCACGCTTTACCAATCTACTGTGGATCGGTATGGTTCGCGGTTACGTCCTCACTGTATGCTTATCTGGACCGTATTCGCCGTCCTCCCGTCCACCGTGAGAACGACGTTGACCACGCCGCGTCCCGCAAGCGAGCGAGGCAACTGATCGCTGTTGACCTGATCCAGACCGAAGAATGAAGGCTGCGCGCCGGCAAACAACACCGGAATGTTCACGCCGCCAACCTGCACCGTTACATTCTCCTGCGCCGTGCGCCCCCGAACGCCGGTTGCAAACAACACCAGGAACACCCGATCGGTTTCCGGCCCGAGATTTATCGGCAGCGGAATGAACTGCTGCGTGGCCTGATTGAACTGCGCCACAGGCTCGAAGACAAACGTCCCGTCGCCCCTGACTCGCAGTATCTGCGCCGCCGCAACGCCCTGTCCGTTCGCGTTTGCAGCAAACACGCCCGGTCCGACCGCGTTGACCTGAACCTGCCCGATCGAAATCGATCCGGTCCCCGAAGTGACCGTCACCGTCGCGGTTCCGCTGGACGTGCCCGGAGGCAGCAAGAGGTTGACCTGCCCGGCGGCTACCGCAAACAACCCCGCTCCGCGCTCAACCCCGTTCGCATCCCGAACCATTACGCTCGTTCCGAGCAGCGTCATCGGCAACGGTGTAGAGGTTGCCGCCGCCGTGCCCGTAGCCAGATCGGTTCCGAACGCCGCAACGATCGAATTCTGGCCTATCGGCCCTTCGAGGAAACTCGCCGCATTGACGAGCGCAAGCGACCGCCCGATCGTAAACCGCAAGGCAAGCGAGAGTCCGCCGCCCGGCGCGGGATTCAGCACCGTAATCGACGCCGTGCCCTGGAACGATATGTCCGAACGCGGTATCAGCGCACGCAGAGTCGTGGCGTTGACAAACGTAGTCTGCCGCGCCTGCCCGTTCCACTGCACCACTGCGCCCGGAACAAAGTTCATCCCCGTTACGGTCAACTGGAAGTCCGGACCTCCCACAATGGCGAAGTTCGGACTCAGCGCCGTAAGCACCGGCAGCGGATTCGGGGCCGAAATCGTGAAAGCTACCGCGTTGGATTCGCCGCCCCCCGGACCCGGTGTAAACACCGTTATCTGCGCCGCACCGATATTGGCCAGATCCGAAGCCGGTATCGTCGCCGTCAACTGCGTGGAGTTGACGAAGCCAGTGGTTCGCATTTGCCCGTTCCACCTCACGACCGAACTTTCTATGAAGTTCATACCCACGAGGTTGAGCGTAAATCCTCCGCTGCCCACAAGCGCAGTGTTCGGATTGATCGAGGTCAGCGCCGGAACCGGATTCGTTATCAGGAAGCTCAGCGCCGCAGACCTTCCGCCGCCCGGCGCAGGGTTGAGCACCGTGATGGATGCCGTGCCCGGGAACACGATGTCCGAAGCCGGAATCTGCGCCCGCAGCGTCGTAGAATTAACGAAGATCGTAACGCGCGCCGCTCCGTTCCACTCCACAACCGCGCCGTTGACGAAACCCGTTCCCGTAACCGTCAACTCGAACGCCGCACCGCGCGCGGGAGTCGAGGCCGGATTCAGATTCGTAAGCGTCGGCGCCGGATTCGCCGCTCCGACCGAGAATACGAATATGTTCGATGCGCCGCCGCCCGGCGCAGGATTCACTACCGTCACGTTGTTGTTTCCGGCCTGCGCAATGTCGGCCGCCGTTATCTGCGCCTGAAGCTGCGTAGCGTTGATAAACGTGGTAACGCGCGGCTGCCCGTTCCAGTTCACCGTCGAACCGTTGACGAAGCCCGTTCCGATTACCGTCAACGTAAACGCCGGCCCGCCGACTACGGCCCCCGCAGGGTTAAGCGAAGTGATAACAGGTACTGGATTCGGCCCCTGTATCGTCAGCGTCAGCGGATTCGACACTCCACCGCCCGGCGCGGGCGTAAACACGGTGATCGTCAGCGAACCCTGATTTGCGATCTCGGCCGCCGCAATCTGCGTGGTCAGTTGATTGGCGTTAACAAACGCGGTCGCGCGATTCACGTTGTTGACGCGAATCACCGATACGCCCGTAAACCCGTTGCCGTTGACCTGAAGCGTAAAAGCCGCTCCGCCTGCAAATACCGTCGCGGGATTCAGGCTCGTCAACACGGGCGCAGGATTGGCCGGTGTGATCGTAAACAGGACTTCGTTGGATAATCCGCCGCCCGGCGCGGGATTGAGCACCCGCACACTCGCCGATCCCTGCGTCGGTGCATTCGGAGAGGAAATGCCCCCGCTGAAAGCCGCCATCGCCGCGACGTCCGAAGCCGGAATCTGCGCCGTCACCAGATTTTGATTTACAAATGTAGTCGTCCGGTTCGAGCCGTTCCACTGCACCATCGATCCCTGCACAAAACCCGTGCCGTTGACGGTCAGCGTGAAGCCCGCGCTTCCGGCCGCAAGCGAATTGGGACTGATGCTCGTTATGTTCGGAACCGGATTCGGCCCCTGTATGTTGAAGGTCGCGACATTGGACGAGCCGCCGTTGACGCCCGCAATGAATACGGTCACCTGCGCCGTCCCCGCCTGCGCGATGTCCGAGGCCGGGATGATCGCCGTCAACTGCGTCGGCCCGTCGAAGGTCGTCGCGCGCTCCACGCCGTTCCATCGCACCTTCGACGCCGAGGTGAAGTTGTTGCCGTTGACCCGCAGCGAAAACTGCGGCCCGCCGACGAGCGCACTGTTCGGCGTCAGCATCGTAATCACGGGCAGATTGCCGCCCGCGACTATGGGCAAGTTCACCGCGTTCGATAACCCGCCGCCCGGTTCGGGATTGAACGCCGTAATCGACGCCGTGCCCGCCCCTCCGATGTCCGCTTCCGAAATCTGCGCGTTGACCTGCCCAGGAGAAATGAACGTCGTAGTTCGCCCCAGACCGTTGAAGCGCACCTGCGTGCCGGGTGTAAATCCGGTTCCGGTAATCACAAGCGTAAATGCCGCTCCGCCCGCCGTAGCCGAGGTGGGATTGAGCGCCGTTATGGTCGGCGCCGGATTCACGATCGTGAACGTAAACAGATTCGATGTGCCGCCGCCCGGTTGCGGATTTACTACGGCAATGTTCACCGTGCTCGCGCTCGCTACGTCGCTTGCCTGTATCTGCACGGTCAACTGGGTGGAGTTCACAAAAGTCGTGGGCCTCGGCAGCCCGTTAAAGAGCACCGACGAACCGTTGACGAATCCCGTGCCGTTTACGGTCAGGGTGAGCGCTCCGCTTCCGGCAGTGGTCGTAGACGGATTGACGCTCGTGATGGTCGGCGCAGGGTTTGACGGATCTATTACGCTGAAAAATACCTGATTCGACGTGCCTCCCCCCGGCGCAGGATTGGTCGCCGTGACCGCAAACGCGCCGGCCGTCGTCAGACTGCTGGCCGGAACCGACGCCGTCACCTGCGCGGCGCTCACGAAGGTTGTGGTCAGCGCCGTGCCCCCGAGGTTGATCATCGTACCGTTGATGAAGTTGGCGCCGTTTACCGTCAACGTGATCGCTCCGCTGCCCGTATTGACCGAGGCGGGATTGAGCGATGTTATGGTCGGAACGGGATTCGGCGTCTGCGAGAAGTTCACCGTCCCGGCCTGGAACGTCGAGGGCAGCGTGGCCGCACTGACGCTGACAACCTCGCTCAGTACCGGCACATTCGAGAATGCAACCTGCGTGGATTGCGCCATCCCGCTCTGAAGCGCGCTGAAGGTTACAGTAAGCAACTGTCGCACCCCGGCCTGGAATGTCACGTTTGGCGACTGTGCGATGGTTACGCCGAGTACGCCGCTCGCCGCATTCATCGTGTTTACATTGACCTGCGCTCCCGCAGCCCCGGTTCCGGCCGCCGCCGAAACGAAACCGAGTTCGGTTGTATTGAACGTGAGCGTAAAGGATACGGCGTTTTCAAGCCCCGTAGACACAAGCTCCACGGCGACGACGCCCTGCTGCCCGCGCTGTATCGTAGTGCCCACGACGCGCACGGTGCTCGACGGCGCCTGCGTAATGTTCAGCGCTACGGTGTTCGACGTACCGCCGCCCGGCATCGGATTGAATACCGTGATGTTAATGCTGCCTACGGTCGTTATGTCGGAGGCGAGGATCGCGGCGGTCAACTGCATGGCGCTGTTGAAGGTCGTAGTGCGGGGGGTTCCATTGACGCGCACTATTGACCCGTTGACGAAGCCGTTTCCTGTAACGATCAGATTGAAACCCGCGCCTCCGGCCGTAACCGTATTCGGGTTCAGGCTCGTGATTGCAGGCGTCGGATTCGGAGCGTCGTTTATCCCGAAGGTCAGCGGATTGGAAAGACCGCCGCCCGGCATGGCATTAAATACGGTGACCTCCGCAGTGCCGGCGGTCTGCACATCTGTAGCCGGAATCTGCGCGGTCACCTGCGTGCCGTTAATGAACGTAGTCGTGCGGTTCTGCCCGTTCCAGCGCACTACGGAATTGCTGACGAAGCCCGCGCCGTTGACCGTAAGCGTGAACGCCGGACTGCCCGCGTTGACCGAATTCGGCGCCAGACTCGTTATCGACGGCAGCGGATTCGGCGCCGCCGTGATGGTGAAAACAAGCGGGGCCGACAATCCTCCGCCCGGCGCCGGATTAAACACGTTAATTGTCGCCTGCCCAGCCGTCAGTACGTCCGAAGCCGGTATTGAAGCCGTCAACTGCGTAGAGTTGATGAAGGTCGTAGTTCGCGCCTGTCCGTTCCACTGAACTACCGAACCGTTGATGAAGTTGCTGCCGTTAACGGTGAGCGTGAATGCGGGGCTGCCCGCCGCAGTCGTGTCGGGCAACAGACTCGTCAGCACCGGGAAGGGATTGTTTGCGCCTACGAGTGTGATGCTTCCCGCAACAAACGTTGGAAGCGGAAGGATGTTGACATTTGCATCCGTCAGTTCCTGCGGAATCGGCAAATTCCCGAATCCGATCTGCGTCGGACTCCCCATGCCCGTGGTCGTAGCCATAAACGTCAGATTCAGGATCTGTCGCGTCCCGGCGGGGATGTTTGTACCGATGGGCGCGCCAAGTATGAATCCCAGACGCCCCATATTGAGCTGGTTTTCATTGACGATTATGGTGGAGCCGTTGGGCATCCCCATACCGATCAGCAGAGAGTTGTTGCCCCCTGCCGGCGGAACATAAGTCAACTGTGCAATATCGAAAGTAAGGCTGAAGCTGATGGCGTTTTCATTTCCGAGCGTATCAAACTCGACCGACACCATTCCGTTCTGCCCGCGCGTAATCGTCGTATTCACCACGCGCACGGTTCTCACCTGATCCGGTGCATTCGCCGCGCTCTCGATTGCAAAGGCCGAATCTCCCGTAAATCCCGGAGGCCCGGTAGGTCCGCCCGCAGCCGGAACCGGTGAATCCAGCCCCGCCGCAAAACGTCCCGCCTGCACCCAGTCGGCAAGCGTTATCGCCCCGTTTCCAAGCGTGCCAAGCGGCGCGCAGTCCGCCTTCTGGAACTCCGCACCTATGTTCGCGATGTCAAGCCCTGCGGCGAATCTGCCGACCTGCACCCAGTCGGCAAGCGTTACTGCGCCGTTTCCGTTTGGCCGCGGCGCCACATCCGCTTCCAGCCCCTGCCCCTGCGCGGTTATCGTGAAGCCCACCGTGTTCGATGCGCCGCCGCCCGGCGCAGGATTCACTACCGTCACGTTGGCAGAGCCCGCCGTCAATACATCGTTCGCAGTAATAGACGCCGTCAACTGCGTCGAGTTGATGACCGTCGTAGTCCTCGGGCTGCCGTTCCAGTTCAAGGTCGATGTCGAAACGAAATTCGTCCCGAATGCCGTCAGCGTAAACGCTCCCGATCCGGCCACCGCGCTCGAAGGACTCAAACTCGTTATCGTGGGAACCGGATTCGTTACCGTAAACGTCTGCCCGTTGGACGCGCCTCCGCCCGGAGCGCCGTTAAACACAGTGACGGTCGCCGCGCCCGCATTCGCGATGTCGCCCGTCAGCACCTGCATCTGAATCTGCGTTGAATTGATGAAAGTCGTCGTGCGGTTCGATCCGTTCCACCTGCCGACCGAAGTCGGAATGAAACCCGTGCCGTTGATCGTCAGCGTAAAACTCGTGCCGCCCACGCCCGTTTGCGTCGGACTCAAACTCGTTATAGTGGGAACCGGATTGTTCGTAGCATTGATCGTGATCGTTCCGCTGCGGACGCAGCTTGCGCCCGCCGCTCCGCCGCCCACGCGCCGTATGCGATTGTTGCCCGGATCCAGAAATATGATCTCGCCCCCCGGACCCGTGGTGATATTGACCGAACGCTGTATATTGACCGGCGCGCCCGATCCGATGTTGAGCGCGCTGATGTTCAGACGCATGCGCGCACTCGTCGCCGCGCCCCCGTCACCCGCAAAACCCACGGTCGATCCGGCGAATATCGATACCGATCCGGCCGAAGTCACCTGAAGAACTCTCGAAGTATCGGCGCTCGTAACATAGGCCGTACCGTCGGCGCCCACCGCCACGTCGCGCGGCGATCCAAGCCCCGATGCCAGCGTCACAAACTGCCCCGAACCCACAGCGGTTTCCCGCAGCAAATTGCCCGCCTGCGTATCCGTTATGTAAATCCGGCCGTCAGGCCCAAGCCCGAGTCCCGTCATGCGCGAGAAGGGAGTCGTCACCGTAGACACGGCGCCCGTCATCCCGTTGATGCGCCGCACGGCGTTCTGCCCGACTTCAGTTACGAGTATGTCGCCGTTCGACGCGACGATTACATCGCTCATACCGACGAACTTCTGCGTGCGCGCCAACCCGTTGTCGGGACAGGCCTCGGCCGCCACGCACCCGGCCACGCGCGCGACAAATCCCGGAGGCACCACTATCGGCGTCGCCGCGTTCGGGAAAATCGTGACGTTATTCCCCGTGGTATTGACGAACTTCAACTGCCCGGTCTTCTGCCCGCTGAATCCGGGCGGTATGGTTGGTCCCGCAGTGGAATCGGCGATGAAAACGCCCTGACTCGTAACGAACACACCCTGCGGATTGGATAAAGCCGAAGAATTCACCGATACCAGGTCGCCCGCTTCCGACGGATCGTTGTTGACCGAAACAATCACTCCGGGCGCTACCATCTGCTGCGAGGGCGTCCCCGGAAACAGAGTCACGGTCGAAGCCGTCCGGTTGACGAAACGCAGCCGGCCGCTCCCCGAATCCGGTATCCACAGATTGCCGTTCGCATCCACGCCCACGCCGCCGGGATTTGAAAGATACGCGGCATTGGCGACTCCACCGTCGAAGTTGCGCGGCCCCGAGGGCGGCGCCAGCGGCTCATCGGCCGGACGGCCCGCTCCCACGATGGTCTGCACCGAATTGGCCAATATCGTCACGCCCGCAAGCGTTTGCGATACGGCGCTGAAATTCAGGTAACGCACGCGAGCGCGGTTGTTCGGCGACTGATCAATAACGTAAAGCCCGTTTGCGTCGGCCGCCATCGAAGCCAGCGGCGGCGCGCTCGCCTGTCCCGAAAAACCGTAAGTAGCCGAACTGATCGAGCTGCCGTCGCCGCAACTGATCGGCGAGGTCGCAAAATTGCACTGAGTGAGAAACTGTCCCGATACGAGTTGCCCCGACCCGCCGCCGCCCACCTGCCGGATCGTCTGCACGTTGCCGTTCGCAACGTAAGCGTTGTTGCCGATGATTCCGAGCCCCGACGGATACGGCCTCAGCCCTTCATTCGGAATCTGCGCCAGCAGCGTTACGGGACTGCTCGATGCAATCATTCCGCCTGCGCGGGCAAAACGCAGAATGCGCGCATGCAGCGTATCCGCCACGACGAGTTCACCCGCGGCGGTGAAGGCCAGCGCGTGAGGCTGATACAGCTTTATGCTTCCGGCCTGCGTGCCGTTGCCCTCGAACGGATCGCCTTCCTGCGGATTTGTCGCGCCGGTGCCCACTACGGGCGAGGATGCCCCCGTCCCCGGCACCACCCTGTGCACGCGGTTGCCCCCGGCGCCGGGCGTCGAGTCCGCTACAAACACAGCACTGTCGACCGGATCCACGGCAAGCCCGTACAACTGCGTTCCGAAACCGCTCGCAAGCGTCCGCACGTTGCCCGGACTGAGATTTCCGCCGCCTATGGTCACGGCGCTCATCCCTACGTTGAGCGCCCTTACGCGCCCGGCCGACGAATCCAGATAAAACACCACGTTGCCGTCGTTGCTTACGGCAAGCGCGAATATGGGGAACAGGAAATTATCCAGCGCCGCGTTGTTCTCGCCGTCGGTAATCGTGCCGCCGCCGGCTACCGTGCGCACTATCCCCGGGGCAAACGTCTTGCCGCCGATAGTCACCGTAGCGTTGCTGGTGTTCACGAAATAAATGTACTCGCCCAACTGCGGCGAACTCAGGTTGTTGGCTGCCAGATAGATGCCGCGCCCCTGAGGATCGCGCGCAATGGCGTTGAGTCGCTTGAAAGAAGCCTGCGTAGCCGCCGTCAGTTCACCCTCGCCGCCCGCAATCGTGCTGATCGTGCTCGCGCCGCCGCCCGCGCCCGATGCCGTCACCGTCAGCGTCCAGCCGAAGGCGCCCGTGCTGTTGTAGGTGTAGTTCGGATTCTGCTGGACCGAGGAACCGCCGTCGCCGAAGGTCCAGGAATAATTCGGTCCCATCGAGCAATTCGAGGTGGAAGCCGTGGCCTGAAACGATACCGGCGTGCCCACGGTTCCGGATGCGGGCACCGTGGCGTTGCAGTCTACGGTGCAGGTCTGCGCCGCCTCGCCCGGCGATTGCGGATCATCGGCCGACGCCGCCGGCGGCACCGGGTCCTGAATCGCGCCGGAAGCGCTCCCCGTGGCGCCCACGCCCGACAGGTGCGGCTCGCCGCCCAGAGCCATCGCCAGTCCAAGCCCCAGCAGCAGGAGCGCGGGCCACATCCGCCGTTGTTCCGCCCTGTGTAAATACGAACTGCTCCGGGCATTGCGCCTACGGGTGAATATCGCGCTGATGTTCCTGGTTGCTGCAAAAATCTGTTGCCGGGACATGGGGTTCTCCTGATGATCGTCTGCCTTATGATCCACTGGATGATCGCTTCGGCTATTTGCCATGGAAATATCGGATGGGCGGTTGCGCGCGCCGGGCGTACCAATTGCGCTGGTACGATCGAATCGTCGATACCGCTACACGCACGATCCTGCCGCTTGGAATAGTCTTCACAGGACAGTATCAGAATGATGAGTGAGAATGAAGCCGGTGATCGGGCTCGAACCGATGACCTTCTAATTACGAATCAGACGCTCTGCCAACTGAGCTACACCGGCCCACGAACTTCCACTGCGGGACTAGAAGCCATTGGCTAATCACGAGGGACAACTTCTAGTTAACCGATGGGTTAGCCCTTGTTTCTCCAAAGGCCAGGGGATCTTACAATAAAGCCGCTTCGGGCGTCAATCGTCGGAGATGACGGAAGATGACGGAACAAACGAAAATAAACCGAACAAACCGAAACCATAATCGGTTGCATTTTTTCCGTTTGTTCCGTTTATTTTCGTTTGTTCCGTCATCTTTTTCCCCTCAGACGCCATCCCGATATTCGAGCCGGTACTGAAGCCTGTAGAGCCGGTAATAAATGCCCCGCTGCCGCAGCAACTCCTGATGCTCGCCCATCTCGCGAATCTCGCCCTTGTGCATCACTATTATCTTGTCGACGCGCTGAATCGTGGACAACCGGTGCGCGATGATGATCGAAGTCCTCCCATCCATCACGCGGTCTATGGCCGCCTGTATGAGCTGCTCGGTTTCCGTATCTATACTCGACGTAGCCTCGTCGAGCACCAGTATGCGCGGATCGAACGCAAGCGCCCTCGCAAAAGATATCAACTGCTTCTGCCCGACCGAAAAACCCGCGCCGCGCTCGCGCACCGCAGCCCCATACCCCTGCGGCAATTTCTCTATGAAACCCGCAGCCCGCACCTCTCCGGCCGCCCAATGCACCCTCTCGTCGGTTATATCCCCTCGCCCGAGCCTGATGTTCCCCGCCACATCGCCGGAAAACAGGAATACATCCTGCAATACGACGGCGAAATTCTCGCGCAGCTTCTTCAGATCCCACAACCTTATGTCCACGCCGTCCAGGAGTATCTCCCCGCGCTGTATGTCGTAAAACCTCATCAGCAGGTTCGTAATCGTGGTCTTGCCCGACCCCGTAGCCCCTACGAGCGCAACCGATTCACCGGGTTCGACCCTGAAAGACACATCCTTCAGCACCCAGTCCTCGCCCTTGTAGGCGAACCATACGTTGCGGAACTCTATGGTTCCGCGCGCGCGCGCACCGTGCTCGGGTTCCCGCGCTTCATCCGGGTTTTTAATGCGATCGGGTGAATCGAGCAGCTTGAACACGCGCTCGCTCGCCACTACGGCCGCCTGCAGAACGTTCACCTTGTCCGATATGTCCTGTATCGGCTGCCACAGGCGCTGCGTGTACTGCAAAAACGCCACGAGCGTGCCTATGGTCATCGCCTCCTGTATCACCTGTCCGCCGCCGTACCACACGATGGCCGCAATGCCTATGGCCGATATGAGGTTCACCAGAGGATAAAAAACCGCGAAATAAAATATCGTATCGAGATTCGCCTGAAGGTGCGCGGCGTTGATGTCGGAAAACTGGGCGAACGCGCGGCTCTCACGGTTGAACAGTTGCACGCTTTGCGCACCGGCCAGATGCTCCTGGGTAAAGGCGTTGAGCCGCGCAATGCGAGTCCTGACGGCGCGAAACCCCTCGCGCGCACCGCGCCGGAACCACGCCGTAGCCGCCGCCAGCAGCGGCACCACCATCAGAGACACTATCGCCAGCTTCCAGTTGAAGGAAAACATCAGCGCAAGCGCGCCCGCAATCAGCACTATGTCGCCGAGAACCTCTACAACTCCCGCGGTAAAAAGCTCGTTGAGCGCGTCCACATCGCCCGTCAACCGCGTCATAAGACGCCCTACGGGATTGCGGTCGTAATAGGCCACCTCGATGGACTGAAGTTTTGCGAATATCTGTGCGCGCAGATCGAACATCACGCGCTGCCCTATGGTGTTGAGCAATACGTCCTGAAAATATCCGATGCCGAGCGTGACTACGAGCGAACCCAGATAAACAAGCGTCAGCAGCGTGATGCCGTCAAACGCCGAATCCAGAGCCAGCCGGCCCGCAGCCGCCGGCGCAACGTAATCGTCTATGGCCCATTTGGTCAGAAGCGGCCCCACCTGCCGCACCAGGTTTACCGCCGCCGTCAGCCCGAGCGCGATTACGACGAGACGGCGGTAGGGCCGCAGGTAGCCGAACAGTCGGCGCGCCGACTGCACGTCGTAGATCTTGCCGAGGGCTTCTTCTTCGTGATGACTTCCAGTTGCTTCGGCCATAAACCTCACATCAGAGGGAGAGAGATAACGGAACAGACGAAATGAAACGAAAATTACGGAAAAGTTCAATATTTCCGTAGTTTTCGTCTTTTTTCGTTTGTTCCGTCATCTCAGCTCGCGGCGAGTTCCTCTTCGAGCTGCTGCCTTTCCGCCAGATCCGCATACAACCCGCCGCGCGCAATCAACTCGTCGTGTGCGCCCCGCTCGACTATCCTTCCGCCGTCCATTACGCATATAAGGTCCGCATCCTTTACCGTCGATATCCTGTGCGCGACTACGAGCGAAGTTCTCGTGCGCATCATCGTTCGCAGGCGTTCCAGTATCTTTTCCTCCGTATAGGTATCGACCGCCGACAGCGCGTCGTCGAGGATAAGGATTTTCGGCGCGCGTATCACAGCCCGGGCAATCGCCGTGCGCTGCTTCTGTCCGCCCGAAAGCGTGATGCCGCGTTCGCCCACGAGCGTTTCATACCCTTTTGCAAACCCGGCGATCTCGCTTTCGAGTCCCGCAACTTCGGCGGCCCACGCAATCTCTTCGGGCGAGGCCCGCTCGACTCCGAAGGCGATGTTTTCCGCAAGCGTTTCGCTGAAGAGAAAAGTTTCCTGCGGAACGTAGCCGATTGCGCCGCGCAACTCTGCAATCGGAATTTCCCTTATCGGCCGGCCGTCGATCAGAATCATTCCGGGCCGTGCGTCCAGAAGCCTCGGAATCAGGTTCATAAGCGTCGATTTTCCCGATCCCGTGCGCCCTATAAAAGCCACGCTCATTCCGGGCTCGATCACAAGATTGATGTCCTTCAATACCTCGGGACCGTTCTCTTCATAGCTGAAATCAAGATCGCGAAATTCTATGCGTCCGACGATTTCCCGCCCGGTTTGAACCTGTTCCCCGTCCGCAATCGACGGCTCTATTTTCATGATCTCGTGCATGCGCTTGAGGCTCGCCGCGCCGCGCTGCACCAGATTCGTGACATAGCCCATCGCAATCAGCGGCCATATCAACTGCTCAAGATAAAGGTTGAATGCGGTAAATTCTCCGAGCGTCATTCGGCCCATGCCCGCCAGCCGCCCGCCGTACCACAGGATTGCCGCGAATCCGAGCCCGATGAAAAACTGCATAAGCGGGCGGAATACGGCCGAAAGCCTTACAAGCCCCAGATTGCGCTTTACGTATTCATTGTTGAGCCGCTCGAATTCTGCGATTTCGGCCCCTTCCTGCGCATAGGCGCGCACGACGCGCACGCCCGTGAGGTTTTCCTGCGCGCGCGCGCTTATTTCGGAGAAGAATTCCTGGATCTTTTCAAACCGTATGTGTATCTGCTCCCCGAAATACTTTACCGTCAGCGATACGAAGGGCATCGTCGCAAGCAGTATCAGCGTCAGCCGCCAGCTTATCTGGAACATCAGCGGCAGTATGATGAGCACGCGAAAAAGCGTCTGCTCGCTGTACATAATCGCGGGACCTACGATCTGCCTGACGGCGCCCAGATCGTTCGTGGCGCGCGCCATAAGATCGCCCGTGCGCCGCGACTGGAAAAATTCGAGAGGCTGGCGTTGCAGGTGACCGTAGAAATCCTGGCGCAGATCGTACTCAATGTAGCGCGACATGTTGATGAGCGTGCGCCGCTGAAAATAGAGAAACACGCCGCTGACAATGCTCGTGCCGAGGATCATCGCAACCGAGCGCGCAAGCGCCGAATAACTTACGCCCGCACTCGTAAGATCGTCGATTGCACGGCCTACAAAACGCGGCACGAATACGCCGAACACAACCGAAACAAGCACAAAAAAAGTCCCGCGCAGCAAATCTCCCCTGTACCGCTTCAGCGATGCCAGCAACCACGCCCTGCCCGTCGGATAACTCGTCGGGGCCGCAGGAATCGACGACGGAACCTGAAGACCACGTTCTTCCGATTGACCGGTTATTTCCCTCTGTTCCGTCATCTTTTTGTATGTTCGTCCAGTATGTTCGTCTTGTATGTTTTTCAGTGTTCGCGCAGCGATTTGGCAATCAACCCGATGCCGCCGGCCAGCAGCACGAGCATAATCATCGTATTGAACAGGCTCGTCTGTCGGAAATAGATCTCCATATTGGAAATCACGCCTACGAGAATGATTACCGCACCCGAAAACGTAAGCAGCCACCCGGCGATCGACCGCCCGTTGAAAAACAGCAATCCGACGCCGAAAAGCAGCGGCAGCAGCGACAGCCCGAATGCGTTGTAGCCGTACAGCCGCCAGTAACCGCTCGTCACCGTCACGCGGTCTGTGAGCAGGTAACCTCCGGCTACGGCCATCCCGAGGCCGAGCAGAAATTCTCCCACGCCGCCGCGCGTTCCGCCCGCGCCCTTGAATTTTTCTTTGTTGTTCATAGGATTCTTACAGGATATGGGTCGAGAGTTCGAGGGATTGGTTCATACGCCATGACTAATAGCAAACTGACGCGATTCGGGCAACTGTGCGGCGAGGCATGGGCGTGCACGCGCTGCCCGCGCATGACCGAGCGCCGCGCCGTACTCGGTCCGCCCAACGGGGCGCTCGCACCGCTCGTGATGTTCATAGCCGAAGCGCCGGGCCGCCAGGGCGCAGACCGCACGCGCACGCCCTTCCACGGCGATGCTTCGGGCGCGAACTTTGAAAAACTCCTCCATTCCATAGCACTCCGGCGCGAGGAAATCTTTATAACCAACAGCGTGCTGTGCAGCCCGCGCAAACCCTCGGGCGCAAACGATAAACCCACGCGCGCGGAAATCTCCAACTGCTCGGATTTCCTCCAACGGCAGATCGAACTAATTGATCCGCCCCTGATTGCTACCATCGGCGCCGTCGCTCTCGATGCAATCAAACGCATAGAGCCGCACGATTTCAGCCTGAAACAGCACGCCGCCCGCATACTCGACTGGAACGGGCGCAAACTCGTGCCGCTTTATCATCCGAGCCCGCAGGTAGTCATAACCGTCCGCCCGCTCGAGCAGCAGATCCGCGACTTCCGCACTCTCGCCGCAGCGATCAAAGGCAGATAACGGAACAAACGAAAAAAAACGAAACAAACGGAAAGTTTGACGATTTCCGTGGTGTTCGTCTATTTCCGTTTGTTCCGTCATCTCTCATTTTTTTTGCCAACGGAAGTTTCGCGTCAACGTTATTGACTCGACCGCAGTAGTAGTGGATGTAAGTCGCAAAGGAGCAGGCAGCAGTGGCCGAAATCTCGCTGATGGCGCAAGACCTGAGACTGAACCGGGGCGAAGGGGAGGAAACGACGCCCATCGCCCGGCTCGTTGCACGCGCACAAACGGGCAACCGCGAAGCATTCGACCAGCTTATGATTTGCCATCAGCACAGAGTGGTTGCGCTGGCCTGGCGGCTGCTCGGCAACCGCGAAGAAGCCCGCGATGCGGCGCAGGAAACTTTTCTCAAGGTTTACCGCCACCTGGCGAGCTTTGATCCCGAACGCGATTTCGGCGCCTGGCTTTACCGCATAGCGGTCAACGTATGCCGCGATCACGCCAAAAAGCGCAATCGGCGCGAAAGGGTGTGGGATGAGCAGGAGATTTATCGACAACCAAGCGCCGAAGATGTTGAACAGTGGGCCATAGACAATCAGGAACGAAGGCTTGCGCTGCAGGCGCTTGCAGAACTTACGGAAAAAGAACGCGCGGCGATCGTTTTGCGCGACCTCGAAGGATTTGAAACCGATGAAGTAGCCCGCCTGCTCGGTTCTACGCCGACAACCGTGCGCTCGCAGATCAGCAAGGCGCGGGCAAAACTCAAGGATCTACGCGCCCGCCGCGCGCACAGCCTCGACCGAAAGGCGTGAGGGAAACTGATATGAACTGCATACACGCAAAAGAACTGCTGCCGCTCTTTATAACCGGAGACCTTTCAGCAGCCGATATGAACGCCGTAGGCGAACACGCGCGCCGCTGCGAATCGTGCCGCGCACAAACTGCGGAAATAACCGCCGCGCGCGACTGGCTGAAACAGGCGGCGAATCCGGCGCTCGACGAGGACTTTTATGACCATATGCGCGCAGGAGTCTGGGACAGGATCGACGCCGAGGCAAACAGGCCGCGATGGTGGTCGTTTATTTTGCCGGTCTGGACCTCGCGCCCCGTATTGGCGATGGCTGCTGCAGTATTGCTCGCTGTTTTCGGATTGATCGCAATCAGCGACAGAAAGAACGTTTCAACCCGGCCCGTTCCGCCGCAGGATGTGACTGCCGAACTTTCTGCGCCGGCGCCCGAACCCTTTGCAACTGCGGATCAACGGGTTGCCCCGCAGTATAAGCGGAGGGTTAAACCTGAACCGGCTGCGCCGAGGATTGTCGTGCCCGCACCCGCAGCGCCGATTTCCCCGCTCGGCGATATGGCCGAAGCCGCGTCTGATGCTGAGAGTATCGAAGAATCCGGGATGATAAGAATCGAGATACAGACCGCAGATCCGAACATAAAGATCATATGGCTTGCGCCGAAACCGGCGGCGGCGAAATCCGACCCGATCATCTCAACTACCGAATGAATCGCTTATCGAAGGACAAGGGAGAACCATTATGAAACTGAGAAACCTGACCACGGCGACTGCGCTTACGTTGTTGCTTGCACTTTCCGCCGCTGCTTCTGCGCAAACGCCGGATCAGCAACCCGGGCCCTCTGCGCCCGCATCGCCCTACAAGGTGATGATTTTTGAAATAAAACACCGCGATCCGGACACGCTCGCCAAGGCGCTCGACGGGCTGCGCAGCAGCGGTCCCAATACGGCTATGGTGCCGAATCGCTCATTGAGAACCATCACCGTGCGCGATTATCCCGAAAACATCTCCGCCATCGCCGATGCAATCAAGCGGCTGGATGTGCCCGAGGTTGCGAAAATCGCCGAGCTTCCAGTAGACATCGAAATCAACCTTCATCTGATCGCGGCGTCGCAAACCGCCGGCGAAAAAACGCCCTTTCCACAGGCGCTCGAACCCGTGATTGCACAGATGCGCGCGACGCTGAAGTTCACAAACTATCGCTACATGACCGCGCTTACCAACAGAATCAACGACCAGGGCACCATTCATGCTTCCGGCGTCATCAGCGCCCCGTTTCCGACCCACGGGAAAACCATCAAAACCAACTATACCTATTCGATAAGAACGGTAAGAACGATTATGGATGCGACCGGTAAACATGCTTTCGGTCTGTCGGGCTTCAGGTTCAACCTTGCAGTGCCTGTTGAACTCGATAATGGCGGGCACAAGATGCAAGATGCAGGTATTATTACGGAACTGAACCTGCGCGATGGGGAAACGGCCGTAGTCGGCACGGCCAACGTCGGCAGTTCGGACGAGGCGATCATCCTCATCGTTACTGCGAAAAAGGTAAGGTAGAAGAGAGATAACGGAACAAACGAAATGAAACGAAAATCACGGAAATATTCACCTTTTCCGTGATTTTCGTTTCATTTCGTTTGTTCCGTTATCTCTCTTCCGTGCGTTCTGCGTTGTCTCCCGCTGTTTCGTTTCAGCCCGATCTTGCAGTATCCTCTCCCGCATGAAACTTCTGCTTGCCGTACTGATTCTGTCTATGAATATCTTTGCACAGGAACCGCAGCGCCCCGCACCCATCCCGCTATGGCCCGCGGGGGCGCCCCTCGCTCAGGGCAATCTGCCCGAAGACATCCCCACGTTATCGCTCTATCATCCGCCCGAGGATAAAGCCACGGGCGCGGCAATCGTCGTCTGCCCCGGCGGCGGTTACCGCGCACTCGCCGATCACGAAGGCCACGCCGTTGCCGTCTGGCTCAATTCAATCGGCGTGACCGCCGCAGTGCTCAAGTACCGGCTTGGCCCCCGCTACCGGCATCCAGCGATGATGAACGACGCGTTGCGCGCAATCAGAACCGTTCGCGCGAATGCTGGGGAATGGAAAATCGATCCTGCAAGAATCGGCATTATGGGCTTTTCCGCAGGCGGGCATCTGGCATCGACCGCGGCCACGCATTTCGACGAGGGCAATCCGCAGTCAAACGATCCGGTTGAAAAGGCAAGCAGCCGCCCCGACGTTTTGATACTCGGCTATCCGGTCATAACGATGACCGATCCTTACGCGCATCGCGGGTCCCGCCAGCACCTGCTCGGAGACGATCCCAAACCGGAACTAATCGATTATTTATCGAATGAAAAACAGGTAACCTACCGCACGCCGCCGACTTTCTTCTTTCACACACAGGACGACTCGGCCGTGCCCGTCGAAAACAGTTTGCTGTTTGCAGCCGCGCTCAGACGCGAGCAGGTATCTTACGAACTGCACGTTTATTCGAACGGGCGCCACGGCGTCGGACTTGCCCAAAACGATCCGGCGCTCGCCACCTGGCCTCGGCTGCTTGAAAACTGGCTGCGGGCGCGCGGCTTCCTCAATCGCCGGCAGGCGTCCGAACATCGCGCGCCGTCAACGCCCGGTGCAAAAAGTAAAGAATACCGGCCGCCGCCAGCAGCAGCGGCGCAATGACCTCCAACCCCATCCTGCGCGCAGCCATACCGAAAAGCGCAGGCACGAGCGACTGCCCGACCACGGCCGCCGCTATCTGAAAACCCACGGCGTTCGCCAAATGATTCGCTGCTATGCGGTCGGGCGTCGATGCAATCATCGTCGGGAAGACGGGCGCTGAAGCCAATCCAAGTAATGCAAGCCCCAGAAATCCAACCCATACTGGATGAGCGATCCAAAGAAGCAATGCACCTGCAATCTGCCCGACAATGCATACGCGCAATATTGCTCGCGCCGATGCGCGGCCCGCGATCATCGCCGAAAGTATCCGCCCCGCAGTAAGCGCCCCCCAGTAAATGCTCACCCACATTCCCGCAACGCTGACTGAAACGGCGCGGGATTCGGTAAACAGGCTGTAGGCCCACGCACCCGCGGCTGCCTCGATGCCCGTGTAGACGAAAAATATCGCGGCGCTCAAACCGACTGCGGGCAGCCGCAGCGTGGCTTTGATCGACGACGCGGCTGCGGCTCCGGACGAAGTCTCATCCGTTCGCCGAGCCTGCGCCCAGCGCCGCCGCGAAAGCCCGAAACCCGCCGCAAGCGCCAGTTGACCGACTCCCACGACTGCATACCCCCACTGCCATACGACTCCCGCGCCGAGCAGCCGCGACATCAGAAGAGGGCCGCCGAGCGCCCCGATGCCGTAAAAGGCATGCAGCCAGTTGACCATACGCGCGGTGAAGTGTTCGGCCGCGAACGTATTCAACCCCGCGTCGATTGCCCCCGCGCCCAATCCCGAAAGCGCGCCGAAGGCAACCACTACCGGCCAGTAAAGCGCCGTTGCATACCCTATAAGGCTTGCGCCCGTGGCAAGACAACTCAGGGCAAGCAATACTCCCACATTCATTCGGGCAAGCAGTCGTCCGCTCGTAAAACTCGAAACCAGGTAACCCGCCGTATAACTGAGCAGCAATGCGCCGAGCGAGTCTATGGGCAGGCCGAAATACCCGCGCATAGACGGCCACGCAACGCCCGTCAATCCGTCGGGCAGCCCTATGCTTACGAATCCCAGGAACACAAGCACGGTAGTAAGCGGTTCAAGCCTTCGCTTCATTATGGTTTTTCCGTATGATTTTTCCGTATTTTCCCGTTCCGTTTTTGTGCGTCCGTTACCGATTGTCCGGTTATCTCAAAAATAGGTGATTGACGCCACCGCCGCATTGTGCTGAAATTTGTGCGTCCCGCGAATTTCGGTCGGCAGTATTGACGTTGCAGCGGAGTGCAGCAAACCCGCGGTTTCAACCCCTGAGAGGTGCGCCGTGCTGACCCACACACAAAACGATCCGCAGATCGCAGATTCCCGTCCCGAACAGCCCTCGCCGCCCTCGGGCCAGCGCATATATCCGTATACGCCCGTGGAGTTCGTCAACACGATTGCGCATTACTACCGCGGCGAAATGGCGAGAATGGCCGGTTGGCGCGACCGCATAGACAGGACAACAAACTGGGCCATCGCCGCCGTAGCCGCAATGCTGTCGGTTTCGCTTTCTTCGCCCAACGCGCATCACAGCGTGCTGCTGTTTGCAATGCTGCTGGTTTATCTTCTGCTGCATATAGAATCGCGCAGGTATAGATTCTTCGATGTATACCGCACGCGCGTGCGCCAACTCGAACGCTTCTACTACGCGCAGATCTTCAACCCGCAGCCGCAGACGGATGTCGAGGAATGGATGAAATTTCTATCCAACGGGCTGCGCCAGCCTACATTCTCGATTTCGTTCCGCCAGGCTATGGCGCGTCGCCTGCGCCGCAACTACATTTGGGTCTTCCTCATACTGCTGCTGGCCTGGCTGCTCAAGACCTCTTCGCAGATGCTCCAGTTTCGCGGCTTCCCGTCCGAATTCATACATACCACGGGACAGATCGCCCATAACGCCAGAATCGGCGGCCTCTCGGGCTGGATCGTCGTAGCCGGTCTCGCCGCATTCTACGGCTGGCTGTTCTTCCTGCTCTATAAACACCAGGACATTAAAGGCGAACTCTCCTACGGCGAAGTCCACGTTTAACGCAAACTACACGACTTCGGGACATATTGAGAGATAACGGAACAAACGAAATTAGACGAAACAAACGAAAATGCTCGACTTTTTCGTGATTTTCGTTTCATTTAGTTTGTTCCGTTATCTCTCGTCTCACGCGCCATATCCCTCCCCCAAAAAACACCGGAACTTTCTTCATAGTAAAAATGAAACAACTGTGTAGCAATTACATTCTACGGGAAATCCCGTAGAACTCCGTAGATTCCCTTAAATTCTGACAAATGTTGTATACAGGGAATTTGGGTGACTTCCTGAAAGTTTTCGAGCTAATGGCACGGGGGTTGCTCTTACCTGAGTGGGGCAACGAGATACCAGGTGGTTAACTCCACTGACGGTGTCGAGTGGCTACCGAGGTGAGGAAGGTAGCCACGACTTCCAGGCGCTGCGGGTTTCCCACGACTGCAGCGCCTTTTATTTTTTTCCCGGGCATTGTCGAGAAAGCCATTCGAGCGATCTGACGGGAATCCATTGCATTGATCCGAACTTCGGGTATCCGCAGTTCCTTCCCTGCCTGCATTGACACTCCGTTCGGCTATCGGCTAAGTTGCGCTTCCCTGATAAAGATCATCGCGAGACGGTTTCCCCGCCATGAAGCTTGACGAATATCGAATGCGGTTTTGCGACTACCGCTCGGCGCGCGCACTGGCGCGTTTGCAATGCGCCGAGGGACGCCCGCACGGGCCGGATCTTCTGCGCGACAACAGCGATATGTTCCGGATCGACGACGTAGAGCAGTTGCGCACCGCGTTGCAGGAAACCTCAGCAGGGCGCGAAACCGAACGGGCTGCAATTGCAAGGCTCGCGGCGTTCGCCGAACGCGGATATATGCAACTCGCTGTTGATGCGGTCTGGTCTGAAATTCTCGATTGGGCGCAAGGCAGCCGAATCGTGGTGGAGGGTGAATGCATTCCGCTGAGCGTCATCCAGGAAAAACTGGCGGCGGAAATCGATTTGGGGCGGCGGCGCGAATTGCGGGCGCGCGCGGAGGATTTATTGCGCGAAGCGGAGGATTTGTATTCGGAGCTTGACGCACTCCGGCAGGAATCTGCGCGCAGACTCGGCTATCCTCATTTTCTGGCCTTTCTTGAATCCCCCGACCGATTGGATGCTGCAAAGCTTGTGCAAAAAACCGAAGCGCTGTTGACGCGCTCATCGCGCCAATACGAAACGGATTTGCCCGCGCTTTTGAGGCGCGAAGCCGGCGTCGGGCGCGAGGAAGCGACCGGGGCCGACCTTCTGCGTGCAGAGCGATTGCCGGGTTTTGACCGCTGGTTCGCCAATGCGCGCCTTGAAAGAGTATACGAAGAGCTGTTCACCGGATTCGGATTTCTTACATACAGGCAATCCAACGTATCGGTGAATCTGAATGCCGAAGGCCGTGAAGGATGGCGCGTGGGATGTTTTGCAGTGAGGGTTCCCGGCGATATAAGGCTTCGGCTGCGACCTGCCGGAAATGCGATCGATTGCAGGCGATTGCTTCCCGCCTCGGCGCGCACGCAGCATTTCGCCTGGACATCCGCCGAACTCCGCCCCGAGTTTGCTTTTCCGGGCGACCGCGGAGTCTCAGCCGGATGGGCGGCGCTTTTTGAAACGCTTGCAAACGAGCCGGGCTGGCTTGTAGAAACCTTCGGGTTCGTCGAAAACCGCGAGTTTCGCAGATCGCTCGCGCTTACGGATCTTATGCGCGCAAGGTGCGATGCGGCGCTGCTGCGATATGAAACCGAACACTACGCCGGAAGCCTTGCGGGAGACGCCGGAACGCGCTACGTAGAACTTCTGGGCGAAGCGCTCGGCGTCAAAGTAGAGTCATCCAGCCGAATATGCGCCTCCGACCTGCCGCTTGCATCGGCGCACCGGCTGCGCGGACGCGCTTTTGCCTGGCAGTTGCGCGAGTATCTGAAAACGCGCTACGGTCACAACTGGCGGCGTGCGCGAAAGGCGGGTGAAATGATTATCGACCTTTGGAATACGGGCCATCGCTACACGGTAGAAGAACTCGCACATATCATCGGGCTCGGCGATCTCGATTTCGATGCACTGACGGACGAAATGCTGAAAGGTTGCTGAGTGGAAGACAAACCGCGGAATTCAATGAAACAAAGGGAAAAACACGGAAAAACCCACGGGATGAAAAGTGTTGTGAGGGTACCGCTCGGCGAGCGCGCATACGATATTACGATTGCCGAAGGAGCGCTCGGACGCATCGGATCTCTTGTGCGCGCGGCGCTCGGCGATGCGGCGCGGCGCGTGGCGATATTTTCCAATGCGCGCGTGTATTCGCTTTGCGGACACACGACGGCGAGCAGCCTGCGGGCGGCCGGGTTCGGCGTCGACGAGCATCTGATGGGCGACGGCGAGCGCGCCAAATCGCTGCGTACGGCCGAAAGGGCGTGGAGCTATCTCATCGAGCGGCGCTTTGAACGCGGCGATGCGATACTCGCGCTCGGCGGCGGCGTAGTAGGCGATATGGCGGGATTTGTCGCCGCAACCTATCAGCGCGGCGTTCCCTACATACAGGCGCCGACGACGCTGCTTGCGCAGATCGACAGTTCCGTAGGCGGCAAGACTGCGGTAAATCACAGCCTCGGCAAGAACCTCATAGGGGCGTTTCATCAACCGCGCGCGGTAATAATCGATCCGCTTATACTTCACTGCCTGCCCGCGCGCGAATTCCGCGCGGGACTTTATGAAGCCGTCAAATACGGCATCATACGCGACGCTGAACTTGCGGGATGGATCGACCGGGAACACGAGGCGATTGCGGCGATGGAGCCGGCGGCGATGACAAGACTGATTGCGCGCTGTTGCGAAATCAAGGCCGAAGTCGTAACCGCCGATGAGCGCGAATCGGGCTTGCGTCAGATATTGAATTACGGACATACCGTGGGACACGCGCTCGAAGCCGTCACGCATTACCGCAGGTTGAAACACGGCGAAGCGGTTGCTTACGGGATGAAGTGCGCCGCGCGCATAGCGGAGGCGTTGGGAATACTGAACGAAGAGGACCGGAGAAAAATTGCCCGGAGCGTGGATATGTTCGGCGTCTTGCCGAAAATAAACGATCTGGATCCGGGAGCGATAATTGCGGCCACTGCGTACGACAAGAAGGTATCGAGGGGCAAGGTAAAATTCATACTGCCGACGCAGGTTGGGAGCGTAATCACGCGCGATGATGTGCCGATGAAGGTGCTGCGCGGTGCGGTGCGCGAGATGTTGCGATAAGCGTTTAAGAGTCACGCGCAGGGTGGGAGGGAGGGGCGAGGGTGGAGGGCCGATTCCGCCTGCGGACTTGCCCGATTTAAAGCGTTTATAGTATAAGGATTCATCGCTTTGGGGCCGTTAGCTCAGTTGGTAGAGCAGATGACTCTTAATCATCGGGTCGCAAGTTCGAATCTTGCACGGCCCATCTTCAAGCAACGTGAAAAGCCGCCGCTATCGGCGGCTTTTACGTTTTCGTACAATGGTCAGGTTGCCGCCTCAGAAAGTGCAACTTATGACTCGAACGAAATGGTGTCCTTCGTGTGCTGCCGCGAAGAGCCTTGATGAATTCGGCATCAATACGACGCGTCGGGATGGCCGGCAATCTCAATGTCGCGACTGCAAGAAGGCGACGCAATGTCGATGGTATAAGAGAAACCGTGACACACATCTCGCCAAAGCTGTGAAGCGTCGCCGAGAGGCGGAATCCGAGACGATACGGTCGATTCTGCTTTATTTGCGGGATCACCATTGCGTAGATTGCGGGCAAAGCGATCCCGTAGTGTTGGAGTTCGATCACGTGAAGGGTAGAAAAAGGGATTCGATTTGCAATCTGATAAGACGCGGTTGCGGTTGGGCGGCCATTTATGAGGAGATTGAGAAATGCGAAATCCGCTGCTGCAACTGCCATCGCCGCAAAACCGCGAGACAATTCGGTTACCGTAAACTCCTGCTAAATCACTCCTTATGAGATTGGCACAGACAAGTTCGGTCTGATATATCGGTAAGTGCAAGCAAACCGGGAATCAGAGGAGAACAGCCCGTGCCAGGAGAGACGATACTTGAAATCCCACAAGCGGAACAAGAGCGGATGCTGGAGCAACGCGGCGAGCGCGATATGGGCACCTGCTGGTGCTACACATTCTGATGTTGTGCAAAGAGGGATGGACGCTGAGGACAATCGCCGGAGCGTTGTTCTGCTCGCGGACGATCGTCTATCGGGCGGTCTCGGAATATCAGCAAAGCGAACTCGACCCGGGACTTGAAGAGGAAGCGACTAGCGTCGCGGCGCGAGTAGTGCAGGCGAACCTGAAGTGGTCGTTGCTGGCTTTGCTCAAGCGATCGCCGGAGGCGTTAGGGCAGTGTCGGGTGCGGTGAGGTTGCGCGTGTCTGGTGACGGAGTTGAAAGCGCGAAGCGGCGTCTCCGTCTCGCGCGAAACATTGGGACACATCACTGGGTACGCACGCGCCCTCGCGTGCTTTCGGCGGCGAGTGAAAGCACGCGAGGGCGCGTGCGTACCCAGTGATGTGTCCCAATGTGGTCTGATTTAGATGCCGATGATGCCCC
This sequence comes from Acidobacteriota bacterium, assembly GCA_019639255.1. Lineage (GTDB taxonomy): Bacteria > Acidobacteriota > Blastocatellia > RBC074 > RBC074 > JAHBSF01. The sequence goes on along the minus strand of JAHBSF010000001.1, from coordinate 50,150 downwards.
TTGGCCCCCTGAGGATGAAGACGATTGTCTTTAGAGATGGAATCTGCTTCGTTGCAGTCAACCCGGTTAGTGCCAAGCCGGCGCATTCCTTATTCCGCTTCCAGGGAATCGGTCAATCACCGCGGCCGCGTTTTTTCATATCGCCGTAAAGCCCCGCGCGCATCCGGCGTATGTCTTTATCCGAAGCCCACCCGGCACGGGGTCGGCTGTCATCATCGAACGGGATATCGTAGTGATGCCCGCCGAGTCCGCTGCCAGGGAGAGCAGAGCTATGTCCTGAGGTGGATTTCGGATTTGAAGCCGGTGTCGTGGGTGTTGCCGGTATGCTTTGTCCGCCGCTTGCTGTATCTGCATCTTTCGGTTGTACCGCTTTTGAAGTTGCTTCGTGCGATCCAGCAGTCGAGTCCCTCTTCTGGTTGACCGTAGAATGCGGCGTCTGTTTGACCGCCCCTCCATTTTCCACTCCGTGCCGATCTATTTCTTCGAGTGGTAGCGAGCGTGGAGGAACCTCATTGTAGGGAACCTTGGGCGATTATTGACACGCTCGCAGCTGCTTGGCCGGAAGCCATAAAGATTCGACTCGTGCAGGACAATTTGAACACGCACAATACGAGTTCGTTTTATGAATACCTGCCCGCGGAGGAAGCCTTCACGCTGGCCCAGCGGTTCGAGTTCTATTACACCCCCAAGTCGGCAAGTTGGTTGAATATGATTGAGATCGAGTTCTCAGCCTTGTCTCGTGAGTGTCTCGACCGGCGTATTCCGACGATTGAGTTACTCGCAAAAGAGGTGCTTGCGTTAGTCAAAGAACGGGCAGAGAAAAAGATCAAAATCAACTGGCAGTTCTCGATTGAAACGGCCAGAACCAAGTTGAACAGGCACTACCAGCAGGTCAATGCCGATAACTCTAAATACAAGAAAACTTAGTTGACGATGTAATAGTTTTCTACGAGTGCTGAGTGTGGCAATCTACTATCGGCAACCGGGAAATGCCAAGGGCACAGAGGTAGAATACACCTAACCATTCGAAATATCAGGCTTCAGCTTTATGTCTGTTGACCCAAATCTGAAAAATCCCAGCGAACTTCTTCTCACCGGCACGCTCCGCAGTCCGCAGGGGCTTGCTGAAGTTCTCCGTGGGCCGCTCGCGGATCGAGATGCTCGCCGAGGGCCGGATCTACACCTTCTTTCGCAGCCAGGAAGAACGGTTGTATGTGAGCAAACGACCGCGCGAAGCCGGCCTGGCGAACGAGGAGAAGAGAATGCGCATCGAGGCAAGGTCGTAGGCGTTCTATTCGAGCGATAAAGCGTGAGGCATGATCATGAATCTCCCTTCGGGCTACAGGAATTCTATAATCCTGTGTACGATTGGGCGCCGAGACTTAAAGCCGGCCGATTACTGGAGGAACTTATGCCCCGCCCCATGGTGATTAATGAAACTGCCATCAATAGTCTGATTGAACAATACGAGAAAGCCTTAAAAACAATACCGGGTTATATCGAAAAATCGCCATTTGCAAAATTCCGCACCCTCGAAATGAAGAGGGAGATGGTAATGCCTGCCCACGAACGGCAGCGCAGAATTGATGTATTAAGATCACCCTATTTACCAACACTCGTTGAAACAGCGTTCTGGGCAACGATGATTCCGGAAGAAGGGAGATACCATACATTTTCACTCGTTTTTGAAGACCCTTCTACCCGGGCTAACGCTTTCCTTTTCGACAAACCACTTCCATTTTCTGAGAAGGAAATCGCCAAAATGGCTGCCTCTTTGCAATCGACAGATGCTGGCATTATTGTGTGGCCCGAAGAGAAAGAGCTTTGCATCAGAGGGTTCACGACAGAGCCAACGTCGTTTTTTTCAGATATACCATTTGAGGCCGGCAAGATCGTTTCCATTAGAGCCCGCCAACCAGGAATGCTAGTCGTAAAAGCCAGACTACCGTTTGATTCATTTATTGCTTACATGACATCGGGCAGCTTGGTATTCCCCGACCTCTCTAACTCACCCTTCCGGATTGCTGCCGAGAAAGTACTTGGGGAGCCCTGCCCGCCTATCGAAGATTTTGCGGCTGACGTATCGAGATCCGAGCGTCATTTGCAATGCATGAATATTATAACAATGATCGCGAGAGCGATGAAAAGTCATGGTCACGGAGGGACAATGTTGATTGTCCCGGACAACTTTCCATCGTCCACTCCTGGGCTGGATTTATCTGATTATTCTGCAAAAGCTGGGTATACACATATCGGCCAGATAGTTGCCGAACCGCCCTCTAAGATCTCACCGGAGAATGCGCTCCGTTCGAATGCACAGCGAACAGCAAAGGAGAACGCGCTCCGTTCGCTTGCGCAGTTAACAGCAGTCGACGGGGCGGCAATAATCACCCAGAGTTTTACCCTGTATGGCTTCGGCGCAAAAATCCGGCCAGTAGACTCGAACCGGCGGCCAAACAGCTATCGAGAAAGAATCCCATTCCTTCCCGATAACCCCGCCGAAGATTGCCATATAACCAAAGCCGGTGGTACACGGCATCAATCTGCCATGCAGTTTGTATTTGATCATCCGGATGCTGTCGCGATTGTGGCCTCGCAAGATGGCCGTCTGTCTGTTATTTTTTCGGATAACGGTACTGTGCAAATGATACGACACGCAGACTACTTCTTGTAATCGTCTACACAACGAATGAGCAGCGACCGCAATTATCAGTGGCAACAGGGGCTGGGGATGCATAAACGGGCGGGAGAGGGTTCTTCGACACTCTCCCGCCCAGGGCGCCCCACGTCGGTGGGAGGTTAAAGCGCGCCGAGATCAATTCCTTGTTTCCCTCGGTTCAGGCGCCGCAGCTCCGGAGTGTGGAAGCAAGGTCCGATCGTGCACGCCGTCTCTAATCGCACCACCTTCCAGTCAAAGACGAGTTGACGGACTGCCCACGGATGCATGTCGAAACCGCAATCTTGCGCAGCGTATTCGTGGTGATCTTTTTTGCCATAGCTATTTCCGGATTGGCAGTCCTTCGCGCACAACATCGGCAAGCTGTCTGGCAGTCGGCAGCCGCCCTTTGAATTCGGCCGGCAGTTTGGGCTGAAGCCGGTATTCTGCAACTCCGATGGGATTGGCTTTCGACTTGAGCGCGTATTCAACCTCTATCTCATCCTTCTCGGCGCAGAGGATGATGCCGATGGATGGCTGGTCGTCCGGAGCGCGCTCTTTTTCGTTCAGCAGATTGAGGTAGAAATCCATCTTGCCGGCATGCTCCGGTTCGAACGAACCGATCTTCAGATCGAAGGCGACCAGGGCTTTGAGAAAGCGATGATAGAAGAGCAGATCCACGAAGTATTCCTTCGAGCCGAGCGCCAGCCGGTATTGACGACCGACGAAACAGAAGCCGTAGCCGAGTTCGAGGATGAACTGCTGCAATCGCGTGATGAGGCGATCCTCCAGTTCGCGTTCCCTGACGGCGCGACCGATGCCGAGAAATTCGAGGTTGTAGCGGCTCTTCATCATCTCGTCCGCCTGTTCCGCAAAATGCTCAGGAAGGGCGAGTGCGAAATTATGAGTCTTCTTTTCCTTCACCGCGCGCTCGTAGGCGCCGCCTTTGATCTGATTGATGAGTACATTACGGCTCCAACCGAATTGTGCGGTAGCGCGAAGATAGTAAAGGCGTGCGGCAGGAGATTTGACCTTCTTCAGCAATTCGATGTGATGTCCCCAAGGAACACCGGCGACCAATTCTCTCACCACCTGTGAGAGAGGATCGGCGGGTTGGTCCCAAATCAGACTGACTGACGATTTCCGAGTTAGAGATTTATGAACGTCGGCTGTTTTGGTTCGTGCGGCAGCTTCGCCGGGCAGAGCAATTTCTGGCACAGCCTGTGCCAGAAATTCGGGCGAGGAATATTCGAGGGACAATTGCCGCATACGCCATAGGTTGAAAGGCGAGAACCCTCGCATATCCGGGAACTCGGCTCGGAGGTCGGCGGCCAGACGCTCCACCACCGAGTCCCCCCACCCTGCCGTCTGCTGCTTCTCCACAATACCCCGCCCGATATCCCAGTAGAGCAGAACCAATTCCCGATTGACCGCTCGGGCGGCGGAAGTGCGGGCGTGAAGGATGCGCTCTTTCAGTGTCGACAGAAAGGCCGGATAATCCGGGTGTGTGATCTGCTTCGTCGGTCTCTTCGTCATGACTGAATCGCTTTCGCAATCATCGTGTTGAACTCGTTTTCGACTTTGGCCTTGAAATTTGAGGTGTTGAAGCGCACATACCTGGTCGAGCCGGTGGGATTGTAAGCATCGAGCAGCACACGCATCACTGATATTTCTCCAGCAGGTAGTCGGTATAAGCCGATTTCAATTCCTCACCCGTCGGCGCGGGGGCGTCAGATTTGAGCATCCCGCGCACCTCGCCGACCGACGCCATCCTTGCCGGCTTCGGCTCCCATTCGTCGCGCAGCGAGTGGGCGAGCCTCTCCAGCAGTTCCAGCCTCTGATCGAACGGCAGTTTGTTGATCTCAGCGATGATCTCCTGTATCGCCATTTCTCATTCTTCCCTGGCTCATTATTTCGCCAGAGTCACTTCCGGAACAATTGCCGGCCGAGGAAATCACTTTCAGAATCCGCTTCAGACAGGGAGGGGTGCCCCAAGATCAGCTTCCAGCCCTGAAACGGGAGTATTTTCGTTTTTCTTTTCTCGTCATTGACCGGTGTGAACTGTCAAAGAAGCCTCCTGGCCGAGGCTTCGCTGATTACAAATGCCGTAATCCACGACCCGCAATTACCTGGTCGGCATTTCGAACGGCAATGGCACTCTCTTTAATTGCTGAAGTTCAGAGTGGCGAAAGTATCACTCTTTGTGTGCATGGGCAACCGCGACAAAAGGTTATAGCACCTCACACGAATCTTGCAGGTTTATCAGGGGGATCGGCGCCGACATTATTGTCACAGCAACCCGGAATCCCCCCCCAGGTCAACACCTTTGTCTGACTTTGCCTTGACCTCCGCGATAACCCTCGCCAAAGTAATGCCTGCCTTATGAGGAAGCGATCAAGCAAAAAGCTGAAGTCTCCGGCGTCGCAAGAGAAGAATGCAGTGGTCGGCATCGTGACCGATTATCGAGCGCTCGTCTCGGCAATCGCCGAGGCGCACGCTGCGGCGCAGCAACGCGCCGTGCAAACCGTCAACCAGACGCTCACGCTCCGCAACTGGCTGGTCGGCTATTACATCGTCGAATATGAACAAGGTGGGCGCGACCGGGCGCAGTATGGGATCGCGCTGCTGGAAAGTCTTGCCCGCGATCTGCGCAGTCGCCTTGGAAGGGGGTTCGGCTGGCGCAATCTCGAAATGTTCCGGCGCTTCTATCTCACCTATCCAATTTCGCAATCACTGATTGCGGAATTAGCACCGCCTGTCCCACCCGCTCTGGGCGACTCGCGCAATCGACTCGACTGGCAAGATGACGCCTATCTGACGCGCCGGGTTCAGCAGATCCCCTGGACCCACTTCATCGAACTCATCCGCATCGACGATCCGCTCAAACGCGCCTTCTACGAGATCGAAACGCTACGCAACCGCTGGTCGGTGCGCGAACTGAAGCGACAGATCGGGAGCCTGCTTTACGAACGCGTCGGACTGAGTCGCAATCAGGAGGGCGTACTCGCTCTCGCAAAAGAGGGTGAGATCGTCGGCTCTCCCGCCGAAATGATCCGCGATCCGTATGTCTTCGAGTTCCTCGGCCTCAAGCGCGAACACCTCTACACCGAATCGCAGCTCGAACAGGCGCTGCTCGATCATCTGCAGGATTTCCTCCTGGAGTTGGGCCGCGGCTTCTGCTTCATCGCCCGCCAGCGCCGCGTGACGATCGACAACGAGCACTACTACATCGACCTGCTGCTCTACAACCGAAGGCTGCGCTGCCTGATCGCAATCGACCTCAAACTTGGCCATTTCCGGCACGAGTTCGCCGGAGCGATGAACTTCTATCTGAACTATCTTCGCGCCGAAGAGATGGAGGAGGGCGAGAATCCGCCGATCGGACTGGTTCTCTGCTCGGAGAAGAATGATACACACGTCGAGTATGCGCTCGGCGGCCTCAACAATCGCGTCTTCGTCTCGCGCTACCTGCTCCATCTGCCGGCCACCGAAGATCTGGAGAAGTTCCTTCGCCGGGCCAGAAAGAGGCTCGAAGAGTGAGCCCCTTTGCTCGCTGGAATGGCGTTGCTCAAGCGCAATTGAAGCGACGTTGGAGCGGTATCGAGCGGCTATTTTTTGACAGCAACTTTGACAGCAACCTTGACAGCAACCGGGACAACCCTCGGCGTGACGCAATAGACGCGATGGACGATAAGCCCATTATTTCTGGACGCCACAACACACGACAACACCCCGTAAACCCTTCTCCCTGCAACTCTTAATCAGCGGGTCGATGGTTCGAGTCCATCACGGCTCATTTTCAAGAAACGTAGGAAGCCGCCGATATGGGCGGCTTTTACATTTTCGTACAATGGTCAGGTTGCCGCCCCAGGAAGTGCAACCTATGACTCGAACGAAATGGTGTCCTTCGTGTGCTGCCGCGAAGAGCCTTGATGAATTCGGCATCAATACGACGCGTCGGGATGGCCGATAATCTCAATGTCGCGACTGCAAGAAGGCGGCGCAATGTCGATGGTATAAGAGAAACCGTGACACACATCTCGCCAATTACTGAGCCTCTTGCGGGTCAAGCGTAAGGAGTCGGACATCTTCGAGATCAACTTTGCGACCTGCTGCTTGTTTGGAGGAGATGAGGTCGCTTTTCGACGCGACGTAGAAATCCTGTCCCTGATAATTCATCGTCACCCGATTCCGCCATGCATCTTTGAATTCAAGTCCCGGCGTTGATGTCTGGACATCTATACGAACACGGTCCTTAAAAATCGTAATTTCATTTCCAAGAATTTCGTCTGCCGTTATCAGTGCGGCCGATCCGAGATTCGCCTCCAGCAATGCGTCCAACAGGTGGTTCGCGTTATCTTTCGACGCCTCGATAAGAATATCAAGATCGAATGTTGCGCGCGGCACGCCGTGCAGGACGGCGGCTATCCCTCCGATTACGACGTACTTAACCTCGTGTTTTTGAAACGACGCGAACACGTCGAGAAGTCGGTTGATCATCTCTCGAATCTGCGATCGCCGGGCTATTGGAAAGTATCAAATCCGTGAAGAAACACAACATATCCATCCGCTCCGAAAGCGTCAATGATTGAAACCACCGCGCTTTCGCTTCGGGTTCTTCTTCGTATCGGCTATGCGAAACTTCCGGTTGTACCATAACCATTCCACAAGGTCTGCGCTCGATCGCCTGCGGAGGTGAATTCTTTGCCGTCTTATTTTTCCGTAAAGCTGCGCCGTAGACAATCATCCGGATACGATGCTCGGTGAGAATGAAACCGGGCGCCCGCGTTAATTCTTTCGTCCGTGGTATAATTCCCAACTAACGGCCGTCGATCGGCATTCAGGCCACCGTGTACTTCGCCGCGTCCGGCGTAGAAAAACTGTTTGCAAACAAGGAGGCAAAAATGGCCGATGATCTGACTCAGCAACTCAACGGTGGAACTTTCGAGGAGCGCATCATGGCGCGGTTCGATGCCATGGACGCCCGGTTCAACTCAATAGATACCCGGCTCAATGCGATTGAAAATCGGCTTGATGCGATTGAAACACGGCTCGATGCGATTGAAACACGGCTCGATGCGATTGAAAACCGGCTCGATGCCGTTGAAACGCGGCTCGATGCCGTTGAAACGCGGCTCGATGCCGTTGAAACGCGGCTCGATGCCGTTGAAAACCGGCTCGATGCCGTTGAAAACCGGCTCGATGCCGTTGAAAACCGGCTTTCGGCCCTTGAAGCCGAGGCCGAAGTACGGAAGCGCGAAACCCGCCCCCTCTGGGAAAAAGCTCTCGCCGAGATTGCCGGCATTGCTGCGGATGTGAAAGAGATGAAAGCCGACATCACCATCCTGGTTCAGGATTCACACAAGGTGCGGGCCAAGCAACTCGACCTTGAAACCAGGGTGCGCGACATCGAAATCTATCTCCGCAGCAACCCGGCGGAGCAACCGTCGCGCTGATCGACCGGAACTACGCTTTCGCCAATGCTGACCGTATAACCGCGGAATACGCCGAAGAAACGGAAATCACGGAACATACGATAGTTTTCAGCGAGTTCCGTTTCTTCGGCGTATTCCGCGGTTTGTTCGCTTTTCAAACCGGGAATCACTGCGAATATTTCCGTTCGTTCCGTTATCTCACTTTCCATCCGCAGGCGTATTGGCGGTCAGGGCATATTCATAAAGCACCCCGTCAGAATCCGGCGATGCAAATTTTACGTTCAGCCGTCCGGCGTCAACTTCAACTATGGCAAATCCGTAAGCGGATTTCGCAAACAGCGAGCGCGGATCCGATTTCACCGGGCGAATCCCCGCACCGCCGCCGCCCGACACGAAGAAATGTACTCCACCTTCGGGTTTCAGGTGCTGAAGGTCGTGATCGTGCCCGGCGAAATACGCATCCACCCGGTTCTTTAGAAGCGGCAGAAGCCTGCGTATGAGCGTCTGGCTGTCGCCGTGCTGTCCGGCCGTAATTATCGGATGATGGCCGTAGGCGATCTTCCACTTTGCTGTGCTCTTTTTGATTTCCGCGTCGAGCCACAAAAGCTGCGCCTCGGACATTTCGTTTGTATCGAGCGCGAAAAACTGCACGGGACCGGCGGTAAAGGTGTAGTAGAGCGACGGCAGGCGCCAGCTCGGGCTCTTTGCCGCGTAGAGCAGTTCGGCTGCGGGGCTGTCGGCCTGCCCCCAGTCGTGATTGCCGAGCGTGGCGTAGAACCGGATGCCGAGCGGCGTGTAGAGATCCTCCCACTGGGTTTTCCAGCGCGGGTCCTCGGGGCTGTCCATGCCCACGCTGTAGAAGTTGTCGCCGAGCGTCACGCCGAAGTCGAACGGCGTCCTGCGATGATGCGCAAGCATCGCCGCGGCCGTGCGCTTCTGGTGATCCGAACCGGTTCCGTAATCTCCAAAAGCCAGAAAACGAACCGGACCGTCCGACGCCTTGATCTCAAAGAGTTCCGGCGGGCGGCGCATAAACGAGGGCAGCATCACGCCCCTTACGAGCGATACCCACCGTTCGTGTTCGGAGGCGAGTTTGTGCAACCCCTCGGTGTCGCCGCTCGAGCGCGCCAGCTCGATCCGCCTGTAAAGCAGCAGCATCAGGTCCTGCGCCTGCTGGGCGCGCAAACGATCGAGCGCAAGGATTGCAACGGCTGCGTCCCTGTCCGAGGCCGCGCAGCTTTCCAGCGCCTGGCGGATTTCCGGGTGAGACTGCCGTCCGAGACGGTTGACTATCGCAAGCCGCACGGCGGGCGCCGGGTCGCCGGCAAGCAAAGAGAGCAGAAATGCGCGAGCGCCCGCAGCGTCTGCGCGGACCAGTTCATCCGCCAGACGGGCGCGCGCTGCATCGTTTCGCTCATCCAGAAGCTTTGCGCCGCGCTCACGCAACGCCTCGGGCAACACATCCACGCGCGGCTGCTGCGCTGCAACCGATGCCGCGCAAAGCACAACCAACAGAACGATCGACGCTAAACGACCGGATCTCATCATCGCACTCCACTGGGGTAGAAATGTAGTTTTCTTCGACGACGACGGCGACGCTCCTAAAATCGACCATTTCACCGCATTCTGTCAAGAAGTCACAAGACAACGGAACAAACGAATAATGACGAAACAGACGGAAATGGATGCTTTCCGTTCGTTCCGTCAATTTCCTTTTTTTCGCTATTTCCCGATTTGATTTGGAGAAATGCTCAGGAGGACTGTCCAGCAGCGTCTACGTAGAGGTATGTAGTGCGGTCGTCCCGCCGGTCGTCGCCGCCCCCCAACGACTTGAAGCAGTCTTCACACACTCCGTGCGTCAGCTTCGGCGGGGTTTCTCGCTCAAACAGGCCGAGACGGGATACGGCTTGCTCGACTTCCACCCAGGTCTCATCGGGCAGCTTCACCCGGTCGCACCAACTGCATACGATCAGAAGCGACTCCTGCGCTTCCCCTTCACCCGAAGATAACAGCGGCGTCGAATCAGGCTCGGCTGCCTCGATAGGAGAGGATTCAAACACCACGCTTTCGCCCCCGGCGATAGCCTGAATCTTCATCCGCCGCAACTGCGCCTCGCCGCCGGCTTTGACAACCAACCGGAACTCTATCTGCGCTCCGCGACGTGCACGCCGCACAAGCAGCCTGTAAAGATGTACCGTCTCGATGCCGTGCAGGAAAGACCAGATCGTACGTCCGAGAATCCGGCCCGGCGCCAAATCCTCGCGCCCCATCTCCCCCGCACACTTCACCCAGTCCTCATCCAGATGAATGACCCGGTCGGCAGCATCAATGATGTATACCATCACTCGTCCAGCCCCGTCTCTCGGACGCCAATACCGCAACGTTGATTTTTACCGTCCCAGTGCGCGTCCGGTTCTTCAAATACATACAGGTGAGTCTTAAGCGTGGAGGCACTCAACCGAAGATCGCGAAATATAACCTGTTCCGCAATGCCGCCGCAATTCGGTGATTTACCTAGGATTGGCTCCGTAATTTTACGGAGCCCGATCATTTTGCGGGGGCGTACCGAGCCGATTTCCGGCGGGTTTTCAGCTCTTTGGAATCTTGTGCACGCAAATTGCTTGAAATTGTTTTTGGTAAATCGGATGGAATGAACTGATGATTTCAGGGATGGGAAACCGGCGGGGTTGAAACATCAACCAGCCGTAAATGGTGATGGGTGGAATGTCCGCTTTCCGGGCGGGCGAAGGTGGCCGCAGCGTGGGACCGAACGGCTTGAGATTGAAGGCGTTAATCGGAGCTGCGGCAGGAGGATACGGCCGTGTTATGTGAATTTGTCCCGCCGGCCAACAGAAGAGAGGAGCGCACGATCCTGGTGGATCTGGGAGATCGCTCCTATATATCGCAATGCCCCAATTGTCGCAGCACGGCCGTATCGGCCGAAATGGACGTGGATTTTCACTTCCGCTGCTATGAATGTTTTGCGCGTATCGTGCCCAGAGCGGCGCGGCGCGACCCTGCGCCGCTGCGCAAACTTACTCAGGCGTGGTAACCAGTTCGCGCCCTTCTGAGGAATGCTCCCCAGCAGCATCGACCGGGGAAGGATTTACTCTGTCCTGGACTTCTTTTCCGGCGCCCGTGCCCCCCGATACGACTTCATAAAGCGTCGGCAGGACAAAAAGCGTCAGCAGCGTCGCCGTCATCAGTCCACCTATGACTACGCTCGCAAGCGGGCGCTGCACCTCGGCGCCCGGAGCGGTGGATAACGCCATGGGAACAAATCCCAGACTCGCCACCAGCGCCGTCATAAGTACGGGCCGCAGCCGAGCGCTTGCGCCGTCCAGCACAGCCTCGCGCAGCGTTGCTCCCTCGTTGCGCAGTTTATTTATGTAACTCACCATAACGAGCCCGTTCAGCACCGCAACGCCGAAGAGCGCAATAAATCCGATCGCGGCCGAAAGGCTCAGATTCAGACCGCGCGCCCACAGCGCGCCCACCCCGCCCACGAGCGCAAACGGCACATTGGCGATGATCAGCAGCGCGTACTTCACCGAATTGAACGTCGAATAAAGCAGGACGAAAATCAGCAGAATCGAAAGAGGCACCACGATATAAAGGCGGCGCATGGCACGCTCCTGATTCTCGAACTCGCCGCCCCAGGCCAGAAAGTATCCTTCCGGCAGTTTTATCTCCCGATCAATAGCCGATTGCGCTTCGGCCACAAAGCTGCCGATGTCCCTGCCTCGCACGTTTCCCTGAACCACGATGCGGCGCTGCGCATCCTCGCGATTGATCACCTCCGGCCCTTCTGAACGCACAAGACGCGCAACCGCACCAAGGTTGACGCGCTCTCCCCCGGGCGTCGGTATGACGAGCGCGCGTATGACATCCTCGTCCCGGCGCTTGTCTTCGGGCAATCTGACTACGATTCCGAATCTCCTGCGCCCGTCTATTACCTCCGAGGCGAAAGCCCCGCCAACTGCAGCCTCGATTACGGTTTTTACATCCTCTACGCGCAGGCCGTAGCGGGTCATCGCCGCGCGATCGAGTTCGATCCGCAGTTCCTGCGCTCCGCCGAGTGTTTCTATCTGCACGTCGGCTGCGCCCGGCACGCGCGCAAGCACTGCTTCCAGACGGCGCGCCTCGCGTTCGAGTATCGAAAATTCGTCGCCGAACAGCTTCACCGCCACATCGGCCTTTACTCCCGAAAGTACTTCATCCAGTCGCATCGCAAGCGGCTGCGTAAAGTTGTATGCAACGCCGGGCACATCCTGAAGCCTGCGGTCGAGCGCTTCTATTAGCTCATCCTTCGTAGCAACCGTCTTCCATTCATCGATCGGTTTGAGAATGACGTATACGTCGCCCTGGTATATGCCCATGGCTTCGGTAGCCAGATCGGGCCGGCCGAGTTTCGTCACCACGGTTTCGACTTCTGGAAACGTCAACACTACGCGCTCGACTTCGGTTGCAATCTTCACCGATTCCGTAAGCGACACGGACGGCAACCTGCGAGTCTCAATCAGCAGCGCTCCTTCGTCGAGTTGCGGCATAAACTCCGTGCCCAGATACCCGATCGACGCAACCGCCGCTGCGATCATTACACCTCCGGCGCCGATCGTGACTGCGCGCCGGCGCACGACCGCTGCAAGCAGGCGTCGATAGGCGCGCTGAAGCGCCTGCATCGCGCGTTCGTGCCGGCCGTGGGCGTGCGGCTTGAGCAGGAGTGAACCCACGGCGGGAATCATCGTAAGCGTAAGGCCGAGCGCCCCTATGAGCGCGCAGCATACGGCAAGCGCCATGGGGCGGAACATGCGGGCTTCGAGTCCTTCAAGGGTAAATATCGGCAGGTAAACCGCTATGATGATGACTACACCGAAAAAAACGGGACGGCCCACTTCGAGGGCGGTTTGCAGCACGGTGCGACGGATCTCGTCGCGGTTGCGCACGCGGTCCATGGCCATTCGCGCAAGAAAACTCTCTATCATCACAACCGCGCCGTCCACAATCAGCCCGAAGTCGATTGCGCCGAGGCTCATCAGATTTGCGGTCACGCCGAAGACGCGCATGCCTATAAAGGCGGTGAGCATCGAAAGCGGTATTATCGACGCGACTATGAGCGAAGCTCGCAGGTTGTTGAGAAATACAAAAAGCACGAGTATAACGAGCAGTCCGCCCTCGATGAGGTTTGTCGCAATTGTGCGCGTGGTCCGGTTGACGAGCGTGGACTGTTCGTAAAACGGCGTAATTTTCACGCCTTCGGGGAGCGTCTTGGCTATTTCGGCGACGCGCGCTTCGATGCGCTGAATGACGGCTCTGGAGTTTTCCCCCTTGGTCATGATGACCATTCCGGAGACTACCTCGCCGCGCCCGTCGCGCGTTACGGCGCCGTTGCGCACCGCGGGCCCCGCCTCTACGCGCGCAACATCGCGCACAAGCACCGGCACACCCGAAGTCGACCTGATTACAACCGCCCCGATTTCCGCTTCGGCGCGCTCGACATCAAAGCGCCCGAGGCCCCTGATCGTATAGCTTTCGGCGCCGCGTTCGACGTAGCTGCCGCCGAAATTAGCATTGCTTTCGCTGACGGCTCTCGTAACGTCCGGGATCGTCAATCCGTAGGAAAGCAACCGGTCCGGATCGATCAGGACGTGATACTGCCTTGTGAAGCCGCCCCAGGAATTGACCTCGCTCACGCCCGGCACCGTGCGCAGTTGCGGGCGGATCGTCCAGTCGTGGAGCGTCTTCAAATCCATCGCCGAGTATCCGTCACCCTCGATGACATACTGATATACCTCGCCGAAAGCCGTCGCCACGGGCCCCATCGACGGCTCGTAACCCGCGGGTATGCGCGTGCGCGCTTCCTGCAACCGCTCGTTGACTAACTGGCGCGCAAAATAGGTGTCCACGTTGTCGGGAAACACAACCGAAATCATCGAGAGGCCGAACTTGGAAATCGAACGAATCTGCTCGGTATTGCGGATGCCCATCAGCGCGCTCTCGACCGGATAGGTGATGAGCTGCTCGACTTCGATGGCCGCCATTCCGGGCGCTTCGGTGACGACTACAACCTGATTGTTCGTAAGATCCGGGAATGCATCGATAGGGATGGACGTAAGCGCGTAGACGCCGAGTCCGGCTACGGCAAGAGTAAATACAATGCCGAGAAAACGTTGGCGTATCGAAAATTCTATGATTGGACGAATCATGATCAAAGGGTGCTATATGCGGAGAAGAAGTGCTGAGTGCGAGGAAGAAGTGCTGAGTGCTGAGTGCTGAGTGCTGAGTGCAATTTGGAACTGAAGAACTTCTAAACAGAGCGTCTGTAAACAGAGCGTCTGTAAATGCTCTGTTAATCAGGTTCTTTGAGTTTTCAGCCGCGAAGCGGCGAAAGATCTGTAGCCCAGGGCGTAAGCCCTGGGTGAGTGTAGAGAAGCCGTACCAGCCCCGGAGGGGCGGAAGATCTTTCGCCCTTTCAGGGCTTGAACGCGTTTCTAAATCTGACCTGGCGCTCACGCACCAGGCTACAGATCTTTCGCCGCTTCGCGGCTGAAAACTCAAAGAACCTGATTAACAGAGCCAACATGATTCGCGGCATCACCACCACGAATGAAAATACAGGGTTTAGCCCCTATTTTCATAAGAGCATTTACAGACGCTCTGTATTGAAGTTCTTCAGTTCCAAACTGCACTCAGCACTCAGCACTCAGCACTCAGCACTTCTTCTTCTCCTCCTCACTCATCGGACAGTGCGCTTTTGAGCAACGCCGATTTCAGATAAAAAGTTCCCCGCACGGCAATACGTTCACCGGGTTGCAGGCCCGAAAGAATTTCGATGCGATCGCCCTGTTCAATCCCGGTTTGAACAACGCGTTTTGCAAATGCTCCACCGCCGAGGTCGATAAAAACAAACCGCTCGCCCGCCGATTCGGCTACTGCATCTCGCGGCACGGCGAGCGCCTGTCGACCCGCGCCCGCAGAAATCCTGATCTGCGCAAACATCTCGGGGCGCAACCTTCCGCCCGTGTTTCGCACAAGACAACGCACCTGGATGGTTCGCGTAGTTGCGCTTAGCATGTCCCCGATATGGATTACGCGCCCGGCGAATACCACATCCGGAAACGCCGCCACCGCGATTTCAACCGCTTGCCCCGTATGAACTCCGGATGCCTGGGTTTCGGGCACTTCGGCCACGGCCCAGAGGGTAGACAGGTCGGCTATGCGCAGCAAATCGGTAGCGGGTGTTACTGCGGTTCCCGGCGTCACGAGCCGTTCAAGCACGGCGCCCGATTGCGGAGCGCGCACTACGGCGTCGTCTTCGCCCGTGGGGGATGCGCCGAGGTGATGCAGAAACTCTTCGGCGCGATGTTCTTCGGCGCGCGCCTGCGCAAGGTCCGCCTGCGCTGCGTTGACCGCGGCTTCGGCCTGCATGCGTTCGCGCTGCGACAATGCCCTGGCTTCGAGCAGGCGGTCGGCGCGCGCAAGCTCTATGCGCGCCTGCTCCAGACTCTTTTCCGCGCGAATGATCGAGGCGTGCGCGCTCGCATAATCGGCGCGCGCCTGCGCAACTTCGTGGCTGTGAATATAAACAACGGGCTGATCCTGCTTGACCGCATCACCCACTACGACCGTGACGCGCGTGACGCGCCCCTCTACAAAAGATCCCACGCGCGCCGAAGCGTCGGCGTTGACTGCAAGGCGGCCCGGCGCCTCGATTACGCGATCGAGAGCGATCATAGCCGCTTCCCTGCTCTCGATTCCGGCGCGCTTTACGGCTTCGGCTGAAAGCTCCACCCGATCGCTTTGCCCGGAGTTTTGCGCGCCTGCGTTGTCTTTCTTTTCTTCAACCGCAGCGGCAGGAACGGCCTGAGGTTCGCCTCCGCGCATGCGGTAAAGAACAATTACGTTTATCAGCAGCGATGCTGCAAGCAGCGCCCCAAGCCACCTGTTTCGGCGTGCAGACGGTCGGGCGTCGGAAGGCATCGGAATTTCTGACTGCGACTGGTCTTCGGTAGCCAATACAATTCTCCGGTATCATTTTTCCGCCGCTCGTGCGGTGGATGTTATGCGGGGCAACTGCTCTATGCCCGCTACGCGTTCGAGTTCGTGAACGGCGATCTGGTAGTCTTCGAGCGCCTGAAGCCACAGTTCCTGCGCCTGACCGCGACTGCGCTGCGCATCCAGCAGCACGAGCAGATCTACGGCGCCCTCGCGATACGCCGCAAGCGTTATCTGCTGCGTTGCATCGGCGTCGCGCAAAAAACCCGCGCGCATGCTTTCGATCTGCTGCCGGTAGGTTTCAAACGAAAGACGAGCCATCGCGAGTTCGGCCAGCACCGAGCTTCGTACGAATCGCAGTTCCGCTTCCGCCGCAGCTTCATCGGCTTCTGCGCGCGCAATCGAGCCGCGGTTGCGGCTGTAGATCGGAAGCGGAACGGTCATTGCCCCGAACATCGCGTTGTCGACGCTGTTTCGTTTGTAACCCGCGGTGAAGGTTATGTCGGGCCGCGCGCGCGCGCGTTCGAGCAATACCAGCGCGTGCGCGGCTTCCACGCGCGACGCCGCGCGCCTGACAAGAGGCTGCCTGAGCGCGGCTTCTTCGAGCGTTTGCGGATTCAGGGATACGGGCTCGTAATCGATTCGTTCGTCGAGTTCAAAATCCGTATCCCTCAAAGTAAACGAAATCGCTCCGGCGGCCTGAAGCAGTTGAACCTTGGCGCGCTCGGCGTCGAGGGTCGCGCGCCGCAACTGCATTTCAAACCGCTGCGCTTCGAGGCGCGTTTTTATAAGCTCCCCTTCCGCCGTATACCCCTCGCGCACGCGCGCCTCGTTGAGCATTACGAGTTGTCCCAACTGATCCAGGCTCGTGCGCAACAGCGCCGTGCGCGCCTGCGCAATCGCCGCTCGCCTGTAACTCGCCTTGACCTCGAACACAACACGCCGCTCGACCGATTCGGCTTCCGCAATCGCGGCTTCTATGGAGCGATCCGCCGCAGCCACGCGCAATCCGCGCTTGCCCGCGGTTTCAAACGTATGCGTGTAGGTGGCGAACCAATCGAGCGTGCGATTAAATGAAAAACCGTTTTGCGGAGGTTCGAGCGGAAAGTTTTCACCGCTGATGGTCAGTTGAGGATTGGGACGCAATCCGGCTTCGAGCCGCTCGCCTTCGAGTGCTGCAACGCGCTGCCGTGCGGAGATTATCATCGGATGCCCGACGCGCGCGCGGGATGCAATTTCGGCGAGCGTCAACCGCGAAGTTTGCGCCGGCGCTGTAGCGGAAAACATGAAAATCAATACGGAGAGAACGCAGAAGACGCGGAAATTCAGAAAATAAACCGAGTTCTTGCTTCCATCAATGTAATGCATGCCTGCTCCGGCTTTTTCACAAGTAACGTCACGACCGTACGTCGCGTATTCTCTCTTCCATCCGGCGTAAGGTAAAGTGTCCGACGATGAATGGAAAGATAGCAGTTCTGGACCGGCTTTATGCCGTAACCGACCGGCAACTTGCACGGTTGGAGAATCGGGAAATCGTAGCGCGGCTGCTTGTGGGAGGCGCGCGACTGATACAGTTGCGCGACAAGCAGGCAAACGCACGCCGCCTGCTTGACGACGCGCGCATAGCGTTAAAGTTAACACGAGCCGCAGGCGCGCGCCTAATCGTCAACGACCGTGTTGACGTAGCGCTTGCTGCCGATGCAGACGGCGTGCATCTCGGGCAGGATGATCTTGCGGTCGAAGAGGCCCGCGCCATTCTCGGCCCCGAAAAGATCATAGGCCTTTCGACTCATACCCTCGAACAGTTCCGCGAGGGATTGCTGACCTCGGCCGACTACCTCGCAGTCGGCCCGGTTTACACTACCAAAACGAAAGACGATGCAAGCCCAGTCGTGGGTCTGGAAATGGTGCGGCGGGCGCACGAACTGGCGGACCGGCCCCTAGTAGCAATCGGCGGCATTACACGCCAACGCGCGCGCGAAGTCATCGATGCAGGAGCCGATACGATCGCAGTCATATCGGCGCTCTATCCTCCGCCGCTTTGCCCTGAAGCGGATGAATCAGACGATGAGGACGCAATTATTACCCGCACGCGCGAAATGCTCGCGGCGGTTGCGGACTGACGCGTTATACTTTGGGCGGAAACCGTCTGCAAACGACTGCAACCACGACGCAGCGCGACGAGCGCTTTCAATATGCGAGAAATAGCAAAGGAGAATCTGAACTACCCCTCTATGATCGACTCCGCCGTAATCGAACAGCTTGAAACAATCGTCGGCTCCGAACACGTTTCTACATCCGACGACGTAATCATCGAAAACTCTCAGGACGCGCTGAAGGAAGTTCACCGCGCCGACGCCGTAGTCTTCCCGCGCACGGCCGAAGAGGTATCGGCGATTATGAAACTCGCAAACGAACGCCTTTTTTACGTCACGGCCCGCGGCGGAGGCGTCGGTTATACGGGCGGCGCAGTGCCGCTGCGCGGCGGCATAGTCCTGGCCACGCGGCGCTTCAACCGGATACTGGAAATAAACAAAGCCGATATGGTTGTGGTCACCGAACCGGGCGTGACCAACTACGCGGTGCAACAGGCCGTAGAAGCCGAAGGACTTTTTTATCCGCCCGATCCTGCAAGCTGGAAGGATTCGTTCATAGGCGGAAACATTGCGGAAAACGCGGGTGGTCCGCGATGTGCAAAATACGGCGCAACCAAACAGTTCGTCCTCGGTCTGGATTTCGTCACTCCCACGGGGGACATAATCCGGGCCGGCGCGCGCACGACGAAAAACGCCACGGGTTACAACCTCGCTGCGTTGATGGTCGGAAGCGAAGGCATGCTCGGCATCATGACGCGGTGCATACTCAGACTGCTGCCGCTGCCCGAAGCAAGGCAGACATCGCTTGCCGTATTCGAGACTGCCGAGGCCGCGTGCAAATGCGTGGCGACATTCGCCGACGCGGGCATTATGCCCGCCGCTCTCGAACTGCTCGACCGGGCGTCAATAAACGCCATCGAGGACTTTGAACCCTCGGGATTGCCGAGAAGCGCCGGAGCGCTGCTGATAATCGAAGTGGACGGATTGCGCGAAACCGTCGCGCGCGAGGCCGGGATAGTGCGCGATGTATGCGCACGCAGCGGAGCCATCGAATTTCGCGCTGCAAACGATGATCGGGAAGCCGCAGCCATATGGGAAGTGCGGCGCAAACTCTCGCCCGCAGTCAAACGCACGGGCAAGAAAAAAATCAACGAGGACATAGTCGTTCCGCGTTCGCGAATACCCGAGATTCTGGCGTTCATAGAGGAAATGGGCAGGAAATACGGGTTTCTTATCCCAACCTTCGGACACGCAGGCGACGGAAATCTGCACGTCAATGTAATGCTTCAGCGCGATGACGAACACGAACGCCACGAGGGACACCTTGCCGTGCGCGAGATATTCGAGCGCGCAGTCGAACTCGGCGGACTGATTTCCGGCGAACACGGAATCGGCTACGCCAAGGCGCCGTTCCTGGACATAGCCCTTACTCCGCCCACGATCGAACTTATGAAAACCATCAAACGCGCAATGGATCCGAACGGGATACTCAATCCCGGGAAAATGTTTGTTTGAATAGAAGATAGATAACGGAACAGACGGAATGGAACGGAACAAACGAAAAGTTCGATGATTTCCGTGGTTTTCGTCTTATTTCGTTTTTTCCGTTATCTCTCTCCTTCTTTTTCAGGTTATGCGGAAACAAACGATTCATCTTCTTGCTGCAATATTACTGATAGCGCCGGTAGCGGGTTGCAACCGGCAGGTTGCCGATATGTCTTCAAGCGCAACTCCCACGCCCGAAGCAGCGCCGTCGCCCGAGGCAACCGATACGGCATCGCCGACTCCTGCGGTTCCCGCCGTACTCGTTCCGGTGGAATTTACGGATGTAACCCAGGCCGCAGGTATTCGCTTCCGCCACAACAACGGCGCTCACGGCAGGAAATACATGCCGGAAACCAACGGTTCGGGCTGCGCGTTTCTGGATTACGACAACGACGGATGGCAGGATCTGATCTTCATCAACTCGATGGATTTTGAAGACGCGCCAAAAAAACGGCGCTCCGTTCCGGCGCTCTACCGCAACAACCGCGACGGTACGTTCACCGACGTGACTGCGCAGGCAGGGCTCGCCCTACAGATGTACGGAATGGGCGTGGCCGTAGGCGACTACGATAACGACGGATGGGTGGACATATTCATCACGGCGCTCGGGCAGAGCCGGTTGTTCCGCAACCTCGGCAACGGTCGATTCGCCGACGTGACGGCGCGCGTCGGATTGCAGGGGCCGCCCGCGTTTTCGACAAGCGCCGCCTGGTTTGATTACGACAAGGACGGCAAACTCGATCTTTACGTAGCGAATTACGTCGACTGGTCGATAGACGCCGATCAGTTCTGCACGCTCGACGGAACCGAAAAAAGCTACTGCACGCCGGAAAAATACGAGGGGCAGAGCGCGCGGCTTTACCGCAATCTGGGCGGCAGGTTCGAAGACGTAACCGAGCGCGCGGGGTTGTACGATCCAACGAGCAAATCGCTCGGCGTCGTAGTGCTTGATTACGACCGGGACGGCTGGCCCGATCTGTTCATCGCAAACGATACGGAGCCGAACAAGCTTTATCACAACAGCGGCAAGGGTACGTTTACCGAAACCGCGGTGACGGCGGGCGTAGCGTTCAGCGAAGAGGGTAAGGCTCGCGCCGGTATGGGCGCCGATGCCGCGGATTACGACCGGTCGGGTTATCCAAGCATTGCGGTCGGCAATTTCTCCAACGAGATGGTAGGTCTGTTTCATAACGAGGGGAAAGCCGGAGGGCTTTTCATCGACGAAGCTACTTCCGCTCCCATCGGGCAGGCGACGCTTTTGACCTTGACGTTCGGGCTGTTCTTCTTCGATTACGATCTGGACGGATGGCCCGACCTGTTTCTGGCCAACGGGCACGTAGCCGACGATATAAACAGGGTGCAGCCGAAGATCACCTACGCACAGCAGCCTCAACTGTTCCGCAACGAAGGAAAGAAAAAGTTCGTTGACGTTTCGCGCAAAGCGGGCCGGCCGTTTCAGCGCGCAATAGTCGCGCGCGGGGCCGCCTACGGCGACTTTGATAACGACGGCGACCTCGACATCGTGATAACGACAAACGGCGGCCCGGCGTATCTGTTGCGCAATGACGGCGGCAATCAGAACCGGTTTATAAGGTTTCAAACCGTGGGCGCTGCATCGAACCGCGACGGCATAGGCGCAAAAGTAACGCTTTATCTTGCGGACGGAACGCGGCTTTTCAATTACGTGCGCTCGGGTTCGAGTTATTGCTCGCAAAGCGAACTGCCCGTAACGTTCGGGCTCGGTGCGGCCGAAAAAGTAGCGCGAGCGGAGATCGAATGGCCGAGCGGCAAGATAGACCGTTTGAGCGAACCGGCGCTCAATCATCTGCACATCGTCAGGGAAGGCGGCGGAATTGCGGAGAGCAAGCCGATGCCGATCCCCGCGCCGACGCCTGCGGTTGCCGGGAATTGAACGGAGATAACGGAACAAACGAAACGTGCGAAAAAGACGGAATGATTGCCATATTTTGTATCCTTGATGTTCGATCTGCTGATTAAAAATGCAAACATTATCGACGGTACGGGGCAACCTGCGTATCGCGCCAATCTGGCAATCCTGGGCGACCGCATAGCGGCAATTGGAGAATTTCCCGCCCGCGCCCGGCGCATCATCGACGCTTCTGGATTGACGCTGACGCCGGGCATCATCGATCCGCATTCGCACGCCGATCTGATCGCGCCGCTTCCGCCTTCAAGGCAATACGAATTGCTTCGCGGCAAACTTGCTCAGGGCGTTACGTCTGCGATCATAGGCAACTGCGGGCTGGGTTGCGCTCCGATACAAAATAAAAACGCAGAGACCGTACTGCGCGCAATCAATGCCTGGATGACGCCGGAACCAGTGGACTGGCGGTGGCGATCGACGGACGATTATATGCGCAGGCTCGAAGACAACGGACTGAGCCTGAACATAGGGACGCTGATTCCTCACGGACCGGTGCGGATTTCGGCAATGGGCCTCGGCAAAGGCTCGCCTTCCGCATCGCAGCAGCAGCAGATGCGGCGAATGGTCGAGCGTGGAATGCGCGACGGCGCGTTTGGCCTCTCTACGGGGCTGATATATCCGCCGGGGATGTATTCCGCTCCCGATGAGCTGCACGATCTGGCTGGAATCGTCGCCGCGCACGGCGGCATTTACACCAGCCACATACGCGGATCGAGCGAGACGCTGTTGCAGGCGGTCGACGAACTTCTGGAGGTCGGGCGTGCAACGGGCGTGCGCGTGCATCATTCGCACAACGAAGCCGTGGGACGCGCGCACTGGGCGAAGATATACCGCGTGCTCGAGCGCGAGGAAACAGCCCTCCGCGAAGGCGTACGGGTGAGTTTCGATATGTTTCCCTACACGGCGGCGGCTACGATGATGATTGCAATCTATCCGCCGTGGTCTCTGGAAGGCGGCGTGGATGGTCTGATCGAGAGATTGAGCGATCCCGTGGTGCGGCGCAGGATCAGGAGGGACGTTGAAGGGAAACGGCCGGCGTGGCCGCCCTGGCGCGAGGGCGGCTGGCCGCATAACCTCGTAGGCGCTACTGGATGGGATTCAATCGTGATCGGCTACGTCGCAAGCCGGAAAAACAAGCGCTACGAAAACCGCTCGCTCGCAGAACTGGGCGGTTTGACGGGCAAGGATCCTTTTGAAGCGATTTCGGATTTGATCGTGGAGGAGCGCGGTCAGGTTTCGATGCTTATTTACGAAGTATCTGGTGAGCGCGACGGGCGCGAGATGCTCGCGAAATTCGCGCGACATCCGCTGTCGGCCTTTTGCACCGACGCCGAAGATTACGGGCGCGGATCGCCGCATCCGGCGGCTTACGGCGCGTTTGCGCGCATATTTGCGCGATTCGTGCGCGAAGACGGCGTCTTGACGATTGAGGAAGCGGTGCGCAAGATGACATCATATACGGCGACGATCTTCGGGATTAAGGATCGCGGAGCGATTCGCCCGGGAGCGTTTGCGGATCTCGTGCTGCTCGATCCGCGACTGGCGCAGGATCGCGCCGATTTTCAACGCCCGAGGCGCGAAGCGACGGGTATAAAACTCGTAGTCATCAACGGGCGCATCGCATTCGAACGCGGCGAAGTCAAAGATGTCGCGGCAGGCCGTGTGCTGCGGCGATGAAGATAATCCGCACTACAGGCGGAAAAAGGAGGAAAGAGAGATAACGGAACAAACGGAAATAGACGAAAACTACGGAAATATTCAACTTTTCTGTGATTTTCGTTTCATTTCGTTTGTTCCGTTATCTCTCTTCCCCCCTAACCGGGAATTGCTGATTCACCTGAGGTTCATCCATGCGCGCAATAAAATTGCGATTTGTATTCGTATTTCTGCTTTTTGCAATACTTCCGGCGTTTGCGCAAAGCAGCGTCACATCGCCGAAGGATCATTTCGGTTTCAGCATCGGCGACGACTACCATCTGGCCAACTACACCCAGATGGTTGCCTACTGGCGCAAACTCGACGCCGAATCCGACCGGCTGAAAATCGTCGAAATCGGGAAGACGGCCGAAGGGCGCACGATGCATATGGCGATCGTGACTTCGCCCGAAAATCATCGCGATCTGGAGAAGTACCGCCTGATTTCGCGCCGCCTCGCGCTTGCCGAAGATCTCTCCGAGACCGAAGCAAAACAACTCGCCGCTGAAGGACGCGCCGTAGTATGGATCGACGGCGGGCTGCACGCTACGGAAACGCTCGGCGCCCAGCAGCTCATCGAAACCGTATACCGGCTCGTAAGCCGCGAAGACGCCGAAGCCGCGCGTTTTCGCCGCGATGTCATAGTGCTGTGCACGCTCGTGAATCCGGACGGAATGGAACTGGTTTCGGACTGGTATATGCGCGAACCCGATCCAATAAAACGTTCGCTTGCCGGAGTGCCGCGCCTTTACCAGAAATACATCGGACACGACAACAACCGCGATTTTTATATGTCCGCGCAGCCCGAAAGCGAGGCCATCAACCGCGTTTTTTATCACGACTGGTTTCCGCAGATCGTCTATAACCATCACCAGACCGGACCTGCCGGAACCGTGCTGTTTGCGCCTCCCTTCCGCGACCCGTTCAATTACCTGTTCGATCCGCTCGTTATCACCGGCATAGACCTCGTCGGCGCATCGATGCACAACCGTTTTGTGGCCGAAAACAAACCCGGCGCCACTACGCGCTCGGGCGCAGGATACTCCACGTGGTGGAACGGCGGCCTCAGAACCACCGTGTATTTTCACAACATGATCGGGCTGCTTACAGAAACCATCGGGAATCCGACGCCGATGGAGATCCCGCTGCTTTTCAACCGGCAGTTGCCCAAATCCGATCTGGTCTTTCCCATAGCGCCGCAGAAATGGCATTTCCGTCAATCGCTCGAATATTCGCTGACGGCGAACTGGGCCGTAATCGATATCGCATCGAAACATCGCGAAGACTTCCTGCTCAACATCTACCGCATGGGGCGCAACTCCATCGAACGCGGCAGCCGCGATTCCTGGACGCCGTATCCGCGCCGCATCGCCGAAGCGCAGGAAATCGTCGAACGCGAAACCCGCGCAGCGGCAGGCCCGCGCGGCGCGGGAGGGGCTGGAGCAGGAGCTGCGACTGCGGGAGGCGAAGAACAATCCGACATCGCGCAGCTTGCCGGTTTTGCGCGCGGCGTGCCGTCGAAATACTTCGAACTGCTGCGCAAACCCGAAAACCGCGACCCGCGCGGCTACATCATCCCTTCGGATCAGCCCGACTTCCTGACCGCAACAAAATTCGTCAACGCGCTGATAAAAACCGGCGTCGCGATTCATCGGGCGAAAAGCGCATTTACGGTAAACGGCAAGCAGTATCCGTCGGGTTCCTACGTAGTTAAAACCGCGCAGGCTTTCCGTCCGCACGTACTGGATATGTTCGAGCCGCAGGATCATCCGAACGATTTTGCGTATCAGGGCGGGCCGCCCATACCGCCGTATGATAGTGCGGGATGGACCCTTGCCTACCAGATGGGCGTGCGTTTCAACCGCATACTCTATGGATTCGACGGCCCGTTTGAAAAAATCGAGGGATTTGCAAAACCGCCCGTTACGATTGCGCGCCCGGTAGCGCGCCCGGCCGGATACGTCATCAGCCACGAAATCAACGATGCATTCATCGCAATCAACCGATTGCTCCACGGCAACGAAGAGGTTTACTGGCTGAAGAATTCCACAATCATCAACGGGAAAACGTTCAAACCGGGGGCGATTTTTGTACCGGGCAACGAACGCACCGCATCTCTGCTTGCACGGCTCAACGCCGAACTCGGGCTGTCCTATGAAGCAACGCTTGAAAAGCCCGCGGGCGAGGCGATGAAACTGCGCCCGGCGCGTATAGGGCTGTGGGACAGGTACGGCGGATCTATGCCTTCGGGCTGGACGCGCTGGCTGCTCGAACAGTTCGACTTCCCGTTTACCGTAGTTTATCCGCAGACGCTCGACGCCGGAAATCTCAGGGATCGATTCGACGTGCTGATATTCGTCACCGGCGCGATTCCTGCACGGGACGGCCGAGGGCCGGGAGGCGGCGGCGGGGGCGGCGGCGGCGGTTTCACCGCGCTCGATCCGCAGAGCATTCCGGCAGAGTACAGGGACAGGCTCGGCAACGTGACGGTGGCCAACACGGTGCCGCAGATCCGCCGGTTTCTCGAAGCGGGCGGAACCGTGATCACCATAGGATCATCTACGGTGCTCGGCTATCACCTGGGATTGCCGATCACAAACGCGCTCGTAGAACAGACGCGCGACGGAAGCGAGCGACCGCTCGGGCGCGACAAGTATTACATTCCGGGTTCGGTGCTGCGCGCAAGCGTGGACAACACTCTCCCGCTTGCATTCGGTATGCCGGATGAAGTCGATGTGTTTTTCGACAACAGCCCCGCGTTCCGGCTGCGGCCCGATGCCGTGCGCGCCGGCGTGCGTCCGGTTGCGTGGTATTCGAGCGACCGGCCGCTGCGCAGCGGATGGGCCTGGGGACAGAAGTACCTTCAGGATACGATTGCAGCGGTGGAAGCGCCCGTAGGCAGGGGCAGGCTGTATCTGTTCGGCCCCGAAATCGCGTTCCGCGCGCAACCGCACGGAACGTTCAAACTGCTGTTTAACGGAATTTACGCTGGACTCGCCGAAACAGTGAATCTGAAATAACGGAACAAACGACAATTTGATGAAAACTGCGAAAATTGACGAAAACTACGAAAATCGTCAAACTTTCCGTTTGTTTCGTTCTATTCCGTTTGTTCCGTTATCTCTCTTTCTTGATATCCATGCAAATTCACACGCCGAAAACGATGGCCGAACTTGCCGCCCGCACCTTCGCCGGGTTGGGGGCGACGCTGTTCGGATACGAGAAGGGCGCCCGCACGGGCGATGTAGATGCGGTTCACGACATGCGCGTAACGACGCGGCGATTGCGTGTGGCGCTAAGCAATTTTGCGCCGTGTCTTGAAAGGGAGTTGAGGCGCGAGTTGAAGCTGCGTTTCGAACAGCTTGCCGATGCGCTCGGGCGCGTGCGGGATCTGGATGTTATGCTCGAAGCGCTCGTTTCGCTAAAAAACGCGTTACCTCCGTCCAGACATGCCATGACTGAAGATCTGGCGGTGAGGCTGCGACGAAGAAGGCGCTATCATCTGCGCAAACTCAACGAATACTTCGACGGCGCGGATTACAGCGGTTTGCAGGAAACTTACGCGCGCGTACTTGAAGTTCTTGAACTACCATTGCATAACGCTTCGCTTTTCAACGATGGCAAGACCATTCAAGATCAGGAAAGTATTACCTTCTGACCGGGCATCTCGGGCTGCTGTGCGGATACTGCGTACGCGTTTGCGCGAATTCTATTCGCACTGGCCCGACGCGGAAGAAACGCCCACGCCCGAACAACTGCACAATCAGCGCATCTCGGGCAAACGTCTGCGCTACAGCGCGGAAACCGTGCGCGATCTGTATCCGGATCGTCTGGCGCTGCTCATAGACCTGCTCAAGCGGCAACAGGATACGCTCGGATTGATTCAGGACTGCGTGACGCAGCGCGCGATGGTGGCCGTGGATCTGGCGCGCCGGAGAAACCTGCGCGCAAGGCGCGACGAAATTGCAGCGCTCGAAGCATTGCTTGCAAAATACGACGAAAGGCAGGCGGCATTATTCACCGACCTGCGCGACATATGGCGCGGCATGACGCGGCGGCGTTTTCGCGCAACGCTCAAGGATCTGGTCTCGCATCCTGTAGAAGGGAGATAACGGAACAAACGGAATAGAACGAAACAAACGGAAATACTCGACTTTTCCGTGATTTTCGTTTCATTTCGTTTGTTCCGTTATCTCTCTTCTATTGATCAGGCCGGCGACGAAACCGGCGCCGAAGCCGTTGTCGATATTTACTACCGCCACATTTGAAGCGCAGGAATTGAGCATTCCGAGGAGTGCGGCGATTCCGCCGAAGCTTGCGCCGTAACCCACACTCGTAGGCACGGCAATGACGGGTGCGCCCACGAGTCCGCCCACGACCGACGGCAGCGCCCCTTCCATCCCCGCTACGCACACTATCACCTTCGCCGATTGCAGCAACTCGCGCTGTGAGAGTATGCGGTGAATGCCGGCAACTCCCACGTCGTAGATTCGGGCGGTGCGGTTGCCAAGTATTTCCGCAGTAACGGCGGCTTCTTCCGCGACCGCTATATCGGATGTTCCGGCCGTCACGACGGCGATCGTGCCTCGGCCGCGTTCGCTGCGGTCGCGCGTAACGGTGATTGCGCCGCACGCGTCGTGAAATTCGGCGTCGGCTGCGGCGGCGCGCACCATTTCGAATGCTGCACGATCGGTGCGGGTAATGAGAAGATTCGGGGCTCTATCGAGCAACCGCTCCGCAATGCCTGCAATCTGTTCGGGGGTCTTGCCCTGTCCGAAGATGACTTCCGGGAATCCCTGGCGCAGTGCGCGATGGTGATCTATGCGCGCGTAGCCGAGATCTTCGAACGGCATATGGCGCAGGCGTTCGAGAGCATCGTCGGGCGGCACTTCGCCGCTTCTTACCTTGAAGAGCAGTTCTCTGAGTCGATCTTTATCCACGTCTGATTCAGCCGTTCTATTGAGAATTACGCATCCAGCCCCGGGCAGATTCAACCTCAGAGCCCGATACCCGGTCAAGTGCGGGGCGATGCAATTGCGTCTGGGTGTTATTCAAAGTGCGACACGAGTGTCCGTATAAGACGGAAACTACTGAATTATGCAACTTTTCCGTAATTTTGGTTTCATTTCGTTTGTTCCGTTATCTCTCTTTTGCATCTGCTTGACAGGTCTTCGCCGCCACTAATATAGTTGCTGTTCAACCGGGCTCCGCACAGCCATGGATGAACGCGAAAAGATGAGATCCATTACAGTCGGCATCACCGGAGCAAGCGGTTCCATATACGCGACTCGACTTCTGCAGCGACTCGTCGAATCCCCCGAAGTATCGCGCATCGACCTCGTGATTACGCAGGCCGGCGTGCGCGTAATCGGTGAAGAACTCGGGGTGAACGCAGCAGGCGCAGAACGCCGGGTAGTCCGCGAGTTGACGGGCCGGGACGACGAGCGGGTGATCATTCACCCGCCGAGCGACATCGGCGCGACGATTGCCAGCGGTTCTTACCTGTCGGATGCGATGATCATAGTCCCGTGCAGCATGGGCACGCTCGCTTACATCGCGGCGGGAATCACGCGCGATCTTGTGCACCGGGCCGCAGATGTGTTTCTGAAAGAGAACCGGCCTCTGATCCTGGTTCCGCGCGAGACGCCGTTTAATGCGATTCACCTGGAAAACATGTTGAAGCTTGCGCGCCTCGGCGTGCGAATCGTGCCGGCAATGCCGAGTTTTTATTATCATCCGCAGACGATAGATGATCTGGTCGAGCACTTCACCCACCGGCTGCTCGACCACCTCGGCGTCGGCCACGAACAGAAAACACGGTGGGAGGGGAGCAGGAAGAAGTGCTGAGCGGGAGGGGGAGAAGAAAGTGCTGAGTGCTGAGTGCTGAGTGCTGAGTGCAATTTGGAACTGAAGAATTTCAATTCAAAATCTGTAATTAAAGTTCCTGATTTCCTGTTTGCACTCAGCACTCAGCACTCAGCACTCAGCACTTTCTTCTTCCTCGCACTCAGCACCCGGCGCTATCTATGTGGCATAGCCTCAAGACCACGCTCGAAATGATCAAGATCGAGCATACGCTGTTTGCGCTGCCGTTTGCGCTGCTCGGCGCTGTGCTCGCTGCGCGCGGACTGCCCGAGTGGCGCACCCTTTTCTGGATAGTCGTCGCGATGGTGGGCGCGCGTTCGGCGGCCATGGCGTTCAACCGCCTCGCAGATCGCGAAATAGACGCGCGCAATCCGCGCACGAAAATGCGCGCAATACCGGCCGGACTGCTTACACCGCGTTTTGTAGCTCTTTTTACGCTGGTTTCGGCGATGCTGTTTTTTCTCGCCGCATCGCAGTTGAACAGGTTGACGCTGCTGCTTTCTCCCGTAGCTCTCGGTTCGGTGCTGCTTTATTCCTATACGAAGCGCTTTACGGCGCTTTCGCACATTGTTCTGGGCTGGTGTCTGGCGATTGCACCCACGGGAGCGTGGATAGCCGTGCGCGGAACGATCGATTCTCCGACGCCGCTGCTGCTCAGTCTTGCGGTGCTGCTCTGGACGGCCGGATTCGATATCCTTTACGCCTGCCAGGATCGCGATTTCGATCTCGCGGCCGGCCTGCACTCAATTCCCGGACGGTTCGGCATAGGACGCGCATTGTGGATTGCACGCACGCTTCACCTGTTTATGTTTGCGGCGCTGGTTGCGGTGTATTTTCTTACAGGGCTGCACTGGATAGGGCTTGCCGGCGTGGCGGCGACCGGCGCACTGCTTGTTTATCAGCACAGCATCGTGCGCGCCGAAGATCTGTCGCGGCTGGATATGGCGTTCTTTACGACCAACGCCTGGGTGAGCGTCATATTGTTTGCGACCGCAGCCGCAGATATATTTCTTTTCGAGTAAGGAAGGAAAGGTATGCTGGAAAATTTTCTCGTAGATCGCAGACTCCTGCCGATTGCGGAAAGCGTGATGGCCGGAGAGCGGTTGAGTTTCGAGAACGGATTGACCCTGTTCTCAACCGACGACCTGCACGGCCTCGGCCGTCTCGCCGACATGGTCCGAAGGCGCAAACACGGGCGAGCGACTTACTTCAACGTCAACCGGCATCTGAACCCGACCAACATCTGCTACGCCGATTGCAAGTTTTGCAGCTTCTTCCGCAAACCCCGGCAGGAGGGCGGCTATACGCACAACATAGACGAATGCGTGCGGATGGCCGGCGAGGCGCGCGCGCAGGGTGCGACGGAACTGCACATCGTCGGCGGCCTGAATACGTGGCTTCCCTTCTCCTACTTCACCGACCTGCTCTCGACGCTCAAGCGCGAGTTTCCCGAAATGCATCTGAAGGCCTTCACCATGGTCGAGATCGACTACTTCGCCCGCTTCTACAAGATGTCGGACGAAGAAGTCATCGAAAAGCTGAAGGCCGCCGGAATGGACAGTTGTCCGGGCGGCGGGGCGGAAATTTTCGCCGAAGGCGTACGCCGGCAGATATGCTCGCACAAGACCGACGGCGGGCGCTGGCTTGAGCTCTCGGGCAAGGTCCACGCCGCCGGCGTCAAGACCAATGCGACGATGCTGTACGGCCACATAGAGAATCACGAAGACCGAGTCGATCATCTGGTCAAACTGCGCGAGCAGCAGGAACGTTCGGGAGGGTTTCAGTGTTTCATACCGCTGGCGTTTTATCCGCCGGAAACGCAGCTTGCGCACCTGCCCGGCCCGTCCGGTATTGACAACCTGAAGACGATCGCCGTCTCGCGCCTGATGCTCGACAATATCGACCACATCAAGGCGTACTGGGTCATGCTGGGGAAACGTCTGGCGCAAACTGCGCTCCATTTCGGCGCAAACGATTTTGACGGAACCATTCTCGGCGGCGGCGAACTGATGGAATCCTATCTCGCCGATGCCCCCGACGAAAATCAGGCGACGAAGGATGAAATCGTCAGACTGATCAGCGAAGCCGGCTTTCTGCCCGTAGAGCGCGATACGCTCTATCACCCGCTGCGCGAATACGCCGCCGCATAAACGCATAGAATACGGAACAAACTGAAAAGAAACGGAACAGACGGAAAGTTTATTGAATGAAACGCGAGATCAAGATTGCCCATAGTCCGGATTCGGACGACGCATTTATGTTTTACGGGCTTGCCACCGACAAGTTCGATACCGGCGACCTCAACTTCACCCACGTACTGAAAGACATTCAGACGCTGAACGAAATTGCGCGCACTACGCGCGAATACGACGTCACCGCCGTATCCTTTCACGCCTATGCATACATTTCGGATCACTACGCGCTGCTGCCGCACGGCGCATCGATAGGCGACGGTTACGGTCCACTGGTAGTTGCGCGCGAAGCATTTCCCGCTACCGAAATCGGAAACCGCAGGATCGCCGTTCCCGGCGAGTTGACGAGCGCATTTCTCGCGCTCAGGCTGCATACGACGGAATTTGAATACGAGGTTTTCCCCTTCGATGAAATCATCGAAGCCGTGCTTGCGGGCAAAGCCGACGCAGGACTTCTGATTCACGAAGGCCAGTTGACTTATCAGGACGAAGGATTGCGCAAGGTACTGGATCTCGGCGTATGGTGGAAGAAGGAAACGGGCCTGCCGCTGCCGATGGGCGGCAATGCAATCAAGCGGGATCTGGGCGAGGAGTTGCAGCGCGAAGTGTCGCGCTGGCTTCATAAAAGCATAGAGTATTCGCTTGCGCACCGCGACGACGCGCTGGCCTACGCGATGCAGTTCGCCCGAGATATGCCCACGGAACTCGCCGACAAGTTCGTCGCGATGTGGGTCAACAACCTGACGCTGGATTACGGCGAAGCGGGCCGCCGGGCCGTCCGGCTCCTGCTCGACGAGGGACACCGCAAGGGCATCATCCCGCATCCGGTACGGGTCGACTTCGTCGGATAAGGGAAGAGAGATAACGGAACAAACGAAAATAGACGAAATAACACGGAAAGTTCAGTATGCCCGATCATAGTTTCCGTGTGTTTCGTCTGTTTTCGTTTGTTCCGTTATCTCTCTTCCTTTAACGCGACAGAAGCGTCCCGACGTAGCCGAGCAGTTCGTTGGCGCATACGGTGCAGTAACCGTGTTCGCGCACGAGGCGGTCGATGACGTCGTTTATCCGGCGAAGTTGATCGGCGTCGGGCGTCTTGGCCGAAGTCGTGATCTTCACCACATCCTTGAGGTCGGCGAATATCTTCTTCTCGATGGCTTCCTTGAGCCGCTCGTGCGAGTTGTATTCGAAGGTTTTGCCCTTGCGCGAATACGACGAGATGCGGATCAATATCTCCTGCCTGAAAGTGTTCTTGGCGTTTTCGGAAATCCCGATCTGCTCCTCGATCGAGCGCATCAGCCTCTCGTCGGGATCGAGGTCTTCTTCCGTGATCGGGTCCTTCATCTTCTCTTTGTTGCAATACGCCTCGACGTTGTCGAGGTAGGCGTTGCACAGGTTTTTGGCCATTTCCTCGAACGAATAAACGAAGGCGCGCTGGACCTCGGTTTTGGCGAGATTGTCGAATTCGCGGCGCGCAAGCGCAATCAGGTTCATGTAGCGCTCGCGCTGTTCGGCGTTTATGCCGGTATGCTGCTCGAAACCGTCCTTGATGGTGCGGAGCGCGTCGATCGGATTGATACAGCGTATGTTGTCGCGCACGAGCGCGTTTGAGAGCCGGTTGATTATGTAGCGGGGCGAGATGCCGTCCATGCCCTCGCGCACGGTTTCTTCCTTAAGTTCGCTGACATCCTTGGACTTGAAACCCTCGACGTCTTCGCCGTCGTAGAGCTTCATCTTCTTGACGATGTCGACGCTGGCTTTCTTGGGTTCTTCGAGCCGCGTCATTACGGCGAACATCGCCGCAACTTTCAGCGTGTTCGGCGCTACGTGCACGTTGCGCAGCACGTCGCTCTGGCGCAGAAGTTTGTCGTATATGCGCTCTTCCTGAGAGATCTTCAGGTTGTAAGGCACGCGGATCATGATGATCCGGTCCTGCAGCGCTTCGGATTTGCGGTTGCCGACGAATGCGTTGTATTCGTTTTCGTTGGTGTGCGACATGATCACTTCGTCGGCGTAGATCATCGCGAAGCGCCCGGTCTTGATGCTCTGTTCCTGCGAGAGTGTAAGGAGCGAATACAGGAACTTCTCGTCCGATTTCAGGATCTCGATAAACTCCATGATTCCGCGGTTGGCGATGTTGAGTTCGCCGTCGAAGCGGTAGGCGCGCGGATCGCTTTCGACGCCGATTTCGCCGATCGTGGATAGGTCGATCGAACCCGTAAGTTCAGTAATATCCTGGCTGTTGTGGTTGATGAAGCCATTGGCGCAGAACGAATGCGTATCGGGTACGGTCAGGTCGTACACCTGAGCTTCGCCGTCGATGATTTCCTGCACTTCGAGCCACAGCAGATCCTCGGCCGCCATTTCCCGCAGCGGCGCAAGCGCGGGCGAATCCTCGCCCAGAACCGGTGAAACCTCGGCCAGAAGCTTCTCCATCGACCGGCGCGTCAGCGCGCGGCCCCAATCGGATGATGTCGCATAGCGGTTATATCGCGTCAGCGCGCGGCCGGTGACGGATTCGTACCGGTCGAGCACGGTGCGGACTGCGGGCTGCATCTCCGGGATGCAATCGAAATTCGTTCGCCCGCGCTTCGCGGCAATGCGGTCAGGCAGATCCGTGCACTTTTCGCGCAGCGACGGAATGAGCGCGAGCAGGTCGACTACGCCGTCCCCCGTGACGACGACCGAGTAAGCCGTGTGACGTTCCCCGATACGGTCGCGATAGCGCGAAGAAACGACGCCGAAATTAAGGAGGGCCGTCTGTATCTGCCGCGCCATTTCATCGGATGCGGTTGCGATTTTGAACCGGTTGCTGCCGAGAGACTTGCGGGCGCTTATCGTGCCGTCCCCCCAGAACAGTCCTTCAAGAAAGGCCAGGAATATCTCGCTTGGAGCGGCCATAATCGGGTGCGGGATGCGTTTGTTCGCCGCTCCTCGCGTGATCCCGCATACGGACTCCAGCCAGCGCACCAGCCTGATCGATGAAATGCTGATCGATACGGCGTGCGTGCCGCGCTTCGGATATACTTTCGGCCGCACCGCAAACAGCCGTTCGCACAGGTCGGTTACGTCTTCAATGACGCGCTTGTCCCCGTTGGTTATCCACATCGCGGTGTCGGTGAGAGAACCTTCGGCGACGATGTAGCCGAGCAATCTGCCGAGGTCCGGACTCAGTTCCTGCGGGAGCGTCAGGTTTCGGTTGCCGCCGCGGCTGCGGATGCCAGAGGCGTCGAATTCGGGCAGTCTGAGAAGACTGCCGAACAGATGTTGGCCGCGCTGAAGCGCGACGTGGTCGCCGATGTGCAAATCCTTCAGCTTCACCCACTCGGCCCGTCCGGCGCGAAGAACGAGCAGGGGATGTACGAGAGATCCCTCGATTTCGTAGCCGAGCCGCGTGCGCACGCGGCGCGTCGGACGTATACCGCCGTTGTAGAAGTGCGAGGTCAGTTCGTAACCCTGCCGCCCGCTGACGCCGAACATCAATGGGCGAAACTCGTCCGGCGCGGCCTGAATCGCGGACTGAAGTTCGTCAAAACGCAGCATCCCGCGATCCGTCAGCAGGATGGCGTCGCCCGTGACGCACTTCGGATCCGAGGGCGCGAAAGTCCCGATTCCGATGCGGTCTTTTTCCGAGAAAACGATGCGCTTGACGATCATGTCCTCGTGGCGGCCCTGGTAGGTATGATCGAGATTATAGCGGCACTGCGGGCAGAGTTCGCCCTCGATATAAAGGCCGTAATGTTTTTCGATCTCGGCGCGCAGGTCAATCGGAATCAGATGCAGCGGATCTTCGTGCATCGGGCAGTCGCGTATGGCGTAAACGGCGCCGGCGTCGGTGCGCGTCCACTGTTCGAGCCCGCGTTTGAGCAGGGTGACGATTGTGGATTTCCCGCCGCCTACGGGTCCCATAAGCAGCAGTATGCGCTTGCGGACTTCAAGGCGCTGCGCGGCGGATTTGAAATACTCTACGATCTTTGCAATTGGCTCTTCGATGCCGAAGAGTTCTTCGCTGAAGAAGTTGTAACGCAGTGCGCCGTCGCGCGACGCAGTAACGCCGGCCGCGAGTATCATGTCGCAGACGCGCGCGTGCGACAGCGCAGAGATGCGCGGGTTGCTGACTGCCATCTCGAAGTACTCGTGGAAAGTTCCTTCCCACAACAACCGCTCGCGGTCGCGACGATGGCCTTCAAGCATCTCACTGATTGTGGGGCGCTTTTCCTGGTCTGCCATAGCTCGTTACTACTCCCGGCCGCACACTTAACGGCCATCAACTGCCATTGGCTTCCTCCCGCAGGGCGGGTGCGGACGGGAGAAAGCGCGATCCCGTCAAAAGGGGTGCATAAATGACGGAGCCAGTATACCACACACACGAATTGGCGGGGAGATGCGTATCGGGGTATGCGTCTGCTGTCTCCCCTCACTCCGCCAGAACTACGCGCGGACGCCACCTACCGCGCCCCGCATCGTATTCTCCTACGGCAAGCAACTCGCCCGCCGCCTTACACATACGTCCCCGGCTACCGTCCGCCCACTCGCCCCGCCGCTCGATTTCGCGCCCGTATCCGACCTCGATCACCTCTGCGGCGCTCAGGCGAATTTCGGGAAACCCGAGCGCATCGCGCATGGGTATCAACGCATCGCCTTCAGCACCCGACTCCGCCAATTCGGCGAGGCGTTCGAGCGTAACCGCGCG
This sequence comes from Acidobacteriota bacterium, assembly GCA_019639255.1. Lineage (GTDB taxonomy): Bacteria > Acidobacteriota > Blastocatellia > RBC074 > RBC074 > JAHBSF01. Next base: position 14,033 of record JAHBSF010000001.1, on the reverse strand, counting down.
TTCAAGTCCGAACCGCCCGGCTCGCGTTCTCCTCAACGCTACAAGATGCGCGCCGCAGCCCAGGCGTTGGCCGATGTCTTCGGCCAGCGTGCGGATATAGGCGCCGGCCGAACAGACTACGCGGAACGTATAATCCACCGTTTGTCGATCCAGACCTGCATCTGCGGATTCAGGAAGGGGCAGCACATCATTGGAGGCGCAAAGCTCCAGTTGCCTGATCTCGACTTCTATCGGCGCGCGCTCGATTTGCACGCCGCGCCGCGCCAGTTCATAAAGCTTTACGCCCTTGACCTTCTTCGCCGAATGCATAGGCGGCAGTTGCGTGATGCGCCCACGGAAAGCTCCGAGCGCACTTTCGACATCAGCCCGTGTAATAGATTCTGCATCAACGCGATAACCGTGCTGAGCAGATAGCGGAGTTCCAGTCAGGTCGCCCGTGTCGGTCGCAAAGCCGAGCCGCTGCCGCGCAAGATACTCTTTTTCCTCTCCCGCAAGGAACTGTGCGAGGCGCGTCGCGCGGTTTACGCACACCACCAGCACGCCGGTGGCGAAAGGATCGAGCGTCCCCGTATGCCCTACGCGCCGCGTCTTCAATATCCTGCGCACGCGCGCCACTACATCGTGCGAGGTCAAGCCCGCGGGTTTATCGATAATAAGCAGTCCATCTGAATTCATTCTTCAAATCCCCGCGGTTTTTAATCACTCCACACGACTTCGGGACATAAAAGAGAAATAACGGAACATACGAAATGAGACGAAAATTAAGGAAAAGTCGGGGTTTTCCGTAGTTTCCGTCTTATTTCGCGTGTTCCCGACCCTGACTTCCGTTAGAATCGCGCGTGACCGAATGGATAAACGCGAACTGATAACCAATGCCGTAGCCTCGCTGCTCGCCAACAAACTGCGCACAGGGTTGGCAGTCCTCGGACTCGTAGTCGGCATCAGCGCGCTCGTCGCAATTGTGGCGCTGATCGACGGGGCCAGCGCATACATTACGGAACGTATCGTAACGCTGCAACCCGACGTATTCCAGGTTTCGCAACTGCCTTCCAGTATTCTGAACGTCAACGATTTCATCAAGGCATCGAAGTGGAAGCGTATCGAATACGACGATTACGCAGCGGTGCGCGACGGCTGCCGCGAATGCTCGTCGGTCGGGGCGGAATCCGACATTATGGGCCGCATCAAGTATCGCAACCGGATCACGGGCAGCGTGCAGGTGCGCGGCCTTACGGCAAGCATGTTCGATATCGAGCGAATCGATGTCGAGGCGGGCCGTTTTTTCACCGATGCTGAACAGCGCGAGGGCTCAGCCGTATGCGTGGTCGGCGCCGAAATCGTGGATGATTTCTTTCCGAACGGCGATCCGCTCGGTGCGGAAATAAACGTACTCGGCAAATCATTCCGCGTAATAGGCGTCATTGCGCGGCGAGGGTCGCTGTTCGGCCGCTCGCAGGACCGATTCCTCATCGTTCCGCTTTCGACCTTGCTGCGCCGCTTCGGCCCCCACCAACCCACTACGATCTATGCCCAGCATCGAGGGGGCGGGCAAGACCCGGCTGCGGCCGCCGTAGATGAGGTGCGCCAGATCATGCGCGTGCGCCGCGAGTTGCTGCCGACGCAGGAAGACACGTTTTTCATAACCACCTCGGATTCCGCGCTTGCCATCTATCAGACCGTCATCGGCGGATTTTACGTCGTGACGATTCTGATTTCAGGCATCGCATTGACCGTCGGAGGCCTGGGGGTTACGAACGTCATGCTGGTAAACGTGCGAGAGCGCACGCGCGAAATAGGGCTGCGCCGCGCCGTAGGAGCGCGCAGCTCCGACGTGCTGCGGCAGTTTCTGGTCGAAACCATTGCACTATGCGTATTCGGCGGACTGCTCGGCACCATAACCGGCATGCTCATAGCGGTAATGATTGCGTGGGTCACACCGCTTCCGGCAAGTTCACGCCCCGTAATAGCAGTGCTCGGATTCGCAGTTTCTTCGCTGCTCGGACTGATATCGGGCATCTATCCTGCGCGCCGCGCCGCGCAACTCTCGCCCATCGACGCATTGAGGTATGAGTAAAGAAGAAAACGAAATACGCGGCAAGGACTCTGCTTCCTTCCGCCCTTCCGGTAAATTTCCGCGCATTCCGCGTTCTCTGTTTTTCTTCGGTGAAGCGTTTTCGCTTGCGATTTCCGCGATCCGGCAATACCGGTTTCAATCCTCGCTTACGCTCTCGGGCATCATGATGGGCGTAGCGACCGTGATAGTCGTAGTGGCGCTGATTCAGGGGCTTGACTCTACGATCAAGGGAGCGCTTTCTCGCCTGAATCCGAGCAGTTTCGTCATTGCGAGGATGGGATTTTCCGATATGGGCGATCCGGATTTTATGGGTATGCTCAAGCGCCGCCCGCCGCTCACGCTCGAAGACGCCCTCGACATACGCTCAAACTGCCCAACCGTGCGCGTCATAAGCCCGCTTTACGCCAAGATGCCGTTTGATCCGATCAACGTGCGCTACCGCGGCGAAGAAGCGCAGGGGCCGCTTTTGCGCGGCGTCGAGCAGTATTTCACCGATGCTACGGGCATACTCGTCGAACGCGGAAGACCCATCTCCCAGAGCGATTCAACGCACCGCCGCAACGTGGTAGTCCTCGGACAGTTGATAGCCGATGGGCTTTTCGGAGCCGAAGACCCGCTCGGCAAGCAGATATACATCGACGGACAGAGCTACGAAGTCATAGGACTGCTCGAACCCCGCGAGGCGCTCTTCGGCGGCCCGAGCGAAAACCAGTTGGTTCTTATCCCCTTCGGAACCTTCGACAAATACTATCCCGAACGCGAAAAGGAATTCATGCAGTTTCTCGCCCTCACCGATGCGCCGGAAAGCGTCGATCGCGCGATGGCCGAGGTTACGGAAGTGCTGCGCCGCCGCCGCAGGCTCGCCCCCGACGTGCCGGAAAACTTTGCGGTCTTCGCTTCAAACCAGATGATAGACATATGGACGCAGGCATCGAGCGGAATATCGCTTCTGCTTGTAGGGGTGGCATCGCTCGGACTGCTCATAGGCGGAATCGGCGTGATGAACATAATGCTCGTTTCGGTCACGGAGCGCACGGGCGAGATAGGGCTGCGCCGCAGCGTAGGCGCGCGCCGCCGCGACGTGCTGTGGCAGTTTCTGCTCGAAGCCATGATGCTTACGATGATGGGGGGGGTGGCGGGCGTGGCGGCGGGCGTGGGCGTGGCGCTGCTGATTCAGTGGGTGATGCCGTCGCTGAAGGCCGCCATATCGCCGGGAGCAATTGTTGCGGGGCTCGTAGTGTCGATCGGCGTCGGACTGTTTTTCGGCATGTGGCCCGCTTACCGCGCCGCGCGCCTGAGCCCTATCGAGGCGCTCAGATACGAAAGGTAAGAGAGATAACGGAACTAACGGAAATATTCAACTTTTCCGTGATTTTCGTATCATTTCGTTTGTTCCGTTATCTCTCTCAAGCTTTCCTGGCGCCGGCGCGCCCGTTTTCGACCACAAACGACGCTCGCGTGCTTACGGCCGAATCCGGCGCCGTCACCTTTTCGACCACGCGGTAATCCGACTGCCAGCGGTCTTGCGACAATGTGCACCGCACGTAACCCCGCTGCCCGTTGAAAAATCTGATGTGCGGATTTTCCGAGAGTACCTGCGCCGTTGCCGGTCGCACGTCCGAACCGTCGCCGCCCGAAGTTATTGAAGTCCCGACGAACTCCGTAGCCACTACGGGCGAATCCTCGCGGTAAAACTCCGGCTTCAGATCGTTGACCCAGTTGGAGTGAATGTCCCCCGTCAGCACTACGGGATTTGCAATCCTTCGATCCCGCAGCGCTTCAAGCAACCGCTTCCGCTCGGCCGCATAACCGTTCCACTGATCCATCGGAAACTTCTGCTCTTCGCCGGCGGCGGTATCGAGCGCCCCTATCATTACCTGCTGCGCAAGTACGTTCCATCGGGCGCGCGACTCGCCGAGCGAGCGCATAAGCCACTGCTCCTGTTCGCGTCCGAGTATCGTCGCTTTTGGATCGAGCGATTCCGGGCAGGCGGCTTTCTGCCCGTCGCCGCACGGCTGATCTGTGCGGTACTGCCGCGTGTCGAGCAAATGTATGCTTGCAAGATCGCCGTAATTCAACCGGCGGTATATCTCCACTCCCCCACCCTTTCGCAGCACCGAGCGGCGCAGCGGCATATGCTCGTAGTACGCCTTGTATGCTGCGGCTCTTCGTTTCGCAAAATCTACGGCGGGGGCTCCAACCTCTGGCGTCAGCGAGGCATAGTTGTTGTCGACTTCGTGATCGTCCCAAACCAGAGCCCAGGGAAAGTTGCGGTGAGCAAGCTGCAATAACGGATCGCTTTTATAAAGCGCGTACCGCCTGCGGTAATCGAATACCGTGATGATTTCCGGCCCGTTGTGTTTGCGGATCTGGCTGTTGCCCGGCCCGTTTTCATAAATGTAATCGCCGAGATGCATCACAAGATCCAGGTCTTCGGCCGACATGTGGCGGTAGGCCGTATAGTAACCCGCCTCATAGTGCTGGCAGGATGCGAAGGCAAAGTTCATCTTGTCTACGCGCGAACCCGCCGCCGGAGCCGTGCGCGTGCGGCCTACGGGGCTCGACGCCGCATCCACCATAAACCGGTACCAGTACCAGCGTGCGGGCTGTAGTCCTGCGACTTCCACGTGCACAGAATGAGCCCATTCGGGCGTTGCAGTGGCCGTGCCCGTACGGACGATACGCTGCATGGATTCGTCTTCGGCTATTTCCCATTTCACGTTTACGGACTTTGCGGGCATCCCTCCGCCCGCTCCGTTTATGAGCGGATCGGGTACAAGCCGCGTCCATAGAACGATGCTGTCGGGCCAGGGGTCGCCCGAAGCCACACCGATCCCGAACGGGTCGGAATCAAAGCGCAGGGCGTCGTTTCGCGCCCATCCTGCACGCGGATAAAGCATCGCTGCGCCCGCGGCGGCAGTACCGATAAGAAATTGACGACGATCAAAACCAGTCCCTGTTTTCTGTTTCATTTCGCTTGTTCCGTGATCTTTGTTAGGTTGTTTGAATTTCAGTTGTTTGAATTTCAGACCCGTCAATCAATGCTGTGACGCGCCAGCAACTGGCGCGCGATGATGAGGCGTTGAAGTTCGTTTGTGCCGCCGCCTATTACCAGCAGCGGCGCATCGCGGTAGAAGCGTTCTACGGGATAATCCTTCGAGTAACCGTTGCCGCCGAGGATGCGCATGGCTTCGAGCGATACGTCGGCCGCGGTTTCAGTAGCGAAGAGTTTGGCCATACCGGCTTCGAGATCGCAACGTTCGCCCCGATCCTTCTTTTCGGCGGCTGAATAAATCAGCAACCGTGAAGCCTCGATCCGCGTCGCCATTTCGGCGAGTTTTATCTGTATCGACTGATGCTCGCAAATGAGTTTACCGAACGTGGTGCGCTGCTGTGCGTAACGAATGGCTTCCAGAAATGCGGCGCGGGCAAGCCCAAGACCGCGCGCGGCAACGTTTATGCGCTCCGCTTCGAGGCCGGTCATAACGTGTTTGAATCCGCGACCCTCTACGCCGCCGATCAGGTTCTCGGCCGGAACGCGAAAATTCTCGAAATACAGTTCGCAGGTTTCTACGGTCTTGTAGCCGAGTTTTTCTATGTCCCGGCCCACTACGAGACCCGGTTCCCCCTTTTCAGCGATGAAGGCGCTCATCCCCGTGTGTGCGGGACGCGCGTGCGGATCGGTTTTTGCAAGAATCAACAGTATCTCGCCGTGACGCGCGTTGGTAATCCACATCTTCGCGCCGTTGATAAGGTAATGATCGCCTTCACGCCGCGCCGTAGTGGTGATCGATTGCAGATCGGTTCCGGCGTTCGGTTCCGAGAGCGCGATTGCGCCGCGCCGGCCGCCCGCAGCGAGCACGGGCAAATAACGGTCTTTTTGCTCCTGCGTGCCGAAGCGCGTCAACACATCGCACAAAACCAGATGCGTGCCCAGAATGCCCGCGAGTCCGAGCCAGCCCCTTGCGAGTTCTTCAAAGACTATGGCGAACGTAGTGTAATCGACATCGGACCCGCCCCAGGCCTCCGGCACGTTGAGGCCGAACAGACCAAGCGCTTTCATCTGCTCGACGAGTTGATGCGGGTACTCGTCGTCGTGTTCCATTCGCGATGCCACGGGGATGACTTCGCGGTCGACGAAGCTGCGGACCGTGTTGGCGATAAGTTGCTGCTCGTCACTCAATGAAGGCACGCAGTACTCTCCCCTTGTATTCGCGGATTGATGGATGTTTTCCGGAACCGGACGCGCCCGTATTATAGCCCCGACTCACGGGCGCAAAAAGCCCGGGCAGAATGTGCGTATATTTCCCGAATCCGAATTTTTTGCTTACAGCCTGAGCAATTTAACATCATAATCGCCGCGCATGAGAGAGCAAGAGAGATAACGGAACAAACGAAATAAGACGAAAACTACGAAAATATTGAACCTTTCCGTAATTTTCGTTTCATTTCGTTTGTTCCGTTATCTCTCTTCCATTGGTTTGGATCAGCGCAACTTGAAACGGGAGGCTCACCGATGATTCTCATAAGCTGCAGAAAGGATTTCGACAACAGTCGGGCGTTCGCCGACGGCAACGCCATCAGGAATTACCAGCATCTACCGCGACTCGACACCTTCATCGAACTCGATGAGGCGAACCTTGCAGCGCAGATGCGGGGCAAGCACGTGCTGATACTCATCCACGGATTCAGGAATCCGCTCAAGGCCGTAGGCGAAGCCTACCAGCGCGTACTCAATGGCCTGATCGGGGCCGGACTGATGGGAAGCCCGAACTACGATCTGGTAATCGGATTCACGTGGCCGGGATTCAACACAGCCCTCGGTTTTTTTCCTGCCGTAACGTATGCAAACCGGTCGGCGGGATTTTTCCGGCAACTGCTGGAACTTGCATCGAGCAGCGCCCGCACCGTGGATGTGCAAACGCACAGCCTCGGCGCGCGCGTGGCGCTGCAAACGCTCGGCGGCGGAACTCACGGTTTCATAGACAATCTGCTGATGACATCGGCGGCTGTAGACGACGAGGTACTGGAACCCGGACGCGAATTCCACGAAGCTCTGATCGGTTGCCGCCGCTGCGTGGTCTATCACACGGAAAAGGACCGCGTGCTGAAAATTGCATACAGAATCGGCGACGCGCCGGAATTCGACCGCGCGCTCGGCTGGAAGGGACCGCAACGCCCGGAAGTTATATTGCGCGATTGCCCCGAGGTCTTCGTTGTGGATTGCAAGAAGGTAGTCCGATCCCACGGCGGATACCGAAGTTCAGCGGCATACTACGAACACTGGGATCGGGTGCTCGGCGAAGTCCCGCTGCCGCGTTTTGAAACGCTTGCAGAACTTGGATAACTGCGCCCGAGACTACACTGAATGGTATGCGGTATTGCCTATTTCGTATATGCAGACGCGCGTTCACACGCCTCCGGTTATGCAAACTCGCAGTTTATCGGTGGTATCGGATTTGCTGTGCCTGCGGACAGGTTGATCGACACCATGGAGGCATATCGATGAGATCATTCACTGCAAGCGCGATGCTGTTGCTGCTCGCGGCAGGTGTTGCTGCGCAGGACAACAACAAAACGCGCGTTTACATAAATGAGTCGCAGTCGTGGGAAATCGAGGGCGGAATCGGCGGAGTGCAGGACGGAATCGGGGGAGGGGTGCGCGGCGGCGCGCGTCCCCAGACCGCCGAGATCATCAAGACATTCAACCAGCGATGCCCCTCATTGACGATAACTAGCAAACAGGATCGCGCCGATTATACGGTGCTGCTGCAACACGAAGGCGGCAAGGATCTGGTTCGCCGCGATAATAAGTTCGCAGTCTTCAACAAGGACGGTGACGCGCTGGTGAGCGGATCAACGCGCAGCCTCGGCAATGCCGTAAAGGACGCCTGCCAGGCCATCCTGAATGACCTGAAATCGGGCTCGGCGCGGCCCAATACTTCGGATAACTGAAGAGAAAGAGAGATAACGAAACAATCGAAATGAGACTAAAATTACGGAAAAGTTTTGAATATTTCCGTGGTTTTCGTCTTATTTCGTTTGTTCCGTTATCTCTCTTACTGCTTCCTGACGCGCACGAGCCGAAAGCCGATGTATTCGCCGCTTTTGTCGGGCAGCAGCGACTTGCGCGCCGAAGCCGTACAGTCTTCCGGCTCATCGTTGAAACCGCAGCCTCGTAGTACGCGCTGCACTCCCGATGCCGGCCCCTTCGGATCTTCCGCCGGACTCTGTTTGTAATACGCTGCGTCGTACCAGTCAGCGACCCATTCCGCGACGTTGCCGATAAGGTCGTAGAGTCCCCAGGCGTTTGCGCGCCTCGATCCTACGGTAGAGGTGCGCCCTCCGGATGTCGCCGCGTATGAGGCTATGCGGGGAAGTTCCGCCGCAACCTCGCCTTCGGTTCCTGCGCGACAGGCGTACTCCCATTCGGCTTCGGTAGGCAGGCGGTAGACGAATTCTTCGTCGCGTTCGTTAAGACGACGGATGAATTCCTGTGCATTGTCCCACGAAACGTTGTCTACGGGTCGATCATCGCCGGGAAAGTAACTGGGATTATCGTCCATTATGTCTTTCCACTGGCGCTGCGTGACCTCGTACTTCCCGATCTCGAAAGGCGTCGTAATACGCACCGCGTGTATGGGTTGTTCGTTCCCCTCGCCTTCATTGGAACCCATGTTGAATTCACCTGCAGGTATTTCAACGAATTCCATAAAGACGCGCGGGCGCGAAGGAACGGGTCGGGGTCGGAGCGTGGGCGTGGGAGTTGGTTTCGGCGTGGGGCGCGGCTCTATGCGCACCTGTGCGGGAGTCGCAGGAGCCAAAAGCAATACGACCAACGTGCAGACGAAAACCCGCAGCAGCAAGCCGGATATACGGATTCGCGCGATTTCGGGGTGTTCGCCGATCATTTCTTTTTTCGGAGGATGATGTCGAACACGGCGGGTCCTGAAGCGTCCGCTCCGCGCAAAAGCATTGCGCCGCCGCGCGCCGTATCCGGTTGCACGTCGGCTTGCGGAAGGGTCTTGCGAAAATTCTCGAACTGTGAAATCTCCGCCTGTGTAAGCGCGCGCGGCAACTGCTGAAAGAATCCGAACTGGGCCAGTCTCAAGGGAGCGATTACAACCGTGAAGCGCACCTCGTCGCCGCCCTCGCCTATGTTGATCCAGTTGTCGCCGCCGGGGAATACAAAATCCTCGCCCGCCTTTATTGCATTCGGTCCGGGATCGCTCGTCAGGAATGCGGTCGGACGTTTTTCTTCGTCGGGCGCGATCAGGTAAAGATAGCCGGCTGCGGGTGAACGGAAGTGAAAACGAAACCGTCGCCCCCGCGGGAAATCTTCTTCCGATACAAGGCGTGCGGAGGAGTCTTCGATTTCAAGGCCGTAATGAATCACTTCACTGCGCGCAGGGGCTTCGACGGCTGCGGGCGCGGATGCAGCGGGTTCCGCTGCGGATTTTTCTTCAGATGACCGTATGACGAAAAACCACACAGCAGCAAGTATCGGCAGCAGAAAGGCTACCGGGATCCAGATCAGGCGTCGATTCGATTCACGCGGGATGGATTCGGTAAGGCGCGGAGATTCGTAGGAAGGCAAAGCCCCGACCGGTTCGGCCGGGTCCGGCGCCAGCACTCGCTCTCGCCAACCGGCGTCGTTTTGCAACGATCCGGCGAAATCCGGAATCGGAGCGACGCTGGTTTTGGGTACAGATTCATACGCCGGCAAGGAAGCACCCGGCGCAACGGGCGGGCTTCCAACGGACAGTTCAGCTTCCACGGCGGCAGGAATTTCCGACGGCGCATCGAGTATAGTCCCTACGGGCAGGGCTTCAACCGGCATCGTGCGTCGGGACGGGGATTCAATCGCTGTTTCGGGCGCGGCGTCGGTTAACCCCGGCCCAAAGATATTCGTGGCATAATCGCCGCGAGAGCCGAGGCTCGCGGAATCATCCGCTGACATTGCGTCGATGTGTTGCGTGATTCGCTCGGTCCCGCGTTCCGCTTCAACACCGATCAACGGCGAAGCCGGGAGGTCTTCGTCAACCGCCGGCGGACGGGTATCTATATTTATATGTTCGATGTACTGCGTCACTCGCTCGGGCGGAGGTTCCGTCTCGACGGGCACGGCGGGCGCTGCCGGAACTGCGGGCGCAAGGTGGGGCTCTACCCGGGAAGGAATCGACAAGTCGGCTGAACGCAGGGCTTCGAGCATTTCTACGGCGCTTTGCAACCGGTCTTCCTTGTCGAGTTCCATCGCATGCTCGATAACGCGCCCGATCGAAACAGGCACAATCGGCATTACTTCGTGCACGGGGCGTAAGGGATCGGGCCGCCGCTTGGCCTTTTCCGTCACGCGTATGAGTGATGTAGTTGGAGGTTCACCCGTCAGCAGGCGATACATAGTCGCGGCGCAGGAATAAACGTCGCTTTCCGGCCCCGTACCCTCGCGCTGCAACTGTTCGAGAGGCGCGTAATGCGCCGAATACCCGACTATGCTCGACGTGCCGCCCTGCCCCTTGGCCAGCCCGAAGTCGATCAGCATTATCTGCCCGTCGGTGGTCAGCTTGAGATTTGCGGGCTTTATGTCCCGGTGGATTACGGGTGGAACGCGAGTATGCAGGTACTTCAGCGCGTCGAGTATCTGGGCGCTCCAATCCAGCACGGTTTCGAGCGGAAACGGGCGCCCGCGATCGGCCATCAGGTGTTCGAGGTCCGGGCCGGAGATGTACTCCATGACCAGGAACTGACCGTGCGCTTCATCGAAATGGTCGAATACTTTCGGCAGATTCGAATGCCGCAGGCGGGCCAGAAGTATGGCCTCGCGTTCGAAAGCGCGACGCAAGAGTTCGGTGCTGAAAAACGACTGCTTGAGCGCTACCGGATTGTCGCCGAGCCGCCGGTCGAGCGCCTCGTAAACCGCGCCCATCCCTCCGTGCCCGATAAGGCGCACTATTTCGTAACGACCCTGCAGTATGGTTCCGGGACCAAGCATTGTATTTAGGACGCTCAGGGCAACTCAATCGATAGTCGGACGCCCCATCCTATTTCAATCCCGGTAACCGTGCAAGAACGAAGCGAGATAACGGAACAAACTGAATAAACTGAAATCACCGAAGGCGAGAGTTTCTTGCGCGAGTTGCGTGATTTCCCTTTATTTTGCTTGTTCCGTTGTCTCTCTAATCCCCGCCGTAGCGAATCTCCAGCCGCCGTATTCTATAGCCTGCCGCTACAAGCACCGCAGCAACCGTAAGCAGCATACCCGGCGCGGCGATCCATACCGGAGTCGGTTCGGCGACCAGAGCAAACGGCCCCTCATAAACGGGCACGGGCATCAGCGAATGAAGATAATGAATTACGCTGAGTTTCTTTAGCACCGGCGGCAGCAGGAAGTTGATCCACTCCCAGCCCCACGCCACCAACGCCGGTATTATCGGATTGCGGAAGAAAAGACCTATGACGAGAAAGAACGCGCCGTAGCCCAGGCACCCCATGACTGTGATACCCAGGTACGCCAGCACCTCGCCGCCGCCCGGTCCGCCCACCAGATCGTCGATGCTCGCCCGATACCCGCGCGCCATGTAAAGAAAAAACAGCGACCCGGCCGTCGAAAGCCCGAACAGTACACCCGACGCAACAAGACCGGACAAATATTTCCCCGCTACCAGCACCTCGCGGCGCAGAGGCGCGAGAAAGTAATAATGCAGGCTCTTGTCGACTATCTCGCCGCGAAACAGGTTCATAAAGATCCAGGCGCTGCCGAAAAATACAACCGTGCGCAGCACGAGCCCCTCGAAGATGTTTGCAAAAATCACCTTCGCCTCGCCCCAGTTCTGCGATATGTCGGCCGCCGCGCGCTTGTCGAACTGCGTAAGCGCAAAGAATATCGCTACGGGAAACGCAGCCAGCAGGTACATCAGTATCGCGCGCTTGCCCCAGAAGTTCTTCTTGACTTCGAGCCGCAGAATCGCCGCCGCCTGCCGCCTCCACAACCGCCACGGCGCACGCACCCGCTCTGCGCCCGCCGCCGCAGCTTCCACTGCTGAACTCATGCTTGCCCCCCTCCGCCTGCTCCGATCAAATAATGATAAACGGCATTCAAATCGTCATCCACCGGCGTCACGGATTCGATTGTCAGATTCTCTTCCAGCACAACGCGGTTGAGCAGAAGCGAAAACGAATCCAGGTTCCGCGTCTTGACAAACAGCCCGCCGCGATCGTCGGTCAGACGCGCCTCCACTACTGAATCCTCTGCAAATACTCGCGCCGCAAGCAGCGACGGCCGGTCGCACACGATCAGGTACTGTATCGGATGCTCTTCCATTTCGTCGCGCACGCCCGATACCTGCCCCTCGGCGATGATGTATCCGTTGTTTATCAGCACGACGCGATCCGACATCTGATCCACTTCGTGCAGGATGTGGCTCGAAATGATCAGGTGCAGCCCGTCGCGCGCAAGCTCCCTGAAAAGCCGTATGGTTTCAGCCCTCGCCATCGGATCGAGACCGTTGAGGGGCTCATCCAGAATCATCACCTCGGGTTCGTGCGCAATCGACTGCGCGAGGCGCGCACGCTGCCGCATGCCCTTGCTGTAGCCTTCCACCTTGCGATGCGCCGCACCCACGAGATCCACGCGTTCGAGCGCCTTCCAGGTTCCGGCCTCGGCCTCTTTTTTGGTTTCACCGTGCACGAGCAGGTAGGAGTAAATGAATTCGTAACCCGTCAGGCCCTTCGGGAAAGAATCGAACTGCCCGCAGTAGCCGACCTTGCGAAACAGGCGTTCGGGCTCCCCGGTAGAGATGCCGGTCACGCTTATGCGCCCGCCCGTCGGCTGAATCAACCCCGTCATCAGGTTCATCAGCGTAGTCTTCCCGGAGCCGTTCGGGCCGACGAGGCTGGTGATTCCGGGCGCTATCGTCAAATTGATGCGGTTGACGCCGAGGACTTCGCCGTAGAACTTCGAGACATCCTCAAAAACTATGGTCTCGGCTCCGCTCATGAGATCACCTCGTAGGCGCGCACCTTGCGCGAAAGCAGCAGCACACTGACCAGCATGAAGCCTATGATTCCGATCCACGCCGCCTCGATCGGCAGCGTGCGCCAGGGCTGGGATTCGGGCGCGTTGCGAAACAGTGCATCGATGACGACCTTAAGCAGCATGCTCGGATTGAACATATGGCTCCACGGCGTTCTGAACAGTTCGCTGACGAAAGTCGCCATTGCAGCCGGAATCGCGAATACGGCAAACAGCGCCCCGCTTGCCGCCACCCTCCACTTGATCCACGCCGAAAGCGTCAGGGAAAACAACGTCAGCATTACGATCCACAGCAGGCTTCCCGTAACGATTGCCGCTCCGATCCACAGATTGTCCGCAGCCCAGGCGAATCCTTCCAGATAGGACTGGAATATGAAAAGCAGCGTCCCCGGTATCCAGGTCACAAGCGACAGCAGTATGACGAGCGTAGAAGCCTTGCCGAGCAGGTATTCGGCGCGCGAAAACGGCCGGCACAAATAAAGCGGCAGCGCGTTGTTGGTCAGATCGCGCGATACGAGCGCCGGCCCGATGATGATAGTCATCAGCGCGGCCAGCGTACTCTGTATCGACAGATAGATCTGGAAAAACAGCCCGTTGATGGCGACGACATCGGCCGCGCTGATCTCGAACAGCGCCAGCGCATTCGTGTTGTGATGCAGATAAATCAGTATCGCCATCACCAGCGGACATACGAAGCATACGGCGAAAAGGCCGGTAAAGAGCTTCGATTGAAATACGGCGCGGTAAGCGTGACGCGGCAGCACGAGAAATCTCGACCATTGCGGCGTCAGCTCTCCGTCATAAGGTTTGTAGGTATGTTCGTATACGGCCATAAGGGTTTGGGTCCTCGATCGGGAGAGGAAAAAGAAAGTGCTGAGTGCGAGGGGGAGGAAGAAGTGCTGAGTGCTGAGTGCTGAGTGCTGAGTA